>NZ_JBNDKQ010000001.1:0-1025814 GCF_050435625.1 Paraburkholderia sp. RAU6.4a
TGACCATCGTCACCTATTCGATCCTGGGTCTTGGGCTGAACATCGTAGTCGGTTATGCCGGGTTGCTCGATCTGGGCTACGCGGCCTTCTTCGCGATCGGCGCATACACGACGGCATTGCTGGAAACCCTGCTGCACTTCTCGTTCTGGGAGACGCTGCCGTTCAGTCTGGCGTTCGCCGGGGTATCGGGCATCGTCATCGGCTATCCCACCCTGCGCCTGCGCAGCGACTATCTGGCGATCGTCACGCTGGGGTTCGGCGAAATCACGCGTATCGTCGCCACCAACCTCGACATCACGGGCGGCCCGAACGGGATCTTCGGCATCGCGAGTCCGAGCCTGTTCGGTTTCGAGATCAGTTCGCCGCTAGCGCTCTACGAACTGGGCATGGCGTTCCTCGTGTTGGTGCTCGTGTTCGCCATCCGGCTCGGCCAGTCGCGGCTGGGCCGCGCCTGGACCAGCATCCGCGAGGACGAGGCAGCTGCCGAGGCCGTCGGCGTGCCGACGCTGCGCGTCAAGCTGCTCGCCTATGTGATGGGCGCGCTGATCGGCGGGCTGGGCGGCAGCCTGTTCGCCGCCCGCTTCGGCACCATCGATCCGACCGGCTTCACCTATCTGCAGTCCGTCACGATCCTGATTGTCGTCGTGCTCGGCGGCCGGGGCAGCATTCCCGGTGTGCTCCTCGGCGCCATCATCGTCGCCGGCCTGCCGGAGATTCTGCGTTTTCTCAATCTCTGGCGCATCTTCGCTTTTGCGATCGGGCTCGTGATCCTGATGCTGCTAAGGCCACAGGGGTTGTGGCCAGCGCCGTTGCGCCGCGTCGCGCCGGCGCGCAAGGGCGCTGACGCCGATCGCCTCGCTGTGCCCGATCACGCCGTCACCGATGAGGTTCTGCTGGAGGTGCGCGACATGCAGCGCCGCTTCGGTGGCGTGCTGGCGGTCGGCGGTGTCAGCTTCATGGTGCGAAGCGGCGAGATCGTGAGCCTGATCGGTCCGAACGGCGCCGGCAAGACCACCGTGTTCAACTGCCTGACCGGCGTCATCCGCCCGACTGGCGGCCAGATCGTCTGGTGCGGGGAACGGCTTGCCGGCGGCGCGCCTCATCGCATCGTCCATCAAGGCATGGCGCGCACCTTCCAGGGCATCCGCCTGTTCGGCCACATGACGGCCTTCGAAAACGTCCTGACCGGCATGGACCATCGGCTTCGGACACCGCTCGCAGCCGAGCTTCTGGCGTTGCCGTCCGCGCGCGCCGAGGCGGCGGACCATTCCACCGAAGGCCTGCGCTGGCTTGCCTTCGTCGGTCTTGCCGGCAGGGCGGGCGAGCGCGCCGCCGATCTGCCCTACGGCGACCAACGCAGGCTGGAGATCGCCCGTGCGCTCGCCAGCAGCCCTCGCCTGCTGCTGCTCGATGAGCCGGCTGCAGGCATGAACCCGACCGAGAAACGCGCGCTGATGGAACTGATCCGGCGGATCCGGGATCATGGCGTGACGGTGCTGCTGATCGAGCACGACATGATGCTGGTGATGGGCGTGTCGGACCGGATCATCGTGATGGACCACGGCGTCATCATCGCCGAGGGCCAGCCCGCCGTGATCCAGGCGGACCCGCGGGTGATCGATGCCTATCTCGGCACAGCCGGAAAGGACGAGGCGAGCGACGATACTGCCGGGGAGAAATCGCTGTGGGACTCCTAGAAATCCGCGATCTGCGTGTGAGCTATGGGACTGTCGAAGTGCTGCACGGCATCTCGCTGGACGTCGCGGAGGGCGAGATCGTCGCGTTGCTCGGCAGCAACGGCGCGGGAAAAACGACCACACTGCGGGCGATTTCCGGATTGATCCGGCCGCGCGCGGGCGACATTGCGATGGCTGGCCAGCGCCTGACGGGCTTGCGCGCACACCAGATCGTGGCGCTGGGTCTGGGTCATGTGCCAGAGGGGCGGCGCATTTTCGGGGCGCTGACGGTGGAGGAAAATCTGCATCTCGGCGGCTATCTGATCCGGCGCGACAGTGCGGCATTGCAACAGCGAAGGGATCAGCTCTATGCGACTTTCCCCCGGCTCGGCGAGCGACGCAGCCAGCTGGCTGGCACGCTCAGCGGCGGCGAACAGCAGATGCTGGCGATTGCCCGAGCCCTGATGCTGCGCCCGCGTATCGTGGTGCTGGACGAACCGTCGATGGGACTCGCGCCGAAGCTGGTCCGCGCGATCTTCGGCATGATCGCCGACATCTGCCGCGAAGGCACCTCGATTCTCCTCGTCGAGCAGAACGCCCGCCAGGCGCTGCGGATCGCTCATCGGGCTTACGTGCTGGAAAGTGGGCACATTGCGCTCGCGGGGTCCGCCCGCGAGCTGGCTCAGGATAGCCGGGTCCGCGCTGCCTATCTGGGCGGCAGTGCCAGCTCGGCAGAGTAACCCGCCAACTGGGCAATCGACCTTGGCTGAAACGGGTCAGACGTAAAGGAGGCAAAACATGTCAGAGATCGATAAGGAAAAGGTCGTTGCAGTGCTGCGTCGCCCGAGCGATGACGACGCCGCCTCGTCGCGGCACGGCGCCGGCCTGAGTTCGACGGAGAATGCATCATGCTGAATTATCCTGCTGCCTATCAGTCCACCAAAGGCTCAGCGCTCGACGTCGACAAGACGTTCTATCAGCGCATCGCCTCACAGCACGACACCCGCACGCTGGTCGAATCGATCGTCGTGCCGATCCGCTCGGGGCAAGCGTGGACCGTGCCGGCCGGCCACGTGTTTCGCATTGTCACGATCGAAGGCCCGCAGGTTGCCGACCTGAACATGTGGAACCGGCACAACCCGCGCGAGCGCATGTGGGCGTCGCGCACGCGCCAGTTGCAGCAGGCGCACGTGAGCACGTTCGACCGTCTGTGGTCGACGCTGCCATTCCTGCGTCCGATGGTGACCATCACGGACGACAGTCTCGCAGGCTACGGCGTCGACGAGCACGGCGGCCGTGTCCACGATCTGCTCGGCACGCGCTGCGACCCCTACGTGAACCGCATGCTGACCGGCGAGGATTTTCATTTTCACTGCCACTCCAACCTGACGCGCGCCATCGCCCCGTATGGATTGACTGAGTACGACGTCCACGACGTGCTCAACGTGTTCCAGTGCACCGGCCTGAATCTCGAAGACAAATACTTCATGAAGGCGTGTCCGGCAAAGAAAGGCGATTACCTCGAATTCTTCGCGGAGATCGACTTGCTGTGCGCGCTGTCGACCTGTCCGGGCGGCGATCTGTCAGTGCCGATGTGGGGACCCGACGCGCGCGATCCGCTGGAAGTGTGCCGGCCGCTTGGCATCGAGGTCTGGCAACTCGCGCCACAGATGCTGGATGGGTGGACGCCGCCGGCCGTGGCTGCCTACAAAGGGCAGCACGGAATGGCGCTGAATCAGCCGCAATGGAAGTGAGACTGGCGCCTCCTGTCCAGCAGGAATCGATGGTGGCGCAGCACAAAAGCCGGAGCGAGACCGCGCCGCCTTGAATGCCGCCGGCCCCCTTGTATCTGAGGACATCATGAAAGTTGTCGTGCTCGGTGGCGGGGTAGTCGGTGTGACAACCGCGTACCAGTTGCAGAAGGATGGCCATGAGGTCGTGATCGTCGAGCGGCAGCCTTTAGTCGCATCGGAAACCAGTTGGGGTAATGCGGGCATGATCGCGCCCGGGCATTCCTTTGTCTGGTCCTCGCCCAAAGCGCCGATGATTCTGCTCAAATCGCTGGTGCTGAAAGATCAGGCGTTGCGCTTCAAGTTCTCGGCGGATCCCAGGCTTTACAGCTGGTCGTGGCGTTTCCTGATGGAATGCACCTCAGAGAAGGCACGCCGCAATACCCTGCTCAAGCATCGGCTTGCCGCGTACTCGCAACGCGTGCTACAGAATGTGATCGCTGAGGACGCCATCGAATACGATCGAAATGACCGCGGAATTCTGTATTTTCATCGGACGCAGGAAGCGCAGGATCGCGGAGTCGAACACATGAACGCTGCTGGAATCCGATGGGCAAGTCATCAGGGTTCTCAGCCGCGATCAGGTCGTCGCACTCGACCCGTCGCTGGCTTCGGCAAAAGACAGGATAGCGGGTGCCATTTACTGCCCGACCGATGAGACCGGAGACCCTGCGAAGTTCACCCGCGCCCTTGCGGAAAAGATTGTCGCGCGTGGCGGTACGCTTCTGACGGACACCACCATCGACGGCTTCGAAACCGCTGGGCAGGACGTGGTGGGCATAAGAACGAGCCGAGGCCTTGTAAAAGCCGACGCGTATGTGCTCGCCCTTGGCGCCTATAGTCCGGTTCTTGGCCGACAGATCGGCATCGATCTTCCGATCTATCCGATCAAGGGATACTCCCTCACGATTCCGATCGATGGCCGGCCCATGCCACCCTCCGTTGCAGTGGTCGACGAGCACAACCTGGTCGCAATCTCGCGCTTCGGCGACCGGATCCGGGTCACCGCAACGGCGGAGTTTGCCGGCTACGACACGAGCCATAAGCCTTCTGATTTTGCGTTCATGAAGAGCGTGACACAAGAACTCTACCCGGCCGGCGCCAACTACGATCGCGCCGAAATGTGGGCCGGTCTCAGGCCGATGACGCCGACGAACCTGCCGTTTCTTGGGCGCAGGAAGTATCGCAATCTTTATCTGAATACCGGTCACGGTCATATCGGCTGGACCATGTCGCACGGATCGGCTCGAATCACGGCCGACCTGATCGCGGGACGAACCCCGGCGATTCCGATGGTGGGGCTGCTTTGCGACTGATGGCGACGCGTTTTGCAGCCAAAACATGGGGCCCCAGCCGAACGATGCCGGCAAACTATTGCATCGACCGGTCGAATCCGCCGCGCATGACCCGTCGGTACACGTCGCGCTCAAAGAATTGCGACTTCGAGACGCGTTATCGCGCGTCACGCGCAGTTTTTCGCCATCAGATCCACTGGAACGCTGGCGACGGTTGCGCGGCTCGTGTCGGGGTTGCTACGATCCACGCCCAACTCAGAGCTTCCTCAAGCGCATCTGCAATTGCGGCCGAGTTGAGCGCCGCGTCAAGAGAATCGAATCTTCGGCTTGACCACACGGGTCAATTTTCGCCGCGAACGTCCTTCATCAAGGCCTTTTTGATTTGATCGGGCGCCATGGGTTGCCGGGCAGTCTGTCAGGATCGCTCTCTCCCTACGTAAGCTCATATTACAATGCCGGGCCAAAAACGCTGCCCGGTAGGGCGGCACTCAGACCAAAAGGTTCAATGTCGACCCAGCTTTCGAATCCCACGTCGCTCGCCTCAGCCTCCGATAAACCTGCCGCCGCGCGCATCGCATCACTCGGCTGGCTGCTCCCCTTCCACGCGCTGGTCTGGACGCTGGCCGCCTGGCTCGCGCGCGGCAATCTCGACATCCAGGGCGACATGGTCGAGACCTATGTCTGGGGCATCGAGTGGCAGGCCGGTTACGCGAAGCACCCGCCGCTTTCGTCGTGGGTCGCAGCGGCCTGGTTCAGCGTGTTCCCGCACACCGATCTCGCGTATTTCGCGCTGTCGGCGGTGAACGTGCTGGTCGGCCTGGCCGGGATCGTCGCGCTCGCCGGGCGCTTCGTGCCGCGCCAGATCGCGATCATCGCCGGGCTTGCGATGGCGGTCTCGCCGCTTTACTCGAATCTCGCCATCAAATTCAATCCGAACTCGATCCTGCTGTCGGTCTGGCCGTGGACCGCCTACTTTTTCGTCCGCTACGTGCAGCCGGGCAGCCGCCTCGCGCGCAGCGGCGCGGCGCTCGGTCTCGGGGCGTGCGCGGCGCTTGCCGTGCTGGGCAAGTACTTCACGATCGTACTGCTGCTCGGGCTGTTGCTGGCATTGCTCGCGCGTCCCGCATGGCGTGCGCGCCTCGTCAGCGTCGATTCGCTGCTCGCGGTGGCGGCGGGAGTCGCCGTGCTGGCCCCGCACGTACACTGGATGATGGTTAATCATTTCCCGACGCTCGAGTATGCCGCGCAACGCACCGGCGGCACGCTTCTCGCCGCGGTCGGGCGCTTTGGCATCTACACGCTCGCGCAGATCGGCTATCTCGCGCTCAGTTTCGTTTTCGTGCTGTTGATGGTGCGCACGCGCGGGGCTGCGCGGCTCATGGCGCTGAGCGTTGTTCGGAGCGCGTCGTACCCGGATCTCTGGTGGCTCGCGCTGGGGCCACTGTTCGCGGTGGGCCTGCTGTCCGTGATCGGCAAGACGCAGATGGCCTCGGTCTGGGGCATGGCGCAGTGGTTTGCAATGGTGCCGCTCTGGCTTGCCGTGCTCGTGCAAGCCCGCTTCGAGTTCGCGCCGCAGCGTGCCATACGCGTCATGGCGGTGTACTGGGCGCTGGTGCTCGCGGTATCGGCAGTGGTCGGCTACACAGGGGCGCGGCGCAATTCCGACGACGCGGCCGAGCCGCGCGCGGAACTCGCGGCAGCCGCGCAGGCGGTGTGGCACGAACGCACCAGCCAGCCGCTGTCGATCGTGGCGGGCTCGACGCATGAGGCCGCTTCGATGGTGTTCTATGACGGCGGCCACCCCCGCTTCTGGGATCTCGACTGGCCGGCGGCAACGCCCTGGCTCACATCCGCCGATTTCGCGCGCCAGGGCTCGCTGATTGTGTGCCGTGGCGACGACTCGGGCTGCATCGCGACGGCATCGTCGCTAAGCCATGCAGCGCCGATTGCGCTCGAGGTGAGCAAGACCGCATGGGGACGGGAGTTGCCCGCGCGTCCCTACCAACTGTTCGTGATCGTGCCGCAGTCGTGAGCCACGCGCCCATCACGCCGTACCGCGGCCGGCCGGTGGCGCCGTTGGCCTCGACTGCCTCTCAGGGGAAGATCGGCTCGCAACCTAACCGAGCGAGTGGAAAGAGGTACCATGAGTACGCCGTCGAACGCCAGGCTCATCCGTGCCTGAGCGTGTAACGTCTCTCTGGCTAGAGGTCCTGCCATGATCCTGTATCACACCGTCCCCGATTCGTCGGTCATCGAAATATCCGTCGAAGGCAAAATCACCGACCACGAACTGCGCGAAGCCATCGAGCGCATGCGTGGTGATCTTGAACTGAACGGTAAGACCCGCGTGCTCGAACGCATCGAGCATTTCAGCGGCATCGAGCCGAAGGCGCTATGGACCGACCTGACGCTCGGCGTCTCCGTCGCCCGCAAGGTCACGCGCGCCGCCGTGGTGGCCGACGCGGGCTGGATTCGCGCCTCGATGCATTTGGCGCGGTTCTTCACGAAGGCTGAAATCAAGGCGTTCCACGTCAACGAGTTGGAACAGGCGCGAGCCTGGATCAACGCCTGAACGTCGTCTCCAGCCGGCCGCATCGGGCGGAGGCCGGCCAGTTGGAGCCGCACGACTCAACATCAGAACTGTTACTGCCGAATCAAGGACACGGAGCGCAACGATCCTATGATGGAATGAGGCCGCGCGACACGCGCGGAAAAGCGCTAAAACATGTAGGAAAACAGGAGAAGAGGAGCACATGACGAAGCGAGTGATCGTGACCGGCGGCAGCGGCCTGGCCGGAAAATGGGTGGTCCAGAACCTGGTCGAACACGGCTACGAGGTGATGAATCTTGATCGCGTGCCGATGGCGGCGCGCACGGCGCGCACGTTGATTACGGACATCACCGATGCGGGCCAGGTATTCAATGCGCTGGCGTCGAGCACCGCGCCGGGAGAATTCGCCGACGACCTCGAACCAAAGCCGATCGACGCGATTGTGCATTTTGCGGCGATCCCTCGCATCATGATCACGCCCGACAACGAGGTCTACCGGATCAACGTGATGGGCACGTACAACATCCTCGACGCAGCGTCGAAGCTTGGCATCCGCAAGGTGATCGTGGCATCGAGCGAAACCACATACGGTATGGTGTTCGCGCACCGGGATCGCAGTCCAGAGTACTTCCCGCTCGACGAGGAATACCCGGTGAACCCGATGGACAGCTACGCGACGTCGAAGGTTATCAACGAAGTGACAGCGAAGGCGTTCCACGCGCGCACCGGCTCTGACATTTACTGCTTTCGTATTGGCAACGTGCTCGAACCCAACGACTACGCGAAGTTTCCGGCGTGGCTCAAGGATCCAGCACTGCGCAAGAGGATTGCGTGGAGCTATATCGACGGGCGCGATCTCGCGAGCGCGTGCCGGCTTGCCATCGAAAAGGACGGCCTCGGCTTTCAGGTGATGAACGTCGCGGCCGACGACGTGTCATCCGACGTACCTACCGCGGAACTGCTCCGACGCTACTACCCCGGCGTGCCGCTCAAAAAGCAACTCGGCGAGTTCGAGACCCTGCTCAGCAACGAGAAGCTCAAGCGCCTTCTTGGGTGGAACCAGCAACACTACTGGCGCGACGAAGCGAAAAAGGTCGTCCAGTAAGCATGGCGGGCCGGCCCCCGGCCGGCCAATCACGCCGTGCGAGTCTTCATGGACTGCCTTGCAACGACGCAGACCGGCGCAATGGCGTCGTTCCCGCAGTCGGGTGGTGGGTCTCGGGAAGAATTTCCGAACAAGCCCGCAGCGAAAATTCTCCCTGCGATGCACTGCATTGCAGGCGTGCCGCCACCTCGAACGCGGACCGACAATGAAGCCAATGGCTCGCCTTCACGGCTGTCAGCGCGGGCGCCTGCGTCGCTTATCCGCCGTCGGTATTGCTACGTTCAGCCGGCGGTCAGCGAGTAGTCGTTTGCAGCAGGTCGCGCGCGGTGCTTAGCATGCCGTCGGCGATCTTTCCGGAATCGACCTTGTAGCTGCCGTCACGCAGGGCGGCCTTGATCGACTCGACCTTCGCCGTGTCGCTATCCGAATCGCTGGACGTGTGCATCGCGGACACTGATGAGAGATTAACCGTCGAATTCTGCGCGGCGGCAGCGCTGACCTGGTGCGCGGACTCGACGGCATCCTTCGCATCGCTGTTGATCGTTGCGCGTTGCGGACCGTTCTGCGAAGCCGCGAGCGGAAAATTGCTGGATTCAATCTTCATGGTGTGTGTTCCCCACTGGTTGAGTCCTTTAACGGTTCAGCGTTTGAAATCTTCACCCTGCTGTGGGAAGCGGAACCGTATCCACGTTTCGCCGCGAGCCGCTAAGCCTTGCCGGGCGGGCACTCTAGCCGCCTGCAGCAAATTGCAACAAAGTGTGAGCAATACCACACAACGGCTATAAGCTGATCGAAGCGTCGACCCGCTCCGAATCAAAGGCGCAGGTATGCTTGAGAACACGACGCCGCACCCCATTTTGCTTGCTGTGAACAAACGTACCCGCCGCCCCTTGCAGCCTCGATGGCCCTTTCCGCCAAGTCGCGATGTCGCTGGTCGCGCCTTTGGCGATCTCGTCGCGCTTCAATATTGCGGCGCGGACGTGTGGCTCTGGCGATGCCGATGCGGCGGCCATGTGACTTCCGCCCTGAAGACGGTAGAGAGCGGTGCAGTGCGTGATTGCGGCTGCCGTGAGCAGCGTCGCGTGTGGCGGTCGCGACCGGGCTCACCTGCGCTGAAGAGCGGCGAGGTTTTCGGCCAGCTGACGACCGAGCGGTACGCTGGCGATGGATTGTGGGTTTGCCGGTGCGACTGCGGTGGTGAGGCGACAGTTAGCGCCGGACGGTTGCGAATGGGCAAGGCGCGCTCGTGCGGCAGGTGCCTCGTCGCTTCGACTCACCGAGTGGCGTAGCGCCGCAACGGAAAATGTTCGTTCGACTCAGGTCAAGCGATCTACACTGCAATTCAACGAATAAGAAAAGATCGCCAGCCTTGGCTGGGTCTGGACGATCGTATTCCGATTTCGCTTTGATTTCGCTTTGATCAAGCGTAGTCCGTACATGCTCCCCTTTCTGTCTGGAGGCGGTCATGAAAAAGGAGAGGAAGACAGCACGGCAAATTCTGTCCGGGAACCCTCGGGAGGTTATCTCAGTGGGCCCCGACGACACGGTGCTGAACGCGTTGCAGTTGATGGCCGACAAGGACGTGACGACGGTGCTGGTGCTGCAGGCCAGCAATCTGGTTGGCGTGCTGTCTCAGCGCGACTACGCCCGCAAGGTCGAGGTGCTTGGCCGCAACGCCGCGAACACCAGGGTTGGCGACATCATGACCACCCAGGTGCTTTATGTGACGCCCGAGCATACCTGCGATCAATGCCTCGCGTCGATGCATACCCGGCGGATCCGGCACCTGCCTGTGATCGAATCCGGGCGCGTCATCGGCGTGCTTTCCGACAGTGACGTGCTGGAGGAACTCCTGCAGGAGGACGAGCATTTCATCAGGATTCTCGAGGACGACATGCTCCATCTGACCATTGATACCGGTGGCGCCTATTAGAAAGTCGCGCTCGAATCAGGCGAGGTGAAACGTGAGCACGCAATCAACCGCGGGGGCGCTTTCACCGGCCATCCTTTCCCGTTCGTCCGGCAAAGTGGCGTCGGCGCGCGATGCCGTGCGCCTGATCCGCGACGGCGATACGGTCGCGACGGGTGGCTTCGTCGGCATCGGCTTCGCCGAAGACATCGCCATTGCCATCGAGCAACTCTGTACGGCGCATGACGAGGATACGTTAGTCACCCTCCCAAAGCCCGCCAACCTCACGCTAGTCTATGCGGCCGGCCAGGGAGACGGCAAGGAACGCGGACTGAACCACCTGGCGACGCCGGGACTCGTCAAGCGCGTCATCGGCGGACACTGGGGCCTCGTGCCGAAGCTACAGCAGCTTGCGGTGGATAACCAGATCGAGGCGTATAACCTGCCGCAGGGCGTGATCAGCCACCTGTTTCGCGACATTGCGGCCGGAAAGCCAGGCCATCTCTCCCGGGTCGGCCTCGGCACCTTCGTCGATCCGCGCTTCGGTGGTGGCAAACTGAACGAGCGCACCACCGAGAATCTGGTCGAGTTGATGCGGATCGGCGACGAGGAATATCTGTTCTACAAGGCCTTCCCGATCAACGTCGCGATCGTGCGCGGCACCACTGCCGATCCGGAAGGCAATGTGACGATGGAGCGCGAAGCCCTGACACTGGAGGCTCTCGCGATCGCCATGGCCGCGCACAACTGCCGCGGCCTCGTGATCGTCCAGGTGGAGCGCATCGCCGAAAGCGGCTCGCTCAACCCGCGACAGGTCAAGATCCCCGGCGTGCTGGTCGATTGCGTCGTGCTGGCGCCGCCCGAGAACCACCAGCAGACCTTTGCCACACCATACAGTCCGGCGTACGCCGGCGAAATCCGGGTCCCCCCGAGCAGTGTGGCGCCGATGCCGATGAGTGAGCGCAAGGTGGTCGCGCGACGCGCGGCAATGGAACTCCAGCCAAACAGCGTGGTGAATCTCGGGATCGGCATGCCCGAAGGCATCGCCAGCGTCGCCAACGAGGAAAGGATCCTCGACCTGATGACGCTGACCACCGAGCCCGGCGTCATCGGCGGCATTCCTGCGGGAGGCTTGAACTTCGGCGCGGCGACCAATGCGCAGGCGATCATCGATCAGCCCGCCCAGTTCGATTTCTATGACGGCGGCGGGCTCGACGTCGCCTTTCTTGGCCTCGCCCAGGCCGATCGCATGGGAAACCTCAATGTGTCGAGATTCGGGCCGCGCCTGCCCGGCGCCGGAGGCTTCATCAACATCAGCCAGAATGCCAGGAAAGTCGTGTTCGTCGGCACTTTCATGGCGGGCCACAGCCAGATTTCGGTCGTCGACGGCAAGCTGCATATCCACCGTGACGGCACGGCCAGGAAATTCATCGAGGAAGTCGAGCATCGCACGTTCTCTGGCCCGTATGCGGCGGCACTGGGCAAGCCGGTCCTCTACATCACCGAGCGTTGCGTGTTCGAGTTGGGCGCCGAGGGCATGGAACTCATCGAGATTGCACCGGGCGTCGATCTGGAGCGCGATATTCTGGCCAGGATGGACTTCGCACCGATCCTGCGTTCGCCGACGCAGATGGACGAGCGGATTTTCCTGCCTGAACCGATGGGCCTGCGCTCGAATGTTTTGCGACTGCCGCTGGAAGCGCGCTTCATCTACGACGACCACAAGAACATCATGTTTCTCAATTTCGCGCGCCTCGAGGTGAAGCGTCCCGACGACATCGCGGCGATCCGGGCTCAGGTATACCGCGTCTGCGAACCACTGGACCACAAGGTTTATGCAGTGGTGAACTACGAGGGTTTCGTGTTGGACCCCGCGCTGGAGGACGCGTACGTCGAAATGGTCGAGGATATGGTGCAGCGCTACTATCTCGGCGTAACACGCTTCACTACCAGCGCTTTCATGCGCGCCAAGCTGGGTGGCGCCCTTACGCGGCGCGGGCTGTCACCTTATGTCTATGAGACGGAGGCGGAAGCGCAGGCCTACCTGCGCGAACAGTCGTCAAACCGCTGAATCCGGCTTGCATCGTGATCGCGGCACCGAAGGCCGAGTGCGCCCGCGCCGGGTTCTGTGGAACCCTCGATGTCAGTGCCCTGCCAGCCAGCGCAACTGAGGCCCTGGATATCCCGCGACCCACGTGCCGTTCGCGGTGAAATCCCACGTCGGACCGAAGCTCGCCGGCTCGAGCAACTGGGTGTCCGTGAGTCCGCTCGAACTGGCCACCGCCGTGCCCGAACCGACACCCGCCGCCGCCCCCGACGATTGGCTGTTCCAGAACACGTTGGCCGCGATCCGGCCGCTGTTCGTGCCCGCGATACCGCCCTCCGTCGAGTTCGCGCCCGCCGTGAGTCTGGACGCGGCATACGACTCGCGGATGAAGCCCGTATTGATGCCGACAAGTCCGCCGACAGTCGCGCCGCCGTTCAGGAATTCGTAGGCATACGATCGGGTGATGGCGCCACGGTTGGTGCCGACGAGTCCGCCGACCGTGCTTTGCGCACCGGCTGTTGCGCGGCCGATCGCGAAAGACTGATCGATGCGGCCGTCGTTCAGGCCGACGAGCCCACCGATCTGGCCCACGCCGATGATGTTCACGCCCGCCCACGAGCGCTCGATGCGCCCAAAGTTCTCGCCGACCAGACCGCCGGCCACTGTGCTCGTGTTGCCCGGGGCACCGATGGCGCCCGTTGCGCCGACGTTCACCATGTATCCGTAGTTGATGCCGGCCAGCAAGCCGACCGTTTCTCCCGAGGACGTCGCGGTGCCGTCCGCGAGCGTGAAATTGCGGACGACGCCGCTCTTGCCGATCACGCCGAAGAGTCCGGTATCGGCCGCGCTTGAGAGACGCAGATCCGCGGGGAGATGCCCCATGCCGTCGAACTGACCGGTGAACGGATTCGCGGCGGTGCCGATGCCTCCGAACTCCGGCGCACCCGCGAATTCCAGCCCCCTGCTGCCCAACGCATAGTTGCCGGAGAGGTTGTTATTCACCGCGCTCAGGTCCGTCATGGAGTTGACGAGCTGATAGGCCGTGAACTGCGTGACGAGCCCAGTAAACGGCGCGGGGTGCCACGATACGTTGGTGTACACGGTGCCGGGCGTGTAGCTGCCGTTCATGTCGTACAGGCCGCTGACGATGCCCATGCTTCGCGACCAGTCGATCGTGCCCTGGTTGGTCAGACTGCCACCGTTGTCGAAACCATAGGTGTCGGCGGACAGCGTGAGCGAGCCTGTGCCCCTATTGGCGATGGTCGCCTGCGGTGCGATCGTCAGCGAGTGCGCCGCGTCGAGCGTCAGGGAGGAGGCTCCGTGCCAGCGCACGCTCGCTTCGATCGCGATGTCTCCCTCGCCGGTCGCCCCGAGCTTGCCGTCCGCGCCGTTCGCGAGCACGGAGATGGACGCGCCGTTGCTCAGACTTGCGCCGAGCGTGTTGGCGGTGGGGACGTCCGCGGTGAAGTCCCCCGTGGTGATGTTCCATGCTTTCGCCCGCACATCCGCGCCGCCGACCTTGACGTCCTTGCCGGACATGTCGAGCGTGCCGCCGCTGCCGTCCGCGTTACGCGCGCTGATTTGCGCCCCGCGCGCATCGACGTTGCCGGAGTTGACGACGACCCCGTTGACGGTGGTGTTCGCGACGAGCCAGACGTGGCCGTCGCGCGTCGCGGTGCCGGTGGCGCGCAGGGCGCCCGAATGACCCGCGAGCGCGAAGATATTGCCGTCGGCCGCCTGCACGTCGATGATCGCCGCCCGTACCGTGCCTGAGTTCGTCACCGTGCCGCCGCTTCCCACGTCCACGAAGACTTGTTGAAAGTTGCCGTCGAAGAGCCGGACCTGACGGCCTGCGACGAGTTCGGCATTGCCGTTCGGCGCATCGATCGTCCCTGCGTTCGTGACCTTGCTGGCCGATATCAGAAACACGTCCCCACCCGACGAACTGATCTTGCCGAGATTGACTACATCCGCCGTGGAACTGCCTGTGTAAGCCGAGCCACCGAACACGGGCGGGTTGAGAAAGACATCGTTGGGGACGTCGAGCGTCGACGCGACGAAACGCCCTCCCGTCGACACCACGCCGCCTGGCCCGATGAGCACACCATGCGGATTGACGAGGTAGATGCTGCCGGTGCCCTTCAGCGTGCCGTAGATCGCCGACACGTCGTTACCCGTCACGCGATTGAGTGTCGCGCCCGTGCCGTTGTTGATCGACACCGTGCGGGACGATCCGATCGAAAAACTGTTCCATTCGATGATGCCGCGCGAGCCCGCTTGCGTGATGCTCATGCCGGCATCGTTCTGAGTGATGCTTCCCGAGCCGGCGACGAAATGCCCGCCTTGCGGCAGGGTACCCGCCGCGTACGCGACGTGCGTCATGGAAAGTCCGGTCAGCGAAATGACGATGGCAAATGAAATCCGCACGCTTGCATGACGGCGTTGCGATGGACGTTGCCGCAGCAGAGATGGCCTTCGAGTGCTCATACATCCCCCTTCCACGCTCGCGCGAAACGGCTGCCAACGACCCGTGGAGCCGACCGGAAACGCGTGAGTCGCCGCGTATGAAGATTAGCAGTTCGCCTCGTCGCCACTTAACGACCGTGGCCGATTTGGTCGATATTTCGGCCCGAAATGTTGTTGCGCGACCGGGACGGGATTACCGTCGCCTTCCATCTTGATAACGATTTCAATGCAAGTTTGAAATACCTTTATTACGGGAGGTTATTAAGTCACTGGTTTCAAGCGCGGTCGACCATCGTCAAGCGCCCGTGCGGCGGGCCTTGCAGCCTGGCGGCACCGCGCGCGCCCGGATTTGCGATCGAGCAGCGCGAACCTTGCTGGGCAACAGCCGCAACGCGACATTTCGGTATACTCGCGAGCTTTCCCAAAAACGATTATTCGCGGCCCTCCTCCCGCGTAGCGACCGCCGTTTCATAGGCGTGCCGCCCTCGCGCGACAAGCGTGCCCGCCCCGCTCACCATGTCCGATCTCTCCACGCCGTTCGGCGCGCCCCGCCGTCTCGTCAACATCAATCCGAAGCCGCTCGCCGTCGCGTTCGCGCTGGTCGTGCTCGGCGCGATCTATCTCGCGCAGACCGTCAGCGTGAAACAGGCTGCGCTGTACGTCCTCGGCGCGCTGCTCGGCGTCACGCTCTATCACGCCGCGTTCGGCTTCACGTCCGCATGGCGCGTGTTCATCGCCGACGGCCGCGGCGCCGGGCTGCGCGCGCAGATGCTGATGCTCGCGATCGGCGTGCTGCTGTTCTTCCCGGCGCTTTCCGCCGGCACGCTATTCGGTCATCCAGTCGTCGGCGAAGTGTCGCCCGTCGGCACGTCGGTCCTGATCGGCGCGTTCATGTTCGGCATCGGCATGCAGCTCGGCGGCGGCTGCGCCTCCGGCACGCTGTATACGGTCGGCGGCGGCAGCACACGGATGGTGGTCACGCTGATCGCGTTCATCATCGGCTCGGTGATCGGCACCGCGCACATGCCGTTCTGGTCCGCGCTGCCGCATCTGCCGCCGATCTCGCTCGTGCAGACGCTCGGCGTCGGCCCGGCGATCGCGCTGAACCTCGTGGTGTTCGCGGCCATCGCCGCGCTGAGCGTGCTGATCGAAAAGCGCCGTCACGGCCGTCTCGTCAGCGGCGTGGAGCGCGCCCCGAACGCATCGCCGTGGCTGCACGGCCCGTGGCCGCTCCTCACCGGCGGCGTCGTGCTCGCGATCCTCAACTTCGTGACGCTCGCGCTGTCGGGCCATCCGTGGGGCATCACGTCGGCGTTCGCGCTGTGGGGCGCGAAGGCGTTCTCCGCGATGGGCGTCGACGTCGCGAGCTGGCATGTGTGGAGCACCGGCCCGAACGCGGCCGCCCTTGCCGCGCCGATCAGCCACGACGTGAAGTCGGTCATGGACATCGGCATCGTGATCGGCGCGATGGTTGCCGCTTCGCTGGCCGGCCGCTATGCGCCGGTGTGGCGTCTGCCGCTGCGCTCGCTGATCGCGGCAATCATCGGCGGACTGATTCTCGGCTACGGCGCGCGCCTCGCGTACGGCTGCAATATCGGCGCGTACTTCAGCGGCATCGTGTCGGGCAGCCTGCACGGCTGGCTGTGGCTCGTCTCGGCATTTTTTGGGCAACGTGGTCGGCACGAAGCTGCGTCCGGTGTTCGGCCTCGCGGTCGAGCGCGTCAAGCAGACGGGCTGCTGAGCGGGCGGCTTCGGCCGCCTATCGGGCGGGGGCGGCGCTGCCGGCCTCACTTGCACCCGTCTGAAGCCGTCGCGCGAGTTCGTCAGCGATCTGCTCCGCGCTTTTCCTGACCGCCGTCTTTTCATCGCGGCCGGACAGCACGACCTTCGCGGCGATCACGTACGGGTTGAGCTTGATCACGGCGCCTGGCATATCCCTGCTCGCCCCCTCTTCAACAGTTTCATAGAGCGGCGGTAACTCCGGCGTAGCCAGGTTATCGCAGGAAACCGCGACCTGAAACTGGCTTTGGCCCGCGCCCATACCCACCATCGCGCGACGCAGCCGATTACCCTCATCGACACTGAGAAAAACGCCGCGCACCTGCCAGCCGCCGTGGGGCAGCGGTTCACCCGGCGTGACGCGGCGCGCGTCTACTCCGGCCTTCTTCAGATCGTCCGTCAGAGATTGCGCCATCAGCGCAACGATGTCTCGCGCACGCGCCTGCGGATCCTGCTGCTGACGCAGCGGGCCCTCAGGCACCAGATTGCCCAGGATGCCTCGCGCGCGGTGGCCTGGCCCGCTGTCAGGGGCGATGTTCGCGGCGTCGAGATCGAAATCGGAGACATAGACGACCGGCGGCGCGACAGGAGCCGCGAGCGCCGCCGACGAATCCGCGGCCAGACATCCTTGCGCGCTGGCACACACGTACGTCGCCAGACATACCATTCGCACCCATCGCAACACCATTGCGCACCTCCACGCTGATCGCCTGGTACTGGTTGCATGGCAGCGACGAAATACGGCATTCATATCGCGGCCGTTCATCCAGCTTAGGTCTTTCAGAAGCGCACCCATGGCTTGATCGTCTGCATCGCGATCTGAAAATCCTATACTGGGTCGGTGCGGTTGCTGACTTCGCGCCTTGTCTGCACATCGGTTTGCGCGAGTCCAATCGTCCGACATGACGCATCTGAAACCCGGTGCACCGCGCGTTGCGTCATCTGCCTGACAGAACGGAAAACCAAGCCATGCTGACGATCGACGACATCCGCGCCGTGCCGCTGTTCTCGACCCTCCCCGACAGCGAACTGGAAATCCTCGTGCACGCGTGCGCCGACCTGCATCTATGCGCGGGCGAGTTCGCGGTCCATGAAGGCGGCGAGCGCGCGTTATACGCCGTGCTGTCGGGCAAGATGGAAGTCATCAAGACGTTCGACGGCATCGAGCGAACCTTGGGCTGGCGTCTGCCCGGCACGATCTTCGGCGAAGTGCCGCTCGCGCTGAGCGCACCGTTTCCGGGCGCGTATCGAGCGGCCGAGCCTTCGCGCGTGATGCGGGTCGACGCGCCGCAATACTATGCGCTCGCGGCGGCGTCGCCCGACGTGGCGTTCAAGATGGGCGCGCTCGCGCGCGAACGCATCGGCGGGCTGCAAAGCCTTTCCGCCGAGCCGCCGAAGGCGCGTGTGACGATCGTCGGCAACCGTTGGGACAATGCGTGCACGCTGCTGCGTCAGTTCCTCGCGCGCAATCAGATCAGCGTCGACTGGCTGGCGCCGGATGCGCCCGAATTGGCCGCGCGCTGGCCTGGCACATGTCCAACGGAAGGCGAGTGCCCCGCGTTGCGCCTCGTCGACGGCACAGTGCTGAGGCGGCCCGCGACCCGCGAGCTTGCGGGACTGCTCGGCCTCCAGACGCAGCCGCGTCTGGCCGGATACGACACGGCGATCATCGGCGGCGGTCCCGCGGGGCTGGCTGCCGCGGTATACGGCGCGTCGGAAGGTCTGCGCACGCTGGTGCTCGAGCGCGAGGCGCCGGGCGGACAGGCGGGCACGTCCTCGCGCATCGAAAATTATCTCGGCTTTCCCAATGGTGTTTCCGGCGACGAACTCGCGAGCCGCGCGCTGCAACAGGCACGGCGGCTCGGCGCGGAGATCCTCGTGACGCGCTCGGTCGAGCGCATCGATGTGCGGGCGCGGCGGATTCATCTCGACGGCGGCGACGCCGTGCACGCTCGAACCATCATTCTCGCGACGGGCGTCACGTGGCGGCGGCTCGCGATCGACGGCTTCGACCGCTTGATCGGCAAGGGGATTTACTACGGCGCGGCGCGCAGCGAAGCGAGCGCGACGCACGGCCTCGATGTCCATCTGATCGGCGGCGGCAATTCGGCCGGCCAGGCGGCGTTGTACTTCGCCAATCATGCGCGCAGCGTGACGCTCGTCGTGCGCGGCGATTCGCTCGAAAAGGGCATGTCGCGCTATCTCGTCGAACAGCTAGCGGGCAAATCGAATGTCGCGGTGCGGCTGCGCTCGGAAGTCGTCGGCGCGCATGGCGATACGCATTTGACGGCCATCACCGTTCGCGATTCGACGAGCGACGCAGTGAGCCGACACGACTGCGGCGGTCTGTTCGTCTTCATCGGAGCGGATGCGCAGACTGAGTGGCTGCCGCCCGAAATCGCGCGCGATGTGCGCGGCTACGTTCTGACCGGCGATGACGTCGTCAAGGCCGGACGCTGGTCGCATCAGCGCGATCCTTATCTGCTCGAATCGAGCGTGGCTGGCGTGTTTGCGTGCGGAGACGTGAGACTGAGCCCTGTGAAGCGCGTCGCTTCGGCCGTCGGCGAGGGCAGCATGGCGATTGCTTTCGCGCACAGGTATTTGCAGTCGGACGGAGCTTGAGTTCATCGCGTGAGTCTGCTGCGCGGTCGGGTTGCGCGGCCGCTATGGATTCGCAGGCAGCGCGACGCGTTCCAATACCGTCATCGGGCCGAGCCTTTCGATCACATCCAGTTGAGCCGTATCGCGCACGAACAGCGAACCCGCAAAGCCGAGCGCGTTGACCGACACGCCTTCGACTCGCTCTTGCGATCTCGGCACGAGCAACATCCAGCGCCGCGTGACCAGCAGGTTGTAGGGCGTCGCATGACAGCAGGCACGGTCGATTTCGAACGCGCCGATATCCGCCGCGTCGAGCAGCGTGCGATAGCGGGAAAGCGCCAGCTTCGGCGCATCCGCGCGAGCCAGATCATCGGCGTGAAAGCGTGCGAACGCATGCCGAAACGGCAGATCCGGCAAGCCGTTCTCCGCACCGAGCAGGGGCTCGACAGGCACGGACGGATCGGCTTGCCCGAGCGGCAGCGGCACGATCTGCAGGTGCTTGTGCGGCTGGCTCGCGCCCGCCTGCGTGCCGGCGTTGTAAAAGCCGATGCCGTCGAATTCGGCCATGCACGCGAGCAGCGCTTCGAAATCGGCAAGATCGAGCAGCGCTTCCTGCGGTTCGAATTCGCGCCTGACGATCAGCAAATGATGATCGATCACGTTGAACTTGTTCAGCAACGCGAGGTGAGTATCGGAGATGTCGGCGACGAACAGATCCGGCTCATAGGGAAGAAATGGGTTCGCCTGAGGGTGCTTTGCCGTCTGCAGCTTGCGCGCTTGCTCGCGTTGCTGTTCCTTGCGCGTCAGGCTCGACACCCGACGCACGAGAAAACGGATGCCGCCGCTGTCGATCACGGACTGTTGCGTGTCGATCGGTCGCAGCGCGCCGCAGCTCAGCGCATGTCCGGTCTGTCGCACAATGGCGGGCCACAGCGTGCCCGGAATCAGGCGTCGTTGTCGTTCCATAGGATGTCGGCAGGCGTGGCGGCGCGCGTGAAGCGGGTGAATGAATGCGCAGCCGCTACAGCTTGTAGCCTATCGTGCGCAAAAGATCCTTGCGCCATTGAATGTCCTCCGCGCTTTCCGTGCCGACAGGCGAAAAACCATCGACCACGCCGACGATGCCTCGCCCCTGATCTGTTTCAGCGATCAGCACTTCGACGGGATTCGCCGTTGCGCAGAAGATGCGGCAGACCTCCGGCACGGCCTTGATCGTGTTCAGCACGTTGACGGGGAAAAAGCCGTCGCCCAGAAACACGAAGAAGCTATGGCCCGCGCCGACGTTGGTTGCGTTCTGGCATGCCATCTCGACGAGGCTTTCGTCGGTGCCGGAGCGGCGCACGAGGCGCTTGCCGGAAGCCTCGCAAAACGCGAGACCGAACTTGATGCCGGGCACCGTGCCGACCATCGCTTCGTGAATATCCTCGACAGATTTGATGAAGTGGCTTTGCCCGAGAATGAAGTTGGTCGCTTCGGGCTTGACGACCTTGACGGCGGACAATTGCATGATGGACCTCGCTCCATTGCGGCAACACGCCGATGAAAACACGTCGAACACGGGCCAACGCGACCGTGGATGGTTCGCGCGTCAGCCGGTCTTCGTCGATCCGGCTTCTAGCCTAGTACTAACCGCGCGTGAGCGAAACCTCGACCGACCACGAGCCGCGGGATTCGAATGCGCCCAGACGCCGTTTCCGAGTCGCGCCAGTCCAGGATCGAGCAGGCCGAGAAAGCCTGACTTATGGCGGCACCGATCGACCAAAAGCCGATTGATCCTCATAGCGTTTTGACCCGCTTTAAACCCCCATCGCACCGCGGCAACCTCTCCGGGTCAACAAGGTCAACCGCCGGTTTACGCCCCCGACCGAGTGTGCAAGTATCTTCACCAAGCCGCATCCCGCACACTCTTGCGAGGTTCACGATGGCCTGGAAACTTTGGAAGACCGAGAAGCGGTACGACGAGACGCGAAGCTGGCCGAGCGGCACGCATGAGTCGTTGAAGCAGCTTCTGGATATGTACCTGGGCAGCGACTCGCCACCGTTTGCGAACTGGGCCGCGCCTGGAATTACTTTTGCGCCCGAAGTCGAAACGCTCGCGCGAAACGGAGTCCGGGGGTATCAGCTTGCCCTCTGGTTGTGGCTTTTCGCCGAGAAGCACGGCACGATCGCGGCAAAAATGGTGCGTGAGTCTTTGTGCCTGCTCGCCGACGCCATGCAACCGTCGTCCGGCGACAAGATCGACTCGCTCCTCGACCTCGAAAACCGCCTCGCGCATTCTGTCGAGGACCTTTCCGCTCAACAGCGCACCTTCCGACTGGAGGGTCTGTCCGTCGAGCTACCCATGGAGTTTTTCCTCGCTACTGCTTTCCTCAGGCTCGCACCGGACTCGCCTTATGCCGGGAACGAAGGCACCGACCTGCAAGGCAACGACTTCAAACTGGCCGACTGTTTTGAGCATGCAACCGAAGAGGGGCTGGCGGTATTCCGGCCCATGATAGACGCGGTCGACTTCGACGCGAAATCGCTGCCCAACTGGAGATGGAGCGCTCATCCCGGCGCCGCCGAGCGACACCTGCAACGCCGCCACAAGAATCCCCTTTTCGCCCTTCATCGCCAGATGGTGACGGCTCACGAGGTCTATGAGGCACGGCTTGCCGACGCTCGGGCCATCGAGGACATCAGGACCGAGCTCAATGAGACTAGCCGGTCGTTCTCCGAGACGACCGAATTGCCCTTGAACTGGCAGCCCTTCCTCGAAGGATACCGGGACCACGTCGACAGGCTCGACGAACGCCGGCTCGTCGTTGGCGGACAGAGCACGTCGCTCGGCAATGCGATTGCAGCGTTGCGCGCCGACATACTTACGACCTGGCGCGCTGCGATTCACAGGAACCGGCACAGTCTCGCGACTCTGGAGCAGGAAGAAGCGAAACGGGCTGAGCGACGGACGCTGCTGTATGGATGCGAGTGGACGGCCCAGCTTTTGAGCCACGGGTCGCTGATCCCGGCGGAAGAGGTGGTTCCCGCCCTGCTAAGCGAGCCCCCCTCCGAGCTGGAAAAGGTGGTGACCGGTCTGCGGGGCGAACCGCGACTGCATGAGACGCTTGCGCAGTGTTGTGCAACTGCGCATCGGCTTGTGAACGAGCTTCGCGCGGCTGGCCATCAGCTTCCCGACATCGACGAGAAGCTTCGCATTCTGGATGGTGCGCCCGGCCAGTTGCCGGTCTGATCGTCTTCGAGGTGTGCCATGTCGCGTTACCTATTTGGATGCCACGCCCGACCCACAAAAGGCCACTTATGAACTCTTCCTCTCGTGACCCCGCATCTACGCTTTCAGAGTACCTGGAGCTTTCGCTAGACAAAGGAAAGAGCCTGATTTTTGTGCTCTCCCAAGGCGAAAATTGCGAAGTCTACCTTGGTGATCCTGGCGAGCCAGACGCGGACTGGACAAGCTGCGCGGCCATTCCGAACAAGCTGGTCCACGCGCTTCTGGAGACCACGCGGTCAGGATTCAACCAATTGGTCATTGAAGGACAGGCCTACCGCTTCGCTCGGACCTTCGCGCAAGTTGCCGAGCAGGGCGCTGTCGTCTTCACGCCTGCGTAGACGTTGTAGCCAATCACGTTGATGCATTTGATCATGGATGATCGTGACGATTTCCTTGTGCGCAACATGGCGTTCCGCGAGGTCGATCTGGCGGTCGAATGGGCCGCGGCAGAGGGGTGGAATCCGGGCCTCGACGACGCGAGGTGCTTCTGGAATGCAGACCCCAATGGCTTTTTCGTCGGTACCTGGCGCGGGGAGCCGGTGGCATGTATCTCGGCAGTCGCCTACGATGAGCGCTTCGGTTTCATTGGCCTCTACATCGTCAAGCCGGCGTTTCGCGCCAGGGGTTTCGGTCTGCGCACCTGGCAGCACGCGATGCGCTATCTGGGAGATCGTACGATTGGCCTAGATGGTGTCGTTGCCCAGCAGCAGAACTATAAAAAATCCGGCTTCCAGCTCGCCTATCGCAACATCCGCTTCCAGGGCGTCGTGCAAGCGGCGTCGACGCCAAACCTGACGAACGCGCGGGAGGTACCCTTCGCGCAACTGGTTGCCTACGACAGCGCATGTTTTTCGACCGCCCGTCCCCGCTTCCTGGCGGACTGGATCGCGCAGCCACAGGCGCTGGCCCTGGCGGATGTGCGCAACGCTCAGATAAGGGGGTACGGCGTGCTGCGCCGTTGCGGGACCGGCTACAAGATCGGTCCGCTCTTTGCCGACGACGCACGGATCGCCAACGATCTGTTCGACGGACTGGTCGTGAGCGTCGCAGGCGAAGTCATCGCGTTCGACGTCCCGGAGGTCAACGCGGCCGCCGTAGCGCTCGCTGAACGCTACGGCATGGTTAGCGCGTTCGAAACGGCGCGAATGTACACTCGCGCCCCGCCGGCCATTCCCGTGCAACGCGTGTTCGGGGTGAGTTCGTTCGAACTAGGTTGACTGCAAAGATCGAGCCGCTGGAAAAAACCGGCGGTGATGCGCCAGACCTCCACTACGATCCGAGCGGTCCGCCCCGAAAGGGAACGATCATCGCGGCGGTTTTTCACGAGCGCTGTCCTCGCGACATGAACGTCACTTTCGCGAGACCCACTTCTTCCTTTCCGGAACTTCGACGGTGGCGCCGACCGGTGTGAACGGTGCTTGAAAATGATCGACGAGGAAGTCGATGAAGGCGCGCGCCCGCGCGGTCTGATTGCGCTGTCTGGGGTAATAGACGAACAGGTCCGCGGACGGCAGCACGGTATTCGGCAGCACCAGCTTAAGGCGCCCGCTCTGTACATACTTGGCCAGATCCCATTCAGAGCGAATCAGAATCCCATGACCGTCGAGCGCCCACCGAAGGACAATGTCGCCGTCATTGCTCGATAGCGCGCCTTTCACCTTGATCGCCTCGATGTGGTCGTTCACGATGTAGCGCCACACGCCATAAGCGTCATCGTTCTGCCGATGAATGATGCAGCGATGCTGGTGCAGGTCCTCCACCCGCTCGGGCGTTCCAAAACGTTCCAGATATTTCGGGGACGCGCAAAGAAAGCGGCGATTGCTCATGATGCGCCTCGCGCTCAGACGACTGTCGGGTAGCTCGCCGAACCGTATCGCCATGTCGAAGGCCCCTTCGACGAGATCGACCGGCCGGTCTGTCACCTCGAACTGAACTTCGACATTCGGAAAACGCTTTGCGAAGTCGGAGACGAGCGGCGCGATCGTGGTCCTGCCAAAACCGAGCGTCGCGTTGATGCGCAACGGCCCATGCGGATCTCGTCCGGCGCCGGATATGGCCTCCTCCATCTCGCGGACCTGCCCGACGATCTGGGACGCGTAGCGCAGATAGGTCTCGCCCTCGGGCGTCAGGCTGACGCTGCGCGTGGTCCGGTTGACCAGACGCGCGCCGAGCCGCTGCTCGATGATCCCCAGCCGCTTGGTCGCCGCTGGCGGACTCAGATCGAGCGCCCGGGCGGCGCCGGACATGCTCCTGAGTTTCGCCAGGAGAATGAAGAACTCAAAGTCGGATGCGGGGGCAGTACTCACTTTTGGTGAAATATGTAGTGAACGTAAGTGAATTCTAGCAAGCTCTTTCGCGGCTAAGCTATTCACCACATTGAAGCCGGTGTGGCTCAATAACTGTTCAAATCTCTGGAGACAGTGGCGTGAGAATCGTTGAAATCCGCGAAAAAACCGTTCCGATCAGTTCCCCGATCCGGAACGCCTATATCGACTTCAGCAAAATGACCTTGAGTCTCGTCGCGGTCGTCACGGACGTCATTCGCGACGGCAAGCCGGTGATCGGCTACGGCTTCAACTCGAACGGCCGTTACGGTCAGGGCAAGCTGATGCGCGAGCGCTTCATCCCGCGCCTGCTCGAGGCCGCCCCTGCCTCGCTGGTCGACGACTCCGGCGACAACCTCGATCCCCACAAGATCTGGGCGACGATGTTCATCAACGAGAAGCCCGGTGGCCACGGTGAGCGGTCCGTCGCCATCGGCACGATCGACATGGCCGTCTGGGACGCGGTGGCGAAAATCGCGGGCAAACCGCTGTTTCAGCTCCTCGCGCAACGGTACGGCAATGGCGAGGCCAACCGCAAGATCTTCGTCTACGCGGCGGGCGGCTACTACTATCCGGGCCAGGACCACGAAAAGCTCAAGGATGAGATGCGCAGCTACATCGACCGGGGATACACGGTCGTGAAGAAGAAAATCGGCGGTGCCTCGCTCGACGAAGACCTGCGACGCATCGACTCGATCCTCAGCGTGCTGCAGGACGGCCAGAAGCTCGCGGTCGATGCCAATGGCCGCTTCGACCTCGATACGGCGATCAGGTATGCGAAGGCCCTGTCGCAGTACGACCTGTTCTGGTACGAAGAGGCGGGCGACCCGCTCGACTTCGAGTTGCAGGCGACACTGCGCAACTACTATGACAAGCCGATGGCAACTGGCGAAAACCTGTTCTCGATGCAGGATGCTCGCAACCTGATCCGCTACGGCGGCATGCGTCCCGATCGCGACTGGCTGCAATTCGATTGCGCGTTGAGCTATGGGCTCGTTGAATATCTGCGAACGCTCGACATGCTGCATCAGCATGGCTGGTCGCGCAGCCGTTGTATTCCCCACGGCGGGCACCAGATGTCGCTGAACATCGCGGCGGGCCTCGGACTTGGCGGCAACGAATCGTACCCGGACCTGTTCCAGCCATACGGCGGCTTCCCCGACGGCGTTCGTGTCGATAACGGATACATCACGATGCCGGAGCTGCCCGGCATCGGCTTCGAAGGCAAATCCGACCTCATCGCCGAGATGCGCAAGTTGGCTGAATAACGCGCGCGCGCAACGGCACCGACCAATATTCCCGGTTGAATGGCTCATATAAAGACGGAACGAAGCCGGCTCAATGCGGCCTTTCCACGCTGCTGCGTGGGAGGGCCGCATTTTCCCTTTGAAGACGCCACGCACAGGAGACAAACATGCCAGTATCGAAAGTAAGAAGAGCACTTTCCAAGCTGTACGTTCAGGTCCTCATCGGGATCGTGGCCGGTGTCCTGCTCGGCCACTTCTACCCCGAGCTCGCCTCGCAGATGAAACCGCTGGGCGACCTGTTCATCAAGCTGATCCGGATGCTGCTTGCACCGATCATCTTTGCATCGGTCGTGGTCGGGATTGCGCGCATGAACGACCTTCATCAAGCGGGCCGGGTTGGCGTGAAAGCCCTCCTGTATTTCGAACTGGCGTCGACCATTGCCCTCATAGCGGGAATGGTGGTCGTCAATGTCATCAAACCCGGCAGCGGAATGAACATCGATCCCTCGCAGATCGATGCCGCTGCGATTTCGACCTACACGCACGCGGCGCAGCAACACGGCATGCTCGACTTCTTCATGAGCATCGTTCCGAATAGCATCGTCGGGGCATTCGCCAAAGGCGAGATGCTTCCCATCATTTTCTTTTCAGTCCTGCTCGCCATCTCGCTGGCAAAGCTCGGACCTCGTGCCGCGCCATTCGTCGACATGCTCGACATGTTCCTTCAAGGAATGTTCGGCGTCGTGCGAATCGTCATGTACGTTGCTCCGATCGGCGCGTTCGGGGGCATGGCCTTCACCATCGGCAAATACGGCATCGGCACCTTGGCATCGTTCGGCGAGTTGATGCTTTGTCTGTATCTGACTTCGTTCTTTTTCGTGTTCGTCGTGCTCGGCCTCGTCATGAAAATGTGCGGGCTATCGCTGTGGAAGTTTCTCCGCTACATCAGGGACGAGATTCTGATTACGCTCGGCACGGCGTCGACGGAAGCGGTGTTGCCGCAGATGCTGATCAAGATGGAGGCGATGGGCTGCGCTCGCCCAGTGGTCGGCATGGTCTTGCCCACCGGCTACACGTTCAATGCCGATGGAACGGCGATCTATCTGACGATGGCGGCCTTGTTCATCGCCCAGGCGATGAACGTCCACCTGAGCATCTGGGACCAGTTGCTCGTGCTCGGCGTACTGCTGCTCACGTCGAAGGGTTCTGCGGGTGTGGCCGGGGCGGGATTCGTCGCACTGGCCGCGACGCTCGCCTCGATGCACAAGATTCCCGTGGAAGGCCTCGTGCTGCTGCTCGGCGTGGACCGCTTTCTCAACGAGGCGCGCGCAGTCACGAACCTGATCGGCAATGGCGTTGCCACCGTCGTCGTCGCTCGCTGGGAGGGGCAACTCGACAGGAACCTGGCGCGCGCGGTGCTGGATCGCGACAATACGCCTCACTTCCACACACCTGGTCCTGCCGCGCAACCGGCGATCCCGCCGGCACCGACGACCGAAGCCGCCGCGCTTCTCGACGGCTCGCCGAATCATCAATAGAACTGAACTTTTCCGGGTGGGTGCCGTTAATGCAGAAATATCTCACTCCACCGAATTCAGCATGAAACTGACCATCAAGTTCCGTCTTCTCGCCACACTCACCTTGCTCGGGTTCCTGCTGACCGTGACCGGCGTGCTGGGGATCGCCGGCATGCGTGGTTCGAACCATGCCGTTGCGAAGGCGTACACCAACGACGTGGCTGCCGCAACCGCGCTCGGCAAGTCCAACCTGAACCTGACGGTAGTGCGTACCACGCTCGACCGCGTGCTGCTGCACCCGGAAGCAGCGGACAGAGCCGCGCTCATCGATAAGGCCCGCAACTATCTTGCGGTCTCCGACAAGGCCTGGAAAGAGTACCGCGCACTGCCCGTTTCCGAGGCCGAGGCGGCCTTGTCGAAGGCCGTGGCCGACGCCCGGGAAGCGATGCTGCATGGCGCACTCGAACCGATGATGGACGCGATGAGCCGTGGCGACCATGAAGCCGCCGACCACGATGCGATGGTCGTGATGCCACCGCTGTCGGCGGCTCTCACGCAGAAAACCGCGAATCTGGACAAGTTTCGCAACGAGCAGGGCAATGTGCGTTACAAGACGGCACAGGACCGCTATGACACCCTCGTGACAATTACCGGAATCGCGATCGCCGTCGGTCTTCTGACCTGCGTCACCTGCGGTTTCACGCTGCTTCGCGCAATCGCGCGCCCGATCGATATGACGGTGCGCCATGTCGAGCGACTCGCTCAGGGTGACATGTCGCAGCAATTGCGCTTCGACAGTGATGACGAAATGGGTCGCCTCGTCAGAAGCGTCGGGCAGATGCAGAAGGACATCGGCACGATGATCGAACAGATTGCGCGCGGCAGCGAGTCGATCGCATCCGCGACCCAGCAGATCTCGGCCGGCAACGCGGACCTGTCGGCGCGCACCGAGACGCAGGCGGCGTCCATCGAGGAAACGGCGGCGAGCATGGAGCAACTCACCAATGCCGTTACGGAGAACGCCGCGCACGCGCGTGAAGCGCGCGAGCTGGCCGACGCGACGAAGACGACGGCCGGTGCGGGTGCGGACGTGGTGCGTCAGGTCATCGCCGCGATGACCGACATTCACGACGGTGCGAAGAGGATGGGCGAGATCATTGGCGTGATCGAAGGCATCGCCTTTCAAACCAACATCCTTGCGTTGAATGCGGCTGTCGAGGCTGCTCGCGCCGGAGAGGAAGGACGTGGCTTTGCCGTCGTCGCTGGCGAGGTGCGCAATCTCGCCCAGCGCTCAGCGACAGCGGCGAAGGAAATCAAGGAGCTTATCGACGCCTCGACAGCCCGCGTCGCGGACGGTTCGCGCCTGGTCGGTCGGGCCGGTGAGAGCATGGGCGAAGTACAGACGGCCGTCAGCCGCGTCACGTCGATCATGAGCGACATCGCGACGGCCTCGGCCGAACAGAGCGATGGCATCGAGGAAGTCAATCGGGCGATTACGCAGATGGACCAGATGTCGCAGCAAAATGCCGCGCTGGTCGAGCAGGCAGCCGCCGCGGCCGCGTCGCTGACCGAGCAGACCGGTCTGTTGACGAAGGCGGCGGGTCGATTTCGCTTTGCGTCCCTGTCCTGATGCGGCGCTATGGGCTCGCCTGCCGCTGCGGGCCTTAGCTGCGCGCGTCGCCGGAGGTCGTGGCGTCGGGCTCACCGGTAGGCGCTGCCTCGAGAAAGCCGCGCCCCATCTCAGCCTCGAAGCGCGAAGCGCTGCCCTCCCAGATGATGCGTGCATGTTCGAGCACGTAGACACGGTCCGCATGCGGCAGCGCAAACCTGACGTTCTGCTCGCCCAGCAGTACGGTAATGGGCGTGGACTTTTGCAGCGAATCCAGCGCTTTCGACAATTGCTCGAGAATCACGGGCGCGAGCCCCCAGTGTCGGTTCGTCGAGAATCAGCAGCTTCGGCTGGGTCATCAGCGCGCGCGCGATCGCGAGCATTTGCTGCTCGCCGCCGGAAAGCGTGCGCGCGGTTTGGCCCTGGCGCGATTTGAGGATCGGAAAGAGATCGAACAGCCACGACAGCTGTTTGGCGCGCACCGTATCGGCGAGATGATATCCGCCGAGTTCGAGATTCTCGCGTACCGTCATGTCGCCGAATAGCTCGCGCGTTTCCGGGCATTGCACGAGGCCGGCGCGCGAGATCGCGGCACCGCTGCTGCCGCGCAGATCGCGCCCGTCGAAGCGAATCGTCCCCTTGTACGGCACGAGGCCCGAGAGCGCGTTGAAAAGCGTCGTCTTGCCCGCGCCGTTCAGACCGACAACCGATACGAACTCGCCCTCGCGCACCTGCAGACTGACGTCGTCGAGTGCGCACGCCTTGTCGTATAGCACACGCACACCGGTCACCTCGAGGATCGTGGGCCTGGCAATGCCCGCGGCTCCGGTGCGCTGGCGCAACTCCAGCTTGCTGCCCAGATAGACCCGGCGCACTGTCTCGTTCTGCATCACTTGTTCGGCGGTGCCCTCGGCGACATGCTCGCCAAGGTACATCGCGAGCACGCGGTCGGCGAGCGCGGACAGACTTTTGACGTTGTGATCGACCAGCAGCACCGCGCGGCCTTCGGCGCGAAAGCCGCGAATCAGCTCGGAAAACGCCTCCGATTCGGCCACCGTCAGTCCCGCGAACGGCTCGTCCACGAGCACGACCTGCGGGTCGCGCGCGATCGCTTTGGCCATCTCCATGCGGCGCAGATCCGCAAATGGCAGTGTCGCGGGATGCCGATGCATGACGGCGGCAAGGCCCACACGCGAGGCAATTTCCTGCGCGCGCTGGTGCACGTGCGGTTCGGCGGCCAGCTTGACGAGCGAATCAGGAAGCAGCGCGAGCTTGATGTGTTCCAGCACCGTCTGCCGATGGAGCGGCCGCGAATGCTGAAACACGATGCCCACGCCCGCGCGCGCGATCCGGTGCGGCGCCCAGCCGGCCATCTCCACGCCATTCACCTTGACCGACCCCGCGTTGGGCCGCTCGATGCCCATGATCAGCTTCATGACGGTGGACTTGCCCGAGCCGTTTGGTCCGATCAGGCCAAGAATCTCGCCGGGCCGGATGTCGAAGCCGATATCCTTCACGGCGACGAGACCGCCGAAGCGCTTGGTCAGTCCGCGTACGGAGAGCAGCGGCGTGTCGCTCATTGGCGCTCCCTCGCACGCAGCAGATTGCCGAGCAGACCGTCTGGAAAGAACAGCAGCGCCGCCAGTGCGACCGCCGCGACGACGAATGTGTTGAGCTGGCCGAGCGGGCGCAGAAATTCGCCGGCGACGATCAGGAAGATCGAGCCGAGCACCGCGCCGAGTATCGTGCGGCGTCCGCCGAGCACGGCCGCGATGATGATCTGTACTCCCACGCTGAGATCCACCACCGTGCTCACGGAGGCCGTGCCCTGGTAGAACACCAGCATCGCGCCGGCCACGCCGGAAAAAACGGCGCTGATGCAAAAGGCCACGAGCTTGTGTCGCGTGACATTGAAACCCAGCGCCTGCGCGCCGGTCGCGTCCTGGCCGCTTGCCTGCAGGATCAGACCGACGGCCGAACGCGACAGGCCGAACAGCAGGACGGCGCAAACGATCAGGAACGCGAGCGCGATCCAGTAGTTATGGTTCGCGTCGACCGACATCACGTCCGGCACCATCATGCCGATCTCGCCGCCAGTTATGCCCGCAAAGATCACGATGGCGTTCTGCAGCAGCAGCACGGCCACGAGCGTAACCAGCCCGAAGTAAGGACCGCGCAACCGCAGCGCGGGCACCGCCAGCAGCAGGCCGCCCACCAGCGCGACGCCGCCGCCAGCGAGCACGCAAACGGGTATCGGCAGACCCCATCTGGCGTCGAGGATCGCGGCCGAATAGGCGCCGAGTCCGATCAGGAACGTCGGCCCGAAGTTGACCTCGCCGGCAAAGCCGAACAACAGGTCCCACGACATGGCGAACACGCCGAAGTAATACGCAACCGTGAGCACGCCGAGGATGTAGCCCGAAAGCCACCACGGCAACGTCGCCGCCATCGCGGCGAGCGCAACGGCGATCCATGCGCCACGCGAACGGAGAAGAACGGACATGGGGGTACGCTCCATTCGCACTGTTAGCGGCGTCCCAGGAAGCCCTGGGGTCTTACATACACCACGAGCACCAGCAGCAGCAACGCGGGCAGCGGCCGCAGGGTCGGCGCGATCAGATAGGCCGTAATGGTTTCCAGATAACCGACGACATACGCGGCCATCAGCGAACCGGACACGCTGCCGAGCCCGCCCAGCACCACAATGGAGAATGCGCTGGCCGTGAGCTGCCCCGCATTGTTGGTGCTCACGCCGAGGAACGAAGCGAGCAGCACGCCCGCGATACCGGCCAGCACCCCATAGATGCTCCACGCGAGAAGATAGATTCGGGAGAGTTCGAAACCGAGCAGCGTGAGACCACGAGGGTTCATCGAAGCCGCGAGCAGCGCCTTGCCTGCGCGCGTGCGGTTCACGAACAGCCACAACATGCCGATCACGGCCCAGCAGACCGCCGCGATCATGATTTCGTTGAACGGCACGCGCACGCTGCCGACCATCGCCACACCGCTGATCAGCGGGCGCATCGTCACCGGGTTGTCGGTGAAGAGCCACGCCATGCCCTGCTGGATCATGATGCCCCACAGCAGCGTGCCGGTGAGCACGAAGATTTCCTTCTCTTCGCCGGGAATCGCGGCCGAGCGTTGAATGGGCCGCACCACCATCAGGTAGGTGACGAAGGCCGTCAAGAGACCCGCCAACACGCCGAGCAGCGTGCCGAGATAGGTGCCAAGTCCCGCCTCGCCCGCGAGCATCCAGCCCATCAGCGCCGCGACCAGCATCACGCCGCCGTGCGCGAGATTCAAGATGCCGGAGACGCCGAAGATCAACGTGAAACCGATCGCGCCCAGCGCGTAGAGGGAACTGATCGCAAAGCCGTCGACGAGAATCTGCAGTAGCAACATGCCCGGCCTTTCATGTTGGTTAAGGTGTCGATGCGTGCGCTGTCCGGGCCTTCGCTACGCGCGGGTCCGGACAGTCGCGATCGTCGCGCTGCTAGTTCGCGCTTGCCTGCTGCACCTTCATGAAGGTCGGGAATTTGACCACGCCGTTGGCAATCGACTTGGGCCAGATCGCAACCTGCTTGCCGTTTTGCCATTGCAGGTCGATGCCCGTGATATAGCCGGGCCCGTACTTCAGCGCGTGCGTGAACTGATCGCTCTTGCCGTAGAACTGCCAGCGTCCGATCGTGCCCACGTAGTCGGTTTTCTCGAGTGCGTCGACCATCTGGTCCGGATCGGTCGAGCCCTTGTTGCGCTTGATCGCGTCCGCGAGGATGTAGACGAGGTCGTAGCTCGTGAAGCCGCAATACGCCGGAGAAACGCCGAACTTCTTCTGATACTCATCCGTAAAAGGTACCGTTTTCGGCGTGATCGCCACGCCCGGCGCCGCGGCCGAGGCCGTGATCACGCCTTCCGTCGCGCCGTTCGTGTCCTTCCAGAAGCTCGTGGTCGTGGCCTGCGAGCTTTGGCCCGACATCGGGATCGGCACCTGCTGGTCGTGCCATTGCACGGTCGGCTGCACGCCAACGTGGCTGATGCCGGTGGTGATCGTATCGGGGTGCTTCGCCTCGATCTGGTTGAAGATCGGCGTGAAGTCGGAAGTGTCAGGATTGAAGCGGATGTGATCGAGCACCTGAAGTCCCGCTTTGGGCAGGCATTCGAGGTAGCGTTCGTCGAGCGGCTTGGTCCACGCCGCGTCCTCGCTCATGACGACCGTCGTTTTCATCTTGAACTGGCCGACCAGAACGTCGTGTGAGAAGTCGCAGATGGACTGTGCGATGAACGCCGACGTCATCCAGCCGTGGAACGTGTACTTGTAGTGGTCGTAGTCGTCGTGAACGTGCTTCGAGATGTCGTTGCTAGCCGCGCCGGGCGTAATGAAGGGCATCTTCAGGCGTCCCGACCACGGTTCCATCGCGAGCGCCACTTCGCTGATGTAGCTGCCGATCACAGCGACTACCTTGTCCTGAGTCGCCGCGCGCTGGAAGGCGCGCACGCCGTCCGAAGCCGATGAATGGTCGTCGTACGCGACGATCTGGATGGGCCGGCCATCGACGCCACCGCTGGCGTTGATCTGGTCCGCGGCGAGTTGCGCCGCCTTGCTGATCGAAGCGCCCGCCACCGAGGATTCTTCGCTGATCACGCCAATCTTGATCGGCTCTGCCGCCGCGTGGGCGCCTGCCGGCAGAGCCAGGCCCGCCGCTACCATCCCCGTCGCGACGACGCAATGAAAGTTTCGCCACACACTGTTACTGGACATCATGCATCTCCGATTCGAAAGGATCGTTGAGCAACATTTGCCCGCCACATCGCAGCATTTGAAGAATGCGCACACAACAATATTCACGGGACTCGCAGCGCTCAATCGGTACAAACGATGACCGGGTCCCTACGGATTTCATGGTGCAGAGCGGAAAAAATTTTGCCGCCCGCGCCACCGGACGCGGTTTGTCCATAGTGAGAGCGATGGCTATGGACCGCGAGACTAGCGGCCTTCATCCTCTCGCTCATTCGTGATCCGAAGCATTGTGGCCGCATCGCTTTGCGGGGTTGGTGCGGCGGTTCAATGGACCAACCCGCGCCATGATCAGCCGAGGGCGGTCGCGGCGCGGAAACGGACCACGCGGCAAGCGTGCCTGCGTGCGGGTCCGAACACTACCCGGCAACCTTGCTTGCTGACACATGTACGTCATGCTAGGTTGCTGCAATTCCCGCTGCCGCATCTGGCATCTATTTTTCGCAACGCTGCGCGCGATCAAAAAAAAGCGGGGTGGGTTGCTCTGGACTCATCGTACGCGTACGCCTTTCCCCTGGAGGAATTCAAGAGCCATGGCTTCAATGATCCAGCGGACGACCCTGTTCGCCTGCCTGCGCGCGGCTTGCGTCGCGGCTTGCCTGTCGATCGCCGCCCTTGGTGCCCATGCCGCGGATCTCGTGATCGCAGGCCGGGACGACATCTACGGCCGCGGACTCGCGCAGGCGGTGGACGGCTACAAGAAACAGCACCCGGGCGTCGATATCGAGTTGCTGAAGCTGCCGAACAACGACCTGTATCAGAAACTGAAGCTGTCATTACGCGAAAACACGCGCGCCTATGACCTGGTGATGATGGACGACACCTGGTCCCCCGAATTCATCGCCAACGGATGGCTTCAGCCGCTGCCCGCCACGCTCGCGGATGCCGACATGGTGACGTCCACGATCTCCCTCGGACGCACGTCGACGGGAACCTTGTACGCGATGCCGATCGTCGGCAATGTCGAGATGTTCGCTTATCGCAAGGATCTGCTCGCGAGTCGCGGCCTGCAGCCGCCGCGCAGTTGGGACGACGTGCTGAAGATCGCGCAGACCATCGGCACAGCCGACAAGGACGTCTCGGGTGTCGTGTTTCGCGGCGTGAAGGGTAACCCTGTCGTCACCGGTTTTCTGCCGATCCTTTGGGCCTATGGCGGAGATGTCGTCGACACCAACGGCAAGGTCACGATCGATTCGCCCGAAGCGCTGGCCGCGCTGAAGATGCTGCTCGCCCTGAAGAAGTGGGCGCCGAAGGACGTCGACGTATATGGCGCCGGTGAAGTGCGAGACGCCCTGCAAGGCGGCACGGCCGCGCAGGCCATCGAAGTGTGGCCCGCCTGGCTGCCCGCGCTCGACGATCCGGCGAAGTCGCGCGTCGTCGGCCAGGTCGCGCTGCAACCGCCGCCCGGTCAGGTCAAAGGGCCGGCGCCGATGCTCGGCATCTGGCAAATGGGTATTGCGAAAGATGCGGCACATGCGAAAGTGGCGGCGGATTTCCTCGCCTATCTGACTTCGTCGGCCACGCAAACACAACTGGCCGTGCTCGGCATTCCGCCGACGCGCAAGAGCGTCTTCGTCAATCCGACGCTCGTCAAGCAGTATCGCTGGTACCCGGACCAGCTGAAGGCGCTCGAAGCGGGCCGTGCGCGGCCTCGCGTGAAAGACTGGCAGCAGATCGAGGCGATTCTCGGCGACGCGTTGCAACTCGCGCTGACGGGGCAGGCCGCGCCCGACGCAGCCTTGCATCAGGCGGCGCAGAAGATCGCCCAGGCCAACGCCGCATTGCAGTGAAAGCGGCGGTGACAGCGCAGACAAGCGTGGGAGAGAGTCGATGAGCGGGTTGCGACGTTATCTGCCGCTGATCGTCCTGATGAGCCCAGCCGCGCTCGTGCTCGGCGTGCTGGCGCTCTACCCGATGGCGCGCGTGCTGATCGATTCGTTTTTCTCGGTGAATTACGCGTCGGGGCATCGCTCGTTCATCGGGCTCGCCAACTATCGATCGGTCATTGCGGACGGCGAGTTCGGCACGAGTTTCGTCAATACGATCCAGTTCATGAGCGTGGCCTCGCTCGCTGAAGTCCTGTTCGGCCTCGCGCTCGCGCTGCTGTTCGTGCGCGCGTTTCCGGGCCGGCGCATCGCCTTGCCGCTCGCCGTGCTGCCGATGATGCTCTCCACGCTCGTGTGCTCCGCCATCTGGCGCAATTGGCTCAATTACCGCGGCTTCCTGAATGCGCTGCTCACGGCGGCAGGTCTGCCGGCGGTGCCCTGGTTATCCGATCCGCACCTCGCGCTCTGGTCGCTGATGTTGGTCGATGTCTGGCAATGGACGCCGATGGCATTCCTGATCATTCTCGCGGGGCTGCAGTCGATTCCGCCGGAAATCGCCGAGGCGGCCCGCATCGACGGCGCGAACGAATGGCAGTGCCTGCGATACATCACGCTGCCGCTCGTTGCACCCCACGTCGCCCTCGCGATGCTGCTGCGCTCGATCGACACCTTCAAGCTGTTCGACAAGGTGTACGCATTGACGGGCGGCGGTCCGGGCAATGCCACGCAAACGCTGTCGACGTACATCTACGACACGGGTTTCCGGTTCTTCAACGTAGGACCCGCCAGCGCGGGTTCGGTACTGATGCTGCTCACGTGCGCGGTGCTGGTCTCGGGATACATATGGAAATCGGCCGTCAAGCGCGACCGTTGATGCCCCTCGCACGCTTGCAGGGTTTCGCGCGACGCTCGTCCGCTGCCGCAGTGCGAGGGCTGTTGCGGATCGCTGCGCTGGCGGTGTTGCTGCTGCCGTGCATCTGGATGGCTGGCGCGGCCTTCACGCCGACGCTGGAACGCCTCGCCCATCCGCTCGCGTTGTGGCCTTCGGCGCCCACGTTCGAGCATTTCGCGGCGGTGTGGGAAAGCGGCATGGCCCAGTCGGTGCTGAACTCCGTGTGGGTCGCGCCAGGCGCCACGTTGCTCGCGCTCGCGCTGGCTTTTCCGGCCGCTTATGCTCTCGCGCGGCTTGCGTTTCCCGCGCGCCTCGATCTGCTGTTCCTGCTGCTCGTGCTGGCACTGAAGCTGATGCCGCCGATTACGGTGGCCGTACCGCTGTTTTCGCTAGCGAAGTGGCTCCATCTGCTCGATTCGCTGTTTGGGCTGATACTCGCCTATCAGCTGTACGCGCTGCCGATGGCGATCTGGATGTTGCTGCCGTTCGTGCGCGACGTGCCGATCGAATTCGAGGAGGCCGCGGCGCTCGACGGCGCGAACCTCGCGCAGCGCATCGTCTTCATCGTCGTGCCGCTGTGCGCGCCTGGTCTCGTTGCCACCGCCATCTTCGTGTTCATCATCGCGTGGAACGAGTTTCTGCTGGCGCTGTTGTTCGTCTCGTCGCCGAGTCATTTCACGCTGCCGCTCGCCATGGCGGGTTATGTGACCGAGAACGGCATCGACTGGGGCGAACTGATGAGCGCGGGGCTGATTTCGTCGGTGCCGACGCTTCTGCTCGCGGGCTATGTGCAGCGCTATCTGCTGCAGGGCTTTTCGGGCGGGTTGAAGTAGGGGCTCCGACTTCACGCCGCCGCTGCAGCAGACGCTTTGCTTATCCAGAGGTTCTCTTGCGCCCTGCCCTGACTGATCACACCGTTTCGCCGGCTGACTGGATGTCGGCCATCGATGGCAGCCGCTTGCTGTCCGCACTGACCTTGCCGGGCAGCCACGACACCTGCGCCTACACGGTCGATGACCGGCTCGCGCGCACGCAGCATGCTACGCTCGACGATCAGTTGCACCATGGCGTGCGGGTCCTCGACATCCGCTGCCGCCATGTGCGTGATCGCTTCGCGATTCATCATGGCGGCATCTCGCTGGGTCTGACTTTCGACGATGTGGTGCGGACATGCGCTCAGTTTCTCGCGCTTCACCGCGGCGAATGTATCGTCATGTCCGTCAAGGACGAATGGCCCGCGCGTGACTGCGCCCACGCGTTTGCCGCGACCTTCGAGTGGTATGTGGAAAGACATGCGGATGTGCGCTGGCACCTTGCTTCCGGGCGGCCGCTGCTGGAGGCGGTACGCGGGAGCATCGTGCTACTGCGGCGCTTCGCGAGTGAAGCGCCGCTCGGCATCGACCTGACAGTCTGGCCCGAGAACGCGACGTTCGATATCGACGTCGTGCCGGCGCCATTCACCATTCAGGACGAGTTTCGCGTGCCGGTGCCGACATCGATCGCTTACAAATGGCGCGCTATCGATTCACTGTTGAACCTCGCCCCCGCTCTGTGCGGCGAGCGGTGGGTCATCAACTTTTGCAGCGGCACGGGGATGGCGGCGGCGCCGGTCGTCGTGGCGTGTGGCGATACACGGCATCGCGGCATTCACGAGCAACTTGCGGAGCGACTCGCGGCTCGTCCGGAACCATGCGGCACGCTGATGCTCGACTTTTGCGACTGGCAGGACTGGCGCCTCGTTGATGCGTTGATCGACTGCAACTGGAGCCGATAAGGTTTCGCTGCGGGTATGACGTCGCCCGCGAACGTCAGCGTGGTTCCTTGTTTGCCTGAGGCTGCCGCGGTGGCGGCTTCGATTCTTGTCCGCGTTGCGCCGGTTCACGCGTACAGGCGTCCGGCGGCGTGACATAAGGAACGTCGTCGCGGCAACAGGCATAGATCGGAAACCCAAACGCGTTCGTGCCGACAATGGTCGTTGGCCCGTGCAGCGGGCACACCGGCTTCATGGCGCCCCCTTGAAACTCATCGATCAATCGCTTCCATCTTACGCTCGCGTGCGAACGGTGTTCTAGGTGCGCCTGCGTTGCCCTTCGAAACCCGGTCCCGTTCACCGCTGCCGACACGCATTCGCTATGCGTCCCGCGCCGCAGCGTTCGTCATTCTCTACAGCACGCGCCGCGGACGAGCGACGCTGCCTGGGCGGCCGCCCCCTCGTGCAGCGAGCCGGCCGGGCCCAGGCAGGAGTGTCTGACAGCGTCGGCTGAATTGTCATTTTCTTGCATGAGATGCAATGATGCATCCGGTGGTGCTCACTGCAGTGTCCTGTCATTTGGGACATTTTCGTGACATTGTTGGGGTGCTCCGCGAAGCAATCGGAGAGCGCACTCATCATCGCTGGCCATGCGCGTCCTTCGTTCGGACGTTCGAACGTCGACTTAGTTCGACTATCTCCTCTGATAGCCGACCTTTCGGAATAAGGGTATTTACCTAGCCCTTCTTCTCAAAAATTTAACAATTTGAAGTTAGAATGAACCTTCTAACATCGATTGTTATGTCATTTCATGACAGTTGAAATCCAGGGCGAAGCATCCGGTCAGCGGCACGGCCGGACTGACGAGGGTTATGGCCAACCGATCGGCCGCGACCCGATTATGGACACAGTGTCGTCATTCGACTGTTGAATACCGACGATCAGAAGTGCAATCCGGGCCGAACTGGTTTTGTGGTGTTTATTCAGTCTTACTAATAATACTTTTGCTCTGGAATCGTTTCCGACCGACATTCAGCATATTCATTGCGCATGTCGTCTCCGAGGCAAGCGGGGTTCGAAATCAATCGAGGGAGAAGCAATGAGAGACCTTTCGTCCGAAGTTTTGCTGAAATTCTGCCGAACGAATGCGTCGATTTTTCTTTCGCTCGCCAGCGAAGTGTTTGAAGGGCACAGAAACTCGCCGCCCTGAACCGGCAGGCGAGAAACACCATTCGGGGCATCTGGAATCTTTGAGCAGTGCGCCGGCGCGGCATATCGCCGCGAGCTGACGCACCCGGCTCTATTCGCGCAATACCACAAGCCTATAAAAAGCCGCGCAGTTCAATCAATGCCGCAGCCGTTCCTCCCTCGACGCTGGAGGCGGCAGCGCATTGTGGCAAAGCGATGGCGGGTATGCGAGACGGCCATTGGGTATTCACGATCCTCGCAGACATTACGATCACGGATGGAAAGGATGACGAAGCGAATCGTAGTAGTAACGGGCGGCATGGGCGGCCTGGGAGAAGCGATCAGTACGAAACTGCACGACGCAGGGTATGCGGTGGTAGTCACGCACTCGCCGAACAACACCGGTGCGGACAAATGGCTGGCTGACATGGAAACTCAGGGCCGGAGCTTCCGCGCTTACCCGGTCGACGTGGCCGACTACGACTCATGCCAGCGTTGCGCGGACAAGATTCGGGCGGAGGTCGGCCCGGTCGACATCCTGGTCAACAACGCGGGGATCACTCAGGACATGACTCTCAGGAAGATGGACAAGGTGAACTGGGATGCGGTCATTCGCACGAACCTCGATTCGGTCTTCAACATGACCAAGCCGCTGTGCGAAGAGATGGTCGCACGAGGCTGGGGGCGCATCGTCAATATTTCGTCCGTCAACGGTTCAAAAGGCTCGGTCGGCCAGACCAACTACGCCGCGGCCAAGGCTGGCATGCACGGTTTCACCAAGTCGCTAGCACTGGAAGTGGCGCGCAAAGGGGTCACCGTCAACACGATTTCGCCGGGCTACCTGGCCACCAGGATGGTCACCGCGATTCCGCAGGAGATCCTCGATACGAAGGTCCTGCCGCATATCCCGATGGGACGGCTCGGCAAGCCCGAGGAAGTCGCGGCGCTCGTGCTCTATCTCTGCTCGGACGATGCCGGCTTCGTGACCGGCTCCAATATCGCGATCAACGGTGGCCAGCACATGCAGTAACGCGACACACCGCGCCGGTACGCCCCGGAACATCGGACGAAGCGGCGTGAACCATTCACGCAACACCCCTGTGCTTCCATGAGAGGAACGTGTCATGAGTGAGACCTGGATGGGCCTGATCATTGGGGGCTCGGCCCTCGGCATCGCAATGCTGATGGTGATTGATCACTATCGCCGTGAGCGCAGACGGGCACGACTGCTACGACAGCTGGATCATCATGAGTGGTGGCATCAACCGGGCGGGCGAATGTAGGTGCATCGTCCGTGCCAATAACAAATCAGATACATCGAGAGGGCTGAAGAATGACACCGGAAACCACCGGACAACTAAAGGCCACAGGCCATCAGATTACGGTTCGTGCGAGGCGCGGCTGCATGCGGGTCGCCGCAGTGTGGCAGGTATTGATGCCGGTCGCAGATGCCATCGAGGACGTACGGATTACGAGCAACCGCAAACGTGACGTCGAAGACATGACGATCGCGTTTGCCGACAGGCTCTCCGGATCGCTGCACACCGTTCTCAGGCAGTTCGAGACGATGCCGTGGGTGGCCGCCGCGGAGCTTTGCTGAACACCGGGGCCGTGCCGCTTGCAATGGGTCGCGTCGCCACGCGACCCCGCGCGCGTCATGCTACCTGGCCCGCCAGGTAGCTGGCGGGCGCGCGCGCCCCGCATGGGTTGTTTGGCACGAACCGGCCAATTGAAGCCGGACGTATACGACCGGACCCAGCCGGTCACCACCTGAGAGAAGTGGATGAAAACAACAATCAGGAAAGGGCCCCCGGACAGGGAGAGCCCCTATACACCCCTGACCGCTGGAGATGCGATTTCCCATCTCGAACGGATCCTGTCCTCCGATGGCGCGGATTCGTTGTTCAGCCGGACCTACTGGCGCGCGCGTGTTCAGCAGGTGAGCGCTACTCAAGGACTGACTCCGCAGCAGCAGGCAAGGCTCGTGAAATTGCTCGAGTCGCTCCCGCCCCCGGTCCCGAGCGAAGAATCGTGCTAGTCACTTTTCGACCTCGCTACATCGTGGAGATTCGGGCGCAACTCGATTGGCAGGCGGCTGCCGGCTCGGACAGCCAATCGCCAAGCCGCGGACGTACGCCGTCCGCGATGGATCAGAGCTGATCGTCGACATCCAGCAGCCGATCCTCCACATGCAGGTCTTCGGCGCACTCTCCCCGCAAGGGCAACTCACCGCCTTCCGCTCGGAGTCGATCGCGGACCATTTGGCAGAGGCGTTCGCGCACGAGGATACGTTGTGCCGTGTCCATCTGCGCGTAACGCTGAATCTGCGAATCCGAAAAGTGGAGTGTGAGCACGCATCGCGCATCCAGCGTCGTGTCGCCATGTGACTCGACGACCCAGGAGGCCTGGATGAAGAACGTCCGGCCGTCGTCGTAGCTGCTGATCGCGGGCGCCTTCGGCGACTCGAATAGCGTGGAAAGAGCCAGTTCGATTTCTTCGACGCGCTGGTTCAGATCGATGTCTTTCATTGAAACTCCTCCTTGTGGTCGAGGGCCCGGTTGCATGGCATCGGGCGTCGTCGTGACCGCGGGGTCGCTCGACGCTGCGCCCGAGTCGCCAGTTGGCACGACGGCGCTCGCGTGTCAGCACCATGCGTGCCGGCTTTGCGCCTGGCCCCGCCGAATTGATGAATCGATGAATACGCGAGCAAGAACTGTGTCCGGCTGCCGCTGGCCGCCCAATGAAGAGGCAGCGTGCTTCGGCTGAAGCCGTCGAAATCGCTGGCGCGTCCCGAAGTGGGCGCGCGACTCGTGAAGCAAAGCGCGGACTACGACCGTGCCAGCGCGCGCTGGCCGGCATCGGCTGGGTGCCGCAGGAACGCAATATCCTCAAGTCGCTGACGGTCGAAGAGAACCTGACGGCGATCGCCGTGTCCGGTCCGTGGGATCTGGCTCGCATCTACCGGATGTTCCCGCGCCTGCAGGAGCGCCGCGCCAATATGGGCAACCAGCTCTCCGGCGGCGAGCAGCAGATGTTGGCCATCGGCCGCGCGCTGATGCTCAATCCCAAGGTGCTGCTGCTCGACGAACCGCTCGAGGGCCTCGCGCCGATTATCGTGCAGGACTTGATGCGCATCCTCTCGGAGATCATCCGCGACGAAGGCCTCTCAGTGATTCTGGTCGAGCAGAACGCGCGCAAGGCGCTGGGCATCACGCACAACGCCGTGGTGCTCGAGCGCGGCTCGGTCATTCATTCGAGTACGGCGGCCGAGTTGCTGGCCCAGGATCACAAGATCGATACCTTGCTGGCCGGGAAAACCAGCGTGCACGCCGGAGCACTCTGCCGCCAACCGGGCTACACCGCGAAAGTCGCAACCGCCCTGTTGAACGCATCCGGTCTCGCGACATTCATCCCATGCGACGCACCGTCGATCGTTTCGCGTTCGGCAAACTCGATCCACTGTTCGAGCTTGTCGACCGTATTGCGGAACATACGGGGACTTTTCTGGCCGTCGATCAACAACGTACGGCACTTGATATCGCGCGCGGCTTCCGGCGTATAGGCGGGAAGCGGATCGAGCAACTGCTTTGGCAGCGTGAGCGCGTTGTCGAGCGCCATGCGACGAAAGCTCTCCGGGCTTTTGTTCCAGAACCCCGGCATGCTCACGGAGTCGACGAACATCGACAAGCCGGCGTCGAACTCGCCCCGCTCGATCAGTTCCGCGACCCGTGCGCGCAACACGTTGGTCGCCGGCGGCATGAACGCGGGCTGCCCCCTCGCTTCGGTTTGCAGCGGGCCGCCGGGATCGGCTAGCGTCAGCGTTTTCACGAGGCGCGGAAATTCGCGCGCGAGATGGAAAGCCACGCACCCACCCCGCGAGTGACCGACCAGATGAACGGGAGCAAGGTCGAGCGCCGTGATGAATCCGGCAATTTCCTCGACGTGCGCTTCCCAACTGAAGTCGCTGTGTCCAAATGCATCGATCTCGGGCCAGTAATGGCTCAAGCTCGGCGCGAAGCAGCGAAACCGACCCGACAGGGAGGCCATCTGGGCGTCCCAATAGCGATAGTCGCAAAGCGAGCCGTGCACGAACACCATCGGCTCGCCGCGCCCGGACTCGACATACGGTATCGCAAGACTCGATGCAGTGGTCACAAACGATGGCGCGGACGCGCCAAAGGCCGGGGCCAGAATCGATGGGCTGGTACGTGCATTCATCACAGGGCTCCTTTGGCGCCACTATCGAGGGTGTGCTCGCAAAAGAAAATCGCATAATATTGATGGAATCGATCTACTTTTCTGATATCAACCATCATGGCAACGGAAATGAAAGCGCTCGATCTGGACGTGCTGTCCATGATCATCGCGGTCGCGGACGCCGGCACGATCAGTCGCGCGGCGCAGGTCGTGCATCGTTCGCAATCGGCGGTGAGCATGCAGATCAAGACGCTCGAGACGGCGCTCGGCAAGGCGCTTTTCGTGCGCAAGCCTCGCAGCGTGGTGCCGACACAGGACGGCGAAATGCTGTTGACCTACGCGCGGCGGATGATCGCCCTGCGCGACGAAGCGTGGGCAGCGGTGGTACGGCCCGACGTGACCGGACGCGTGGTGATCGGCGTGCCTGACGACTATGCGACGTCACTGTTCCCGCCGATCCTCAAGAAATTCTCGGCGACCTATCCGAAGGCGGAGATTCAGGTAGTGGGCCTGCCAAGCGTCGCTCTCGAGCCCATGTTGAAGGACGGCACGGTCGATCTCGTCTGCGCGACGCGCGTGAAAGGATTGCACGGCGAGTTCCTGCGTCATGAACCGATGGTCTGGGCCGCCGCGCCAGGCGCGACCGAGATCTGGCGTGAAAGGCCCTTGCCCATCGCCGTGTTTTTGCCCGGCAGCGTCGCGCGGGAGAAAGCCATCCGGAGCCTGGAGCGCGCGCGCATCACCTATCGAACCTCGTATGAAAGTCCGAGTCTGCTGGGTCTGCTGACGATGGCCGAGGCCGGACTCGCGGTGACTCCTTTGGCCAGGTGCGCGGTACCGGCTCACTTCTCGCTGCTGGGAACCGCGAATGGCCTGCCGGAAATCGGCACGCTTGAAGTCGTGCTGGCGCGAAGTGCCGCTTCGAAACGGCCCGTGTGCGATTTTCTCGCGGAACGCATTCTCGCCGACCTGAAGAATTGACCCGCAGATCGACGGTTGCGCATCACGCCACGGCGGACAGTTCCGACGGAGCGTACTTCGAGGTCGCGAGCGCTTCGGCGGGAACGGCAACGTGCGCGCGCCGCACCCGCGCGCCGCCGCGAAACAGTCCGCTCGTGCGCTCTCGTGCGCCGCAAAGACGTGGCGGTGCCAACGACCTCAGGACGACTCACCCTCCTGGACCCCGCGCGACGCGCACATCCGCCACGAAGCCTTCGGCACGGCAGCGGTTTGCGCAACGTCGCGCCACCAGCGTTCGCCGCGATGCACCGCGGTCAGATCGAGCCGCTCGCCCATGCGCGGTGTCGACAGCGTGACGCCGCGCGCGAGCGCCAGCCCCGTCACCCTTTCGAACGGCTCCTGCCAGCGATGCATCGCGAGGTCGAAGGTGCCGTTATGGATCGGCACGAGCCAGCGGCCGCGCAGGTCGATATGCGCCTGCACGGTTTCTTCGGGCTGCATATGGACGTATGGCCACATCGCGTCGTACGCGCCGGTTTCGATCAACGTGACGTCGAATGGTCCGAGGCGCTCGCCGATCGCGCTGAAACCCTCGAAGTAACCGGTGTCGCCGCTGAAAAACACGCGCAAATCGTGATCGACGATCACCCACGACGCCCACAACGTCCGGTTGCCGTCGAACAGGCTGCGCCCGGAGAAGTGCTGCGCGGGCGTCGCGGTGAACTCGATGCCCTCGACCTCCGTGCCCTGCCACCAGTCGAACTGCCGGACCTTTGCCGCGTCGATACCCCATTCGATGAGCCGGTCGCCGACCCCAAGCGGCGTCAAAAACACCTCGGTACGCTGCGCCAGTATCAGCACGGTTTCGCGGTCGAGATGGTCGTAGTGATCATGCGACAGGATCACGCCGCGCAGCGGCGGCAAATCGTGGAGTGAGATCGGCGGCGCATGAAAGCGCTTCGGACCGAGCTTGCGGAACGGAGACGCCCGCTCGGCGAACACGGGATCGGTCAGCCAGAACTTGCCGCGCAACTTCAGCAGCATCGTCGAATGACCGAGCCGGTACAGGCTGCGGTCGGGCGCCGCGTCGAGTTGCGCGCGCGTCAGCGTTTCGACCGGTAACGCGTCGGCGGGCACGGTGCCGCGCGGTTTGTTGAACAGCACCGTCCACGCGAGGCCGAGCGTTTTGCGCAGGCTTTCCGCCGGACGCGGCTTGACGTTGCGAAAGCGCTCGCCGTCATGCTGCGGCGACAGGCTGAACCTCGCGCGGCTGCGTTGTGCGGCGTTCACGCCGAGCATTCGGCGGACCAGGGCGGGAAGCGACGTCATGAAGTTGACCTTCCGAAGAAAATGTACACTCGGCAGTGTAGATTATCTTAAAGAAAAGTAAACTGCTCAGTGTAAAATTGTTGGATGGAATCCTGTGCCCGCCCCCAACGTCTGACTGACCGAAAGCGCGTCGCGATCGTCGCTGCCGCGATCGAGGAATTCCTCGCGGCCGGCTACGACGCTACCAGCATGGACCGTATCGCCGCCCGCGCGAATGTCTCGAAGCGCACGGTCTATAACCATTTCCCGAGCAAGGAAGCGCTTTTCGCGGCGATTCTCCATCAGCTGTGGGACGCGAGCCATGACGGCGATGCACCCTCTTATCGTGCTGACCAACCGTTGCGCGCGCAGTTGCTCGATCTGCTGGAGCGCAAGCTGCGGCTGCTTCACGACGAGTCCTTTTTGTCGCTTGCACGGGTGGCGATCGCGGCTGGCATACATTCACCGGAGCGCGCGCGGGACATGGTCGCTCGCATGGGCGAACGCGAGGAAGATCTGACGGCGTGGGTCCGGGCGGCCGCCGCGGACGGCCGCATCAAGACCGATGACCCCGTCTTCGCGGCACTGCAGTTGCAGGGGCTCGTGAAGGCTTTTGCCTTCTGGCCGCAAGTGGCGATGGGGCAAGTGCCGCTCGATGCCAAGGAGCAGAAGCGCATCGCGGAAGCGGCGGCGGATATGTTTCTCGCGCGGTATGCGTGAGTCGGTTTGCCGGGTTGGGGCGTCAAGTCGATCGCGTTCAGACGAGCGTACGCGTAGCAATCGCTGTGGCTTTACCCGACAGGGCAAGAAGTTCTTTGCTCGAAGGCGGAGGTGCACGCAGCAACCTTCCGGGAAGCGGCGCCGCGAGAGCGAACTCTTTCTTTTTTCGCAAACGTTTGCCCCCAGGTATCAAGTCTGAGCATCCCAAGCCGAAAACGCGTACATCGCCACGAAACTTTGGAGACCCCGACGTGACGCGCGTTGTGCTCTTACTTGCCGTAATGTTTGTAACGGGCTGTGCACAACTGCAGCAGCCCAATACGGCTCAAGCCGAGAAACCTGCGGTGTCGGACGTGATCATGAAGTTCGACATTCCCGCCGATGCACTCGGCGCGCGCGATCCGCAACTGACTACGGTGCTCGCCAAGGCGGGTGCGCTCGCCGCCGCGCAGAAGCAGCCCACTGTGATCCGCGTAACGGCGCTGGGCCAGGACTTCAAGTACATCAACCAGGCGATCTGGCGGGGCGTGCCGCAGCAAGGGCTCAAACCCACGCTCGAAAACCTTACGACCGGCGCGAACCAGACGTACAGCGTCTCGATCCAGCCGCTACATGCGGGGAGCTGACACGATGCGCCTGATTGCTTTCGCCGCGGCATCGCTATGCTTAGGTTCGGCCGCATGGGCGGGCCAGCCCGCTGCCAGCGCGCCTGCGACTGCGGCCGGCACTGCCACCGCTGTCACCACAGCCTCTGCGGACAAGGTCTACCCGCCGCTGCCCACGCTCTCCATGCTGCCGCCCTCCACCGGCGACGACGACGATCTTCCCGCGCCGCGCTCGACGTCGCACAACAAGAAAAAGACGCACCAGCACGATTGCCGCTGCGCGATGCCCACGCCGCGCCTCGTCGTCTCCGATGCGTCGCGCACCTATCTCAAGGACATCGAGCGGCAGCTCGATTCCGCGCTGGCGCAGTAAAGCAGGACCTGGAGCCCCGACTCATGGACCAGCACAAGACCAACGCCTTCCGCCCTTTGCGGTCGTGGGCCCTATGCGCCTGGGCGGCGCTGCTGGCGCTCGGCAGTTCGGCCGCGCAAGCCGCCCCGCCCGCCGACGATTGCTTCGACAAGGCCGGCGCTTACCAAGGCGTCAATCCGCACGTGCTGCGCGCCGTGGCATGGCGCGAATCGAAAGGCGACGCGAGCGCCATCAACCGCAACGCCAACGGTTCGATCGACGTGGGGCAATTGCAGATCAATTCGATCCACTTTCCTGAACTCGAGAGCCGGGGCATTCCGCACCGCGCGCTCACGGACCCGTGCGTGAATATCTTCGTGGCCGCGTGGCTGCTCAAGCAGAAGATGGTGCGATACGGCAACACATGGCGCGCAATCGGAGCGTATCACTCGGAATCGCCGCACGAGCGCGACGCCTACGCGCGCAGCATCCAGGCGATTCTCGTGAGCTGGGGGCTGTTGCAGCCGGAGCGGTAAGGTTCAGGCGCAGGCCTGTCGGGGCAAAGCCGCCACGCCCGACCTGACGAAGCAGGCAAACGCAACCCACTCCGCTAACTGCTCGTCGACGCAAGCTCCATTCGCTTGCGCTGCAGGAACCGGCGCACGGCCGGATCACGCTCAAGGCCGATTGCCAGATCGTACGCGTCGAGTGCTTGCGCAGTCGCGCCGGCACGCGCGAGCAGATTGGCGCGTGCGGCCCAGTAGGGCTGGTAGTCGGCCAGCCGCGGGTCGTCCGCATACGGCGCAAGCGCGTCGAGCGCCGCCTGCGGGCCGTCGCGTTCGGCCACGGCAAGCGCACGGTTCACGGCGACCACCGGCGACGCTGCAATGGCGAAGAGCCCATCGTAGAGCTGCACGATTTCGTCCCAGTTCGGGCGACGCGTCCGGCAGCGATCCACATGCGCCGACTGCAGCGCGGCCTCGAGCTGAAAGCGCCCGATTGCGTTGAGCGCGTTCGCGCGCCGCAGCAGTGCGTTCGCCGCGTCGATCATCGGCGCGTTCCACGTTGCAGGGTCCTGGGCCGACAGCGGCACGTAGTCGCCAGCCGCATCGCGTCGCGCATCACGTCGCGCCTGTGCAAACAGCATCAGCGCGAGCAGGCCCAACGTTTCCGGTTCGTCGGGAAGCAATTCGACGAGCAGTTGCGCGAGATACAGCGCCTCGTCCGCGAGGTCGCGTCGCTCGGTATCGCCGCCGACCGGGTCCGTCCAACCTTCCGCATACGCCGCATAGACCGCTTCGAGCACCGCGTCGAGCCGGCCCGGCAGCTCCTCGCGCTCGGGCACGCTGAACGGAATGCCTGCTTCGCGGATCTTGCTCTTCGCCCGCACGAGACGTTTGCTCATCGCGGCGGGCGACATCAGGAACGCCGACGCAATCATCTTCGCTTCCAGCCCCAACACCACTTGCAGCATCAGCGGCGTACGAATCGCGGCCTCGAGCGCAGGGTGCGTGCACGCGAACAGCAGCGCAAGCCGCCGGTCGGGCAACGCGCCTGCCTCACTCTCGTCGATCTCGTCGGCGAGGATCATCAACTGGTTCGCCACGTCGTCGCCAACCTGGCGGCGACGCGCGCCGTCAATCGCCCGGCGGCGCGCAACCGTCATCAGCCACGCTTCAGGACTCGCGGGACAGCCGTGCTCCGGCCAGTCCGCGAGCGCGGCCGCGAATGCGTCGGCGAGCGCGTCCTCGGCTGCGGCGACGTCGCGCGTGCGCATCGCCAGCAGCGCGACGAGCTTGCCGTAGCTGCGGCGAGCGACCGCCTCGGCAATCGAACGCGCGTCGCCGTCATCGCCCAGGGCGCCGCCGGAGGCACTCATGCAGTGGGTGCCTCGTAAGGGGCGGTCCAGACCGGGCGCACCTCCATGACGCCGTGGGCCGCGCCGGGACAACGCGACGCCCACGACATCGCCGCGTCGAGGTTCGGCACGTCGATCAGGTAGTAGCCGGCGAGTTGCTCCTTCGAATCGGAATACGGTCCATCGAGCACTTGCGGCTTGCCGTCGACGAGCCGCACCGTGGTGGCCGTGTTCGTGTGCTGCAGCCGGTTGGCCCCCACCAGAGCCCCCGCTTTCTTCAACGATTCGGTGTACGCGTGATAGGCGGCAACGCCTTGCTGCCGCTCGCTGTCGGTCATCTTGTTCCAGCCGTTTTCTTCCGAGTAGATCATCAACAGGTATTCCATTTGAGCCTCCGTCATGGGGTTGAGGCGGATGAATTGCATCGGCCGCCATCACAATGACGCGCGGGCCGCATGCTGACGGACAGGGGGCGTCAAAAAAATCGCGGACGACCGCCTGGGACCCACGCCGCATTGGAACAAGACGCCTGGATCGCAGCCCGTTCGACCGTGTTTCGCCAAGCATTGTCGGACGGCTCAAGTGCCTTGTCGACCGGGGATTGGCTGCGGCGCGGTAAGGCCGGACCGCGATCCCTGTTCGGCATGATCCGGTGTCGGCGGAACACTCGCTAGGTCCTGACCGGGACAAAGGCCGGACCGGGATCAGACATGAGAATTTCCGAAACGAAATCGATAAATACGCGGGTCTTGGTCGGCAATCGTCGGCCGGCAGGATGAACGGCGTGGATGGGCATCGGCGCCGGCGCGAAATCCGGCAACAGGCTGACGACCGCACCGCTCGCGATCTCCGGTGCAAAGAGCCACGCCGGCGCTTGAACCAGTCCCATATGGGCGAGCACGGCAGCGCGAATCTGTTCCGCGTCGCCGGTGTGAAAATTGCCGGACGGGACGTGCAAGCCGGGACCGTCGACGTTTTCGAAGCGCCACACCCGCGGCTCGCGCAGCGGTGCGAAAACGACGCAGGCATGTCGGGCGAGATCCTGTGGCCGTTCGGGGCGCCCGTGTTTTTCGAGGTAATCCGGCGTTGCGACGACAACGACTGGGCTCGATGCCAGTTGCCTTGCAATCATCGAAGAGTCGGCAAGCCGCCCGCTTTTGATCGAAAGGTCGAAGCCCTCCTCGACCAGATTGACGGTTCGCTCCGTGGCCGACAGGTCCACCGACACGTTCGGATACCTGGCGAAAAATGCGGGCAGGCGCGGCACCACATACAGCCGGCCAAAAACCGGCGCCACGGTGACCCTAACCATCCCGGCCGGCGAAACCTGACCGCGCCCGACGGACGATTCGAGCTCCGTGAAATCGCCAATGATGCGCAAACCCGCTTCATAGACCGATTGTCCTGTCTCGGTCAGCGTCATGCTGCGCGACGTGCGCCTGACCAGTTGCGCGCCAAGATGGCGTTCGAGCGACGCGATCTGCTTGCTGACCGCGGGCTGGCCCACGCCTATTTCGCGCGCCGCCGCAGCGAAACTCCCGCTCTCGACGATGCGGACGAAAAGTTTGAGCGCATCCAGACGGTCCACTCCTTGCCTCCCAAAACTTCCGGAATGGAATTGATTGTATTCCGTTCGGCCTTCTTCTGGACGCTGGGCGGAATAGATATCGTCTGCCCATCGACCACCACTAAACGAAGGAGCAAATGATGAGCGTCGTACAGCAGACCAACCTGATCGAGATGCGGCACCCCTTGAGTGACGACGACCGCGAGGCGGCGATCTCGGTGCTCGACCGTACTCAGCGACTCTTTGCGGAATTCGGCGGAGCCTCGCGTGAGGCCTACGACGCGATGACGGCGCAAACGCCTATAGCGGATGGCGTCGATCTTGAAAGAGTCGAGAGCGCGGACGTAATGGGTTGGTGGATTCGCCCCGAATCCGCCGTGGCCGGCCGCGCGATCGTCTTTCTGCACGGAGGCGCGTTCGTACTCGGGTCTGCCACCGGTTATCGCGGCCTGGCGAGTCAGATCGCCGTGCGTGCCGGCATCGACACCTTCGTTCTCGACTATCCGCTTGCGCCCGAGCATCCGTTTCCCGCGGCATACGATGCCGTGATCGAAGCGTTGCGGTGGATGGCGCAGTCAGGCATTCGCGACATCGCGCTGGTTGGCGACTCGGCAGGCGGCGGGCTCGCGCTGGCGGCGCTGGGCGCTGATGGAGGTCGGTCGATGAACGTTTCTTGTGTGGCCACTTTTTCGCCGTGGCTCGATCTTGCGTTGACGGGCCCGTCATCGCGCAGTGAGGAGACCCGCGACCCGGTCTTGACGCGGCCCATACTCGCCGATGCCGCGGCCGCGTACCTTGGGTCAGCCGATCCCGCGGACCGACGCGCGTCGCCGCTGTACCACGTTCCCGCACATCTGCCGCCGATCGCCATTCAGGTCGGTACGGACGAACTGCTGCTCGACGACGCCCGGCGCTACGCGGCTGCCGCTGCGCAGCGGGGAAACACGGTGCAGTTGGAAATCTACGAGGGACTCCATCACGTGTTCCAGCGCTCGACCGACGAGCTTGCAAGCGCCCGATACGCGTTGGACCAGGTCGCGGGGTTTGTCTTGCGATGCGGATCGGCTATCGCCAGGCCCTGAGATTAATCTGCGATCCCGGCGAGGCTGCCGCGCGCGGACCTCGACTCGAACGCCGCAAAAAAAATGGCGCCGCAGGCATTCATCCCACGGCGCCATTTCGTGGCGCTACGACGCGAACCACACGCCGTAGCCCGGCAGCACACTTACATCGTCACAGCGTCGGCGACTTCCTTGAAGTCCTCAATCTGGTCGAAGTTCATGTATTGATAGATCTTGTCGCCGTTGGCGTTGAGCACGCTCATGTCGGCCATGTACTCTTCCTTGGTCGGGATCTTGCCGAGGCGCGAGCAGATCGCCGCCAGTTCCGCCGAGCCGAGGTACACGTTCGTGTTCTTGCCGAGGCGGTTCGGGAAGTTACGGGTCGACGTCGACATGACCGTCGCGCCTTCGCGCACCTGTGCCTGATTGCCCATGCACAGCGAGCAGCCCGGCATTTCGGTACGCGCACCAGCCGTGCCGAAGACGCCGTAATGGCCTTCCTCGGTCAGTTGCTTCTGGTCCATCTTGGTCGGCGGGGCCACCCACAGCTTGACCGGGATGTCGCGCTTACCTTCCAGCAGCTTCGACGCGGCGCGGAAGTGACCGATGTTGGTCATGCACGAGCCGATGAACACTTCGTCGATCTTCGCGCCGGCTACGTCGGACAGCGTCTTCACGTCGTCCGGATCGTTCGGGCAGGCCACGATCGGCTCGTGGATGTCGGCGAGATCGATCTCGATGACGGCTGCGTATTCGGCGTCGGCATCCGGCGACAGCAGTTGCGGGTCGGCCAGCCACTGCTCCATCGCCTTGATGCGGCGCTGCAGGCTGCGCGGATCCTGGTAGCCCTGGGCGATCATCCACTTCAGCAGCGTGACGTTGCTGTTCAGGTATTCGATGATCGGTTCCTTGTTCAGGTGCACCGTGCAACCGGCGGCCGAGCGCTCGGCGGAAGCATCCGACAGTTCGAACGCCTGCTCGACCTTCAGATCGGGCAGGCCTTCGATTTCGAGAATGCGGCCGGAGAAGATGTTCTTCTTGCCTTGCTTGGCAACCGTCAGCGTGCCTTGCTTGATCGCGTACAGCGGAATCGCGTTGACGAGGTCACGCAGGGTCACGCCCGGCTGCATCTTGCCCTTGAAGCGGACCAGCACCGATTCCGGCATGTCCAGCGGCATCGTGCCGGTGGCGGCCGCGAAGGCGACCAGACCCGAACCGGCCGGGAAGCTGATGCCGATCGGGAAGCGCGTGTGCGAGTCGCCGCCGGTGCCCACGGTGTCGGGCAACAGCATGCGGTTCAGCCACGAGTGGATCACGCCGTCGCCCGGGCGCAGCGCGATGCCGCCACGGTTGCTGATGAAGTTCGGCAGCGTCTGGTGGGTCTTGACGTCCACCGGCTTCGGATAAGCGGCGGTGTGGCAGAACGACTGCATGACGAGATCGGCCGAGAAGCCGAGGCACGCCAGGTCCTTCAGTTCGTCGCGGGTCATCGGGCCCGTGGTGTCCTGCGAGCCGACCGAGGTCATCTTCGGTTCGCAGTACGTGCCCGGACGGACGCCCTGGCCTTCCGGCAGACCGCAAGCGCGGCCGACCATCTTCTGCGCCAGCGAGAAGCCCTTGCCGCTATTGGCGGGCTGCTGCGGCAGGCGGAACAGCGTCGACGGGGCGAGGCCCAGCGCTTCGCGTGCCTTGGCGGTCAGGCCGCGGCCGATGATCAGCGGAATGCGGCCGCCCGGCGCGCACTTCATCGAACAGCACGTCGGACTTGACCTGGAACTCGGCGATCACTGCGCCGTTCTTCAGGGCTTTGCCTTCGTACGGGCGCAGTTCGACCACGTCGCCCATTTCCATCTGCGACACGTCGAGTTCGATCGGCAGAGCGCCGGCGTCTTCCATCGTGTTGTAGAAGATCGGGGCGATCTTGCCGCCGAGGCACACGCCGCCGAAGCGCTTGTTCGGGATGAACGGGATGTCTTCGCCCGTGAACCACAGCACCGAGTTGGTGGCCGACTTGCGCGAGGAGCCGGTGCCGACCACGTCGCCCACGTACGCGACCAGGTGGCCCTTTTCCTTCAGCGACTCGATGAACTTGACCGGGCCGCGCTTGCCGTCCTCTTCCGGGGTGATACCGGGACGCGCGTTCTTCAGCATTGCCAGTGCGTGCAGCGGGATGTCCGGACGGGTGGTCGCATCCGGGGCCGGCGACAGGTCGTCGGTATTGGTTTCGCCCGTCACCTTGAAGACGGTGATGGTCAGGCTTTGCGGCACTTCCGGCCGGCTCGTGAACCATTCGGCGTCGGCCCAGCTCTGCATCACGGCCTTCGCATTGGCGTTGCCCTTGTCGGCCAGTTCCTTGACGTCGTGGAACTGGTCGAACATCAGCAGGGTTTTCTTCAGCGCGTCGGCGGCCACGGTGCCCACTTCGGCGTCGGACAGCAGTTCGATCAGCGGCTGGATGTTGTAGCCGCCCAGCATCGTGCCGAGCAGTTCGGTGGCACGGGCGCGCGAGATCAGCGCGCAGGCGGTCTGGCCGTTGGCCACGGCGGCGAGGAAGCCAGCCTTCACGCGGGCGGCTTCGTCCACACCGGCGGGCACGCGGTTGGTGATCAGGTCGAGCAGCGTCTGCTCTTCGCCAGCGGGCGGGTTCGTCAGGAGTTCGACCAGCTCGGCGGTCTGCTGAGCCGTCAGCGGCAGGGGAGGAATGCCGAGCGCGGCGCGCGCGGCCACGTGAGCACGAAAATTTTCAAGCATGGGGGACCTGCTGGTATTTGCGTTTCAGGGAAAGGCTTTTAAGGCACTCCAAGCTGTGCCGGGCACTGCTTCGATCGCGATTTTAATTGCAATACCCATGCAAGGTCAAATGTCTTATGTCTTATATAAGAGTTGCGCCCCTCCTGCACCGCAAAAGCACCGACTGTGTAAGCCGCTTCAATCATTCGCAGCGCCCGAACACTTTGATTACTGCCCGCTTAACGGCTACAACAGAGGATGTCCGGCGATGTTCTTCCCGGCCGGATCCAACCGGCAGCGGAGGCGTGAATGAGCTATCAACTGATGGGCAGCATCCTCGAAGTGTGTGAATGCAAGGTGCTGTGTCCGTGCTGGATCGGAGAAGATCCCGATAACGGCATTTGCCGCAGCGCGCTTGCATACCACTACGAGCAAGGCATGATCGACGGCGTCGATGTATCGGGCCTGACGATCGCGTTCGCGGCGTTCATTCCCGGCAACGTGCTCAAAGGCGGCTGGCGCGTCGCGATGTTCGTCGACGAGCGCGCGAGCGACGCGCAATTCGATGCCCTGGTTAGCGTGCACCGTGGCGAGCGCGGTGGCCCCATCGCGGATCTCGTGCAGTTGATCGGCGAAGTCGTGTCCGTGGAACGCGCGCCGATCGAATACGCGGTCGTCGACGGCAAGGGCAGGATGAAAGTCGGCGAAGCCATCGAGGCCGAGTTGGAGCCCTATCGCGGCCCAACCGGCGAGCCGACCAAACTGGTCGAAAGCATCTTTTCGACGATACCCGGCTCCCCTGCTTTCGTCGGCAAGGCGAACTCATTCCGCCTGCGGCACGAAAAGCTCGATCTCGACCTCGCCTTGACCGGACATAACGCCATTCAGGGATCGTTCAGCTTCGCGTCGTGAAGATGCTCGCACGCTCGCGGCTGTTCGCGCCGCTCTTCGTCGCATTGACGGGCAGCGCGTGGATCGCGTTATGGATATGGGACGCGGGGCCCTATGCGCGTTTTCTGCATCATGCGAGTTGGGCCGAACTGCCGCTCGTCGGCGCGATATGCCGTCAGGTGCCCGGCGCGAGCCTCACGATTGCGGCATTGCTGCACAGCGTCGCATGGCTGCTGATGATCGCGGCCATGATGCTGCCGACCGCCTTCCCGCTCTTCGACACGTTCCGGCGGATGACCGTCGCGCGCGCCAACCGGCGCACGCTGATGGCGCTTCTGATCGTCGGTTATGCGACGATGTGGGCGCTGTTCGGCGTGCTCGCGCACGGCTTCGACGCGGCGCTCCATCTGATCGCGGACCAGTCTGCGAGCTTGCTTGCAAACGGCTGGCTGATCGGCGCCGCGATCGTCGCGCTCGCGGGCCTTTATCAGTTCAGCAGCCTCAAGCACCGATGTCTCGACAAATGCCGCTCGCCGCTGATGTTCATCACCGAGCATTGGCGCGGCAGGAGCGCGCGCCGCGAGAGCTTTGCGCTCGGCATCAGTCACGGCGCTTTCTGCATCGGCTGCTGTTGGGCCCTGATGCTGCTGATGTTCGCGGTCGGCACTGGCAGCGTCGGCTGGATGCTGGCGCTCGGCGCGATCATGTCGGCCGAGAAGAATTTCCGCTGGGGCAGCTCCATCGGCAAGCCGCTCGGCATTGCGTTGCTTGTGTGGTCCGCATGGATCGTCCTACAGCACGCCCGCAGCGCCTGAGCCATGCGCGGCATCTTGCGCCCCCGTAGCCCCGTTACCCCTCTGCGCTTCCAAAGAACGCAGTGAGTTCGTCGGCGACCGCGCGCGGTTGTTCTTCTGGAATGAAGTGCCCGCAGTGACTAATGATGCGGCCTTTGACGTCGGTGAAAAAGGCTCTCAAAGGTGTTGCCATATCGGCGATGGAACCTTGATCGGAACCGAGCGTCAGCAGTGGCAGGTCGAGCATGCCTCGTTGCTTCAGTTCTGCATTCTGTTGGGCGGACACATGCGCGGCCCGGTAATACGCAAGGCCCGCGCGTAAGCCGCCGTCTTTCTTGAGAATGCGTAGATATTCATCGATATCGGCGTCAGTGAAAGTATCGGGATTGGCCGCCTTTCGCCGCAAAAACCAGTCGAGGTATTCACGTTCCTTGCCGGCGAGCAGCACTTCCGGCAGGTCCGGTAGCCCGTGAAATGCGAAATGCCAGGTGCGCCATGCACGCTCGGGCGCGCTCGGCAACGCATCAGGCAACGTCACGCCGGGGATCCCCGCATCCAGCAGCGCGAGTCGCCGGATCTCGTCGCCGAACATTACGGCGTAAGGAAAAGCCACCCACGCTCCAATGTCGTGTGCAGCAAGAAAGTACCGGGTCATCCCCAGTTGCTGGAGCAAACCGTGAACATGGCTCGCAAGGGTTTGTGTGTCGTAGCCGTCCATCGGACGATCCGAATCACCTTGTCCGGGAAGGTCCGGTGCGACGACTCGGTAGGTCTTTGCAAGCAGCCCCATCACTTTGCGCCACGCGAACCAGCTCTCGGGAAAGCCCGCGAGCAACACGACCACGTCGCCCTGTGGGTTTCCACCGGTGACGTAGTGCAGCCTCAGTCCGTCTGCGGTTGCGAACTTGTGCTCGAATCCTGCTAACCCCGCAACGGGCCTTGCTACTGGCAACGTGCTTACGAATCCGGAACTCCCTGATGGCACCGGCGAGTGATGTGTTTTCACGAACGAAACTCCTCTGGGTTGGGGGATGACACCGTTGAGCGGCTTTTCTCATTGGCGGATGATGTTAGGAAATGGACATTTCCTAATAGGGCGAGCGGCACGCGGAGGTCATGCGATGCTATGTCTTGCTGTGCTTAGTCCAGCAGACGCATGGCCTGATCCGCCGCCGCCATCATGTGTGCCCGGGATCGCCCGACTTTGCCGACGACCCTGAAACCTTGCGTCAGACTCAGCAGTGCGCGGCCGGTAGCGTCCGGATCCACGGCGGACGCGATCGAACCGTCTGTCTGGCCCACTCGGATCAAACGACACAACAGACGCTCCGTTCGCTGCAAAGACGCGACCACGTGACTCGCGACCTCATCATCGAAGGCCACCAGGTCGACTGCACTTCCGACTACGAGACAGCCTCGCTTGCCCTCTTCGCCAATTGCAGACTCAGCATAAAACCGCAGAATGGCCCGTACCTTGTCGCGGCCGGTCTGCTCCGCGTCGAGCAGGCTCTGCAACTGGCCATTTCGTAGGTGGATGTAGCGCTCGAGCGCGGCAAGGAATACCGCTCGCTTATCGGCGAACGCCTTGTAGATACTGCCGGCGGTGAGCCCCATCGCGGACCCAAGGTCGCCAAGAGACGTCCCTTGATAACCGCGCTCACGAAAAATCTGGATTGCGCCGTCCAGCGCGACGTCCATGTCGAATTCGCGTGGACGACCTGGAGCACGTGGCTGTCTGGCAGCATGGTTGCGTGTAGTCATACGGCGATTATAGGAAATGATCATTTCCTAATCAAGATGTCCCAACGTGTACAGGCATTCGCGCCAGGCTCGTCCACCGTCTCATCCACTTTTTCCGTGTCCAACTTTTATCTGAGGCCACTGGGGACGATCGGCCGCGACGCGGTCCAGCCAATCCGGTGTAGTCTGACAGTCCGGTGCTCAATTCGGAGGCAGCATGGAACGGGAACTGAAGCTGCGCGTTGCGACGGAAGATCTCGTCAAATTCCGTAACGCGTCGATGCTTGCGCAATCAGAAGCCACAGCGGGAACGCCTCACCTGCTGACGAGCACCTATTTCGACACGCCCGATTTTTCATTTCACTGGTGCGGGACTTCGCTGCGCGTGCGCACCGTCGGCAACGACAAAATCCAGACGCTGAAGCGCGAAGGATCGGCCAAGGCGGGGTTGTTCGACCGGGACGAGTTCGAGATGCCCGTGAATACCGACGCGCCCGATCTAACGCTGCTGTACGACCAGATCCCCGACGACAGCGACTGCGGAAAGCTGATTCGCGACGAGACCGTTGCGGCCCAACTGAAGCCGGTGTTCGTCACGCGGATCAACCGGTCAGCGTTTGTGCTGCGCCAGCCGTCCGGAGACGAACTCGAGCTTGCTCTCGACGAAGGAAGCGTCGAAGCGGATTCGGGATCAGTGCAGATCGCCGCGGTGGAACTGGAACTGAAACAGGGCAATCCGGATATGCTGTACCGCGTCGCGCTGGAAATGCTCGAAACTGTGCCGCTGCGTATCGATCATCGCAGCAAGGCAGATGTCGGGTATGCACTGCTCATTGACGAGCACAGCGAGGCGGTGAAAGCGCAACCAGTGCGACTGAACAAACGCGATTCGGTCGAGGATGCGTTCTGCGTGATTGTGCGCAACTGTCTGGACCAGGTCCACGCGAATGAACGGGGCGTCGTGTCGGGCCACGATCCATCGAGCGTCCATCAGATGCGCGTGGGACTTCGTCGCTTGCGTTCGGCTCTCGACCTGTTTGCGAAGGTCATCCCCGCCTCGTCCGGATTCGACGAGGAGTTGCGCTGGATTGCCTCGGAACTCGGTGGCGCGCGCGACTGGGAAGTGCTTGCGGGATCGACGCTCGACCATGCCGGCGCCGACGGCAATGCGGACGAGATCCGGCCCGTCAGAGAGGCGTGCGAGCAGATTGCCGTCAACAACCGGCAGCGCGCTGCTGCCGCGGTCGAGTCGGTTCGCTACACGCGGCTCGCGCTCCAGTTCGCGCTTTGGGTGAACCGCAAAGGTTGGCGAGATGAGATGTCCGACGAACAGCGCAACGCAATCAGCGGCCCGGTGAAGTCATTCGCCGCCGATGTCCTGCGTCGTCGGCACAAGAAACTGATCAAACGTGGCAAGGGTTTGGCCGATCTGGACGATCACCGTCGTCACCGCGCCCGCATCGCGGCGAAAAAAGTTCGATACGCCACCGAGTTCTTTGCGTCGCTATGCCCGAAGCAGGCCGTTCGCCATTATGTCGACGCGCTCACCGCGCTTCAGGATGATCTCGGCTGGCGCAACGATGCCGTCGTCGCCGATCAGCTTCTGAAGTCGTTGTTGAAAACGTCGCCGGAAGCAGCCTCGGGCGCGGCCTTCGCACGCGGCTTCCTCGCGTCACGCGTCGCTGCCGATCATCAGACATTGAAGAAGCTGTGGAAGCGCTTCAAACTGCTTTCGTCACCGCACTGACGCGAACAATTCACCGCGATGTATCCAGGCACGAACGTGTCACGCGCAACACCCATCGTGAGGTCTCACGATGTTCGAGATCGAAGTCTTATTATCCGAACAAGCGCGACCACGCCGCGCGTATGCGGCGCGCGCGGTCCTCGAACAGGTACGACGCAGCGAGCGCGAACAGGCCTGACATGACCCCCGTCGCGACGTGTTCGAGAACATGAAAGCGGTACTGGCTCAAATGAGAGTAGGCATCGCCGATAGCGGTCAGGCAACCGACGAGCAGTGCGTTGCTATAGCGATTCCCGTACCACTTCGCCGCCGGCGTGAAGGTGAGCAGCAGGGCGAGCACACCGGTGAGCAGCCCGGTTTTGAATGCGATCGCCCAGTGCGTGAGGCTCATGATGTTGCCCCAGCTCCCCGGCATACAGGTCATGCACGCGCTGGTTGGCTGCCAGAAACGCTGGATAAACAGTTTGAAGCGGCGTTTCCATGCGCTTCCCATGATGTACTCCACGATATCCAGCGCGAGATTTCACGCAGACATGGTACATCGCGAGCGTGGCGTGGCGTGGCGTGTGATGAGCGTTCCCACCTGATGGATCCGACAGGCAAACGCCAAAGGCTATGACGACCGATCGCGATTACGCGCACGCGTGGCGCCCGTAATCACCGCAATGCCGAGCAGGATCACGGCCACGATTGCGATGATGTGCTGCGCGACATGCAGCACCATCAATCCCCACGCGACGCCGCCAATGAAAATGATCCATCCGACCAGATAGATGAGCAGGGTCATCGATTTCTCCTTGTGGTTCCGGCCAATGGCGCCGGTTGCCCGCGCTGCTAGATTTACCGTGCGCTCCGATGATCCGCTGACAGCACTCCTAGCGGCGCATGGCGCGGTGCACACGACGCCCTCGCCGCAAAAGCGATCAACGGGTCTATCTCCGAGCACATTGCGCGCCTGATCGTCAGACGCAAGGACGAGCCGAGCTATCAGGGCACGTTCACGGGCGCGCGTCGGTACTGCTGCCGCGGCCTCACAGCAGCGCTTACTGGCCGAGTTGCCAGCGCAGGATGGGGTGGGTCGCGCCGGCAGGCATGACCCACGCGCCGGTTGGACTGAAATCCCACGATGCGTCGAAGCTCGCCGGGTTGCTCATTTGAGCAGTCGTGAACCCGTTTGACGCGGGCAGTTGCGACACGTCTCCAGTGCTCACCGTACGTGTCGTCGTCTCTTTGTCCCAGTAGACATTGCCTGCAATCGTTCCGCTGGCGCCGTATGCCACGATTCCCCCGTAAGTGCCGTAGCCCGGGCCTTGGTAGGAAGGTCCTAGCACCGGACCAACCGCGAACGACTGCTCGATCACGCCGCTATTCGCGAACGCCAATCCGCCAGCCGCAAAAAGCCCTAACACCCTGCCGGCGGCATAAGACTGTGACACCGTGCCACTGTTGATGCCGACGAGTCCGCCCGGTTCCATCCGCACATCTCCGCTAACATCCGCGGTAGTAAATGATTGAACGATCCGGCCGGTGTTGACGCCGACGAGCCCCCCTGCCTCGCCGGCATCATTCACTGAAGCGCTGCTCCACGAGCGCTCGATGAGACCATCATTGGTGCCCACCAAACCGCCGATCGGAACGTTCCCATAGTGGGGCGACGTACGCAGGCCGGTCGTATACGCGTAGGTGATCAACCCCTGGTTCCGGCCGGCCAGTATGCCGTACGTGACAGAGATGGGATCGTTGAACGAAATGTCGAAGAAGGCCGTAAGCTCGCTGTTCGTCATGCCGACGTTGCGTACGACGCCCGTGCTCCCGATTTCGCCGAACAGGCCAAGCGACCGGGTACCCGACGGCGAGTAATACTCCTGCTGACTGAAGTGGTCGATCACATGTCCCATGCCGTCGAACTGGCCTGAAAAAGGTGTTGCCGCGCTGCCGAGCGAGATGAAGTCGACGCCGCCGGAGGGGGTGGAAGAGAGATTCGTCGCACTCGCGTCAATATCCTTGCCGAGCGCATAGTTGCCGGTCAGATCGAGCGATATGTTCTGCAGGTCGGAAAGCGAATTGACGAGCTTGTAGCCGGTCACTTGCGTGAGAAGACCGCTATAGGGCGCGGCAGTCCACGCGGTATTCGAGCGGATGATTCCTGGGCTGTAGCTGCCGTTCATGTCATAGAACGAACTCACCGAACCGGTACTTACCGACCAGTCGATCGTGCCGCGGTTGGTCACGCTGGCTGCGTTGTCGATGCCCGTCACGTCGGCCCGCAAACTCAGGTTGCCACTGCCGGTGCTCCTGAGCGTCGTCGCAGGTGCGATCGTCACGTTGCCAAAAGCCGCGAGCGATAACGACGCCGGTCCTCGCCAGTTGAGATTCGACGCAACCGTCATGTCGCCGCTTGCGCCGTTCGTGCCGGTCGCGGTTGCATCGACGGACGTGCCGGCGTTCAGACTGCGCATGAAGGCGTCGGCTGTGCCGCGATCGATCGTGAAGTTTGGCGTCGACGCGTTCCAAAGCCCTGCTCGGACGCGGGCGCCATGCGCCAGCGTGAGTGTGTCGGCAAGCGTATCGACGGTGCCGCCGCTGCCGTCGGCATTCGTTGCGGCGATCGTGCCTTGCTGCGTAACGTGCCCGTTGTCGGCGACCAGCCAGATGTGACCGCCACGCATCGCCGTGCCCGTCGCGCGGATACGCGAGCCACCACCTGCAAGGGCATAGATATTCCCGTCGGCCGCTTCCAGATTGATCTGCGCGGCTTGCGTGGCACCGCGATCTATCACGGTCCCTGTGCTGCCTATCTGCACGAATACCTGCCTGCTGCCCGACGATTCGAGCAACGCCACTTGCTGCCCCGTGACGAATTCCGCGGTGCCGTTCGGTGCGCTGACCGAGCCCGCATTGACCACGACACCGCGTGCAATCAGGAAAACATCGCCTCCGCTGGAACTGATGTTGCCGAGATTCACTACATTGCCATTCGATGTGCCCGTGAGCGTGAGCGTCCCGCCATTCACGAAGGGTGTATTCGGCAGATCGAGTGTTGAAGCAACGAATCGTCCGCCGGTAGTGATAGTCCCGCTACGACCCACCACGATGCCTTGCGGGTTGATCAGATACACGCTGCCAGTTGCCTTCAGGCTGCCGAGAATCGCGGAAGGCGCGCAGGCCGTCACGCGATTGAGCGTTGCGCCCGAACCGTTGTCGAAGTTGACGGCGCTGCCTTTGCCGATCGAGAAGCTGCTCCAGTCGATCACGCCGCGAGTCGAGTTCGGCTGCTTGACGGTGATCACGTTGCCCTGACCGGCGATGGTTCCCGCCCCGGCAACATAGTGCCCGCCCTGCGGAAGCACGCCACCGGCAAAGGCCGCGTGCGCCAACGACAATCCAGCGATGAAGGGTGAGATGTGTTGAGACGGATGTCGGCGATAGAGTGCGCGCAGTATCGGACGACTTAATGACAATGGTGTCATATGTCCCCCTTCCGCGGAAGTTGGACGCCATCGGCCCGCAATCCGACCGGAGTCGCGTGAACCGTGGTGAGCCCACACGCAGAATATTAGTCAGCTTGTCCGAGAGATACCAGCGAATCCCGTACTTGCCGCCTACGCAGGTCGTCCCGCACACGACGAGCGACCAGCACCGTCAGGTAGTCCGTGATTCGTGCACCTTCGCTGTATTCAATCCACGTCTGCGCGTACATCTGCGAGACCGTTTCCTCAGGAGTGTCGGTAGCGGCGGCAATCTGCCTGATGACATCCTCGACGTTGCGCGTGACCACGGCTTGCTCCGAGCGTGCGGTGATAAAGGACCGTCACACACACGTTACCCGCCTCGATGCGTCAGTCAATTGACCTGCGTCAATTGACTTCGTCCATGATCGATTACAAGCTGTTTGAGGCGGGTGGCATCGAGGCCTTCACTGAAACACCGGTTTTCCCGACGCGTCCTTGACCTTGGTCTTCCATTGCGCGCGGATTTCCGACACGACCGAATCCGGCAGCGAAATGTAGTCGAGATCGCTGGCAGCCTGCCCGCCGTTCTTGAACGCCCAGTCGAAGAACTTCAGCGTTGCCGCGCCTTGCGCCGGCTTGTCCTGCGTCGCATGCAGCAGCACGAAGGTCGCGCCGACGACTGGCCACGCGTCCTTGCCGGGCTCGTTCGTCAGGATCTGGTAGAAGGTCGTCTTCCAGTCCGCGCCCGAGGCGGCCGCCTTGAAGGTTTCGGTCTTCGGCGCAACCACGATACCGGCCGAATTCTTCAGGCTGGTGTAGATCATGTTGTTTTGCTTCGCATATGCCCACTCGACGTAACCGACCGCGCCCGGCAGGCGTTGCACGAACGCGGCAACGCCGTCATTGCCCTTGCCGCCCGTACCGGTCGGCCAGTTCACCGTCGTGCCTTCGCCGATCTTCGACTTCCACTCCGGGTTCACCTTCGACAGAAAGTTCGTCCAGATGAAGCTCGTGCCCGAACCGTCGGCGCGGCGCACCACGGCGATGTCCGTATCTGGCAGCTTCATACCCGGATTCAGCGCGGCGATCGCCGGATCGTTCCATTTCTTGATCTTGTTCAGATAGATGTCGCCAAGCACGGCGCCCGACAGAATGAGTTGACCCGGCTTCACGCCGGGCAGGTTCACAACCGGCACGACGCCGCCGACCACGGTCGGGAATTGGAACAGGCCAGTCTTCGCCAGTTCGTCGTCCTTCATCGGCGCATCGGAACCTGCGAAATCAACGGTCTTCGCGATGATCTGCTTGATGCCGCCCGCTGAACCGATGCCTTGGTAGTTGACCTTGCCGCCTCCCGCCTTTTGGTAGGCGTCAGCCCACTTGTTATAGATCGGGGCCGCAAAAGTGCTGCCCGCGCCGGTGATGTTGACGGTTTGCGCTTGCGCGGCCGCAAGCGGTAGAGCAACGGCAAGAACTGCAATTCCTCGTTTGAACAGCATGGTTTGCCTCCACGAGATTGACTGACCGGTTCAATGGTTGCAGCAAGCTACGCGCCGCGATCCCTCTCTTGCGCATTCCGCAGGCCCGGCGTGCCCATCGCCGCGTCGAGCCTTGCCATCGGCTCGAACGTCTAAACTTAGGCGGTTCGAATGACATTTCGTTGACAACTGCGGCGCGGCGTTCAGACAGTCTGATTGCGGCGTCGTTCAGCAATGCGGTTGGCTTTGTCGCGTTGAAGGATGGAATCTCACGGACAGGCTTCGGCTTCTGCATAGTACCGGTTCGGCGCGGGAAAAACTCCGGTGATGACTTCGATCAGAAAGGGGCCGTCATATTGACAAGCTTCACTCAATACACCATCAAGCTCGTCGATGCGCTCAACCGCGCGCGCGGCCACACCGATCGATGATGCAAAAGCCGACCAGCTATGGCAGGGCAATTTCGTGAACTGCTCTGAAATCGAACCACTCCTGATAGCGTCGATATGGATTGCGCCATGTGCGGCGTTGTTCAGAACCACATAGATCACCTTGACTCGGTATCGAGCCGCGGTCTGAATCTCCATGCCGTGCATCATCATGCACCCATCGCCGGTCACCACGACACACGGGCGTTCTGGGGCCGCAAGCTTGACGCCGATTCCGGCTGCGATGGCCCAGCCCATCGGGGCGAGCGAGCTCGACGAAAAGTAGTTGCCCTTACCTGACGACAGCCAGTAATGGGCCATGAAGATGCGGTGGGCTCCGGAATCCACCACGACGTTGCTGTCCTTCGGCAGAATCCGGCACAAGTGCTTAACTACGTCTCCAGGATATAGCGCTTCGTCACCGCTGGAAACTCGGTCTCCTAACTGCTCGAACCGGTGGTCGTACAGGGGGGTCTCGTTGATCTCGGCAATCCACCCCTTTCTTCTTTGCAGTGCTTGCGGCAGCCCGGGAGGGTTGTCCGCGGCTTTCTGAGCCAGCAACCGGAAGCTCGCAGAAATTCCGGAGAAGATTCCTTGACGCGAAATGTGCCCCATCGCCGGTGAATCGAAGCTGTCATCAAAGATGAATAGCTCCTTCCCCCCTGTCAGCCTCCTGCTCCAGTTCATGCTGTCTCGCTGGTTCAGGTCGCTACCGAACACGACTAGTACATCAAGTTCGTCGGAGTTGATCACCCGTGCAGCGCGCGAATGACTTGAAAATCCGTACACACCTAGTGCAAGGGCATGTTGCTCAGGAAATGCACCTTTTCCCGATAGTGTCGTTGCGACTGGAATGTGAAAGCCTTCGGCAACCTCGAGAAGAAGCTTTGCAGTTTCCGCATCATTGCCGCGACTTCCGACCAGAAACGCGACTCTCTTCGACTGAAACAGATACTGATCGCACAGGGCATCGAGAGCGGCGCGGTTCGCGGGCACTTCGCATGCGTTAAATTCGCGGTGAGCGTAGGGTTGCCGTGCCACGTCCTGACCGGGCAGGACATCCTGCTTTTGAACGTCTACGGGGATACTGATGAATGACTGCGCTCGACGCATCCAGTTCAACCCTTCGATCGCACGACGCATCTCGGCCTGAGTATTTTCCTTGTTCTTTAGCTCGACGATATCCGTCACCAGACTTCTGACCACGCCGCTTTCAAAAATGCCTCCGGGCGTGGCATCCTGGAACGCCCCTTTGCCTTCCGCGTGCGACGAGATCCCGCCGGCAATATAGAGCATCGGAATCCGGTCTGCGTGAGCGGCCGCCATGCCGGGCACGAAATTCATCGTGCCTGGGCCGGAAATCCCTGCGCAAACGCCGAATTTCCGGCTGGCGCGGGCATAGCCATCGGCCATGAAAGCACTGCCAGTCTCATGAGCGCCTACGATTCCGCGAATCAAAGGGGAGTTGTCGATTGCGTCCAGCAGCGGATAGATCAGTTTTCCCGGGACCAGGAACACGTGGTCTATTCCGGCGGACTCCAACGAGTTCACAACCATTGTCGAGACATTGAGCGGAGCGTTTGATCCCATAGTTTTGATTACGATCTCACGAGTTACCGTTAATCGAATCTCACCGCTGCGCATCTGCCCGTCACGCTGCATGTCGGAGCGGCGCGAGACGAGATCGGCGATGGCCAGTGCGCGGAGACGGCGAGACGACATTCAAGGCGCTGCACGTCGAGTGCAGTCGCGCATCGCGCTATTTCCTCGAACCCGCTTGACCGGCGGGCCCGGGTGTCTCCGTCCACAATCACACGCCCTGGCTGCACTGTTGATCATCCACGCTGCCTGCGTGCCTGAGGCAGTCGCCGCGCCGCATTGATAGCCATCCGGCGCACGTGTATCGCGGATCTTCGCCCGCTCGACTCCCGCGGGGCTGGCTCGCGCCGACGGTATGAATCGACGTCATCCAGCACCCTGAACCGGTCGGAATCGCTCAGAATTTCTGCCAGTCCGTCTCAGTCGCGGCGGCGACGACTAGCGGACCTTCTGAAGAGGGGACTGGTCTCCTCGCAACCTTTGCCGGTGTTACAGCAGAGGACGGGGCACGGTTCAGGGCCGTCCGTTGCGGTACTGCCGCTTGCGTCGTCGCTCGCGATGAAGCAGCCTTCTCGCCATCGACCTTGAAAAAAGCGACCGTCTTGCGCAGGCTTTCCGCTTGCCGGGCCATTGTCTGGGCCGCCGCCGACGCCTCTTCGACAAGCGCAGCGTTTTGCTGTGTGACCTGGTCCATCTGGTTGACTGCCTGATTGACCTGTTCGATACCGGTGCTTTGCTCGCTCGATGCCGACGAGATTTCGCCCACGATGTCGGTCACGCGCTTCACTGACTGCACGATTTCCTTGATCGCACCGCCCGCTTCTTCGACGAGCATCGAGCCTGCCTCCACCCGGCTGACAGAGTCGGAGATCAACTCCTTGATTTCCTTCGCGGCAGTCGCACTGCGCTGCGCGAGCGTGCGGACTTCACCCGCAACGACAGCGAAGCCCCGCCCCTGTTCTCCCGCGCGGGCCGCTTCGACCGCTGCGTTCAGCGCGAGGATGTTGGTCTGGAAGGCGATGCCTTCGATGACGCCGATAATCTCGGACATCGTGGCCGAGCTGGTGGAGATGTCACGCATTGTCTCAACCACGCGCCCGACGATCTCGCCGCCATGTTGCGCGACGCTCGAGGCGGTACCCGCGAGCGTGGCAGCCTGGGTTGCATTGTCCGTGTTGTGGCGGACCGCCGCAGTCAGTTCCTCCATGCTGGAAGCCGTTTCTTCGAGCGACGCCGCCTGTTGCTCCGTGCGACTCGACAGATCCAGATTGCCTTGTGCGATCTGCGCACTCGCAGTCGCGACACCTTCGGCGTTCTCGCGCACCTCTGATACGACCCGCACCAGGGCGTCGCACATGGCTTTGAGCGACGCCATCAGGCTGTTCGTGTCGCCGGGCCGCAGGGCGATACTGATGTTCAGGTCGCCGGCCGCCACGCTTCTGGCCACAGCAGCAGCCGTCGCCGGCTCCGTACCCAGTTGCCGCGTTACGCTACGCATCATCCATATGCCGATTCCCACGCCGATCGACACGGACATCGCCACGAAGACCAGCATCAAAGTTCGACCTTCCTCGTACACGGCATCGTTGGCTTCAGCTGTCCGTTGCGCGTCGGCCTGTTTCAGGGCAACCAGATTGCCCATCAGCACGAGGGTCTTGAAGCCTTTGTGGTGGTACTCGCCCAGCATGTATTCGGTCAGGCTGTCCCGGTCCCCTAACGCCGCCGCGTTGATCTTGCCTTTCATTTCATTGAAGGCCTGGATGTAGTCCTGCCAACCTTGATCGAGGTCGGCGAACGTAGCCTTGCCTTTGTCGGTATAGACGAGCGGCTCCGCCTGATTGAGGTGCTCGCGTGACGAGGCAAAGGCCTTGTCAGCTTGATCGAGCGAGCCAGCGCGCTGTGCGGCCGTCGTGGCCAGAACCGCGTTGCGCAGATAGGTGCCGACTCGCAGTACGTCGGCGTTAGCCTGCTGTATCAGGTTGAGCCCGACAAGGTCCTGCCGATACGTCTTGTCTGCGTTCGCACTGATCTCCGCCATGTTGTGCAGGCCGATCCCGCTGACAACAGCGCTGATGATCGAAACCAGGATGAACGCACTGATCAGCTTGGCGCCGAGTTTCATATTGCCGAAATTCATAGTTCGCTTTGTTGAGAATGTAAGAACCCGAACGGATAAGCAGGTACATCACCGCTTTGGCGCGCGCTATAACACAAGGCCATACCGACGCGAAACGCAGTACCGGACATAACTGGTTATCGGCAATACGCTCTCATTCTTCAGGTGAATAGCGGGATTATCGCGAAGATTTTTTTACGTCCCTATAAGAGAAACAGGAGTGCTCTATTTTGAGCCGATGAAAGTGCCAATCGGTGCACGCACTCGTGCCGGCCGCACTCGCTTGGTGCAAAGCTTTTGGTCGCCCCGAACATGCACGCTCTATGTCTTTAGCTAAATATAATATTTATCGTTTGCATAGCCCGGTGATAGCCTGAATTCGTCCCACAGGCGTGCACCGCGTCACGTCTGCTTGCGCGGGTCTGGACCGAAGAGCGCATTAGCGACGAACAACCGCGCTGAGATTCATTCTATTTCGATATGTTTATATCGATTCAATATTTAAGTTTTGCATCTTCCGGAGCAGCCGCACAGGCATGCAACACGCGCCGAAATTTTATCCAGGAGGCCCTATGAGCAATTGGATCGCGCAGCTTTTCCGGCATTTGACTGCGGGTGTGTATGTGATCGGCGTAGCGGACGGCGAGCGCCGCAATGCGTTCACCGCAAGCTGGCGTACCGACGTGACCGGCGCGCCGCTGCTGCTCGATGCGCTCGCGCATTTCGACTGCCGGGTGACCGGCGACATCGAGGCGGGAGATCATCGGCTGATAGTTGGGCGCGTCGTCGATGGCGCGCTAGCCGGCGCGGACGGCGACCCGCTGATCTACGCGCAGACTGGCAATCTCGACATGAGCGAGGATCTTTATCCGGAGACGTTTTCGTAGTTGGCTGGCGTGCTGGCTGCTCAATGCCAGTGCCCGCCATGTCCTCCGTGCCAGTGGCCGTAATAGCCGCCATGGCCATAGCCACCGCCCCAGTAGCCTCCGATCACCACTGACGGTCCCCACCATCCGTAGTAGCCCGGCCATGAATAGCCATAGGGATAGCCGTAATAGCCGGGATAACCGTAATAGCCCGGATAACCGTAATACCCGGGATAGCCGTAATAAGCAGGCGCAGGTACCGCGACGTACGTGCAATTCTGTCCCGACAACGGCAAGTCGTTTGGCGCCGGATTCGCGGCCGCCGTACCGCTCGCCGGCACAGGCGCGTTGCCAGACGATGCTTGCGCGGGGCCAGTGGCAGTGGCGCTGGTGCAGGCGTAATAGCCACCGGCTCCCGGATAGTACGAGTAAGGACCGTAATAGACGCAGCCAGACAACACACATACGCCCGCCACGCCAGTGCATAGACCAACGATTCCACAACGCATGATCGCTCCCCCTATCCGGGCGCAGCGCAGCCGTCTCGACACGGCGTGTTTTTATTCTAGTCTTCGAATCCGGTCTCGGGTACGGGTCTTGCGAACGGCAGGTATTCCGTGGAAATCAGGAGTTTCGACATGAACCCGCTCGATCCTCTCGACCCGAACGCCTCCGCGACTCCCGTACAGCCCAGCGCCGGCGCACGTATCGCCGGCGCCGGCGTCGGCGACGGTCCCGGACCCGAGGTCATGGCCGCCGCGACGCTCGACGGCAACAAGGTGATCTCTTCCGATGGCCAGGACCTCGGCAAAATCTCCGACATCATGCTCGACGTGCGCAGCGGCCGCATCGCGTATGCGGTGCTGACGGAGGGCGCTTTTCTCGGCATCGGCGGGACCTTGCACGCGATCCCGTGGCGTTCGCTGACGCTCGACACGGACCGCAAGTGCTTCCAGCTGGACGCCACGGCCGAGCAGGTGAAAAGCTCGCCGGGCTTCGACAAGGACCATTGGCCGGCGATGGCCGATCGCGCATGGGGGACGTCGGTCCATCAGTTCTATCATCGCGAACCGTACTGGGAAGCGACGCGCAGCGTCGTCGAAAGCGATCCCGCGACACGTGTCGATCCGACGAGCGGAATCTGAAGACACTCATCGCGACGCTCGAGCACGGTGCGCTGTTACGCCCCGATAGTCCGCGTCGTCTTCAGCGCGATCCACGTCATGCCTTCGCGCAAGCCTTCGAGTACCGCTTCTCTTTCCACGGCGAACACCTGCGACTGATGAAAGGTGCGTTCGAAGTCACCCTCGGGCGACACATGTTTGACATGGATCGTCGACAGAAACCCGCCTTCCTGCGCCTCCCGCGTCTCGACGCTCACGGACCAGGTTCCTTCCTGCGCGTTTGCTGATATGGCCATCGGATGCTCCTCGGGGTTGTCGCGAGCGACTGCCATCGTCAGCGTAATGGCCCGCAACGCCTCTCTCGTTGATCCACGTCAACCGTCAACACGAACCATGAGTCACGCTCGATGTCGTTCACTTTCCCCGATACTTTCAGCTCCGTTTCAGACGCCCGCCATCGCGTGAAAACCCTGCCGGGAAAACGCGCAATGCCTCTTGCACGCGGCGTGCTTGGCGCGCCCCGCGCACCGATTTCGCGCCCCTCGCCCCGACGTTTCGCGGTAAGCTTTGCGACGGTATCCGCGTCACGAGTTCGTGCCGGTGCGGCAACGCTGCCCTCATGATCGACGAACGTCGGGGTTCATCATGTGGTACGCCTTCATCGATGCACAGCAACGCCTCGCGCGCGCGATGGTCGGGGGAGTTCTGTCCGAACCGGAGTCGGGGCCGCGCCCGCAAGCGGCCTGGCTCGGCCCGGAACAGGCGGCCGACGCGTTCAGCTACTGGCTGCTGAGATCCGCCTGCGCTTTCGAACGAACGCCGACATTCGCGATCCACTCCGTTGCCGGCAACGGTAGCCGCGTTACCGTCGACGAAAGCGTCGTCGCCTCCTTGCCGCTCGGCGCGCTGCTCAGGTTCAAGCGCAACCCCTCTACACCCCCTACCGACGCCAAACTGCCGGTGCTGTTGTGCGCGCCCCTCGCCGGACATCACTCAGTCATGCTGCGCGAGACCGTCGAAACGCTGCTCGAGGAACGTGACGTGTTCGTGACCGATTGGGCCGACGCGCGCGACGTGCCGCGCGAAGCGGGCCCGCTATCGCTCGACGACTACGTGCAGGCGCTCGAAAGCTTCGTCGGCGCCGCCCGCGCGTTCGGTTCGCCGGTTCATGTGATCGCGATCTGTCAGGCGAGCGTGCCTGCGCTCGGCGCCGCGGCGCTGCTCGCCATGGACGAGGCGGCGCCGATCGCGAGCCTCTCGCTACTCGGCGGCCCGATCGATACCCGTTTGAACCCGACCATCACCGACCGCTTCGCCAGTTCCCATTCGCTCGAGTGGTTTCACGACCATGCGATCGATATCGTTCCACCGCCCTATTGCGGCGCGGGGCGTCTCGTGTATCCGGGCTTCATCCAGCAGACCGCGATTTTTGCCGCGCATCCGGAGCGGCAGTTGCGACTCGAAGCGGATTACTGGTCCCGATGGCTCGCCGGCGACATGCCCGGTGCGCAGCGGGCGCTGCGCTCGGCAAACGAATATGCCGCGGTGCTCGACATGGCGGAGTGCTACTTCTTCGACATGCTTCGTGTGGTGTTTCACGAACATCTGTTGCCGCGCGATCTGTGGTCGGTCGCCGGGCGCCGGGTACGAATCGCCGCGCTGCGCGATACCCCGCTGTGCTCGATCGAGGGTGACAGCGACGAGATCACGGGCGCGGGGCAAACGCATTGCGCGCATGCGCTGTGCGATGCATCGCCGATGCGCGCCGCGCGGCAGCTCACCATCGAGCAGTGCAATCACTACGACCTCTTCATCGGGCCGCGTTGGCGCGATGCGGTTCATCCGGGGCTCTGCGAATTCTGGCGCGATGTCGAGCACGCCGCGTTGAAGGTTTGCCGGCCGCGCCGCGCGGCCAGGGGTTCGGCAAACCGCAAATCGGCGTGAGGTGGCCGGGGAAAACGTCGGCAGTCCGCATCTGACGAACGCCGAGCGTCACGTCACGACGCAAGTTCGTCAGTTCCCACGCTCGGTGCCGATCGCTGTTTCGAGGGTCATTTCCGCCACATCGAACGCGCGACGGATCGCCGCTTTGGCGTCGTCGTCAGTGCAGTGCGCGACGGGCTTGAGCTCGTGCGCGGGCGTGACCAGATCCAGCCTCACGTCATACAGCGGATGCGCCGATCCCGGACGCAACGCCTCGATGGCGAGATGGCAGTGCGACACGAGCGCGCCAAACCGCGCGAGACGCACCAGTTGCGCACCTGCTTCCGCTTCGAGCGGAGCGGCACCCGCAAAGCCAAGGTAGACGATCTGCATGTCGATGCCCATCTTCGCCTCCCCTTGCGAGTATCGATCGAACCTGTTCCGCGCAGACTCAGGGTCCAGGCGCCTGCTATGGGGCTTATCCTGTTCTTGCCAGAAAGACGGTCATTGACGTGGGTCAAGCGCGGTGAAGGCGAGCACCCTCACTGCATATGCATACCCCCGTTAATCGCAATGTCCGCACCGGTGATAAAAGCCGCCTCCTCTGAGCATAGAAACGCGATCAACGCCGCCACCTCGTCCGGACGTCCCAGCCGGCCGAGCGGAATCTGCGGCAGGATCTTCGTGTCGAGGATCTCGCGCGGCACCGCTTCGACCATCGCGGTCGCGAGATAACCGGGCGACACCGTGTTCACCGTGACGCCGTGCTTCGCGGTTTCGAGCGCAAGTGCCTTCGTGAAGCCGTGCACGCCCGCTTTGGCCGCTGAGTAATTGGTTTGCCCGTAGGCGCCGCGCGAACCGTTGACCGACCCCACGTTGACGATGCGGCCGTGGCGCCGCTCGAGCATGCCGGGCAACAGCGGCTTGCTCATGTTGAACAGGCCATCGAGATCGGTGCGCAGCACGGCGTCCCAGTGCTCCTTGCTCATCTTCGCGAAGCTCGTGTCGTGCGTGATGCCCGCGTTGTTGATCAGCACGTCTACCGCGCCCAGTTCGGTCAGCACGCGTTGCGCGCAGCGCGCGCATGAATCGAAGTCGGCGATGTCGGCTTCGTACGCGTGAAAGTCGCGCCCCGTGTCGCGCTCGTGCTGCAGCCATGTCGACACGTGATCGTTGTGCGTCGAGTGCGTCACCGCGACCGTCATGCCCGCGTCATGAAGCGCCCGGCTGACCGCCGTGCCCAAACCGCCCATCCCGCCTGTGACCAATGCCACGCGATCCGTTCCCATCTGAACTCCTCCTTGCCGTGTCTGCCATTGACGGTGCGCGCGCCGGCCTTGCCGCGCTCGCGCGGCTAAACGACGCCCGCGAACGGCAGCGCGTTCTGCGAGCTCCACCACCATGCGCTCAGGCCGCCCGCGAGCGGCGCGACGCCTGGCGCGATGCCGTACCCCGCCTGCCACCACGCATACCAGGCGGCGCAAGCGCGGTTGGCCTCGCCGAACCAGTCCGCCTCGCGCTGCGCGACGAAAGCGATCGACTTGCTCCAGTCGGCGAAGCACCGCTCGGCGTACCCGTGGGCCGCGCCCTGTGCGGTCTGATACGCCGCCGCGTAGTCGAGCCAGCCTTCGGGCGGTCCGGATGCCGTCGAGGTCCATGGTGAAGCGGGGCGCCCGGGCGGCGCATCGGATTCGGAAACCATGATCGCTGCCCTCCAGAGCACAGCATAGGATTGCCAGGCGCGCTTGCAAACCGTCGAGCGCGCCTACCACTGTATTGAGCGCGCGGCGGCCCGCGCTTGATCTGCATCAACAGCCGCGGCCGCCGGGCTCATAGACTCCATTTGACGACGGGCTCGAGCCTGCTTGCGCCCGTTTCCCCACGTTTCTGTCACGGAGCTTTGGCGATGAGCTACAAAAGCATTCTCGTTCACCTCGATACGAGCGTTCGTGCACATCCGCGCCTCGAAATCGCATTGCAGCTCGCACACCGCTTTCATGCGACGCTGACCGGCCTGTTTTCGACGTACGTGCCACCGCGGCACGCGTTCTTCGTGATGGCCGGCACCGCCGACTACTACGCGGAGCACGAGCGCCTGCGGCACGAGCGTGCCAGCGCGCTCGAGCGGCTGTTTCGTGCCGAACTCGCGCGCGCGAACGTCGACGGTCATTGGATCGCCGCGAACGGCTACGCGAACGACGTCGTGCCGGCCTATGCGCGTCTCGCCGATCTGATCGTGCTCGGGCAGACCGATCCGACCGATCCCGAGGCGTTCGTCGCCGAACAGTTCGTCGAGCACGTCGTGCTGTCGGCCGGGCGGCCGGTGCTGCTGGTGCCGTCGGGCGGCACCTTCGCGGCGCCCGGCCGCCACGTGCTGATCGCGTGGGACGGCAGCCGCGAAGCCACCCGCGCGATCCACGACGCGCTGCCGTTCCTCGCGCACGCGTCCAAAGTGACGCTGCTGACGGTTCATTCGTCGGGGGATCGTCCGCCGCGCGACACGGTTCCGGGCGACGACATCGCACTCACCGTCGCGCGTCACGGCGTCAAGATCGACGTGCGCGAACTGAGCGTCGCGGACGGCACGCCGGTCGGCGAAGCGCTGCTGTCGCAGGCGGCCGACCTCGGCTGCGACATGATCGTGATGGGCGCTTACGCGCATTCGCGTCTGCACGAAGTCGTACTGGGCGGCGCGACGCGCACGATGCTCGAGTCGATGACCGTGCCGGTGCTGTTGTCGCACTGAAGTGCGCGCTTAAGGAGTCCGCCATGTTTCACCGCCTACTCGTCGCGCTCGACGGCAGCGACACCGCCTCCCGTGCGTTCGACGCCGCGCTGACCCTTGCCGCCGAATCGGGCGCCGAGCTGCAGCCGCTGTACGTGATCGACGTGCCCGTCATCGCCTACGACGCGCCCGGCTTCGACCCCTGCGTGATCCAGGACGCCTTCATCGAGGAAGGCAAGCGGATCGCGGCCGATGCCCAGAGCCGGATGACCGCGCGCGGGATCAAGGGCACGGCCCGCACCGTCGAAGCCGCGATCACCGGCGAAGACGTCGCGCATCGCATCGTCGAGGCGGCGCTCGAATGGCACGCCGACGCGATCGTGATGGGCACGCACGGCCGCCGTGGTGTTCAACGACTGATGCTCGGCAGCGTCGCCGAGCGCGTGCTGCGCGGCGCCAGCTGCCCGGTGCTGATGGTTCCCGCGCACGCGAACGGCGCGACGCGCGATCAGTCAGTCCCGGCCTGCGCCGAAAACGAACTCACCTGAGCCGCGAAAACCGGCCTGCTGCGCGGCCGCTCCGACGCGATCGCGCCACGGCTCCGCGACGCGGCGCTTCAGGGCCGCGCGTGCCCGTGTTCGTCATGCCGCACGATCAGCACCGGCTTGTCGGTCGCACGCACGAGCGACTCGGCGACGCTGCCGAGCAGAAAGCGCTGCACGCCGTGGCGGCCGTGCGTTCCCATCACGATCAGATCGGCTTCGATTTCGTCGGCGACGCGCGCGAGCACCGCGGACACGCTTTCGGCGTACGCGTCGATCACCCGCACGCCGCCGGGCACCTGCGCCTCGCGCATCAGCTCGCGCGGCGCATCGAGCGCGCGGCTGGCGAATTCTTGCGCCGCGGCCGCCGGTTCCGGCTCGAAAGCCACATCGGCATTGTCCGACCACTTGCCGTGCCCTACCACGCAGCAGGCTTCGAGTGTGGCGCCCGTCAGCTTCGCGAGCTTCAGCGCCTCGGCAAAGGCGCGCTGCGCGCTGGGACTGTCGTCGAGCGCAACCAGAATTCGTGCATACATGTTGGACTCCCTGTGAAAGCGCCGGCATGAACCGAAGCGGTGCCGTCGCGTGTCCGCGCCGACAGTGTGAAGCGCGCGCCGCCGCGCGGCTTGACGCAGGTCAATGGGCCGCGACAGGGACTCCATCAGCGCCGTCGCCTTCTTCGACCGCACGGCGTCGTTCTGGGCGAAGTAGCGGACCGGAACGTTCGTATCCAGTCCGATCATCGCGCCAATGCCCCCTGCTCGGCGATGGCCCGGTTCATGTCCTCGATCGACACCGGTTTCGCGGGCTTCTTCACGATGCCCTTGAGCGACGCAAGCGATTGCGTGGCCGGATAGACCTCATAGCGGCCCGTCGCCTCGTTGAAGCTGAATCCGAGCCGGTCTCCCGCCTCCAGGCCAAGCTGGTTGCGCACGTCCACCGGGATCGTGACCTAGCCCTTCGAAGTGATAGTTGCTGCTGCCATAGTGGCACCTCCGATGCTCCTAGCATTGAGGTAAGGAGAAGAAAAAGGCAAGGACGAAATGGCCGCGCGCCGATGAGGTTTTTAACAGCAGACAGGCTGGAAACGCCGAGCAGCCTCGGAAGGCAGCGTCCAGACGTTATCGTCTATCGTGTGCCAGCACGGTCTACGATGAGCAGGAGTGCGCTCGAGCGTGCACCTCGAACCGGCCGAGCCGGTGTGCGGCGAATTCGCGGCGACGGCGCTGTTTCGCATCGTTCAGGAGGCGTTGACGAACGTCGCGCGGCACGCCAAGGCCAGCCGCGTACGCATCGACATGACCTGCGCGGGCCCGATCGTATCGCTCGATATCGAGGATGACGGCGTGGGTGTCGCGCTGGATCGGTCGCAGGGAACAGATTCATTCGGTTTGCTCGGCATTCGCGAACGCGTGCGGCAGTTGCGCGGCAACGTGTCGTTCACCAGCTCGCCGGGCCATGGCTTCGGGATCTCGATCCAGATACCGGCCGACGCGCTCGCGTAATGTTCACGCGCTGCCGCGCCCCGCTGTCGCGGGTTACTCTGCGGGCGCATCCTCGGTGCTTGGCTCGCGCATGAGCAGCACCGGACAGGTCGAGAAACGCAGCACCCGCTCCGCCACGCTGCCGATCACGAGGCGCCGCACGCCGCGTCGCCCATGCGTGCCTAGCACAAGCAGATCGGCACCGATCTGCTCGCCGTGGCGCAGCACGATCGCGGCGACGTCGTCGGACAGGCTCTCCGACTCGATCATTTCAGGGCGGCAAGGCACATCGGCGGCAGCGCAGGCCTGTTCGGCCTCCTCCAGCACCAATTGGCCGTCCTGGCGCAAGGCTTCGACGAGCGTGAGCGGGTCGTAATAGCCGGCATAGGAAAAGAGCGGCGTCTTGTCGACCACATAAACCGGATGCACGACGCCCTTCGTCAACGCGGCGAGATTCACCGCTTCTTTCAGCGCGCGTTTCGAGAAAGTACTGCCGTCTAGCGCGACGAGGATATGTTGGTACATGCCGATTCTCCACTGAGGTTGGATTTGTCAACGCGCGTGGCGCGCTCCCGCTACAGATAAAAGGGCCCGCCCGGACTGCCCGGATACGGCTCCCGCCACTCGCCGTGCGGCACGTCGTCCGCCCGCAGTGACGACGCGCCGCGCGGACACACGAGCACGGGACACGCCGCGTCGCGCAGCGTGCGCGACGTCACGTGCCCCGGCAACGGGTGCGGCGCGCCGCGCATGCCGTGCGAACCCATCACGATCAGGTCCGCGTGCCAGCGTTGCGCTTCGTCGAGAATCGCGCTCGACGCATCGCCGGAATCATCGTCGAACTCGAGCAACGCGGTTTCGGCCGCGCGCCGGCTTTGTTCGAGCATCGCCGCGCCGCGCCGCAAGACATCGATTCGATGCTGCGACACGACTTCGAACGGCAGCCATTCGCACCACGCGAAGCGGTCGTCGGCCGCGTAGACGACCTTGATGCGCGCGTCGGGCGGCGCTACCGCGAGCGCGGTGCGCAGCGCGTCGAGCGCGGTGTCGCTGCCATCGATCGCGACCAGCACGCGGCTCACCGCCGAGGCATCGCTCGCGTCGGTCGACCTCGCCGGCATGTACAGCACCGGACGCCCGATCGACGCGACCAGTTCCTCGGGATCGATACGGCTGTCCCAGCGATGTTCACGCGGATGCGCGGCCACCGCGACCAGATCCGCGTCCCATTGCGTCGCCGTGTGGGCGAGCGCTTCGGCCGCGCCCTGATGCAGCGCGGTGAGATCGACGATCTCGGCGTCGGTCGCCGCGACGACGCCGTGCAACGCGATCACCGCGTCGCGCAGCGCGGCCTGCGCGCCGTGCAGCATCGCGCGATGCGCCTCGCACCAGTCCGGATAGCTGAGCATCAGCGTCGGATAAAGCGCGGCAGGATTGCAAACGATATCGACGAGACGAAAGCGCGCATCCGCCGCGACCAACTGCCGGGCGACGCCCGTGCCGAGCGGCAGTCCGCTGCCGCCCGCGGACGCGATCATCACGCGGTGGAAGGTGTTGCGCCCGGCAGCAGTGTTCATCGGCTCTCCTCGGATCGTCGCACCGCGAGGCGGCGCGCCGACCGCGTCGCTTCACACCTCGGCCCGTGACGGGGACGCCAACGGTTCGCGCTTACATGATGAACGCCGACGCGGCGCGCGGCTTGATCTGTATCAAGCGCCAACGGCTCGCTAGCGGATCACGGGCGGACCGCGAGCACGGCCGCGCCGGTCAGGTTGCCGTTGCGCAGATCGTCGAGCGCGCGGTTCGCGTCGCGCAACGCGTAAGTCGTCGTCTCGATCGCGAGCTGCGTCTCGGCGGCGCTGCGCATGAACTGAAGCCCATCGTCGCGGGTCAGATTCGCGACCGACACCACCCGCCGCTCGCCCCACAGAAACGCGTACGGGAACGACGGAATGTCGCTCATATGAATGCCGCCGCACACCACCACGCCGCCTTTCGCGACCGCCTGCAACGCCAGCGGCACCAGTGCGCCGACCGGCGCGAACAGCAGCGCGGCGTCGAGTTCGCCGGGCGGCGCCTCGTTGCTGCCGCCGGCCCATGCCGCGCCGAGGCGCAGCGCGAGTTGCTGGGCCGCGTGGTCGCCGGGACGCGTGAACGCATAGACGGTGCGCTGCTGGTGACGCGCCACCTGCGCGACGAGATGCGCGGCCGCGCCGAAACCGTAGATGCCGATCCGTTCGGCATCGCCCGCCATGCTCAACGTGCGATAGCCGATCAGACCCGCGCACAGCAGCGGCGCGGCCTCGATATTGCTGTAGTGCGGCGGCAGATGGAAGCAGTAGCGGCTATCGGCGACCGTGCGCTCGGCGTAGCCGCCGTCGATCGTGTAGCCGGTGAAGCCAGCGTCGTCGCAGAGATTTTCGCGGGCGGACAGACAGTAGCGGCAGTGGCCGCAGGTGCGCCCGACCCACGGCACGCCGACCCGCTCGCCCACCGTGAAACCGCTGACGCCCGCGCCCAATTCGGCCACCACGCCGACGATTTCGTGGCCGGGAATCACCGGCCGCTTTGGATGCTCGAGCTCGCGGTCGACCAGATGCAGGTCCGTGCGGCACACGCCGCACGCATGAACGTCGATCAGGATCTCCCCGGCACCGGGCCGCGGATCAGGCACTTCCCGCTCGGTCAGCGTCGCCGAGCTGCCGTCGAACACCATCGCTCGCATCGGGTTCTCCTCCAGAAGCTTCGGCGGCGACAAGCTGCCGTCATGGCAGACAGCGAGGCGCGCGCCGTTCTCATCAGCGTAGGCGCGCCATTGTGTCGCGCGATCGGCCCGCCCCGTAGACCGTTTGATCGAAGTCAATAAGGGCGGTTTCGCCGCCCGTACACTGATCTTATTCCTGATACAGGAGTACGTGCCGTGATTGCGAATCCGAAACTGTCTGCTCGTGTGCTCGGCGTCCGCGATGACGGCCGGCGTTGCCTATGGCGAGCCCGAGCCGAGCGCGGTGGGCCGTTATCGGCGCAGGACGCGCACACGCTCGTGCAATGGGTACTTAGCCAATAAGGACTCGATGCGCACGCAGCGAGCCCGCTGCCGACGCGCGATGGCGCCGGCAATGCGAATCAGTCGTGTACATTGCGGAGACATGTCATGCGTTTGACTGTTCATCTCGACACGTTCGATCGTGTCAACCCGATGGCCTTCGCCATTCTCTGGCTCGACAAGGACACGCGGCAATGGTCGCGCGAAGGTCATTTCGGGCTCGAGTTGCCCGAATGGGGCGCGTTGCATATGGATTGCGGCAATACGCTCGTGTGCGCGCCGCATAGCTCCGCGCCGGTCTGCGTGCTCGAGGGGCTCGATCTGAATCAGCTCGACGGGCCGTTCGAAGGCGAGGTCGGCCGCGTGCAGTGGTGCGCCGAGCACGGCCGCATCCTCGCGAGCGGCCACTGGCGCGTGCAATGCATCGACGTCGAACGGACGGCACCGGAAAACGGCGTATTCGCAACCGGCGAAGACGCCTGAATCGGTACAGCTCCGGCGTACCGCGTCGCCGATGCCATGACGCGCCGCCGGATATTTTCGTGAGTACGCTCGCAACGATGCGATCGCACTGCGCCCCGCCGAATTCGAACACGTCGCGCTCCGCGAGATCGAGTGCCTGAGCAAGCGACTCGCGCAACATGCTGCGCGCGTTCCCGAGCGGCTGAAAGCGCCGTGGCCGCACACGCAGATTCGCGCCGCGCACACTACATCGCGATCACCTTGCCAGGGTTCAGGAGATTGTGCGGATCGAGCGCGAGCTTGATCGCCTTCATCGCGGCGAGTTCGGCCGGCGAGCGTGACAGGCCGAGCACGCCCAGCTTCTCCTCGCCGATCCCATGCTCGGCCGATACCGAGCCGCGCATTTCCCCCGTCAGTTCATAGACGACGCGCTTGACGTCGTCGATGGCCTCGTCGGTCCAGCCGGGTTCTTGCACCACCACGTGCAGATTGCCGTCGCCGAGATGCCCATAGACGAGGATCGTCGCTTGCGGCCAGCGCGCGCGCAACCGCTCGTCGCAACGCTGCGCCGCGTCGCCCGCCTGCGCGACCGCGAAGCTGATGTCGAACGAGATGCGTCCCGGGATCAGGCGCGGATATTCGGCTGGCGCGTCGCGAATCGCCCAGAACGCCGCGGCGTCCGCGTCCGATTGCGCGATTGCGGCGTCGGCGATCACGCCGGCGTTCAACATGTCGGCGAGGAATTCCTCGAAAGCCGCCGACTGCCGTTCCGGGTCCGCGCCGCAAGTCTCGAGCAATACGTAGTAGGCGTGATCGCTCGCGAGCGGCACGCGCAGTTCGGGCAGGCGTTGCCGCACGAAGTCGCAATAGCTCGGCCACATGACCTCGAACGCGGACACGCCGGCCGGCAGCCGCTCCTGCGCGCGGCCGAGCAGCGTGGTCACCGCCGCGTAGTCCGGCATGCCGCACCATGCGGTCGAGATCGCGCGCGGCTTGGCCCGCAGGCGCAGCACCGCGCGCGTGATGACCGCGAGCGTGCCCTCGCTGCCCGTCAGCAGGTTGCGCAGGTCGTAGCCGGTATTGTTCTTGATCATCTTGCGCTCGCCGCCGATCACGCTGCCGTCGGCGAGCACCGCTTCGACGTCGAGCACCTGGTCGCGCATCATCCCGTAGCGGATCACGCGATTGCCGCCCGCATTGGTCGCGATGTTGCCGCCGATCGTGCAACTGCCGCGCGCGCCGAGGTCGAGCGCGAACATGAAGCCGGCGTGATCGGCCGCTTCCTGCACGACCTGCAGCGGTGTGCCCGCGAACACGGTCATCGTCGCGCTGACCGGATCGATGTCGATGACGCCGTTCATCCGCTCGACGCTCAGCGCGACCTCCCCGCCAAGCACGCAGGCACCGCCCGCGTGCCCGGTCATGCCGCCTTGCGTGACGACCGGCTGCCGGAATTGATGGCAGATTCTGAGCGCGGTGGCGACCTCTTCGGTCGTGCGCGGGCGGATCAGCGCGATCGGATCGGTCGATGGCGTGCCGCTCCAGTCCGCGAACTGCCGCCCGCCAAATTCGGCCGGCAGGCTCACGATGTCCGCGCCGAGCGCCGCGCGCAGCGCGGCGACGGCTTCGTTACCGCGGGTCGCGGAGATCGGTTCGTGCTGCATCGGATATCTCCAGTTCGTCAGACGGGCAGAGCCGCTGCGCGCGCTGCACGTCGCGGCCTGAATAAAGGCGGCGTTCCAATTGCATCTTCCAATGCGTGATCCATTCGGCTTTTCGGCTGTGTCGCTGCAATGCACCCGCTCAGGTCACCACGCCGACCTGCCACGGCACGAACTCGCTTTGCCCATAGCCGTGCAGCTCGCTCTTCGTGCGCGTGCCGGACGCGCAGTCGAGCATCATGCGAAAGATCGCTTCGCCGAGTTCGTCGATGCTCGCGCTGCCGTCGACCACACCGCCGCAATTGATATCGATGTCGTCCTGCTGGCGCTCCCACAACGCGGTGTTGGTCGCCAGCTTCAACGACGGCGACGGCGCGCAGCCATAGGCGGAGCCGCGCCCGGTCGTGAAGCAGATCAGGTTCGCGCCCGAGGCGACCTGTCCCGTCGCCGACACCGGATCGTAGCCGGGCGAATCCATGAATACGAAGCCCTTCGCGGCGATCGGCTGCGCGTATTCGTAGACGTCGACCAGATTCGTCGTGCCGCCCTTCGCGACCGCGCCGAGCGATTTTTCGAGGATCGTCGTCAGGCCGCCCACCTTGTTGCCCGCCGATGGGTTGTTGTCCATCGCGCCGCCATTGCGCGCGCAATAGTCCTGCCACCATGCAATGCGCGCGAGCAGCTTGTCGCCGACCGCGGCGCTCACCGCACGCCGCGTCAGCAGATGCTCGGCGCCGTAGATTTCCGGCGTCTCCGACAGGATCGCGGTGCCGCCGTGCCGCACGAGCCGATCGACCGCGGCGCCGAGCGCCGGATTCGCGGAGATGCCAGAGTAGCCGTCCGAACCGCCGCACTGCAGACCGACGCATAGATGCGAAGCCGGCACCGGCACGCGCTGCACGCGGTTCGCGTCGGCGAGCATCTCGCGCACCATCGCGATACCGAGTTCGATCGTTTTGCGCGTACCGCCGCTGTCCTGGATCGTGAAGCTGCGCAGCTTCGTCGTGCTGGCGTCGAGACCGCCCGCGGCGAGCACACCGTCGATCTGATTCGTCTCGCAGCCTAGCCCGACGAACAGCACCGACGCGAAGTTCGGATGCACCGCGTAACCGGCCAGCGTGCGACGCAGGATCGCAATGCCCTCGCCTTGCATATCGATGCCGCAGCCGAGCCCGTGCGTCAAGGCGATCACGCCGTCGACGTTCGGATAGTCGGCGAGCGCGTCGAGACGCACGTCGCGCCGGAAATGATCGGCAATCGCGCGCGCGACCGTCGCCGAGCAGTTCACACTGGTCAGAATGCCGATGTAATTGCGCGTCGCGATGCGGCCGTCGTCGCGGCGAATGCCCATGAAATGCGCGGGTTCGTCGACGTAGACGGTCGGCTGCGCATCGACGCCGAACGCGTGCTCGCGCGCGAACTCCGACATGCCGAGATTGTGCGTGTGAACATGCTGGCCGCGCGCGATCGCCTCACGCGCGACGCCGATGATCTGGTTGTAGCGCTTGACCGGCTCGCCTTGCGCGATGTTGCGCGTCGCGATCTTGTGCCCCGGTGGAATCAGTCCGGCGACAACCAGTTGTTCCGCCTCGATGCGCGTGCCCGGCAGCAACTGCCGGGTCGCGATGATGACGTCGTCGCCGGGATGCAGGCGGATGATCGCGGACGTGACGCTAGCTTGAGTCGACATGAAAAGCCTCGAAAACAGGGTTATCCGTATGCGTTGACACAGAATACGTCAGATCGTGGAGCGCGCGCCCTTCGGCAGATCGCGGCTTTCCGATTCCAGCGACAGCGGCTCGATGCGTCCGACGATGAAAAGATAGCTGAACGCACCGAGAAAGCAGAAGCCGCCCGCGACGACGAGCGGGATCGTGAACGAGCCCTTCGTCATCGCGACCATCACGCCGGTGAACGTCGTGATCACGATCCCCGCCAGATTCGACGCAAAGTTCTGGATGCCGCCGATCGACGCGACATGGCGCGGTGTCGGCGCGACGTCGCAGGGCAGCGACCAGATGCTCGCCGCGGCGAACGCGAGGCTGCCATAGGCGATACCGAAGAACGCGAGCATCAGATAGGTGTTCTCCGTGAACGCCGACAGCGTGATCACCGACGACACCAGCATGCCGCCGACCATGCACGTCTTGCGCGCAGCCGTCAGGCTCCAGCCGCGCCGGAACAGCGCGTCGGACACATAGCCGCCGAGCCAGCCGCCCGGAATCGCGATCAGCGCCGGAATCATGCCGAGCGTGCCGAGCGATTTCAGCGAGAAGCCGCGCGTCTGCACGAGATAGCTCGGAAACCACGTAATGAAGAAGTAGATCACGAAGTTCAGGCAGAAGAAGCCGAGCATCATGCCCCACAGCGTGCGATGGCGAAACAGCGATGCCCAGGTCACGTTGTCCTGCCCGCCTCTCGCTTGAGCCGCCGGCGCAGCGTTGCGCGCGCTCTCCATCGCGTCCTGCACGGGATTCCGATAAATCACGAACCAGCCGACGATCCACACCGCGCCGAGCAAGCCGGTGAGGACAAAAGCAGCCTTCCAGCCGAGCGTGCCGATGATCAGCGCGACCACGGGAATCGACAGCGCGGAGCCGACCCGCGAGCCGCTATCGAAGATGCTGGTCGCGATCGCGCGCTCCTTGGGCTCGAACCATTGGCTGACGAGCTTCGCGCAGGACGGATACGCGCCCGCCTCGCCGACGCCGAGCAACAGGCGGCAGCCGAACATGCCCGCGACGCTGGTCGTGACCGCGGTGGCCGCGGTAAACACCGACCACCACCCGACCGCGAGCGGCAACGCGATGCGCGCGCCGACACGATCGACGAACCAGCCGAACGGCATCTGCATCAACGCGTAGGTCCAGAAGAATCCGCTCAGGATGAAGCCCATCTCGGCGGGGCCGATGCCGAGCGCCTTTTCGATTTGCGGCGCGGCGACCGCGAGATTCGCACGATCGATGTAGTTCACCGCGATCGCGAGAAAGCACAAAAAAATCACTACCCAACGCATCTTCTTCTTCATGAAACCGTCTCCTCCTGGGCTGGCATCTACTCTATTTGGATGAACCATGCGGCCTCGTGGCCGCCGGTGTGCTGCCGGGGTGTGCTGCTGGGGTGTGCTACAGACGATCACCGGCTTGAAACGCCGCTCTTTCTTTTGCTCGTGATTGCGCGCGATGTCGGCGAGGCGATGATCGAGGAACCGCCGGCATCGCGCGTTCGGCGAGCGCGAGCTGGCCGGGTTGTTCGCAAATGACTGTCTTCATCGTCATGGAGAAATTGATCGGGTATCGGGATGCGGAGCGACCAGCAGGGCTGCACAGCTGGCGTCTCCGTGGCGTCAATCCGGCCTTACCAATTCGCAAAAATAACGGCGCGTGCGATACTGGTCAAGCCAATTCGCACGGAGTTGGGGAAACCCCCGAACGCTGTCGCCGCGCCGCCGAGCACGCACGATTTGCGCGCCGGGCGCTTCGATCTACAATCGGCGCTCGCCTTATGGGGCTTGCACAAGCTACATCGCCGGGAATCGTTTCGTGACCACCAGACCTGCCGACACTCGCCGCCTCTATCTTCAGATCGCGGAAAAATTGCGCGAGCTGATCGCTCAGCCGGAGTTCGCGCCGAACGGCCGCCTGCCGCCCGAGCGCGCGCTGGCGGAGACGCTCGGCGTGTCGCGGCCGTCGGTGCGTGAGGCACTGGTCGCGCTGGAACTGGAAGGGCTCGTCGAGATTCGCATGGGCTCGGGCGTCTACCTGTGCGCGACGCCGTCCGCGCAGAGTGATGCGTCGCTGTCGCAGGCCGAACTCGGCGATAGCCTGCTCGACATCCTCGGCGCGCGCTGCCTGATCGAAGGCTCGATCATCGCGAGCGTCGCACCGTTCTGCAAACCGAAAGATCTGAAGATGCTGCGCGCCATCTACAACGAGATGGAGCGCGAAGTAAAGGCCGGCAGAATTCCGGTCGCGGCCGATCGCGCGTTCCATCTCGCGATCGCGCAAATGTCCGGCAATGAGGTGCTGGTGCGCACCGTCAGCTCGCTATTCGATGCGCGGCATAGTCCGCTGTCGGAAAAGCTGCGCGGCCACTTCGAGAACGAGACGACGTGGGGCGCCGTGCCCGAGGAACATCTCGTGATTCTCGAAGCGCTGGAAGCGCATGATGCGATTCAGGCGCAAGCGGCGATGCAGCGTCACTTGAAGCTGTCGTTGGAGCGGGTGATTGCGGGGGGGCAGAAGACGTCTTAGGCGGTGGTGTGACTGTGAACCAGCGTCGGCGTTGTTCTGCTCCGCGGCTTCGAAGTGCCCTGTGATGGCGCCTGCGCGGCGCAGCCCACCCCAGCCTGCGCGAACGCTTCGGCGAGAAAGTCCACGCACACCTTCACCTTCGCCGACTGCGCAAGACGTTCGGGAAATACGGCCCACACGCTGGCGGGCTGCGTGAGCTCGGGCAGCACGCGCCGCAGCCTCCCTTCGTCGAGCAAGGGCTGCACGTCCCAGATCGAGCGCAGCACGATGCCGCGCCCTGCCAGCGCCCATTGCACAGCGGCCTCGCCGTGATTCGTCGAGAGCGGACCCGTCACTTTCACCGCGACCGTCTTGCCGCCCGCATCGAGACGCCAGACGCCGAATGGGTGATCGCGCTCCTTGATCGCGAGACACGCGTGCGCCTCCAGATCCGCGACGGTTCGCGGCTCGCCGTGCTGCGCGAGGTATGCCGGCGAGGCGCAAAGCACGCGATAGTTGGTTGCAAGGCGCCTTGCAATCAGGTGGCCAGCGATCTCGTCGCCGATGCGCACGTCCAGATCGAAGCCTTCGCCCGCCACGTCCACGACGCGATCGAACAGGTCGAGCCGCACACCCAGTTGCGGGTAGCGATCCGACAAGGCTGCCAGCGCCGGTGCGACGAACTTGCGGCCGAAGCCGAAGCTGCTCGACACGCGCAGCGTGCCGCGCGCAACGCGCCGCGTGCTGGAGACGTCTTCGACGAGCTGCTCCATGTCGTCGAGGATTTTCTCGGCCCACGCGAACACGCGCTCGCCCGCGGCCGTCATCGCCACGCGGCGCGTCGAGCGGTGCAGCAAACGCGTGCCGAGGCTCGCTTCGAGTATCCCGACGCGCTTGCTCACATACGCCGCCGAGGCGTCGAGCGCATCGGCGGCCGCGCTAAAGCTGGACTTGCGGGCGACCATGCAGAACACCCGCAGGTCGTTGAGCTCAGGGGAAGCAGGAAGTTTCATCAGAACGAGTGGCGCATGCCGATGCGCACGTCGGCCTGCGTCGTTGTCGAAGAAGGCGTGAAGCTGTAGCCGATCACCGCATCCACACCGTTCGACGCCTGCAGCCAGTCGCCCGAGATGTACACGTCCGTGCGCTTCGAAAGCAGGTAATGCAGACCCGCAGACAGCTGATTCCAGTGGTGGCCGTCGAAGTGCGTGTATTGATAGCCGCCCGCGAAACTTGCCGCCGGCGTGATCTGCCAGTTCGCACCGCCCTCGGCCACCAGCATGTGCTCGCTCTCGCCAAACGCCTTGATCTGCGTGTATGTGAAAGCACCCATCAGCGTGACCTTGTTGATGACATAGCTCGCGCCCACGCCGAAGGCACCTTGCCTGTCGACCGGAAAAGGCGTATCCGCATACAGCGACGTGACGGCGCCCGTGGCAGGATCGACGCTCACGGTCGGCCTGCCGAAGAACGTGCGCACGCCGATCATGTTGTACGGGTCGAACGCGTAAATGCCCGACGGGTTGTTCAGCTGCGTATAGGCGGTGCCCATCGAGAACTGGCCGTGCTGATACTGCGCGCCGACGCTCCACGCGCTGCCCTTGTGAAAATCGCCAGGCGTATTGCTGAACGAGTACATGCCGCCGAACTGAAACCCGCCGTACGTGCTCGACATGAACTTCACGGCGTTCGGCAGATGGTCGCCGTTCATGCGGTCGAAGTCACCCTGGTTGATGGCGTAGCCGCTTGCCCACGCGGACGCGTTGTACTGGTAGACCATTTCCCGCGTCATGTCGAACTGATTGCCGAACATGAGTGTGCCCCAGTCGTTCTGCAAACCCGCATAAGCGGCGCGACCAAAAAGCGAGCCGCCATTCGAGATTTGCCCGTTACCCAGATGAAAGCCGCTCTCCAGCTTGAACACGGCCTTCATCCCGCCGCCCAGGTCTTCGGTACCCATCAGGCCCCAGCGGTTCGCGTAAGTCACACCGTCGTCGAACTTGACCAGATGCGAGCCACCCGCGTTAGAGACGTAGGTGATGCCCGCGTCGAGCACGCCGTAAAGCGTGACACTGCTTTGCGCGCGCGCGGCCACCGGGAGCAAGGCGAGTGCGAGCACCGCCGTAACGAATACAGCGGGTCGCAATTTCTTCGTCTGATTCATGTTGTAGTCGTTGTTGAGTCAGGTTCAGTTCAGGCCACGGTCGGCTTCGCGCACGAGCTGGCGCTCTTTTTCGATGTCGATCGAGCGACAGGCCCACAGATAGACCAGTGCCGCGACGGGCAGGCCCACGAGCATCGCGATGTCGATGCCGCCCAGCGCATTCGCGACCGGTCCGGAATAGAGCTCTGTCTTGAAGAACGGGATCATCGCGGCAAAGCCCACCCCGTATGCGGTCAGGCCACGCCAGTTCCAGCGTCCGTAAATGCCGCGCGGGTTGAAGATCTCACGCACCGAGTAATGCGAGTGGCGCACGATGAAGAAATCGACGAGGTTGATCGCGGTCCACGGCGTGAACAGATAGCCGAGAATGCCGAGGAAGTCGCCGAACTTGCCCATGAAGTTATCCGACGCCGAAAACGCGAGCGAGGTCGCTACGAGTGCCACCACGACGAGGCTCACGATGCGCTTGGTCGCGTTCGACTTGAGCGGCTTGAACGAGTCCGTGATGCTCAGCAGCGTGAGCGAGGCACCGTAGAAGTTCAGGCCCGTGATGGCGAGCAATCCGAGCAGCGAGAGCAGCAGCGTAACCGTACCGAATCCCGGGAAGATCATGTCGCCCGCGCGCTGGACCGCGTCGGAGATCTCGATCTGCGAGTTGAGCGCCGCGGCCGCCGTGCCCACCAGCATCATCCAGACGCCGCCAATGAGCGCGCCAAGGAAGGTCCACCAGAAGGTGGCGCGCACGCCGGTATTGGGCGGCAGATACCGCGAGTAGTCGGAAACGTAGATCGACCACGAGAGCTGATATGCCGCTGCCGAAAAAAGCTGCACGAGGAACGGCGTGGTCTTGAAGCCCGCGAGGCTCAGCTGGCCTGTGGGGAACGGCACCTTCAGGCACATGCCGATGCTGAAGATCGTGAGCGCGGCGAGCAGCGCAAGCGCGAGCCAACGTTGTGCCTTATGGATCAGGTCATAGCCGAACACCGCGAGCGCAACCGCGATCACCGTGAACACGATGTAGCTCAGATGCGGCTCGGTGCCCAGCAGGTGATGCGCGGTCTGTCCCGCCATCAGCTGGTTGAACGAGTTGTAGCCGATATAGGTGACGAGCGCGACCACCCACACGAGCAGCGCTCCCATGTAGCCGAACTGCGGGCGCGACTGGATCATCTGCGGCAGCCCGAGCTGCGGCCCCTGGCTTGAATGGAACGCCATGAAGAAGGTGCCCAGCACGTTGCCGAGCACGATGGCGATCGCACTCCACAGCAGGTTGCCGCCCATGCTGATGCCAATCGCACCGGCCGCGACGGTCGCGAGATTGGCGTCGCCCGTGAACCACACGGGCCATAGGTGCCAGGCCTTGCCTTTGCGTTCGGCAAGCGGCACATAGTCGATCGAGCGTGATTCGATTCGCGATTTTGCGCGCGAAGGTTCGTTGGCCAAGGTTTCGGCAATTGCCTCGTGGGACATGTCTCCTCCAGTTGTGGGGTGGCGAAAGCGGCCGCGAATGGCACGGTCCCGCCTTCCGCGCCGGTCCCGATACCTGGAGTTCCAGTTTCCTGACACGACGCGGTTATCTTTCAGTTAACTACAAACCATCAGTTAACGATGGTACCCACCCTGGAGTGTTTCGTCGCACTATCGCATCCTCCTATTGACGTCTATGCGGAAATCGATTTGGTTCGTCGAACGTCAATTTCCATTGATTCTTAACAGAAAGAATGGGCGTCTTGCATCGAATCCGCACGCCACCCGGGCGATCAGTGCGGGATAACCCCGATCCTCCGCCGGACGGTTTTCTCCTATATTCCCGTTAACCCATAGTTTTATAGTAACTGTCAGTTAATTAACTCCCAGTACGGCGGACCCCATGACCTACCTCCCGATCGAATTCCACAAAAAACCCGACCTCCCCAAGTTGCCGGCCGACTTCTGCGCCAACCCCGAACTCGCCTGGACCATCCCGGCGAGCTACTACACCTCTGAATCGGTGTACAAGGCCGAAGAAAGAAGGATCTTCGAGAACACCTGGATCTGCGTCGCGCACCGCAGCGAACTGGCCGAAGCGAATGCCTACGTGACCCGTGAAGTGGTGGGCGAGAGCATCCTGCTCGTGCGCGGCAAAGACAAGGTGCTGCGCGCCTTCTATAACGTCTGTCCGCACCGTGGCCACCAGCTGCTCGAAGGCAGCGGCAAGGCGAAGAACGTTATCACCTGCCCGTACCACGCCTGGGCGTTCAAGCTCGACGGCGCGCTCGCGCACGCCAACAACTGCGATCACGTGGAGTCGTTCGACAAGGAAAACTCGACGCTCGTGCCGGTACGCGTAGAGGAGTACGCGGGCTTCGTGTTCATCAACCTGAACCCGGACGCCGAGGGCGTGGAAGCGCAACTGCCGGGCCTCGAAGCCAGCCTTCGCAAGGCCTGCCCCGTGATCGACGACCTCAAGCTCGCCGCTCGCTTCGTGACCGAGACGCCGGCCAACTGGAAGTCGATCGTCGATAACTACCTCGAGTGCTACCACTGCGGCCCGGCGCACCCCGGCTTCTCGGATTCCGTGAAGATCGACCAGTACACGCACACGCTGCACGGCAACTGGACGCTGCAGTTCGGTCACGCGCAGTCGTCGGAGCGTTCGTTCAAGCTCGACCCGTCCGTGAAGGACCCGAGCTTCAGCGGTTACTGGGCGTGGCCCTGCACGATGTTCAACGTGCCGCCGGGCGGCGACTTCATGACGGTCATCTACGAATTTCCGATGAGCGCCGAAGTCACGCTGCAGCACTATGACATCTACTTCCTGAACGACGAGCCGACCGAAGAGCAGAAGAAGCTGATCGAGTGGTATCGCACCGTGTTCCGCCCGGAAGATCTGCGCCTCGTGGAGAGCGTGCAGAAGGGCCTGAAGTCGCGCGGCTATCGCGGCCAGGGACGCATCATGGTCGACAGTCAGCGCAGCGGCGTCAGCGAGCACGGCATTGCGCACTTCCACAACCTGCTTGCCCAGCAGTACCAGGACTAAGGGGCCACGCATGAATTCACTGCAACATTCCGGCCTGCTGCGTGAGCGGGCCTATATCGACGGCCAGTGGCGCAACTCCGACGACGGCGCCACGCTCGACGTCTACAACCCCTCCACGGGCGAGCTGATCGCGAACGTGCCGAACATGGGCGCCGCCGAAGCGCGCGCGGCCATCGCGGCCGCGCACCGCGCCTTCCCTGCGTGGCGCGCCACTACGGCGAAGGAGCGCGCGCGCCTTCTGCGCAACTGGTTCGAGCTCATCATGGCGAACCAGCAGGCGCTGGCCGAGATCATGACCCGCGAGCAAGGCAAGCCGCTCGCGGAGGCACGTGGCGAGATCGGCTACGCGGCCTCGTTCATCGAGTGGTTCGGCGAGCAGGCCAAGCGCATCGACGGCGATGTGATCCCGAGCCCGAACCCGGACCAGCGTCTGGTCGTGACGAAGGAGCCGGTGGGTGTGTGCGCCGCGATCACCCCGTGGAATTTTCCGGCCGCGATGATTACGCGCAAAGCCGCTCCCGCGCTGGCCGCCGGCTGCACGATCGTCATCAAGCCCGCCAACGAGACACCGCTCTCCGCGTTCGCGCTTGCGGCGCTGGCCGAGGAGGCCGGCATTCCCGCCGGCGTGATCAACATCGTCACGGGCAAGTCGCGCGAGATCGGCCTCGAGATGACTTCGAGCCCGCTCGTCAAGAAGCTCACGTTCACAGGCTCGACCGAAGTAGGCCGTCTGCTGATGCGTCAGTGCTCGGATACCGTCAAGAAAGTGTCGCTCGAACTCGGCGGCAACGCACCGTTCATCGTGTTCGACGACGCGGACCTCGACGCCGCGATCGAAGGCGCACTGCTTTCGAAGTATCGCAACGCCGGGCAAACCTGCGTCTGCGCGAACCGCTTCTATGTACACGATTCGGTGTACGACGAGTTCTGCCGGCGCTTTGCCGCGCGGGTGGCCGCCTTCAAGGTGGACGACGGTTTCGCCGAGGGCGTGAACATCGGACCGCTCATCACCGAAGCGGCGCGCAACAAGGTCGACAGCCTCGTGCGCGACGCCGTGGCGCAAGGCGCGCGCGCGGTCACGGGCGGTGCGCCGCACGAGCGCGGCGGCAACTTCTACGCACCCACCGTGCTCGCCGACGCGAAGCCCGGCATGGCGGTGCTCTCCGAGGAAATCTTCGGACCGGTCGCGCCCATCGTGCGTTTTTCGAGCGACGCCGAAGTCGTGCAACTCGCGAACGATTCGATCTACGGGCTTGCCGCGTACTTCTACAGCCGCGACATCGGCCGCGTCTGGCGCGTGGCCGATCAGCTCGAATACGGCATCGTCGGCATCAACACGGGCCTGATCTCCAACGAAGTCGCACCGTTCGGCGGCGTCAAGCAGTCGGGCATCGGCCGCGAAGGCTCGAAGTACGGCATCGAGGATTACCTGTCGATCAAGTACCTCTGTATGGCGGGGGTTTCGCGTTAATCGACGCGCTCACCTTCGAGCGGATGCGGGCCGCGCCGCATCCGCTCTTTTCTCCGGACTCAGAAGTCAAGGAAGTCAAGGAAGTCAACATGAACGCCCGCGAATCGATCGCTGTCGACGTCGTCGCCGTCGAGCAACTCACTCCACTCATCAAGCGCTTCACGCTCGCACTGCCCGACGGCGCGCCACTGCCCGCCTTCAACGGCGGCGCCCATGTCCTGGTCTCCATGCAGGACGGCGAAGCGTGGCGCCACAACGCGTACTCGCTGCTGAGTTCGCCGCACGACACGCGCCGGTATCAGATCGCCGTGCGCCGCGAAGAGGCCTCGCGCGGCGGGTCCGCCTTCATGCACGAAAAGGTCGAAGCGGGCACGCGCCTCGCCATCGGCTCGCCCGCCAATCTGTTCGAGCTTGCGAGCGACGCGAAGCGGCACGTGTTCATCGCGGGCGGCATCGGCATCACGCCTTTTCTCGCGCAGCTCGCCGAGCATCGGCCTGAAGATCTCGAGCTCGATCTGCACTATGCATTCCGCAGTCCCGAGCACGGCGCATTCGTCGACGAACTGAAGGCTGGCCCGCACGCGGCCAACGTGCACTGCTATGTGGAAAGCGAGGGCCAGCGTCTCGACCTGCTCAAGCTCTTCAAGAGCCTGCCGACCGATGCGCATGTTTACGTGTGCGGCCCGCAGGGCTTGAACGACGCCGTCTACGCGAACGCCGCGTTGCTGGGATGGCCGAAGTCACAGCTGCACTCGGAGCAGTTCGCCGCTACCGACACCGGCGGCAAGGCGTTCACCGTGCTACTCGCGAAGTCGGGCATCGAGCTCGAAGTGGGCGAGGACGAGACCATCCTCAAGGCCATCGAGCGCGCGGGCGTGACGGTGGAGTCGCTGTGCCGCGAAGGCGTGTGCGGCACCTGCGAAGTGGCGATCCTCGAAGGCGAGGCCGATCATCGCGACCAGTATCTCGACGACGACGAAAAAGCCGCGCAGAAGACCATTCTGCTATGCGTGTCACGCTCGCGCACGCGACGCCTCGTGATCGACCTGTAGGCCGGCCTCCACGGCACGGATTCCCGGGTGAGCGCTGCAGCGCCTGACGGAACGGCCCTCGCGCCGATCCGTTAAACTACCGAAAGATAGGCGCTCGCACGCATTGTCCCGGCCGCGCGCCCCATTCATCATCGGCGGCATAGGCCCCGAGCCCTTCTTTCGGGCCCAGGGCCTATGCCGCCCTTTTCGCCTGATCCGTTCGACCGCGCGATACGTCATAGAGGGAAATGGATGTCCGAGGATACGTTCGCGTTCCGTCTGAAAGTACTGCTCGAGCACAAGAAGCTGAGCTTGCAGCAAGTGGCCGACGCCGTCGGCATTTCACGACCCGCCGTGCACAAGTGGACCCGCGGCGGCGAGATCGACTATTCGAACCTGCGCCGCCTCGCGGCGTTCCTCGACGTCAACTGGGTCTGGCTGCGCTACGGTGACGAAGCCGTGAAGGACCTCGGCATCGCAGGCAATACGGAACTGCCCATGACCGACCTGCGCCGCCGCTACACCGCCGAGATCATGTCGAACGAAGCGCGCATGAAGCAGGCGCAGGAGTCGGCCGGCATCGTGACCTGGGAATGGAATCTGATCACCGACGAGCTCATCTATTCGAGCAATTGCGCGAAGCTTTATGGCCGCGAGATCCACAGCAACGCCGAATTCTGGGAGATCCTGCACCCCGAAGACGCGATCTGGCTGAACGAAGGGTCCTTGAAGGAACTCGTTGCGAGCACGGCGCCGCGCGTGTGGGACTTCCGCATCATTCTTCCCGACGGGCAGATCCGCTGGATCGAGTCACGCGTCGCCATGCTGCTGGACGATGCCGGGCGTCCCGTGCGTGTGGTGGGCACCACCATCGACATCAGCGCGCGCAAGCAAGCGGAGCGCGCGTTGGAAAGCCGCCTGGAGTTGCTCAATGACGCTGCGCGCATCGCGGGTTTCGGTGCATGGCGCTGGCTGCGCGCGCAGGACGAGCTGATCGTGTCGGACGAATGGTGCCGGCTGTTCGGCGTCGATCCGGCCAGGGCGCCGCGTCATTTCGTCGAACTTTCGCAGCACATTCATTCCGACGACCGCGCGGCGCGCGAAGCGAGTGTGAATGACGCGCTCACGCATCGCGCGGACTATCGCGTGCTGTATCGTGCGTTGTTGCCCGACGATACGTGGCGGCTGGTGGTGGAGCAAGGCTACGCGCGTGTCGCGCCGCACGGCGAGGATGTGTGGCTCACGGCACTGTGCCGCGCGGCGCAGCCCGCCGACATGACGGCGGCCGCGACCACGGGTGCGCAGCCGGTCGCCGAAGAAGCCGCGGCCACGGGAAGCGCGCCGTTCGGCATCGGCGCGCGCTAAATCCGGGCGATGAACGTTCGCTAAATCCGGGTGATGAACGTTCGCTAAATCCGGGCGATGAACGTTCGCTGAATCCGGGCGATGAAGGTTCGCTGAATCCGGGTGACGAGCATTCGTCAAAGATAACGGGGCGTCCCGCAGGAACACCCCGCGCGCTTTCCGCTCAAAGCGCGGCGGCGACAGCCTTGCCGACGTCCGCCGTGTTCGCCGCGCCGCCCATGTCCGGGGTACGCGGTCCTTCCACCAGCACGTTCTCGATGGCCCGCATGATCGCGTCGTGCGCCGCCTTGTATTGCGCGTCGCCGTTGCCGAGGAAGTCGAGCATCATCGCACCCGACCAGATCATCGCGATCGGATTGGCAATCTTCTTCCCAAAGATGTCCGGAGCCGAACCGTGCACCGGCTCGAACAACGACGGGAACTTGCGCTCGGGGTTCAGGTTGGCCGAAGCCGCGAGACCGATCGTGCCCGTACACGCGGGGCCGAGATCCGAAAGAATGTCGCCAAAGAGGTTCGACGCCACGACCACGTCGAAGCGATCCGGCTGCAGCACGAAGCGCGCACACAGGATGTCGATGTGCTGCTTGTCCCACTTCACGTCGGGATACGCCTCGGCCATCGCAGCCACGCGCTCATCCCAGTACGGCATGCTGATCGAGATGCCGTTGGACTTCGTGGCCGCCGTAAGTTTCTTGCGTTCGCGCGTGTTCGCAAGCTCGAACGCGTACTGAAGGATGCGGTCCACGCCCTGGCGCGTGAACACCGACTCCTGGAGCACGAACTCGCGCTCCGTGCCTTCGAACATCTTGCCGCCCACGGCGCTGTACTCGCCTTCGGTGTTCTCGCGCACGACGAAAAAGTCGATATCCCCGGGCTTGCGATTCGCGAGCGGGCACGGCACGCCGGGCAACAAACGTACCGGCCGAAGGTTCACGTACTGATCGAACTCGCGGCGGAACTTCAGCAGCGAACCCCACAGCGAAATGTGATCGGGTACCTTGTCGGGCCAGCCCACCGCTCCGAAATAGATCGCGTCGAACTCCTTGAGCGTGGCGAACCAGTCGTCCGGCATCATTTTGCCGTGCTCCAGGTAGTAGTCACAGCTCGCCCAGTCGAAATGCGTAAATTCCAGCTTCAGATCGAACTTCGCGGCTGCCGCCTCCATCACACGCACGCCCTCCGGCATCACTTCCTGGCCGATGCCGTCGCCGGGAATCGCGGCGATTCTGAATGTCTTGCTCATGTCTCGTTCTCCGTTGCACGGCGCGCCTCAATGGGTGCGCGCTCGATGAGTGCAAGCATGCCTCAAAGGGCGCCGGAAATTAGCCGCTGTAGCGTTGAGACATTGAACACGATGCGTGAATAATCGTCCGCGAGGCTCCGGGCCTGCATCGCTAAGAGGTCTTTGCCCGACTGATTCGACCTGAACGAACCGTCGGATCGAACTTATCCGTCCGCGCAATGCGTGGACGGCCACATCGCCACTACGCGTCACCCTCAAACGTCGGTATAAACCTGCATCGCAATCCGCTTGCTCTGCGGCTCACCCGCCGAGATCTGGATCAGCTCGCAAGCACGGCGCTCCGGCTGCGCCATGTCTGGCGTCCACACCCAGTAGTGATTGCCCGGCAAGCCATTGACCGCCACCACGCGGTGATTGCCCGCGGCATCGATCGCATGGATCGTCACGCGGCTGATCAAGCCGCCCTTGAGCGCGCGCATATCGTCGACCGCTTCGCTGACCGCGCGCTCGACGCTCATGCCCATTTTCATGTAGAGCACCACCGCGCGCGCCGTGCCGGCGCGGATCGTCATCTCGCCCGCGCCCGTGCATGCGCAGGCGCCGTAACGGCTATCGGCATAGGAGCCCGCGCCGATCACGGGGCTGTCGCCGAGACGGCCCGGATATTTCCAGCCCCATCCCGATGTACTCGTGCCGCTCACGACATTGCGGGCGCTGTCCATTGTGAGAAACACGGTCGTGTCCTTGCCGATCTCCGGATCCACCGCGTCGTGGCAATAGCGTTCGAGCGGCACGTTCGGCCACGCGGCCCTGTCGGCCGCGCTGACTTCGCCGTCGAACCAGCGCGCGTACGCTTTGCGCGAATGTTCGGCGAGCAGCTCACAGCGCTCCGCACCCGTTTCGGCCGCATAGCGCGCGGCGCCCTCGCCGATCAGCAGCTCGTGCGGCAGCCGTTCCATCACCGCGCGCGCGACGCTGACCGGATGCCTGAACCCCTTCAGACCGCCCACCGCGCCGGTGCGCAGCGTCGAGCCATCCATCACCGACGCATCGAGCTCGACTTCGCCGAGCAGATTCGGCCAGCCGCCACGCCCGACCGTGCGCACCTCTTCGTCATCTTCGACGAGCCGGATGCCTGCCTCGACCGCGTCGAGCCCGGCACCGCCATTGCGCAGCAGTTCCGCGGTCAAGCCGATGCCGGATTTACCTTCGTTGTTGGTCAGAATAATCATGTGTTTGGGTCTTGCAGGCAGAAATGTGCGGAGCCTCAGGGTCAAAGTCCAGCGCGGAAATCCTTGTTCCAGAAGTCGAGCATTTCCGTTTTGTGTTTCATCAGCATCGCGAAGTCGACCGGCACGATCCGCTCCAGCTCCTTGCCCGAGAAGCCCACCGCCTGTTGCAACGACGGCGGCAGGTTCGCATTCGCGATCGTCGGCGCGTAGCCCATCGATTCGGCGAACGCGCGCTGGGAACGCGGATCGAGCATCGCATTCAGATAGGGAAACGCGCAGGCGGACGATTTACTGCCCGCGGTGACGGCGGCCTCGAACGTGGCCGGCAATGCGCCCTCCTTCGGGAACACGTAATCGACCGCGAGGCCCGCCTTTTTCCACTGCAGCGCGCGCGCCTTCCATGTGACGGTCACGACGATCTCGCCGCTCTTGAGCGCCGACGCCAGTGCATCGACCGACGGATACACTCGCGGCGATGCCTCGCGCAGCGCGCGCAAATACTTCTGCCCGAGCGCGAGATCGCTCGCTTGCCCACCCGAGGCAAGCGCGCCCGCGAGCGTCAGATAGTCATACTGATCATCGACCAGGCCGATTTTGCCCTTGAATTGAGGGTCCAGCAGCACGGCGAGACCGTCCGGGCGCGTGCGCACCCTGTCGGTATCGTAGACGAGCACGAGCGCGCTGAAGATGTGCGGGACCGCGTAGCTGCGACGAAATTGCGGAATCACGTTGGCAAGGTTCGGCAGCAGCGCGTCATCGAGTTTCGCGGTCGTGCCTTCGGAGTACATCTGGAACATGTCGTTATCGCGCAGCAGCGCGACATCCAACGTGCTGCGCCGCCCGTGTGCTTCGGCGCGCATCGTGGTCTGCCGCGCGAGCGCACTGCCGACCGCATAGGTGATCGCATCACCGGTAGGCGTCACCAGCGAATCGATGTTCTGTTGCAGCAGGCGTTGATAGTCGCCTCCCCACGTGCCGACCACCACCTGACCGGAACACGCACCGGCCGCATTGGCTTTCAACGCGAACGGACCCAGCGCGGAGGCGGCGACGAGCGTCCCCGTCGATCGAAGAAAACGGCGGCGTGGCTGGTTGATGTGATTCATACACTCGCTCCAGGAGAAATGCGCTTTCGAAAAGAAACCGCAACAGACGACGTCAGGCCTCGGTGGCCCGATCGGTATTTCATTGGATAGGTGGGGAACGCCGCTGCCGCCGCGAAGCGGCAATCGGTCAGCTCGCTGCCGTCAAGCGCGTATTCACGGCCGCCAGCACTTCTTCGAGCGTCTCCTCCATCACCTTCGACAATTCGTCGAGATGCGGAGCCGGCGCGGCGCCATGCGGCGTGATCTTCAGCGTGTAGAAAGGCATTGCGTGCTCGAAGCGGCGCAAGATCAGATTCGAGTCGAGAAAGTCGTACGCCGACACCGGATGCAGCAAACCGATGCCGAGGCCTTCCTTGACCATCGTCGCGATGTTGACCGAGTACGGCGCGGTCGCCACCACCTGCGATTGCAGCTGACCGCTCGCGAACACCTGATCCATGCCCCAGCGCACGAGGTCCGGCAGAGCGTACGACACGATCGGCTGATTCCGCAGATCCGCCACCTTGATGACCTTGCGCTTGCCCAGCGGATGACCGGCCGGCAACGCGCAGATCGCGTCGAGCTGCGCGAAGGCGGTCGAATCGGTGCCGGTCACGTCGACCGTATTCGTGACGAGACCGAGCGCGAGTTGACGCGACACCACCTGATCGCGAATCAGCGACGATGCCCCGGTCGTCAACGCAATCTGCACGGCCGGATGCCGGCGATGAAAGTTCGCCACGACGCGCGCGAAGTAGCCGAGCCCGAACGATACGACCGAGCCCACGCGAATCACCGCGGTCGACGGATTGCGCAAGCTCAGCGCGAACTCGCGGATGTTGTCCAGGCCGGCATAGCGCCGCTCGACTTCCTCGAACAGCGCCAGGGCTTCGACGGTCGGTTCGAGCCGGCCGCGGCTGCGATCGAACAGCGTGAGACTGGTCGATCGCTCCAGATCGGTAATCAGGCGGCTGATGCCCGACTGCGAAGTGCCGATGACCTGCGCGGCGCGGGTCGTCGTGCGCGTGAGCATCAGCGCCCTGAATGCGTCGATGTGCCGAAAGTCCATCCGTTCTCTCCGGATTGCACGGGCCGCCGGCGCTCCCCGCTGTCAACCTCGCGCGCAAGCGAGCGCTGCGCATGTCACGCCGGCAAATCAAAGGCATGGATTCTACCGCCCTTCATCACGACCGGAATGCGCTCGCCCTGCCCCAGCAGACAGTCGAGCGACGCAAGCGGATTGCCGTCGACGACGAGCATGTCGGCGTGCGCGCCTGCCGTGATCTGCCCGAGCTGCCCGACCTGGCCGAGCACCTGCGCGCCGACCACCGTTGCGCTGCGCAGGATTTCGAGCGGCGTCAGCACTTCGCTGCGCAAGCGGAATTCATCGCTTTGCAGACGCTGCGATTCGCCGAGCAGATCGCTACCGAAGCCCATCGGCACGCCTGCCGCGCGGAAGATTTCGAGCGAACGCAGGCCCGCCTGGCGCACGCTCCCGATCTTCGCGACGCTGTCGGCGGGCAGGCCGAGCGCTTCGCCTTCGTTCGCGAGCGCGTCGTAGGTGACGAGCGTCGGCACCGCGAACGCGCCGTGCTCGGCCATCACCCGCGCAGCCGCTTCGTCGACCAGATTGCCGTGCTCGATCGTGCGAACGCCGCAGCGTACCGCGCGCGCGATCGCCTCGGCCGTGTACGCATGCGCGAGCACGTAGGTGCCGCGCGCCCGCGCCTCGTGGACGATCGCCCTGATCTCGTCTTCCGAATAACCCCATGCGCCGACCGGATCGGTGGGCGAGGCGACCCCGCCCGAGGCCATGATCTTGATCTGATCGGCACCCATCTGCAGCTCTTCACGCACCGCGCGACGCACGGCATCGACGCCGTCGGCGACACGCGATATCGCGCCGACCCGCGCGCAACACGCGCATGGGCTATCGGTGCCGATGTAGTCGCTGCGGCCGCGCATGTCGCCGTGTCCGCCGGTCTGGCTGATCGCGCGGCCCGACACGAACAGGCGCGGACCTTCGGCGAGCCCCTGTTCCAACGCCTGTTTGAGCGCGAAGCCCGCGCCGCCCGCATCGCGCACTGTCGTGAAGCCACGCCGAAGCATGCCTTGCAACAACGGCAACGACTTCAGCGTGACCAGCACGTTCGGCAAGTTCACCTGTGCCGCGAGATTGAGCTGCGTCGCATGCACGTGCACGTGCAAATCGATCAGGCCAGGCATCAGCGTCTTGCCGCGCAGGTCGATTTCGCGTGCGGACGCGCTGCGGATCGGCCGGTCCGAGACCTCCTTGATGCGTCCGTTTTCCACCAGCACCGCGTGGTCCTCACGCAATTCGCCGGCAGCCGGATCGAGCAGCGCGCAGTGCGAGAACAGAATCGACTCCATCAGGTCTCCTCCCGGTACAAGATCCGGGTCATCTCCAACGTTGAAGGGTGTCGCGCGCTGCGCGACTCAATCGATGGTCGCGTGCGCGAGCGTGCGCGGGGTCTTCGTGAGCAGCTCCGGCGTCGGGCCGGTCACGACCGAATCGTCGAGCCGGAAACCGCCCAGGCCGTACACATAGATGCCGGGCTCCGCCGAGTACACCTCGTTGTCCAGCAGCGCGCGGTGATTGAACGCCATGTCGTCCGGATACTCGTGACCGATGATGCCCATGCCATGCCCCGTGCGATGACGGATGTACTTCGCGCAGCCGGCCTGCTCGATCACCGCCTGCGCGGCCGCGTCGATACCCGAAACCGGCTGACCCGTGACGGCCGCCGCGACGGCCGCCTCGTTGGCCGCGCGCGCGACCTCATGAAAACGCGCCTGCTCGGCGCTCGGTTTGCCGCAGAACCAGGTGCGCTCGTTCTCGATCACGAGACCGTTCAAACGCGGAATCACGATATTGACCAGACCGTCGCCCGCCTTGATCTGCGCGCCGCACGACGCACCGTCGCCGTGCGGCGACGCCGATGCCGGTCCCGACAAGGTCCAGCAACGCATCACTTCGAGGTTCTCGCCAGGAAAGCGGCGCGCGCCTTCGGTCACCATCAGGGTGGCCATCTGATAGTCGAGTTCCTGAACGAGCCGTCCGGGGCGAATGTTCTCGCGATAGCGGTCCTGCACCCAATCGGCGAGGCTTGCGGCGGCCCGCATGACGGCAATTTCCTCCCGGTGCTTGACCCAGCGCAACGAGCGCAACTCGGCGAGCATCGGCAGGAACTTCGCGTCCGGCAGCAGTGACGCCGCGCGGCCGAGCGGACCGCCGGCGGCTTCGACGCCGATTCGCGATGCGCCAAGCCCGGCGGCACGCAAACGCGCGGCGATCAGTTCCGGGACTTCCGCGAGTAGCGGCTGCCGCTCGACCACGCGCGGATGCTCGGAGTAGAACGAGATATCGTCGAGCCACAGATGTCCGCGCTCGCGCGCCATCATCACGTGATGCGTCGACAGCTCGTTCATGATCGCGAACGGCTCGCCCGACAGCGGCACGCACACGGCGATCGGCCGCTCCCAGGTCTGCACGTCGACGTGGAAATTGGTCGCCCACTGGAAGAAGTCGGCGGACGTGAAGATCAGCGCATCGACTCGCTGACGTTCCATCAGTTTTTGCATCAGGTCGTGACGGTAAGCGCGAGTCTTGTCGGTGAGGATTGGCATCTGTTGTTCCTTCAGGAAGAAGAATTGAGGAGAGGCGCATCCCACACACCAGCCCGCGGCGCGCCCTGCCAGTTCAGGTCATCATCGTCTTCGCGTAGCGCCGCTGGATGATCCAGTGCGACAACAGCGCCAGCGCAAACGTGACGACCATCGATACGATCGACAGCACGGCCCCGAACGGCCAGTTGTTCGCCTTGGCGATCTGGTCGTAGATTGCCGGCGTCATCATCGTGATGCCGGTGCCGCCGAGCAGAACCGGTGTCGCGTATGCGTTCATGCACAGAATGAACACGAGCATCGTGCCGGCCGCGACGCCGGGCGCCGCGATCGGCAGCACGACGCGCGCGAGCGTCTGAGCGAAGCTCGCGCCGAGATTGCGCGCGGCTTCCTCGATCGAGAAATCGAGGCCTTCGAGCACGCTCTGCAAGGTCAGGATCATGTACGGCAGAACCACGGCGGTGGTGCCGGCCACCACCGCGAACGGCGTATACAGCAGCCGCACCGGTTGATCGACGAGGCCGAGCGCCATCAGCATCGCATTGACGAAACCCGCGTTGCCGAGCATGACCATCCAACCCGCCGCGCGCACGACGTTGCCGACCAGCAGCGGAAACACCAGCAGCATCACCAGTTGGCTCTTGAAGCGGCTCTGCGTTTTAGCAAGCACATAGGCGACCGGAAAACCGAATACGAGCGACAGCGCCGTGCACAGCGCGGCCACCTTGATCGTGGTCCACAGCACCGCGTGGTAGTACGGATCGGTCAGAAACTGGACGTAGTTCTCGAGCGTGAACGCCGCCTGCATCATCTGGACCGAGTCGAAATGATTGAAGCTGTAGCGCACCAGTTGCACGCCCGGCAGCACGATCACGAATAGCACGACCAGCACGGCAGGCGTTGCGAGCAGGCCCCCGGCGAAGTCGCGGCGCCGCGGCGCGGCGTTCAGTGCGCTCGTCGTCATGGTTCAAAGTCCCGGCTTGAATTCCTTGTTCCAGAAGTCGAGCAGCGCCGGTTTTTCCGCGGTGAAACGCGCGTAGTCGACTTTGACGAGGCGATCGAGTTCGGCATTCGTGAAGCCGACGCTCTGTTGCAGCGTCGGCGGCAAGGCCGCATCGGTGACGGTCGGCGCATAGCCCATCGTCTCGGCGAAGCCGACCTGCGCGCGCGGATCGAGCATCGCGTTCAGATAGTTGAAGCCGCACGCACGCGTCGGCGCGTTCTTCGGCACGGCGGCCTCGAACGTGACCGGCACGCCGCCCTCTTTCGGGAACGCGTAGTCGACCGGCACGCCGCCTTTTTTCCACTGCAGCGCGCGCGCTTTCCACATGCAGGTCATCCAGATTTCGCCGCTTTTCAGCGCCGCCGCGACCGTTTCGTTCGACGGATAGACCTTCGGCTGCTGCTTGCGCACCTCGCGCAGAAACTGGATGCCGGCCGCCGTGTCGCCATTGTTCTGGCCCGCCGCGAGCGAAGACTGCAGCACGTTGAAGTTGTACAGAATGTCGGAAAAACCCACCCGTCCCTTCAGTTTCGGATCGAGCGCGGCCGCGAGCGAATCGGGCTTCGCCTGAAACTTCTCCGGGTTGTAGACGATCACCATCGCACTGAAGATGTGCGGAATCGAATACGGGCGGCGCAGCGCTTCGATCGTGCGCGCCGAGTTCGGCACCAGTTTCGTGTCGAGCGGTTCGAGCACCCCGGAACGGTTGACGTCGAACATGTCGATGTCGGCGAGACAGGCGACGTCGAGCGAACCGTGACGCGACATCTTCTCCGCGCGCAGCTTCGTCATGCGGCCGATCTGATCCGCCGAGTCGTACGTGACGCGACCGCCAGCGGCCTCGATGATCGGCTTGCCGATGTTCTGTTCGAGCAGGTTCAGATAATCACCGCCCCACGTGCCGACGACGACGTTGGGGCAAGCGTCGGCCGCCAGCGCCGTGCGCGGATCGAAACCGAGCGACGGAGCGACGAGCAGACCGGAAGCAGCTTTCAGAAACGTGCGGCGCGTGATGGGATAGCTCATTTTATGGTCCTTCAGGCGGAAAAAAGCAGGCAATCTTCGGTTCTGAAGCACGCGTGCAGCGTGTCGCCCGGCGACCATGCGCCGGCACCGGCGTGCGCGGTGTTCGGCACGAGCGCGACGAGGCTCTGGCCGAGCTCGCTCGTGAGGCGCAATTCGACGGTCGCGCCGAGATAGATCCGCTCGGCCAGCCTGACCGGGATCGACACTTCGCTGTGCTCGGGCGCCGCGGCGAGACGCAGGCGCTCGGGTCGGATGCCGAGCGTGTTGGCATTGCGCGCGGCCGCGTTGACTGTGAACTTTTCGCCGTTCGCCGTGATGAACTGGCCGTTGTCGACGTGGCCCGCGAGGAAATTCATGCGGCCCAGGAAGCTCGCGACGAACGGGTTGGCGGGCCGCTCGTACAACGCGTCCGCGCTGCCGATCTGCTGCACGCGTCCGTCGTGCATGACGGCCACGCGGTCCGCCATCGCAAGTGCTTCCTCCTGATCGTGCGTGACGAAGATCGTCGTGAGACCGAGACGCTGCTGGAGCGCGCGAATTTCTTCGCGGACCTCGACGCGCAGCTTCGCGTCGAGATTCGACAACGGCTCGTCGAGCAGAAATACGTCGGGCCGGATCGCGAGCGCGCGCGCAATCGCGACGCGCTGCTGCTGGCCGCCGGACAACTGCCGGGGATAGCGTTCGGCGAGCGAGCTCAGCCGCACCATGTCGAGCGCCTCGCGAATCCGCGTGTCGCGCTCCGCCTTCGGTACACGCCGCATTTCCAGACCGAAAGCGACGTTCTGCGCGACGGTCATGTGCGGAAACAACGCATAGCGCTGAAACACCATGCCGGTATTGCGCTTGTCGGGTGCGAGCCGCGTGACCTCGGTGTTGCCGATCCAGATTTCGCCGTCGCTCGGCTCGACGAAGCCCGCGACCATGCGCAGCGTCGTCGTCTTGCCGCAGCCGCTCGGGCCGAGGAACGCGACCAGCTCGCCCTCGGCGATATCGAACGACACGTCGGCGACCGCGGTCGTCGCACCATACTGCTTGCGCAGATTGCGCAGGGATACCTGAGCCATGATCAGATCACCTTGCCGAGCTTCACGAAACGATCGGTGATCAGCATCACGATGCCAAGCAGCACGATCTGCGCGGCCGATACCGCCGCAATGGTTGGGTCGAGATTGAATTCGAGGTACTGCATGATTGCGATCGGCAACGTCGTCTTGCCGGGGCCGACGAGCGGCAAGGTCATCTCGAGGTTCTCGAACGAGACGATGAAGCCGAACAGCGTGGAGGCGACGATCGCCGGCCGCAGCATCGGCAGCGTGACGCGCCACAGCGTGCGCCACGCACCGGCGCCGAGATTGCGCGCCGCCTCCTCGACGGTGGTGTCGAGCTGGCCCAGGCTCGCGGTGACGAGCCGGATCGTCCATGGGATCGTCAGGCAGACATGCGCGAGCAGCAGGCCGCCGAACGTGCCGACGATGTCGGTGTCGAGCGCATTCTCGGCGCGCAGGTAGAACAGATAGGTCGCAATGCCGGCGACGATACCAGGCACGACTAGTGGCAGCAGCAGCGTGTTGCTGACGAGGCGACGCCCAGCAAACCGGTAGCGCGCAAGCGCGAGCGAGGCAGCGACACCGAGCACCACGCCGCCGATCGCCGCGCCGGCCGCGAGCTTCAGCGACAGCACGAAACCATTCGCGAACGCGTCGTTACGCCATGCGTTGACGTACCACGACAGCGTGTAGCCGGACGGCGGGAACGTGATGATCGCGTCCTTGAAGAAGCTCAGCCAGATCACGAAGATCAGCGGGCTCAGCATGAACAGATAGATGAGCGCGACGCCCGCCCTGACGAACCATTTCGCCGGGGACAGACGTGGGTGGGACAAAGCGCGCGCGGAAACGATGCTGCTACCGTCGATCGGAACCTGCGTCACCGCGCTTTCTCCTTGGTCGGGATTACACGTTGGGGTGTGTCCGGCGGAGTGGCGACCTCAGGCCACCCCCGCTTCGCCTCGGCTGGTCGCAATGTAAATTTGCATAGCCTGACGAACTGCGATTCACAGTAGCATGAATAAAAAAAGGAGCAAAGCGGGTTCTGGCTAGACGCGCGCTGGGGTTTACGCGGGCGCTGGTCGCCCAGGGGAAAGGTGTTTGCGCCGGAATGGCAAACGCGTTGACCGTCGAGGAGGCTTGTATCAGCGCGCCACCGCTGCCCGTGCCCTGCCCGACTTTACGCGCCAGTTCGCGAGCGCGCCGAGCGCCATCAGCACGCTGGTGCCGAGAAACACCGCGCGCATACCGATGTGTCCGCCGACGAAACCGCCCAGCAACGGGCCAGCCACCTGCCCCGCGTATTGCGACGACACCGAGTACCCAAGGATCGCGCCCGTCACGCTCGCCGGCACGTTATGGGCGGATCACGCTCGCGATGCACGGCAGCAGGCCGCCCAGTGCCATGCCCATCAGGAAACGCAGCACGATCAGCTGCCAGCTCGCGGTGACGAACGCCTGCGGAACGAGCAACACCGCCGATACGGCGAGGCAGCCGACGATCACATTCCAGTGCCCGGCGCGATCGGCGAACTTGCCCAGACGCGACGACGAGATCACGCTGCCGAGCGCCGCGCCCGACATCACGAAGCCCGCGATCATCGTCACGCTTTGAGGCTTCGTGAGCTGGGCGACGTAGACGGTGATGATCGGCTCGATCGACATATTCGCGACCATCAGCAGCAGACCCGTGGCAAGCATCGCGATGGCCGGCCGCTTGTCGTCCACCGAGGCCCACGCGCCCTGCTTCGGCGCGCTGTCCGCGCGCTTGCGAACCGGCATTTCGCGAATCAGGAACGCCGTCGCGAGAAAGGCGACGAAGATCGCCGCGCCCGAGGCCCAAAAGGTCGCGCGGATGCCGATCAGCGGCGGCAGGAAGCCGCCGATCAGCGGGCCGACCAGATTGCCCGCCATGATCCCCGACGACAGCACGCCGAGCGCCCAGCCCGAACGCGCCTTCGGCGTCTGCGTCGCGACGAGGATCATCGAGCCCGACGCATAGCCGCCGAGCAACCCGGCGAGCAGCCGCAACGCGACCAGCTGCCACGCCGAGTGCGCCATGCCGATCAGCGACATCGCGACCGCCATGCCGAGGCTCGAGCGGATCAGCATCAGCTTGCGGCCGTAGAGGTCCGCGAGCTTGCCCCACAGGGGCGCGACGAGCGCGGCGCTGAAGAAGGTCGCGCCGAACGCGGCGCCGGACCACTGCACGATCGCCGCATGATCCTTTACGCCGAGCTGCTCGACATAGAGCGGCAGGAACGGCAGCAGCAGCGTCATCGCGACGATGGTCGTGAACGAGCCGAACACGCACACGCACAGATTGCGCTGCCAATGCGCGGCGGCTTCATCGCCGGCCGGCGCGGCGGCCTTGGCTGTCGCCGTGGCCTGCGCCTGTGGTGGCACCGGTTCGACCGATGGTACGTCGAGCTTACGATTCATCTTCGAGGCTTTCCAGGGTGACGAGGGTCTGTTCGAGCTATCCAAAGCATCGTAACGGGCTGCGCCGCCGCCAGGCAGTCAACCCATCATCCTGGTATCGCTACTACCTCTTCGGAACGCGCAGGCCTGGCTGCGCGCCTCTTTGCAACTAGTGGCCCGCGGGCGACGTGCTGTGCGACGTCTGCGGCGCGGCCGCCGCCGATGCCGCCGCATCCGACACGCCCACCGCGCCGCCCGGCAGATCGGCCGGCTTCGTCGAACTCACCGCATCCGGATAGAGCTGCATCAGCACGCGCAGCACGCCATTGGTCCAGCCAAAGCCGTCCTGCAGCGGATACTCGCCGCCCCCCGCCGACTTGCCGCTCGCGTCGACGTCGTACTTCTCGACCAGCTTGCCGGTGCGCTGGTAGTACGCGACGTCGGTGCGGATCCAGCGCGTCGCGATATCGCGCGCGAGCTCCGGCTCGCTATAGCGGCGCAGCCCGATCACCGCGAGGTACTGCAGCGGCGCCCAGCCGTTCGGTTCGTCCCACTGCTGGCCAGTGTTGGTCCGCGTCGTCGCGAGACCGCCCGGACGCAGCAGATCGCGCCGGATCGTCTGCGCCACTTCGCGCGCGTCGTTGCGTGTCGCGACGCCGGCGTAAAGCGGGTACACCGTCGCGGCGGTAAGCCGGTGCGTGAGCGTGCGGTGCACGAAGTCGTAGTCGCCGAAAGCGTGCAGTTGCGGATCCCACAGCACCCGGCGGATCGCATCGGCGCGCACCCGGGCACGTAGTTCGAGATTCTCGGCGTGGCCTGCATCGCCGGTCACACGGTAGGCTTTCGCGAGCGTGCGTTCGAGGTCCGCCATCAGGCAGTTCAGGTCCACTGGCACTAGCGAGGTCACGTCGATGCTCGCGAGCGTCCTGCCGTCGGCGAACCAGCGCGAGCTGAAGTCCCAGCCGGTTTCGCCGCCCGCGCGCAGGTTGCGCCACAAATCCCGCGCATCGCGTTGCGGCATCCGCTGCGCCGTCATCACATCCTCGCGGTACGACTCGTCGCGCGGCGCCGCGCGCTCGTCCCAGTAGCGATTGAGCAGCGTGCCGTCGGCGAGGCGCACGAGATGGTGCGCCGCGTTGCCCGGCGCGAGATGGTCGCTGCCGGCCATCCAGTACGCGTATTCACGGCGCAACTCGGGCAGATAGCGGGCGTAGACCTGATCGCCCTCCTTGCGCGCGACGAGCTGCACCATCTGCGCGAAGAACGGCGGCTGCGAACGGCTCAGGTAATACGTGCGATTGCCGTTGGGGATGTGGCCATAGCGGTCGATCAACGTCGAGAAATTGTTCAGCTCGTCGTCGACGAGCGCGTGCTGGCCGCTAGCGTCGAGCCCCAGCAGGATGAAGTACGAATCCCAGTAGTAGATCTCGTCGAAGCGGTCGCCCGGCACGATGTACGGCGACGGCAGCGGCAACAGCGACGAGTACGGGCTCGCGCTCGCATCCGGTTCGCGACGCAGCACGTTCCACAGCGTATCGATGTGCGCGGTGACGCTCTCGTCAGGATCGGACGCGTAGCGCTTCGGCGCGCGCGGGGGCAGCGTGAAGCGCTGTTCGACAAATTGTTTCAGGTCGAAGCGCGGCTGAGCACGCTGGCTGTCGTAGTCGGCGATGACCTGGGCCGGCGGCTCGCCTGGCGACATATCGGCAAACGTCTTGCTGTCCGGGTAAAGATGCGCGAGTTCGACGTCGCGATACAGCTCGCCGTACAGCTCGGACGGCGGCGTCGGCACGACCGGCGACGGCTGCGCGTGATCCGTGTTTTCGACGTGCCGGTCCGCGGCGCTGCTGGCGGTATTCGCGGCGGCGGCCGATGCGGGCAGCGTAACGGCCGGCGCGGCCGGCTGGGTCTGGGCGACCGTCGGCGCGGATTGCGCAATGACGCTGGTGCTTGCGGCGAGCGCCAGCGCGGCGGCCACGGAGGCCACAACGCGGCGGTACGGCCGCTCGCGGGAACACCAAACGGGAAGATCGTAACGAAATGGCATCGGCGGACCCGTTGAGGACGACGCGGTGACGTCGACGTAGGCGGCCCGCCGCGCGCGCCGATGACATGCTGCACGCTACCGCGGGGCTTCGAGGTGGTCTCGCCAGCAAGTGCGGGGCCCGCTTCGCAAAACGATGTCGCGCGCAAGCGTTTCTCACCAAACTGCGCTCATGGCATGAGCCTTCATCAGGCCGTGCATCCCGCCGTGCGCGCTGCCATTCAGAATCCAGCGCGGCCCTGTCCGGCGCCGGCTTGCGGCCCGCTCATTTTAAGCGGAAACCCAGCTTAGCCTCCGGTCCGGAATCCTAGTGACGCCGCCTTCGCGCGCAGATCCGCGAAGCGGTCCGCCGTCGGGTTGATCGCCAGCTTTTGCGACTGATCGATCGCCGCTACGGAGCTTGAGGGCGAAGGTGCCGCCGCCCCCAGACACGTCCCGCCGAACGGCCCTTGGGCGACCGTGAACGCGGGAGCGTCGGTGCGCGGCGCGTCGTCGAGATCGAGCGCGTAGGCGAGATTGAACGTCGCCGGATCGCTGCCGCGCACGCCAAGCGGCTGTAAGCCGAAGCGCCATTGCAGCAGCGCGTGAATCGAGCTGGGGTCGAACGGATAGCGCGTGATCGAGTTCGCGCGCACGCGCGGGCCAAGCAGCGCGAGCGGCACGCGAAAGCCGAGCTTGCCGTCGTTGCCGAGTGTGAGCTCGTTGTTGCTGATCGGCCTGGTGGGCGGCACCACGTGCTCGAGAAAGCCGCCCCATTCGTCGTAGACGACGATCATCAGCGTGCGGCTCCACGTCGGGCTCGTGCGCAGCGCCTCGTAGACCTGCGCGAGAAACGCCTCGCCGTCGCGGATGTCGGCATGCGGATGATCGTCGGCGGAAACGCCTTCCGGCTCGCCCGCGAAGGACGGATCGACCATGCAGAATGGCGGCAGCGTCCCGGCCGCGGCATTCACGAGGAAATCCGCAAACGGGCGCGAAATGCCCAGATAACGCGTGCCATAAAGCGCCGTGAACGGCACGTCGTGGTAGTAGTAGCGACAGTCGATATTGCCATCGCTCAGCTTGTCCCAGATCGTGGCGAGCGACGAAGTGTCGGTGCTGTCGTCGAGCCGATCCGTTGCGCCGCTATGCAGATAGAGGCGATTGGGAAAGGTGCTGGTCAGGATGCCGCTGAAGTAAAAGTCGCCGATCGTATAACTGCTCGCCACGGCGTTGAAAAATTGAAGATCGGCCGACGTGTAGTAGCCGATAGGCAGCAGGTCGCCCGGGATCAGGCTCGTGCCCGGCGTGAGCAGCCAGCCATTCATCGCACCCGATGCCAGTTGCGTGCGCGCCCCCGAGAAGCTGTGATTAGGGTCCTGGTAGGCGCACGCCTGATAGCCGTACGCGGCATTCGCCGCGAGGGAAAACGGCGTTTGCGTCGCGCCGAACGCGTCTTTGAAGTGCTGGTTCGCGGGCATGCCCTCGGCCCCCGGCACCCAGCCGAGGAAATGGTCGAAGGAACGATTTTCCATCGTGACCAGCACGATGAAGTCGATGCCCGAACTGGCCGGCGCGGGCAACGCCGGGCGCGGCAGGCTGTAGCGGTCGGCGGCGTTGGGCGATGGAATGTCGGTAATCGAGGACGCGGGTTCGCTGGCGCTCCCTCCGCCCGGTTCTTCGTCTCCGCCCGATCCAACGCCGCCTCCGCAACCCGATAGCGCAACGCTGCCGGCCACCGCGGCCACGCCCGCAAGAAAGCGGCGCCGGTCGTGTCCGTGATTCTGGTGAGTCTCGTCGCCCATGACACGTCTCCTGGTTGGATGCGGCGCGGGCGTCCGACCATGCCAGCCTGCCGCGAAGCAAAACGCGCGCGCCGATTCGAGCGGCGGGTTGGTCGTGGGCAGCAAGTTTCGAACCCGAGGTATCCGAGGGCCGTTGCGAAGCGGCGCTCAACGGTAGCGTGGGACAAGGGCGATTCGCCTCCGCCTCGCGTGCTGACTACGCAGGCGCGGCGGTTACGGGGCCGAGGAGTATCGAAGCAGGCCGGCCGCTGCTCCGCGCTTGCTGAACGGCGCGCTCTAGATCTCCACGCGCGCGCCGACTTCGATCACGCGATTGGCCGGTAGTTTGAAGAACGCCGCGATATTGCCCACGTTGTGCAGCATCACCGCGAAAAGCCGTTCGCGCCATAGCGCCATGCCATGGCCGCGTTTGGGCACCACGGCCGCGCGGCTCAGGAACCACGATGTGTCGTCCAGGTTGAAGGCCAGTTCCGGCGATTTGTAGGCGGCCAGCGTGCGCGGCAAGTCCACTTCGTCCTTGAATCCGTACTTCACCGTTGCGTGCCAGCAACCCGTGCACAGCGGCCTGATCTGCACGCGCTCGCTGTCGGCCACCCACGGCACGTTCTTCGTTATTACGCTCAGGAAAACCGTGCGCTCATGCAGCACACGGTTGTGCCGCAGGTTGTTGACGAGCGCGTGCGGCACCGCTTCGGCGTCCGGCGTCAGGAAGATCGCCGTGCCGCCCACGCGCGTCGGCGAACTTTCGAGCAGCGCAGCGAGGTACGGCTTGAGCGGCGTCTTTCCCGCCCGCACGCGCGCTTCGGCCAGCATCATTTCCCAGCCGCGTCCCCACGTCGCCATCACCGTGAACACGATCGCGCCGATCACGAGCGGGAACCAGCCGCCATCGACGATCTTGAGCAGATTAGCCGAGAAGAACAGCGCGTCGATCACGAAGAAGAACGCGGTGGACAGCAGGCACAGCAGCCAGTTGTAGCGCCACGCGTAACGCACGACGAAGAACGTCAGGAACGTGGTGATGAGCATCGTGCCGGTCACGGCGATGCCATACGCGGACCCGAGCGCCGTGGACGAGCGGAAGCCCAACACCGCCGCAACCACGGCGATCAACAGGATCCAGTTGATGCCGGGCACGTAGATTTGCCCGATCTCGCGCTCCGACGTATGCACGACGTTCATGCGCGGCAGGAAGGAAAGCTGCATGGCCTGCATCGTCATCGAATAGGTGCCCGAAATAACGGCCTGCGAGGCAATCACGGTGGCGATCGTCGCCAGCACGATCATCGGCACGATGGCCCACTGCGGGAACAGGCGGTAGAACGGGTTTTGCACCGCGCCGGGGTTCGCCAGCAGCAGCGCGCCCTGGCCCAGATAGTTGAGCGCGAGCGCGGGAAAAACGACGCCGAACCAGGTAAGGCGGATGGGTCGCTTGCCGAAATGGCCCATGTCGGCGTAGAGCGCCTCGGCGCCCGTCAGCGAGAGCACCACCGCGCCAAGCGCGACGAACGCGAGCCAGCGGTGATGCATGACGAAGCCGAGCCCTTCCAGCGGATTGAGCGCATACAGCACGACCGGCGCGGCCATGATGTTCGCGACGCCCGCCACGCCGATCACGACGAACCAGAGCACCATCACGGGCCCGAACACGGCGCCGATGCCGCCCGTGCCGTGCTTTTGCGTGACGAACAGGATGATGAGCGCGGCGAGCGTCACTGGAATCACATAGGTCTTGAGCCCGGGCTCGACGACTTCGAGCCCTTCCACGGCGCTCAGCACGGAAATGGCCGGCGTGATCACGCTATCGCCGAAGAACAGCGCCGCGCCCATCACGCCCACCACGAGGAGGCCGCGACGCAAACGCGGCCGCGACGCGATCGACGACGCCGCGAGCGCGAGCAGCGCCATGATGCCGCCTTCGCCATGATTATTCGCCCGCAGGATCAGTACGACGTACTTGAGCGAAACGACGATCATCAGCGACCAGAAGATCAGCGAGACGATGCCGACGATATTGAAAGCATTGAGCGTGAGACCGTTGCTGGGATCGAACACGGTGGCGAGCGTATAGAGCGGGCTCGTGCCGATGTCGCCATAGACCACGCCGAGCGCGGCCAGCGCGAGCGCTGGCAGAGCCGGCGACGCTTCGCCGTGGCCTTCCTTCGCCGGCGCGGCGGATGCGGAATGTGCCATGTCTGCCTCCTCATACGAATCGTGCGTGAGCCGTGAGGGCCGCGCTGCGGGTTCGCTTCGATTCTTTCGTTTCGTTGACGTGAATTCGTTTGGGTCGTACGGGCTGAATCGTGCCGGGTGTGCGCTAGAGAAAGTATAGAAATTTCCGGCGAAAGTGCGCTTCGCGCGGGGATGCCGGCTGCCGTCCATTGTCCTCTTAACGTCAGTCGGAACGGCGAAAGCGAAGCTACCCAGGCAGTGACGTCGCGCGTTTCCTGACGCGGATCAACGAGAGAATAAAGGCCGCCCGCCGCCAGGGGTTTCCCCTCCTTCGCCATACCGGAAAATATCCTAGCATCAATGAGTTAAAACTAACTAACTCATCAATTAGTCTGGTGTCCATGCCGCAAGCCGCCCGTTCCCGAATGGGTCGTCGTCCTCATCCGCAGGACTTCGACGCACGCGAACATCTGCTCGATGTCGCGGTGGCGCTGTTCGCCGAGCGCGGTATCGCCAACACGACGGTTGCGCAGATCGCGGCGGCGAGCGGCGTGACATCCGCGATGGTGCACTACTGGTTCCAGACGCGCGAAAAGCTGCTCGACGCGTTGTTCGAGGAAAGGCTCGTCGCCGCGTTCGGCGCGATCTGGGACCCGGTCGATCCCGAACACGACGAACCGCTCGCGCTGACGCAAGGCATCGTCAAGCGCATGTTCGATGTCACCGAAACCATGCCGTGGCTGCCTTCGCTCTGGCTGCGCGAGATCGTCAACGAAGGCGGTTTGCTGCGCGAGCGCGCGTTTGCGCGCATCCCCGTGCAAAAGCTCGCCGCGTTCGGTCAGAACATCGCGCGTGGCTGCGCGTCGGGTCAGTTGAACGCCCAGCTCGAACCGTTGCTGCTGTTCAACTCGGTGCTCGCTCTGGTGATGCTGCCGCAGGCAACCGCGAGGATCTGGCAGCGCCTGAATCCGCGCACCTCGTTCGATCGCGCGAGGCTCGAACGCCATGTCGTCGCGCTGCTCGCGCAGGGCATGAGTGCAACCACGGCGGTCGAGACCAACGCCAAGGCCGCAACCGGGGCGACGTCCACCGCACGCCGCGCGAAGGGCAAGCCGTCATGATCGTGTTCGCCAGCTCATCCCGACGTGCCGCGTTGCTCGCGCTGTGCATCGCGTGCGCAAGCTGTTCGCGACCACCGGCGAACACGTGGCAAGGCTATGTGGAAGGCGAGTTCCTGTACCTCGCGTCTTCGCAGGCGGGACAGTTGACCGAGCTCGCGGTCTCGCGCGGGCAGACCGTCGCGCAGAACACGCCGCTCTTCGCGCTCGAAGCGCAGAACGAAACCGACGCCGTCGCGCAGGCGGGCGAGCAACTGCGCTCGGCCCGCGCCCAGCTTGCCGACCTTGGAACCGGCAAGCGTCCGCCGGAAGTCGCTGTGACGCGCGCGCAACTCGTGCAGGCCGAAGCCGATGCGGCGCGCGCCGCGACGCAGTTCCGCCGCGACCAACAGCAATTCGGCGCGGGCGGCATCGCGCAAAGCCAGCTCGACGACTCGCGTGCGACCGCGTTGTCGAGCGCCGCGCACGTGCGTGAGTTGCAAAGCCAGCTGGCCGTCGCGCGTCTGCCTGGGCGGATCGAACAGATCCGCGCGCAGCAGGCGCAGGTCGACGCGGCGCAGGCCCAGCTCGGCCAGGCCCAATGGAAGCTCGATCAGAAAAGCGTGCACGCGCCGCACGCCGGCCTCGTGTTCGACACGATGTATCGCAGCGGCGAATGGGTGCCGGCCGGCAGCCCCGTCGTGCGCATGCTGCCGCCGGAGAACGTCAAGGTGCGCTTTTTCGTGCCCCAGGGAGTGGTCGGTTCGCTCGCGCCGGGCCGTCGCGTATCGATTCATTGCGACGGTTGCGCGGCCGATGTGCCGGCCGTGCTCAGCTTCATTTCGGACCAGGCGGAGTACACGCCGCCGGTGATCTTCAGCAACGAAAGCCGCGCGAAACTCGTGTTCATGGTCGAAGCCCGACCTCAGAGTGCCGATGCGCCGAAGCTGCGGCCCGGCCAGCCCGTCACGGTCACGCTGCAATGAGTGCGCCCGCGCCCCCCGGCAATGCCAGCGACCCCGTGTACGCGATCGACGTGCAGGGGCTGAACAAGCATTTCGGCACCAAGCACGTGGTCAACGATGTCACGATGCGCGTGCAGCGCGGTGAGATTTTCGGCTTTCTCGGCCCCAACGGCAGCGGCAAGACCACCTGCATCCGCATGATGTGCGGACTGCTGACGCCCGACTCCGGCAGCGGCACGTGTCTCGGCTACGACATCGTGCGGGACAGCGCGCAGATCAAGCGGCGCACCGGTTATATGACGCAGCGCTTCTCCTATTGGGAAGATCTGACGATCCGCGAAAACCTCGACTTCGTTGCGCGCATCTACGAGATGAAGAATCCGCCGGGAGGCGGTCGATCGCGCGCTCGAACAGCTTGGCCTTCAAAGCCGTGCGAAGCAGTTGGCCGGCGCACTGTCGGGCGGATGGAAGCAGCGTCTCGCGCTGGCCGCGTGCATGCTCCATGAGCCGGAACTGCTGCTGCTCGACGAACCGACCGCAGGTGTCGACCCGAGCGCGCGCCGCGACTTCTGGGAAGAGTTGCATCGCCTCGCGGCGCGCGGCATCTCGGTGCTCGTCAGCACGCACTATATGGACGAGGCGGAACGCTGCCACAAGCTCGCTTATATCGCCTACGGCAAGCTGCTCGCGCAGGGCACCTCGAAACAGGTCATCGATTCGCAAGGGCTCGTGACGTGGGCCGTGTACGGCCAGAATCTCGTCGAGCTCGGCGACCGGCTGCGCCGCTCGCCCGGCGTCGAGCAGACGGTGGCGTTCGGTTCGTCGCTGCACGTGAGCGGTCCGGACACGCCCGAACTCCACGCGACCATCGACCAGTTGGCTCATTCGGACCCAGCGTTGCGGATCGAAAGACAGGAAACCGGCCTCGAGGACGTGTTCATCTTCATGATGAACCGCTCTACCGACAATTACGCCACCCCTTCGGGCAAAGCACCGTGAATTCCGCGCGCCGACTTCCACGCTTTTCGCTGATGCGTTGGTGGAGCGTCGTGCGCAAGGAGTTTTTGCAACTGAAGCGCGACCGCATCACGTTTGCGATGATGATCGTGCTGCCGATCATGCAGATGGCGCTGTTCGGCTTCGCGATCAATACCGACCCCAAGCATCTGCCGACCGCCGTCATCGCCGCCGATCACAGCGAGTTCACGCGCAGTTTCCTGATGGCGATGCGCAACTCCGATTACTTCGACATCGTATCGACGCTGCCCGACGAAGAATCCGGTCGCCGTGCGCTCGCACAGGGCAAGGTGTTGTTCGTTCTGAATATCCCCGTCGGTTTCACGCGCGATCTGGCCAAGGGCGCGCGGCCATCGCTGCTCGTCGAAGCCGACGCGACGGACCCCACCGCGGTGGGCACCGCGCTCGGCGCGCTGCCGTCGATCGCGCAGTCGGTGTTGCAGAAGGACCTCACGGGTCCGCTGTCGACGCTCGCGGTCGGCCCGGCCGCTTTCGACGTTCAATTGCACCGGCTCTACAACCCCGAAAGCCTGACCCAGTACAACGTGGTGCCCGGCCTGATGGGCGTGATCCTGACGATGACGATGGTGATGATGACGGGCCTCGCGATCACGCGTGAACGCGAGCGCGGCACGATGGAAAATCTGCTCGCCACGCCGGTACTGCCGCTCGAAGTGATGACCGGCAAGATCGTGCCTTACGTGGCGATCGGCCTGGTGCAGGTCAGCATCATTCTCGCGGCGGCGCGCTTCGTGTTCAACGTGCCGTTCGAAGGCAGTCTGATCGCGCTGTATCTGTCCGCTCTATTGTTCGTTGCGGCCAATCTGACGATCGGCATTACGCTGTCGTCGCTCGCGCAGAACCAGTTGCAGGCCATGCAACTGACGATGTTCTATTTTCTGCCCAACATCCTGCTGTCGGGTTTCATGTTTCCGTTCGCGGGCATGCCGAAGTGGGCGCAGTACATCGGCAACCTGTTGCCGCTCACCTACTTCAACCGGCTGGTGCGCGGCATTCTGCTCAAGGGCGTCGGTTGGGCCGACATGTGGCCGCATGTATGGCCGCTGCTGATCTTTCTGTTCGTCGTAATGGGTATCGCCGTGAAGTTCTATCGGCGCACGCTCGATTGAGGAAGGCCTGCAATGTGTTCCGCTCCTGGCTTTCGTGACGCGGTTTTTCATCGCGCGGCTTGTTGGTCGCAGCGTTGCGCCATGCGCCGGCTGGCCGGCTTCTGCGCAAGCGCGGCATTGTGCGCGTGCAGCGTCGGCCCGGATTTCCATCGACCCGACGTGACCAGCGTGTCGAGCTATACCGCCGCGCCGCTTGCGGCGAGCACCGTCGCAGCCGATGGTCCCGGCGGCGCCGCGCAACACTTCGTGCCGACCGAGGTGCCCGGCGACGGCTGGTGGCGCGCTTTCGGCTCGCCGGCGCTGGACGCGCTCGTGCAACAGGCGCTCGACGATAGCCCGACTCTCGCGCAAGCCCGCGCGAAACTCGACGAAGCGCAGCAGGACTATCGCGCGCAGGCGGGCGGCACGCTATGGCCGCAAGTCGATGCGAACCTGTCGACCACGCGCGAGAAAATCGATCCCGAGGCGCTCGGCTTCGGTCAGCTGACGCAGGGCCGCGCGTTTGCGCCGTTCACGCTGTACAGCGCACAGGTCATGGTGTCGTACACGCTCGATCTGTTCGGCGCGAATCGCCGCGCGCTCGAAGCGGTGGCCGCGCAGGTCGACTATCAGCAATACGAACTCGAAGCCGCGCGTTTGACGGTCGCGGGCAACGTCGTGACGGCGGCGGTCCGGCGCGCGTCGCTCGCGCGGCAGATCGCCCTCACCGAAGCGCTGCTCGCCAACCAGATGCAGCAACTCGATATCGCCGAACGCCGCTATGGCGCGGGCGGCATCTCCGAGGTCGATCTGCTGAGCCAGCGCACGCTCGTGCAGCAAACCCGCGCGACGTTACCGCCATTGCGCACGCAGCTTGCGCAGACCGATCATCAACTCGCGATCTATCTGGGACGCGCGCCGGCGGAATTGGCCACCACCCACGACCTCGCCGCGCTCGACCTCGACACGCTAGTGCTGCCGGCCGATCTGCCGCTGACCTTGCCGTCGACGCTCGCGCGGCAGCGACCCGACATTCGCGCGTCCGAGGCGCTGTTGCATCAGGCGAGCGCGAACATCGGCGTCGCGACCGCGAACCTGTATCCGCGCATCACGCTGTCGGGCAGCGCGGCGACCGAACGCGTCAACGTGTCCGATCTGCTGACGGGCTTCAACGTGTGGAATTTCGGTGCGGGTCTCACGCAGCCGCTGTTCCACGGCGGTGAACTGCTGGCGCGCAAGCGCTCGTCGGAGGCGGGCCTGGCAAGCGGCGCTCGCCGTCTACAAGCAAACCGTGCTGCAGGGACTGCAACAGGTCGCCGACGCGCTGCGCGCGCTCGATCAGGACGCGATTGCATTACAGGCACTCGACGCCGCGCAGCGCAGCGCACAGCACAGCGCAGGGATCGCCAGCCAGCGGTATGCGGCGGGCGGCATCAGTCAATTGACACTGCTCGACACGCAGCGCCAGGAATTGCAGACCGGACTCGATCGCACCAAAGCCGCCGCGCAGCGTTATGCCGATACCGCCGCGCTCTATCAGGCGCTCGGGGCGCGGCCTTGAGTCGATCGGTTGGTCATCGGTTTGCAGGCGTCTCGCGCCGCACCTTGTTCAGCACGAGGTACGCGAACGAGCCGATCACGATGCCCCAGAACGCGGAGCCGAGCCCGAGGAACGTCATACCGGATGCGGTCGCGAGAAACGTGATGACGGAGGCCTCGCGATGGTCTTCGTCCTGGATCGCGCCCATCACGTTCGACGTGATCGCACCGATCAACGCGAGGCCCGCCAGAATCGCGACGAACTCCTTCGGCAGCAGTATGAAGGACGATCGCCGCGCGGCCTATCGGCATTGTTCAGCGGCCGCGGCTCGCTAGCCCTGATCGCCGCCGCCGACCGGCAGCACGGTGCCGGTGATATACGACGCGTCATCGGAAGCGAGGAACAGGATCGCGCCGACCTGTTCGTCGATCGTGCCGTAGCGATGCATCAGGCTCGACGCGATCGTCTGATCGACGATGCCCTGATACCACGTCGCTTCCTGCTCGCTTTGCGGTGCCGTATTGCGCGGCACGCGGCGCGGCGGCGCTTCGGTGCCGCCGGTGGCGACCGCGTTGATGCGGATGCCGTGTTCGGCATGCTCGAACGCGAGGCTCGCGGTCAGCGCGTTGACGCCGCCCTTAGAAGCCGCATACGGCACGCGATAAATGCTGCGCGTCGCAATCGACGACACATTGACGATCGCCCCGCTCGCGCGCTTCAGCATCGCGGGCAACACCGCGTGGCAGCACCACAGCGTCGGGAACAGCGAACGCCGCACCTCGGCCTCGATCTGCTCTGCTTCATATTCCTCGTACGGCTTCGCCCAGATCGTGCCGCCGACGTTGTTGACGAGCGCGTCGATGCGGCCGAACGCCTCGATCGCGAAGGCCGTCATCGCGGCCGCGCCCGCATAGGTTTCGAGGTCGGCGATGAACGCGCGCGCTTCGCCGCCTGCGCACGTGATCTCTTCGGCCACCTCGTGCACGATCGGCGAACGGTCGACCAGCACCAAAGCCGCGCCCTCGCGCGCCGCGCGCAACGCGACGCCACGGCCGATGCCCTGGCCCGCGCCGGTCACGACGAGCACCTTGCCCTTGAAGCGATCGGTAAAGGTCGAAGTCATGCTACGTTGCTCGCCGAGAATTTTTCGTAGTAGAAGTTCGCGGGCTCGACGCTGCTGTCGCGCAGCCAGCCCTGCACCGCTTCGACCATCGCGACCGGGCCGCACAGGTAGACGTCGACGTCGCCGTCGTTCAGCCATTCGCTATCCACATGCGCGGTCACGTAGCCCTTGCGCTCGTGGCTGCTCGCGGAATCGACGACACAGGTGCGATAGCTGAAATTCGGCAGCGAGCGCTGCGCCTCTTCGATCTGTTCGAGCGCGACCAGATCGATGTCGTTGGTCACGCCGTACACGAGGCGCACCGGCTGCAGGTTGCCGCTCGCCTTCAGCACGTCGAGCATCGACAGAAACGGTGCGATGCCGGTGCCGCCCGCGAGGAACAGCACCGGACGCTGCGGATCGCGCAGATAGAAGCTGCCATACGGACCCGTGAAGCCGATCTGCTGACCAGGCTGCGCATCGTTGCTCAGAAAGCCGCTCATCTTGCCGTCCGGCACGTTGCGCACGACGAACGCCGCGCGCGTCGCGCCCGGCGCCGAGCTGAACGAGTACGACCGGCTCTCGCCGCTCGCGCCCGGAATCTCGACGTTCACGTATTGACCCGCGAGAAAGCTCGGCGCGCTCGCGCCGTCGATATCGATCGAGAAATGGATCGTCGAATCCGACAGCCGTTCGACCGCCGCGAGCGTGCCTTCGAAACGCGACACCCCGGTCTTGCACGCCGCCGACGACGCCTGCACGCGAATCACCAGATCCGAGCGCGGCCGCGTCTGGCACGCGAGGATATAGCCCTGGCTCGCTTCCTCGGGGGTCAACGCATCTTCGACGTAGCTCGACTCGGGCATGTCGTACGCACCCGATTCGCACAGCCCCCGACAGGTGCCGCACGCGCCTTCACGGCAATCGAGCGGAATGTTGATTTTCTGCCGATATGCGGCATCCGACAGCGTTTCATTCTCGCGGCAGCTGATGAAGCGCGTGACGCCGTCTTCGAACTGAAGTGCGATAGTGTGTTCCATGGCCTGTCTCCTGCAACCGCACCGGCTAGATGTGGTAGATGTCGATGACCTGATTGATGTAGTCGTTCTTCAGCACGACGTACTTGCTCAGGATTTGCGGCTGCGCGCCGTTGAAGTCGATCACGTAGCGCGACATGCCGAAGTAGCTGTAATTCGTCTTGTAGCGATGGCTCAGCGTGTGCCAGTTGAAGCGCACCGTATACACGCCGTTGTCCGCGCTCTCCACTTCGACGTTGGCCACGTTGTGGCTCGTGCGCGTGTCGGGCATCGTCGCGCTCGAACGCTCGGTCTTGATGCGGAACACGCGGTCTTCGAGGCCCTGGCGGTTCGGATAGTAGATCAGCGAGATCTCGCGCTGCGGATCGGTGACGAGCTTGTCCTCGTCATCCCACGATGGCATCCAGAACGACGCGTCCGGGTGATAGCAGGCGAGCCACTCGTCCCATTGCTCGTCGTCGAGCAGGCGGCTTTCGCGGAACAGGAAAGCCTGAATATCGGTGATGGCGATGTTGCTCATGCGCGGCTCCCCGGCGCATTCAGCGCCTTTTTCATCGTGTCGATCCAGTAGCGGTGCTGCACCGTGTAGAGGCCCTCGTCCTCGGTCTTCACACCGCTCATCACCGGGTTGAGGCCGATCTTTTGCGCGGCTTCGTCCGCGCCGTCGATCCAGTGCTTCGAACCGCGGCACATGTCGTTCCATTCGACCGCGCGGCCCGCATAGCCCAGCTGGCAGGCGCGGAATTCCTCGAGGTCGTCGGGGGTGGCCATGCCGCTCACGTTGAAAAAGTCCTCGTATTGACGGATGCGGCGCGAGCGCGCTTCGTCGGACTCGCCCTTCGGCGCGATGCAGTAGATCGTCACCTCGGTCCTGTTGACCGACAGCGGCCGCAGCACGCGAATCTGCGAGCCGAACTGGTCCATCAGATACACGTTCGGGTAGAGGCACAGGTTGCGCGAGTTCTGGATCATCCAGTCCGCGCGCTCGGTGCCGCAGCGCGCGGCGAATTCCTCGCGGCGGCTGAAGTTCGGACGGTCTTCCGGATTCGCCCAGCGCGTCCACAGCAGCATGTGACCGTGCTCGAACGCGTAGAAGCCGCCGCCCTGACGGCCCCAGCTGCCGGCATCCATCGCGCGGATCTTGTCTTCGCGCGCGTTCTCTTCCTTGCGATGATTGGTCGTTGCCGCATAGTTCCAGTGCACGGCCGACACGTGATAACCGTCCGCGCCGTTTTCGGCGGTCAGCTTCCAGTTGCCTTCGTACGTATAGGTCGACGAGCCGCGCAGCACTTCGAGACCGTCTTCCGACTGGTCGACGATCATGTCGATGATGCGCGCGGCCTCGCCGAGGAACGTTTCGAGCGGCGGCACGTCATCGCTGAGGCTGCCGAACAGGAAGCCGCGATAGTTGCCGAAGCGCGCGAGCTTCTTCAGGTCGTGCGAGCCTTCCTTGTTGAAGCAGTCGGGATAGCCGGCCTCCGCGGGGTCCTTGACCTTCAGCAGCTTGCCGCTGTTGTTGAAGGTCCAGCCGTGGAACGGGCACGTATAGGTCGCCTTGTTGCCGCGCTTGTGGCGGCACAGCATCGCGCCGCGATGCGTGCACGAGTTGATGAACGCGTTCAGCTCGCCCTGACGATTGCGTGCGATCACGACCGGCTGACGGCCCATGTAGGTCGTGAAGTAATCGTTGTTGTTCGGAATCTGGCTTTCGTGGGCCAGGTAAATCCAGTTGCCCTCGAAAATGTGCTGCATTTCGAGTTCGAACAGACGCTCGTCGGTAAACGCGCTGCGATGCAGGCGGTAATCGCCGCGCTCGCGGTCTTCCACGAGAAAGTCGTCGATGTTCTTCAGTTGTGGAGTGTGATCCGGGTAGATCGGAATCATGCCTGTCTCCTGGTTCGGACTGTTGGTATGCGTGCGACGCACGCGTATAGGGAGCGGCCTGCCTGCCGGGAGGCCGGTGGCCGGTTGGTCTTTCACGTCGGGGAGCGGAGGCGGTGCGCCTCCGTATGGCGTCAGGCCGTGGCGCGCAAGCGCTCGACCTTCGGCACGGGAGGCGGGACCTGGTGCCTGAGGGAATCGGTGGAATCGGTGGACAACCCTTGCATCGGGGTTGCGATATCAGCATGTCTCATTGCTGCTCCTGAACTCTTTCTAGGTCTTGGATTCCATGCGCGCGAGGATTTGCCTGCGCCGTCTCCAGGGGCCGACCGACGCTTCAGACCGGGCCGAGTTATCGATGCTCGGGAGGTATAATTTTGTGGGGCGTCTACGGTAACTGAAGGATAGTTCGACGCCATTTGCATCGTCCAACACTGATTTGGTATCGCGACGATACTTAAAAGGTATTTCTATGGAACTGCGCCATCTGCGCTACTTCGTGGCCGTCGCCGAGGAATGCAATGTCACCAAGGCCGCCAAACGTCTGCATATTGCGCAGCCGCCGCTGAGCCGGCAGATCCAGCAGCTCGAAGACATCCTTGGCGTGCAGCTGTTCGAGCGCAACTCGCGGCCGCTGAAGCTGACCGAGGCTGGCCGCTTCTTCTATTCGCACGCCGTGCAACTGCTCGCGCAAACGACGGAAATCGAGGCGATGACGCGGCGCGTCGGCAAGATCGAGCGCAGTTTGTCGGTGGGCTTCGTCGGCTCGACGCTGTACGGCATGCTGCCGAAAATCATCCGGCGCTTTCGTACCGAGAACAGCACCGTCGAGTTGAGCCTGCACGAGATGTCGACGATGGATCAGATCAAGGCGCTCAAGGAAGGCCGCATCGACGTCGGCTTCGGCCGCATCCGTCACGAAGACCCGAGCATCCGGCGCGTCGTGCTGCGCGAAGAACGGATGATCGTCGCGCTGCCGCTCGGCCATCCGCTGATCGCCGCGAAGCCGGTGCTGTCGCTGCACGACCTGACCGGCGAAACGCTGATCATTTTCCCGAAGGCGCCACGGCCCAGTTACGCGGACCAGGTGCTCGCCGCGTTTCACGATCGCGGTCTGAAGCCGCAGCGGCTCTACGAGACGCGCGAATTGCAGATCGCGCTCGGCCTCGTCGGCGCGGGCGAAGGCATCTCGATCGTGCCGGCGAGCGTGTACGGCTTGCAGCGCGGCGACGTCGCCTACAAGGACCTCGACGATCAGAACCTCGTGTCGCCGATCATCATGAGCATGCGCATGCTCGACGAATCGGCCGACATCCAGCGCATGCTCGAACTGATCTATGCGCTGTACGACGAAGAGCACATGACCTATCTGCCGCCTTCGCATTCGTAGAGCGGATTGCGCGGTTCGCGGCCCGACGCCCAGGCGGGCGTCGTCGTAACGAAGTTGTATGGACAAGATATCCGCCGCGGTATAGACCGCGGGTATACGCGAAAATTCCGGCTGCGCCCGCAGCCCTTCAATTAGCCTTTAAAGCTTGTACACAAAGGCTTTCACGCCTATTCCCTGTCTCCTTCCGGGGTGCCCGTAAGCACTAACCCCGATTGCCGCTCATCGCTCGTACGGATAATTTGTCTATACAACATCGCACCTCGCAGCATCCCTCCCGGAGACTTTATGAAGAAACTCGCCTTGTCCCTCGCCCTCGCGCTCGCTGCCACCGGCGCCTTCGCCAAAGATTGGTCCACGGTTCGCTTCGGCGTGGATGCGAGCTACGCGCCGTTCGAATCGAAAGCGACCGATGGCAAGCTGGTCGGCTTCGACGTCGACCTCGGCACCGAAATCTGCCGCCGTTTGAACGCGAAGTGCGTGTGGGTCGAGCAGGACTTCGACAGCATGATTCCGGCACTGAAGGCAAAGAAGTTCGACGGCGTGCTGTCGTCGATGTCGATGACGCCGCAACGCGCGGAACAGATTGCCTTCTCGACGAAGCTGTTCAAAACGCCGGAGCGCCTCGTCGCGAAGCAGGACTCGGGCATCCTGCCGACCGCTGAATCGCTGAAGGGCAAGACGGTCGGCGTGGAACAGGGCTCGACTGAGGAAACCTTCGCAAAGGCCTACTGGGAACCGACGGGCACGAAGGTCGTGTCGTACCAGAATCAGGACCAGGTCTACGCCGACCTAGTCTCGGGCCGCCTGGACGCAACGATGCAGGACGCTGTGCAGGCTGACCAAAGCTTCCTGAAGACTCCGCGCGGAGCGGGCTTTGCGTTCGCCGGCAAGGAACTCGACGATCCAAAGATTCTTGGCACCGGCGTCGGCATCGGCATGCGCAAGGAAGACGCCGATCTGAAGACGAAGGTCGACAAGGCGATCGCCGACATGATCAAGGACGGCACCTACAAGAAGATCGAGCAGAAGTACTTCAACTTCGACGTGTACGGCAGTTAAGTCCGCCCCCACGAGCCCGCCCCACCCGATCGCCAGGCCCCGCGCGCATGCGCGCGGTTCGCTCCTTCAACAAGGACACTCCCATGCTGTTTCAAGGCTTCGGTCCGCAGCTCCTCGCGGGCACATGGGTAACCATCAAGCTCGCGGTGCTGTCGCTCGCGGCGTCGTTTGCGCTGGGACTTCTCGGCGCCGCCGCGAAGTTGTCGACCAACCGTGCGATCTCGCGCATCGGCACGATGTACACGACGTTGATCCGCGCCGTGCCCGATCTCGTGCTGATGCTGTTGCTGTTCTACAGCATCCAGATCTGGCTCAATGATCTGACCGACATGTTCAGCATGGAGCAGCTCGACATCGATCCGTTTCTCGCCGGTGTGATCACGCTGGGCTTCATTTACGGCGCGTACTTCACCGAAACCTTCCGCGGCGCGTTTCTCTCCGTGCCGCGCGGGCAGATCGAAGCGGGCTTCGCGTACGGCATGAGCGCGCGGCGCGTGTTCACGCGCATCCTGTTCCCGCAGATGATGCGCTTCGCGCTGCCCGGCATCGGCAACAACTGGCAGGTGCTCGTGAAGGCCACCGCGCTCGTGTCGATCATCGGTCTCGCAGACGTGGTCAAGGCATCGCAGGACGCCGGCAAGAGCACGCAGTCGTTCTTCTTCTTCACGCTGGCGACCGGGGCCATCTACCTCGCCATCACCACGATTTCGAATCTGCTCTTGAACCGCCTCGAGAAGCGCTACTCGATCGGCGTACGGAGGGCCGCGCTGTGATCGAACTGACTCGTCAATACTGGCAGAACTACCTGTTCACGGACGGCTTCAACTACACCGGCCTCGTCATCACGCTGTGGTTGCTGGTTGCGTCGATCGTGCTTGGTTTCGTGTTGGCCGTGCCGCTCGCGATCGCGCGCGCGTCGCGCAACCGCTGCATCTCCGGACCCGTCTGGCTTTACACCTACATCTTCCGGGGCACGCCGTTATACGTTCAATTGCTGTTGATCTACACGGGCCTCTACAGTCTGCATTTCGTCCATTCGCACCAGATGCTCGACAGCTTCTTTCGCAATGCGATGAACTGCACGCTGCTCGCGTTCGCGCTGAACGAATGCGCGTATGCCACCGAGATCTTCGCGGGCTCGATCCGGGAGACCTCGCACGGTGAAATCGAGGCGGCCCAGGCTTACGGCATGTCGAAGTTCAAGCTGTACACGCGCATCATCCTGCCTTCGGCGCTGCGCCGGGCACTGCCCTCGTACAGCAACGAGGTGATCCTGATGCTGCACGCGACGACACTCGCGTTCACGGCGACCGTCCCCGACATTCTGAAAGTGGCGCGCGACGTCAACTCCGCGACCTACGCGACGTTCCAGGCGTACGGCATCGCGGCGATCCTGTATGCGGCGATCGTGTTCGCGCTGATCTGGGGCTTCCGCAAGATGGAAATCCGATTGCTGGCTTATCTGAAACCGCAAGCGCATTAAACCCGGACGCATTCGCGTCATGATGGAGCATACGAGCATGTACAAGCTGACGGTCGACGACCTGCACAAGAAGTTCGGCGACAACGAGGTATTGAAGGGCGTCTCGCTGAAGGCGAAGGCGGGCGACGTGATCAGCCTCATCGGGTCGAGCGGCTCCGGGAAAAGCACCTTCCTGCGGTGTATCAACTTTCTCGAATCGCCGTGCTCCGGGCGCATCACGCTGAACGGAGAGGAAATCAACACGAGCAGGGATCGCAACGGCTCGCTACGCGTGACCCATCCGAAGCAGTTGCAAACGATGCGCACGTGTCTGTCGATGGTGTTCCAGCATTTCAATCTGTGGGCGCATATGACGGTGCTCGAGAACATCATCGAGGCGCCGATCAGCGTGCTGGGATTGAGCCGCGCGCAAGCCGAGGAACGCGCTCGGAAGTATCTGACCAAGGTCGGTTTGCCGGCCAGCACGGAGAAAAAATATCCGTCGCATCTGTCCGGTGGTCAGCAGCAGCGCGTCGCGATTGCTCGCGCGCTTGCGATGGAGCCGGAAGTGATGCTGTTCGACGAACCGACTTCGGCGCTCGATCCCGAACTCGTCGGCGAAGTGCTGCGTGTGATGCAGGCGCTCGCAGAAGAAGGCCGCACGATGATCGTCGTCACGCACGAAATGGGCTTTGCGCGCAACGTGTCGAATCATGTCGTATTCCTGCACAAGGGCAAGATCGAGGAGCAAGGGCATCCGCATCAGGTGCTGACGAATCCGCGCAGTGAGCGGTTGCAGCAGTTTTTGGCGGGGCGGTTGAAGTAGCGGCGGCGGGGTATGGCGCGTCGTTCAGCCTCGCGCCTTACCTCGAATCATTTCCAGAACGACTGCGCCACTCACCCGATCGCACTGGTCTGCGCGCGGTTCACAGATACACCGTGTGTTCGCTCTCGCCCTCCGGCAGCACGAGGATCACGCCTGACTCGTGTGAGCGCGCCGCGAGCTGCCCGCATCGCCGCTTTGCGGCGAAAAGCGTTCATCGCTCAGACTCTCCGTTCCGAATTGCCGAGGCTCCAGTCCCACGGACGGATCTCGACGCAATCGAACAGCCCCGCCTGCATATACGGATCGTTGCTGACGAACTCCATCACATCGTCGATACGCTCCGCTTCGACGACCAGCAACGTGCCATTCATCGCATCGCATTGCGGCGCGAGCGTCGGACCGCCGAGGCGCACGAACACGCCACGATGCGGATTGCCGCGCAACCACGTCCGATGCACCGGACGCACCCGTTCGCGCACTTCGCGCATGCCGGGCTTGTCGGTCGCGAATACCGCGAAAAAACGTGCCATCGTCATCAACTCCGATCGAGGATGAAGTCGTAGCGCGCTTCGCGGAACGGTCCATCGAAACCGAAGCGGCGCGCGAGTTCGTGATCCGCGGAGCACTCGCGATAGTCGACCATCAGCGAGGGCTTCACGCCGAACACCGCGTCCGAATCCAGATACGGATCCTCGCGATCGAACACATGCGTGACCAGTGTCCGGTGCCCCGGCGCATCTATCATGAAGTGCAGATGCGCGGGTCGCCACGGATGCCGTCCGGTCGCTTCGAGCATGCGGCCGACCGGGCCGTCGGTCGGAATCGGATAGCTGACCGGCACGATCGTCGAAATCGCGTAGCGGCCTTCGGCGTCGGTGCGAAAACGTCCACGCAGATTGCCGTGCGGCTGCTCGGTGTCCTGCCCCGAGTACATGCCGTTATCGGCGGTCTGCCAGACGTCGAGCACCGCGTTGGCAAGCGGCTCACCGTCCGTCGACAGCACGCGCCCATGCACGAGTGCGGGCGTGCCCGGCGTGAACGCGATGTTCTCGCCATATGCGCGCTCGGGCATGCCGCGAATATAGAACGGACCGAATACGGTGGTGTCGGTCGCGCCCGTCGCGAGACGGTGATTGATCGCGTCGACGAGCATCGATACGCCGAGCGTATCCGACAACAGGATGAATTCCTGACGCACGAGGTCATCGCACATCTTGCCGGTGTCGGTCAGAAAGCGAATGGCCGACATCCATTCGGCCTCGGTCGGCTCGACTTCACGCACGAACGCATGCATGTGCCGCACGAGGCTTTGCATCAGCGTGCGCAGCCGTTCGTCGGGCGTGCCCGCGAAGCTTGCTACCACCTGCTCGGTCAGGGCCTGCTCGGCCCCTTTGCTGTCTGTCGACATGTCTTCCTCCATCGATTGTTCTGGCGGCGCTGCGTTGGCCAATGCTCAGGCGGGTTCGGCGCCCTGCCACGCACGTTGCAGCGGCGCGCGGATCGCGTCGCGCGCCACGGGACGCGGGTTCGCATACGGATTCTTGCACGCGAGATCGGCCGCTTCGTCGAGTCCCTGCTCGAGCATGCCGATCTGCGCGAGCGCCATCGGAATGCCGAGCGCGCGGTTCAGTTCGAACAGCAGCGGACCCGCGTCGGCCGCCCGCTTGCCGCCGAGCGCGCGTGCGACGCGCGCAAGCGCGTCGGGCGCGGCGCCGTGGGTGTAGTGTGCCGTATGCGGCAGGTTAAACGTACCGCCCAACGTATGACACAGCTTGTGATGGGAAGTGAATGCTGTTTCGCTGCTAATCGCTGAATCTGTCAATCCGTCACGGTGGATCGTGCAGGTATGCTGATTGCTCATGTTATGACGAGGCGGTTTGCGATTGACCGGTTCACCGTCACTTTGCCACCGTCTGATTGGGTCTCGAAAGGAGTTTCGATCGTGTCGCTCTCTCGCCGTCATTTCATGATACTTGCCGCATCCGTTGCCTCAACGACGGTTCTCTCGACAAAGTCAAACGCGGACGCGCCGGTGCTGTCCGAAAACGATCCGACCGCACTGGCCCTCGGATACAAGATGGACGCATCGAAGGTCGACAAGGCGAAATTCCCTCGGTACCAGACAGGGCAGACCTGCGCCAATTGCCAACTGTATCAAGGCAAACCCGGTTCCACGAATGGGCCGTGTCCGACCTACGGGGGCAAGCTGGTCGACGCAAAAGGGTGGTGTAACGCCTATGTGAAAAAGGCGTAATTTACACGCCGTCGTTGTGCTTCATCGTAGCTCGCGCCGATAGCCGCGTTCCAGTGCGCCGTTATGACAAGGAATAACAGGCTAGCCTCCGTTCAGCACCATCTCACCTGGTCATATCCAACAGGATCGACCGTCTAGTCCGGCCACTTGCGGGTTTTGGGGCGAAGCCCGAGTGTGATGGCAGCATGGCGCCCGACCGTTAGTTGCGCATCCGACAGGAAGACGTTCGGTCATCTGCGCCAACGTATCGGAGGCCGCAGTTCGGCGCGAAGCGGACGAAGTTCGCCGGTCGGATGGCTTTACACTTGTGTCTCGTCATCCCTTGCCGAGCGGCGGCCGACTCGGGAATCCCGCCATATTGCTTAGCTGGGCCAGTTCATTCGCCGCCTCGCGCAGCAGCATCGAGTACTCGTGAATCTTCTCGGTCGTCAGCCGCACCCGCGGACCGGCCAAACTGATGACGCCGACGCAACGCGAGCCGCTCACCACGGGCACCGCCACCGCTGACATGCGCGGGGCAAACACCTCGTCGATCATCGCGTAGCCACGCACGCGCGCAGCGTGCAGGAAGCCCAGCAGCGCCTTGAGCGTCGTCGGCGCATTGGGTCCAAACTCATTGGGCTGTCCAAAACCCTGCTTCAGAACCAGTGCCGCCGCCTGTTCGTCAGTCATTGTCATCAGCCATGCGTGTCCGGTCGACGTGCATGAAAGTCGTGCTGCCTGGCCCATGTCAGGATCGTAGCGAAAGCCGATGCGCTGTCCGTCCGCCTTCCCCACCCAGATGATTGCTTCGCCGTCCACCAACGACAGCCGCGCCAGTTCACCTGTCTGCGCAGCGACGCGTTCGATGATCGGCTGGGCGATATCCGCGATGCCCGTCAGGCTCAGGAATTCCAGCCCGTTCGACGTCATACGCATTGTCAGAATGTAGCGGCTGTGATCGACCAGTTGCCTGACATAGCCGCCTTCGATGAGCTCGGCGAGCACGCGGTGGCACGTGCTGCGGGGCAGGGACAAAGCGTCGGCAATCGCCAGAAGACCCGCGCCTTCGGCTTGCGTCGCCAGGAAATCAAGAATTCTCAGGCCGTTTTTAAGCGACATTTCGCGTGATTTTCATTATGTGCAATGCAGTTCCGGTGCGGAACACCTCGCTTTCCGAGCGCAAACAATAGCACTTGTTCGTCGCCAGAACGAACGGTTCGACATATGAGGAATTCAGGAGACAACATGTCATTTTTTGCTGATTCAGGCCTTGCCGCGGAACATCAGTCCGCGCAGGCTCACTTGATGGCGCGTCGGGCGGTGGCAGGCGCAACCGTCGGAACGGCGCTCGAATGGTTCGACTTCGCGCTGTATGGTGTGGTCGCGGCCACGATCTTTCCAAAGCTGTTTTTCCCATCGCTGGACCCGACCGCCTCGCTGCTCGCGTCGTTGGCTAGTTTCTGGGCAGGGCTGGCCGCACGCCCGCTAGGCGCGGTGATCTGCGGGATGCTCGGGGACCGTTGGGGACGCCGCAAACTGATGCTTATCACCGTGTCGGTAATGGGAGCTTCATCGTTCCTGATGGGGCTGTTGCCCACTTACCACCAGGTTGGCATCTTCGCGCCGACGTTGCTGGTGACACTGCGCATCATCCAGGGATTCGCGCTTGGCGGCGAGTCGACGGGCGCGCAACTGATGGCGGTCGAGCATGCGTCTGCTAACCGACGCGGTTGGTATTCGGGCCTGCTTGGCATCTGCTCGCCACTCAGCCAGATTCTCGCCAACTTCTCGCTCTTTACACTGGCCGCGTTGCTTTCATCGGACGACTTCGACTCCTGGGGATGGCGAGTCCCGTTCCTCGCAAGCTTTGTGCTGGTGCTGCTGGGCATCTACATCCGCAGGAAGGTTAGCGAGACACCGGCCTTCGAGGCGCTCAGGAAGAGTGGCTCGCCCACACGCGCCGCCAATCCGCTAGGCACCGTTTTCAAATATCACTGGCGCACCGCACTTCGCCTGACGCTGTTCTTCTGTGGCCCGGCCGCACTGTTTTATCTGATCGTGGTTTTCTCGCTCAGCTATCTGACGAAACACCTCGGCGTACCAAAGCAGACCGGTTTCATGCTGCTGATGGTTGCGAATGTCTGTGCCATCGCGGGAGCGCTGGCGGGCGGTTATCTGAGCGATCGGATCGGACGCAAACGTGCGCTGATGATCGGCTCGTTCTGCACGCTGATCTGCTGCCTGATCTACTTTCCGATTCTCAACCAGAACTCGATCGCCATGACGATGGCCGTGATGGGCGCCTTCCTCGGCTTCACACAGTTCCAGAGCGGCATCCAGCCGGTGTGGTTCGCCGAGTCGTTTCCGACCGATGCGCGCTACACGGGGTCCGCACTGTCGTACTCGGGAGCGAACCTGCTTACCGGCGGCCCGATGCCAATCGTCGCCGTGGCGCTGCTCAATGCCTTTAACGGTTCCCCTTGGGCCATCGTAGCGGTCTGCGGCTCGCTGAACCTGATCTCCTTCCTGATGATCGCAATATCCCGGGAAACCAAGGACACGGCCCTGGAACGCTCTTCTACACACTGACACCATGACTCGCAAACTCTACATCCTCAATGGCTCCAACCTGAACATGCTGGGCGCGCGGGAGCCTCATCTTTATGGCAGCACTACGCTAAAGGACATCGAACAGAACTGCCTCGCGCTGGCCGACGCCCTCGAGTTCGACTGCGTATTCCGACAAACGAACAGCGAAAGCGAGTTGATCGACTGGATCCAGGAAGCATTCTTGCAGGACGCCGCGCTGATCATCAATCCAGCCGGCTTTTCATTCGGTCGGATTTCGGTGCTCGACGCAGTCAAGCTCATCCGCCGACCAGTAGTGGAATTGCATATCACCAACATCCACCGACGCTCGGAGGAATATCGTCACTCGACGATTTCGGTGGCGGCTACCGCGGTAATTTGCGGGGCTGGCGCAAACGGATACTTGCTAGCAATCCGCGCGATTGACGATCTGTGGGGCAACCAGACCTGAGCCGGCTCCTCTATTCATGAAGCACGCGGGCTCCTCGATGGAGCTCGAGTTCGGCTGGGGTGTCTTCTACGCAGTGGTGGTTGCCACGTTCGCCTTCCTCATGTTCTTGCGCGAGCGGCGCGTGAATCGGGCGATCGACTCCGAATTGATAGGGCTCGACATCAAGAGCTGGCTGATGTCGGCATGCGTCAGCGCGGCGCTGTTGCTGGCGTTTTCGATTGCATGGCTGCTCGAACGAATCGGGCACGGCCACCCGACACCGTACATCGACCCCGGCGTGCTCGCACTACTGACGCTCGTCCTGATCCCGATGCCGATCGGAACCGTGATCGGCGCGGTCAAGGAAGTGTTGCTGATCACGCCGCCGGATCTGGAGCGCGGGCTGCGCGACCTGATGCAACAACTGACCGCCGACTACGGCTTCGTCAAGCACTCGCACTACGCGACGCGCGTCGGCCGCGGCCTGTTCGTCGAGGTGCATATCGTGTTGCCCGAGGCGATGGAGCACGCCGGCGTCCGCCATCTCGACCAGATCCGCGACAGGATCTCGCGCGCAATCGGCGAATCGGGCCCGGACCGCTGGCTGACGGTGGCGTCCACGCGCGACCCGCGCTGGTTGTAATTTTCGCGACTAGTCCCCGAACGGGTTGTTGGTGTCCTTCACTTCGGTACTGAGGTTGTATTCCGCACGCATGGCCTTGAGTACGCCCTCGATGTCGCGCTCGAAGCCGATCACGTTACCGAAGTGGGTCATGTTCCAGTTGCAGCCTGTCTTGTCAGCCTCTTGCAATTGCGGCCGCGGCACGCGAATCTTCACGCCATCCTCGACGATTTCCTGCAGTCGATGGATTCGCCGACTGACCTCCTGCTGAAGCTGCGAGGCATTAAGCGTCTTGCGTATCATCCAGGTCTCCTCCCGGTTGCTCGAGCCAGTCTAACGCAAGTGATGCGTTTCGCGACCTGGCGCTGAAATGCGAAGCGCCATAAAGAAAGCGGGCGAATTGGTTCGTGGGGTGCGTCAGCCAGCGCCGACGCGCGCGAAAGTCTGGCGGCTTTAGACGACGTTGGTTGTGCGTCGCACCACACATTCGTTCGCTTTCTCTGTCGCCGCCTGGATTGTTTCCCCGATAGCCAGACATACGGATTACGAGGAACATAGGTATGCGCTAAAGGTTGCCAACGTGTAAAACTGGTGGGGGTAAGCATGGGACAACTCGACTTCAGTACCTTCGAGCACGAAGGTTGGGAGCGGGTCGCGCAGGCCTATCATGAGTATTTTGGTGATTTGACCGCCCAGTCGAACCAGGCCATGCTCGAAACCCTCTGCATTCGGCGCGGAGCCCGTTTTCTCGACGTCGCCTGCGGCCCGGGCTACCTCGCGGCGGCCGCCGCGCGCAGCGGCGCGGATGTCGCCGGGGTGGATTTCTCGGTCGCGATGGTCGACAAGGCGAGACGCGTCTTTCCGGCACTTGAGTTCCGCGTCGGCGACGCGGAGGATTTGCCATTTCCCGACGCAAGCTTCTCGGCAGTGGGGATCAGCTTCGGAATGTTGCACTTTGCGCACCCCGAGCGCGCACTCGCGGAGGCGTTTCGTGTACTGCAACCTAACGGCAGAATCGCCTTCACGGTATGGGCGACACCGAACAAGGCGGTTGGCTTCGGCATGGTGTTGAAGGCGATCGAGGAGCACGGGACGACCGACGTACCCGTCCCGCCGGGACCACCCTTCTTCCGATTCAGCGATTGGGAGGAATCGAAGCGCCTGTTGCTCGATGCCGGGTTCGTCCAACCGGAGGTGCGGGAGTTGGACCTCACGCTCGTGCTTCGTGCTCCCAATACACCTTTTCATGCACTCCTGCGTGGTGGCGTGCGGGTTTCCGCGTTGCTACACGCGCAGACGCCGGCCGCGCTCGCGTATATTGAACGGGCCGTCGCACACGAGGCGCAGGCGTATCGCAGCGATACGGGGGACCTTAGGCTTCCGATGAGCTGCGTTCTGGCTTCCGCACTCAAGCCTTAGGGCGAGCGGGTTGACTCAACTCAACTCAACTAGACCGTCGCGGCGAGCTTGAATTCATCGAACCTGGCTACTGGTGGCGATAGTTCCTGGACTTCCAGACGGTCCACCAGAGCTGCATGCGCACCGTCAACCAGCCAATCGCAGATTCGCTCGAGTTCTTCAGCGTGTCCTTGCAACACAGCCTCGACCGAACCGTCCATCCGGTTGCGCACCCAACCCGTGATGCCTCGAGCCGTGGCCTCGTTGATGCAAGCCTGCCGGTAACCTACACCCTGCACGTGACCATATACCCTGACCAGTCTGGTCCGTAAATCGGTATCGAACTGTGGCGTCATGATGCACGTAACTCCAGGTCGGATAAGACGCAGCGCAATTGCCTCTGGTCGCTGTCAGTCCGCAAACAGAAGCGCTGCTCGACACGAATCGCGAATTCGACAGTCAACCTCCGCGCACCTCGTCGGTTTCGCCTGCCGAGTCTGTCGCCTCCCAATCCGCCTTCGTCGTTGCTGCTGGCGTCACCGGCTTGATACGTGTCCACCACGCGGTATTTGCCGGTGCATGGAAGCGGAACTGCGTGCTCCATGCCGCCCAGAACTCCCGCTGTGCGGCCTGGGACGTCGGGAGAACAAAACCTAACTTCTCAGCGAGTGCCGGCAGATAAAGGTCAAACGCTGATTTGACAACGTCGCCCCAGCTTCTTGCCTCAAGAATCGCAAGCCGATACGCAATTGCCGCAATGGCGGCCGCAATCGCAGCGTTCTGAAAAAGATCCGCCAACAGGTAATTACCGGACAGTCCGTCCGCAAGCCAGATGTCAATCGCTCGCACCAAGGTAAAGATGGACGTAAAGGTACCCAGAACGACGAGTCCGACCAGAAAGTCAACTGGAGCTCTCGAATCCGCAATGATTGCCTGATAGTCCTTTGGGACGACTGCAAGAAGACGCGGCCATACGAATATGCTGTCAACCTTATAGACTTCGCTCGAGTAACCCTCGAATGCACGCAACGTGTTCCCAAAGGCCGTAGGAAGAACGAGATTTTCATGCCGGGGGAAATCACGGGCGTTCCGCTCCTGGTTGCGGTACAGCCTCGCCCTTACGGTGGCTCGGTTCGATTCAGCCTTTCTGTATTCCAACGATTCCTTTGAGGCTTTAAGCCGCTCGATTGTACTGTTCTCTGTAGCGAGTTCCGTACGGAGGCGTTCTATGAGGTCCAGCTGACGATTGCGGCGATTTCGCTCATCGCGCTTCCAGGCCTCGCGATTGAATGGCCATTTGTATCCTTCGAGAACCTGATAAAACCAGTTGTTCAATACCAACAGGATCAGCGATAGGACCCATACGATGATGAGGAAAGAGAACAGGCTTCCAACCTTGTCGCTGTCCGAGGTCGCCTTGTGTAGCAAATCGCAAAATGCCGGGATATCGGCGTTTGCCGCGAGAAAGCCTGTAAAGCCAAGCAGGGCCGGCAAAAAGAAGCCGAGGATAAATGCTTTGTCCAGCAGTTTCGATAGGCCCGAGAGCATCGGAGATTATCCCTTGGCAAGTTCAGCGACGCACTGGCGGTGGGTTGTCGTCATCTGGGTCCTGCTGCGACTGTCCCGGAAGACCTCCGAATTGAAGAGCCCGGTGAACCGCATTCAAATCGATGCTTGCCAGTTTGCTCGGCGGCGTTGCTGAGCCGGAGTCGTCTACAAGATGTTGATAGAGGAAATCGACAACCGCACCGAGGGCATTGAGGGCGCTCGCGTAATCTCGTGCAATCGCCAGGTCGTGGACTTCTACGGCCCGCCTCATCACCAATTCGCGTAGCGGTTCCGGTGCTGATTCGTATTGGCGAGCAAACGCGGCGTTCCGTTTGATCTCTTCAAGCCGGTCAATCGCTTTTGAGGCACTGCGGCGGCTCTGCCCCCTGGGTACATGCGTGGCGCTGCGCCCGACCACTTTTGTCAGCAGTTCGACGATTTCACGAGATGAGTTTTCTTTCATCCTGGCTCTCCAAGGGGAAAACACACTCGCCTCCCCGGCCCCGCCCGGGCGTCAATGCTCGAACCGTTACTCGATGTTAGTACAGCTGTTCGGTAGGAGGAAACAGTATATCGGTGCGCACGCCGCAGAAGTGTCGCGTGGACTTCGCAACAAGTGAACTATCGCCGGGTTCCTCGCTGCCTCGCGCATACGGTTGGTCAAGCGAGCGGCACAGGACAATCCCTTAACGCTTGCCGGGCAATGTTCAGACATGCGCGCGCAATTCTCCGCAGCGAAATGTTGGTTTCGGACCGTCGCTGCCCGGTCAAAGTGTAGGGTGAGTCCCACCACCGAGTCCACGTCGCCACTGTCACGCGAACATTCAACGCCTACGCAGCCCGTTAGCGGCACGCTTGCCTGACAGCCCCTCCGTCGGCACGGTCTTTGCATCCAGAAACTGCGTCAACCGGAGATAGCCATGATGCGATGTTTTGCGGACTTCGCTCCCAAGCAAGCGCTGCGCGGCAGTGCAGCCGTACTTGCTGCCACCATACTCCTAACAGCATGCGGGACGGGAATGGCGGCATTCGCCGGACTGCTTCCGAAATCCGACGGGGTAGCGACCGCAGTGACCGCTACACCGTTGGTCGAACTGCAGACCACGATGACGAATCTAATCGAATCCGGTTACGAGGACATTTCCGCAACTGCTGACTAAGCTCGCCCACAAGCTCGGCGGTGCCGCGCCACGCCACGTGATATCACTGTCGGAACCGACTTCACCGTTCATCAGGTGTTGAACACGGTTCGTCTTCAACTCTGTTCTCTGCCATTAGCTATGCTTCTCTCTGTGTCTTGCGCCCGCCGCGAAGCACGGCCACCAAACACCGGCACAGTCGCTTGCGCACGACCCAATGATCGGTCCGACAGGTACCGTTACGTCACCAGCGGGCAGGCACGGTCGTATTGATTGCGTTCGAGCAATGCCCAACACCTGGCGGACCACCGCGTACTGCACGAACATAGGAGCGAAAGGTGGCAAATATTGACTTCGAGAACCTCCGGCAGTTGTTTCCAGTCACCGACGATATTCCCGATTCCGTCCGCCTCGCGGAGCCGATTCATCAGCGCGTCTCGCTCGTCGATGGAGAATTGAAGGCATGGGATGGCGCCTGCAAGAACGTGCAGTCGCCAGTCTGCGTGCGACAAGCCTCCGGCGACGCTGAACAGGTCGTCATTGGCAGTTATCCGGTCATGGGCGAGGTCGAGAGCGATGCCGCGCTGAACGCGGCCGTGCGAGCCTACGATCACGGCCGCGGTGAGTGGCCAACGATGACAGTCGCGCAGCGCATCGGCTGCATGCAAGACTTCATTCGTCTCATGGCGGCCACGCGCCATGAGATTGTGAATCTGATCATATGGGAAATCGGCAAGAGCCTTGCCGATTCGCAGAAGGAGTTCGACCGCACCATCAGCTATATGCAAGACACTATCTCGGCGCTCAAGGAGCTAGACAATAGCAACTCGCGCTTTGTCATCGCCGAGGGCACCATCGGCCAGATTCGCCGCTCTATCGTGAGGAGCAGTTCGGACCGATCATCCCAGTCGTGCCGTTCGATGACATCGATACACCACTCAAGTATGTCATCACTTCGGACCACGGTCAGCAGGTCAGCATTTTCGGCACCGACGCTGCCCAAATTGGCTCGCTGGTCGACCCGCTCGTCAATCAGGTGTGCCGCGTCAATCTCAACAGCCAGTGCCAGCGAGGCCCAGACGTCTTTCCGTTTGCCGGCCGCAAGGATTCTGCGGAAGGTACGCTATCGGTCACCGATGCGTTGCGCGCGTTCTCGATTCGCGCCATGGTCGCGGCCAAAGAGACCGACCTGAACAAGACGCTGCTCGATACGATCGTCACGAATCATCACTCGAAGTTCGTGAACACCGGTTTTATCTTTTAGCGGCTCGATGGGTACCGAGCTCGAGTCCCGGTGCGGAGGTTCAGCGCGCGATGCCGTCAAGGTCAGCGCATCGCGCGCACGGTTGAGTGAAAGGGTCCATTCGTCAGTTGGGGCGATTTCGCACGACGTCCGGCCAGTCGATGCCCGTAGAAAAGCATAGGTTTAAAAGCGACGAATATTTGCGACCTGCTCGTATTGTTCCACACCGACTACGACTCGGTACTCCTGCATCAGCCGGATGAGCGCCTGCGACGCCCTGGAAATCACACCGTAGACTTCCAGCTGCTCGGCGTGCACCAGCGCCTGCCCCAAAGTCATGGCCACGTCAGTCTCCTTATTGCAGTTGAACAGCGAGCAAGTCGTTGGCGAACGCGGGTCGGGCGGAGGCGAACTCCATCAGGTCGAGGAAGCCCTCGCTGAGCGCAAACTCATGCAGCGCATCATCGCCGCTGTCAGCTTTGATTCGACCGTAGCTTTCGACCATTTTCAGGTCGGTAATCAAGTACATCATCTCAACCTCTTTCTGTCTGGGAATGCCCCGAGTTGTCGCGCTCATACCTCGACGGAAAGAATGCGCCCCGTCGGGCCGTTGTCGTCTCATGCTTCGGTCCGAAGAGTACGTAGCGTGGCTTAATTCAAGCTTAAACAATGCCAACGATGAGAACGCCTCGCCGCAACGGAGATTCGGCGGCGCCCAATCGGAAAACCTCGCGGAATAGCATTCAATCCGTCGCGAAGCGGTTGAACACTGGACGGTCGTTTAGCGGGGAGAATAAAGTGGCCTCGGGCCACTTGCTCGATGGCGGAGCAAGCGGCTGTTATTGAATGTCAGTCCGCAATCTCCGGCTCGACCAGCTTCGCCAGTTGCGCGAGCGACTCCTGCCAGCCGAGGTAACACATCTCGACCGGAATCATCTCGGGGATGCCTTCCTGCACGATGTTCAGTTCGGTCCCGCACGACACCTGCCGCAACGAAACGGTCGTGTGCATCTGACCGGGCAGATTCGGGTCGTCGAAATGGTCCGAATAGCGGATCTTTTCGAACGGCACCAGTTCGATGTACTCGCCGCCGAACGAGTGCCCCTTGCCCGAGCCGAAGTTATGAAACGACATCCTGTAGGTGCCGCCGACGCGCGCATCCATCTGATGCACGTCGCAGGTGAAGCCATACGGCGGTAGCCATTTCGCCATCGCGGCGGGTTCGAGGAATGCGCGATAGATACGCTCGGGCGTCGTGCGCAAAACACGGTGGAATTTGACGGTTCCGGTAGCCATGATGAGTATGCCTTTCACGGGAGGGGTTGAATATACTGTCACGACGCGCCCGCGTTGCGGGAATCGACACGCACGAGACCAGGCAAAACCCGTAGACGGGTTGACACTCGTTTAGCAGATGCATCGCCCCATACGGACTGCGTTGCGGTCGAAGCGTCCCCGGTCGCCATAGCGTCCCCGTCCTTTTTAGATGATCGATGATTGCAACGCATCAGAGACCGCCGGCCTACGCCGGCCATTGAAGTCCGGATGCATGGCTGCAATCGTTACCTTCAATCCGTTGCAAATGAGAACTTGGCAAGCCGGGGGCGTCCATGCATGGTGTATAGGCACTTGATGAGCAGGGACTTCAGGCGGCGAGTTTCTGCTGAACCGGTTGATCGTCTTTCAGCGGTTCGCCATCCCTGAAGGCAATGCCTTCCAGCAACAGCTGGATCTTTTCGGGCCCTTGACGCGGCGCCAGGCTTTCTCGGCTTCCTCGATCAGCTTGAATGCCAGACCAAGGAAGGTGGGTCGCGACACACAGTTGCGCGTGCGCGTCGTACGGTGTCGCACCGTCGCGAACGTCGACTCAATCGGATTCGTGGTCCGCAAATGCTGCCAGTGCTCAGCCGGGAAGTCGTAAAACGCCAGCAGGCTTTCCCGGTCCTTCTTCAACGTTTCCGTTGCCTTCGGATATTTCGCCGCGTAGACCGTCACGAAACGATCAAACGCGCCTTCCATTCGCCATTCGAGGTCTTTGCCCCAACACTTGCTTCAGCAGCTCAATCAAGGCTCTAAACATTAAACCCGCCGTTGCGCTTCGACCTTGAAACCGCCGTTTACGTACGGCCATAAAACATAATTCGTATTACATATAGGCAATACCCGCTGAATGATGGCCGAAACTGACGGTGTGATGCGCCCCCGAGAGCACCCGTGTCCCACTATCCTCATCCTCATGGCAGCGTTGTGCAGCACAGCATTCGAAGACCTCCACATCTCGAATCGGGGAAAAAGATGCAAACGTTCGATGTGTTGACTTATGTTGCTCATACCTTGCGTGCGGGAGAGCGCGTAGGTGTTGCCTCTATTCTCTGCGTCGCCGTCGAGATAATGCTGCCGTATGGCAAGGTGTCGTTTGCATCACGCGCGCGCGGCATTCTGTTTCACATTTGTTATTTGTTTATAGGTGGGCTTTTCTTCGAACTTTATCATTCTGTGATCGTCGCACTGCATATCCGACCGCTTTTCTCGATATCGCTTGACGGCGTATTGGATTCGCCGCGGCCAGTCTGGCGCGCCACCAGCATCGCCCTTGCTATCGCTGGGGCGATACTGATTGGTGATTTGCTGTACTACTGGTTCCATCGCGCGCAGCATACGTTCGGTTTCTTATGGCGGTTCCACCAGGTCCACCATTCGATTCGCGAGATGAATGTGTGGAACTGCAATATGCATGTATCCGAGGAGTTGCTCCGTCCCCTCGTTGTCACGCTTCCAATGGCACTACTGATCGACTTCCATCCTCCATTCCTATGGTCGTTGATTGGCATGGTGATACTCATTCAGGGCACCTTCGAGCACGCCGATACACGCATCAGCTTTGGCCCGATTTCCTATCTGTTCCCAGACAATCGATTTCATCGAATTCATCATTCAGTCGAGTTGCGCCATTACAACCGAAATTTCGCTGCAGTCGTGACCTTGTGGGACGTATTGTTTGGGACCGCACACTTCCCGAAGAAAGGCGAATGGCCCGAGGTCGGTCTTGACTACACTGATGAACCTGACGGTCTGGTTGATTATCTGCTGATGCCATTCACCGTCAGGCTACCCGCCACCGCCGTGCAAGACCCATCCCCACGGAGGACGGAGTGATGTCCCCACTCGCAACGACACTCGGATCGCGGCTTGCCGATGCGAAAAACAGGCCATCGGGTTTCGACTACATGCGTCTCGTGCTCGCCGTCCTCGTGGTCGCGAGCCACACCATCAACGTCTGTTATGGTCACAAGTTCACTCAAGCGGTATGGTCCGGGCCTGCACGAGCACCGCTCGCGCTAATCTTGCCAATGTTCTTCGCTCTGAGCGGTTTCCTGGTTGCCGGCAGCTTCGAACGTTGCCGCACGATCGTTTCCTTCTGCGGGCTGCGGGTACTGCGGCTGCTACCCGCATTGGCGGTCGACACGCTGATCGCCGCATTGCTGATCGGGCCGTTCTTTACCACGCTTCCACTTCATCAATATTTCACTGATCCCGAGTTCCGGGCGTACTTCCTGAACATTCTCGGAGACGTCCATTTCGCGCTGCCAGGTATGTTCGCCAACAATCCTTGGCCGGATGCAATCAATCAGCAATTGTGGACGTTACCGTTCGAACTAGCCTGTTACGTCGCATTGACTATTGCGTCGTATGCCGGCATGGCACAACGACCGCATCTTTTACTCGCCGCATCAATTGGTGCGAACGTCTTACTCGTTGCGCTTGCGCACCGTTCCGGTTCGGCTGGTATGACCGTACACGGACCGATGCTCGTTCTCTGTTTCTTCTATGGCGTTTGCGCGTACCAGTTCCGCAACCGGATCGTCTGGAGTTCATGGCTCTGTGTGCTATCTGGCCTCGTCGCAGTGATTTGCCTATCCGTTCGCGGCGCGGATTACTTCGCGGCGCTGCCCGCCACCTATCTGACCGTCTTTCTCGGACTCACGCAACCAAGACGCCACCGCTTTGTCGCAAGCGGTGACTACTCATACGGCATCTTTCTTTACGGTTTCCCGATACAGCAATCTGTGGCCGCGATGCTTGCCCCGGCCGCCCTCACCTGGTACGTTCATTTTCCGATTTCCCTCGCCCTCACACTTCTCTTTGCAATGATGTCGTGGCATGGCGTCGAAAAGCGTGCCCTGAAACTGCGCGGCTTGCTGGACCGTATCGAAACCGGTGCGTTGCATATCGCCGCCGCCGTACCGGGGGGGCGATATCTCGTACCGGCGCCCGCGGTCCGAATCACGAAGTCGCCGACCCTCGAATGATCGTCAGAAGGCGGGGAGAGGCAGCCGCAGAGATTCAATCTCGCGCAATTCGTAGCGGCGCTGCGGGGCGTCTTTGCTCATCAAGGTCAGATACGGAGCAGCGAAATACCACTCTTCATCCAATACATCCGTTGAGTAGGGCCCGCGTTTTTTCCTGCCGCCAGGATACCTGGTCTGGCGCGAAGTTCCTAACAAGCATCTAAGATGGGTGGTTCCCGTCAGAGCCACAAAGGAAGGTCATGGGCATCGACTCGACACATCAAACCGCCATCAAAGCTTTCGTGTTCGATGTCTTCGGAACCGTGGTTGACTGGCGAAGCGGCGTCGCGCGCGAAGCGCAACCGTTTCTGCAGCGGCACGCGCCGAATCTCGACGCATCCGACTTCGCGGACGCATGGCGACGCGAGTATTCGCCCGCGATGGAAGAAGTGCGTAGCGGACGCAGACCGTATGTGCGTCTCGACGTGCTGCACCGGGAAAACCTCGTCAAAGTGCTGGCGCGTTTCGGCATCGCCAACGTTCCCGAACCGGAAATCGATGAGTTGAACCTGGCCTGGCATCGGCTGGACCCCTGGCCCGATGCCGTCGACGCATTGCGGCGCCTGAAGGCGCGCTTCATCATCGCACCGCTATCCAACGGCAACATTCGCCTGATGGTGGACATGGCAAAGCGTGCCGGTCTGCCTTGGGATGCCATTCTCGGTGCCGAAGTCGTCCGCGCTTACAAACCCTCGCCGCTGGTCTATAGCGAAACGGCGGAAATCCTCGGCATTGCGCCACGCGAATTATGCCTCGTGGCCGCACATAACAACGATCTCGCCGCTGCCCGGCGCGTCGGCTTGAGCACCGCGTTCGTCGTGCGGCCCACCGAGCATGGCCCTCAACAGACGAGCGATCTGAAAGCGGACGAGGCGTGGGACTTCATCGTCGACGATCTGCACGAACTCGCGACGCAACTAGGCTGCGCGCGCTGACGCAAACCCACGCAAGGCGACGTACTGCAACAGCATGATCGTCTTGCCATCGACGATTTCCCCTGCGTCGACCGCTCGCAACGCGGCTTGCAACGGCATTTCGATCACCTCGAGATCTTCCCCTTCATCCTCGACGCCGCCGCCGTCGTTGACCCGCATCGACGCGTCGTACTCGCCGACATAGAAGTAGAGCTTTTCGGTTACGGATCCCGGGCTCATGTAGGCCTCGAAAATCTTGTGGACCTGACCCACGCGATACCCCGTTTCCTCCTCGACTTCGAGCCGGATGCGTTCTTCCGGCGAAGCGTTGTCGAGCAACCCGCCCGGCGCTTCGATCATCATGCCGTCGTGACCGTTCACGAACGCGGGCATGCGGAATTGTCGCGTGAGTATCACGTTGCCGGTGCGCGGACTGTGCAGCAGGATCGTCGCGCCGTTGCCGCGATCGTAGGTCTCGCGGTTCTGCCGCTGCCATGTGCCATCGCGACGCAGGAAGTCGAACGTCACCTTCTTCAGCGTGTACCAGTCGTCGGATAGCAAGGTCGTTCCGACGATGCGAACCCGGTCTTTCGTTGCGGTCATGGCGCCTCCTGTCGACCATGGACAATGATTCATGGTATCGTGCAACTTCGTGCAGTTTCAAGATATTTCATGCAAAGCAATGTTGACGACCCAACGCAAGAAAGCGATCCTCGACGAACTCGCGCGCAACGGGCAGGTCCTGGCAGGCGAGCTGAGCGCGGCGTTTGGCGTGTCGGAAGACACGATCCGCCGCGATCTACGCGAACTGGCCGCGCAGGGGCGCTTGCAGCGGGTCCACGGCGGCGCGTTGCCCGCGTCGGCGGCGCTCGCGTCATTCGAGCAGCGTCAGGACATCGAGACGCTCGCCAAGCGGCGCATCGCTCGGCGAGCGGTCGAACTGATCGCGCCGGGGCAAACCGTGATCGTCGACGGCGGCACCACGTCGGCGCTATTGGTCCAGGCGCTGCCGTCCGATTTGCACGCGACCATCGTCACGCATAGTCCGAGCGTCGCCACGGCGCTCGCCGCGCATCCTTGTGTCGAGGTGATCCTGATTGGCGGCCGGCTTTACAAACATTCGATCGTGGCCGTCGGTGCCGCGGCGATGGAAGGCATTTCGCGCATCCATGCCGACCTGTACTTCATGGGGGTGACCGGCGTGCATCCCAGCGCTGGGCTGAGCACCGGTGACTTCGAGGAAGCCGCGATCAAGCGCGCGCTCGCCGCGCGGGCGGCGGAAACGGTCGTGCTCGCGTCATCGTCGAAACTGAACGCCGCATCGCGGTTCGTGATCGGCGAGATCAAACTCGCGCAGACCATCGTGGTCGAGAAGAAGACCCGCGCGGAATTGACGAAGCCGATCGAAGCGGCTGGGGTGACTGTGGTGAGAGCGTAGGGGTGGCGCGCCATGGATCACGCGTCCGTCGGGCGTACGCCGCCCGATCACATCCGCGCATGACGGATAGACATAGAAGGCGCCGGTCGGACGAGGACAATAGAGTCCATCGATCGCATTCAGTCTATCCACCACGAGATCGCGCCGCTGCGATTTTTCGAAGCCGGAGTTTCATCCGCGCGCGGCCGCTTCCGAACAAAGATCAAACAGGCGACTTTTGAAGTGCTAGGATGACGCGCGCAACCCGGCTTGTTCCACGAAGCGACACTGCCGGGTTGCCGACACGATGGTGAAATCGTTGCGTTGTGCAGCCTGATACTCAAGTACAGAGGAGACACTCAATGAAACTTTCGAAGCTGCTTATAAACGCGTTGGCGCTCTCGGCTCTCAGCTTTACCGCGGTCGCGGCTCATGCCGAAGATCTGCTCGACTCGGTCAAACAGGCCGGAGTCCTGAAGATCGGTCTCGAAGGCACCTATCCGCCGTTCGACTCGCGCAACAAGGACGGCGAGCTCGAAGGCTTCGACGTCGATGTCGCGAAAGCCGTGGCGGCGAAGCTCGGCGTAAAGCCGGTATTCATTCCGACCGAGTGGAGCGGCATTATCGCGGCGCTGCAAAGCGGCAAATTCGACGTGATCGTCAATCAGGTCACCATTACCCCGCAACGCAAACAGGTTCTTGATTTCAGCCAGCCGTACACGTACTCGGCCGCGCAGCTGATCCAACGGGCGGACGACAAGCGTGAGTTCAAATCGCTCGACGAATTCAAGGGCGACAAGAAGATCGGCGTGACGCTCGGCACCAACTACGACCAGATGGCCCGCGCGGTACCTGGCATCAACGTGCAAACTTATCCGGGTGCGCCCGAGAAACTGCGCGATCTCGCCGCCAGGCGTATCGATGCGACGATCGACGACCGGCTGATGCTGCCGTACATCATCAAGAACTCGCAGTTGCCGTTGCGTACGGGCGCGGTGCTGAAAGGCGCCGAGCAGGAAATGGGCATCCCGTTCCGCAAGGACAATCCGAAGTTCGCGAAAGCACTCGACGACGCGCTGACCCAAATGAAGCAGGACGGCACGCTCAAGAAGATCTCGATGCACTGGTTCGGCACGGACGTGACTCAGCCTATCGCGCAGTAATTTTCTCGTTGTTCTCGCGTACCCGCGCCGACCTGCCGAATGGTCGACGCGGGTACGCCGCTTGCTCGCTGAGCGGTTTCTGCCGCGCAATCGCTCGCGATCAACGCTTCCATTGCTTCGAATCACGAAGCAAGCGCGGATACGCCATTACGCGCACCTTCTCCCTCGTTCATCACGTTTCATTCTTCGTGCTGAATGCATGCACGCTCTGCTGCGCCGCAGTTGCCTGATGCTTCGAAAGCGTGCGATGCTTTCGGAGCCATTGATCCGGCCACCTCGTGTCGGACTCGCATGTCGCCGGGAGACGACCTCGAATGGCACGCGATGAGACCAGTGAAATGCCCACAACCTTGGAGGCATCATGAGCATTCAATCACTGTCTCGCAGCCGCAACGCATCAACCGCCCATCTCTTCCCCAGCTCAAGTAAGTACTTCGTGCCGCGGCGTTCGCCGATCACGCTCGGCGTCGCCTGCATCGCCTCGCTCGTCTTCTCGTCCGCGAGCTGTCTGGCCGATACCCAGGTGGGCGCCACGCTGCCGCCGGCGCCAGACATTCTGTACGGCGATCTGTTCGTCGCCGTGCAAACCGCGCAGATCTTCGCCGACCAGAAGACGTTCGTCGACGCAACGCCGAATGGCAATCCCGCCGCGATCGTCCAGCTATACGAAACGCAGAAGAACCAGCCCGGCTTTTCGCTGCAGAAATTCGTCAGCCAGTACTTCACGCCGCCGCCCGATCAGAGCATCACGCCGCCGCCGAACCAGAGTCTGCGCGAGCACATCGACTGGCTCTGGGACGGCCTCACGCGCACGACGACGAGCGCGCCCGACTACAGCTCGCTGATCCCGCTGCCCAAACCATACGTCGTGCCGGGCGGCCGCTTTCGCGAAGGCTACTACTGGGATACCTATTTCACGATGCTGGGGCTGCAGGAGTCCGGACGTGAAGATCTCGTCGACGATATGCTCGACAACTTCGCGTACATGATCGACACGTTCGGCCACATACCGAACGGCAATCGCACGTACTATCTGAGCCGCTCGCAGCCGCCGTTCTATTCGTATATGGTGGAGCTCGCGGCGCAAAAGGAAGGCAACAAGGTTTATCAGAAGTACCTGCCTGTGCTGCGCAAGGAGTACGCGTACTGGATGCAAGGCTCGTCCAGCACGCCGCCCGGCGGCGCTACGCACAATGTGGTCGTGCTCAACGATGGCACCGTGCTCAACCGCTACTGGGACGATCTGGACACGCCGCGCGACGAGTCGTACCTCGAGGACGTGCAGACCGCGCAGGCGAGCGGCCGGCCGGCCAACCAGGTCTACCGCGATCTGCGCGCGACCGCCGAAAGCGGCTGGGATTTCAGCTCACGCTGGTTCGGCGACAACCAGACGCTCGCAACGGTGCGCACGACATCGATCATCCCGGTCGATCTGAATAGCCTGTTGTTCCATCTGGAGACGACGATCGCGCGCGGCTGCTCGGAGACACGCGACTTCCGTTGCGTCGCGCAGTTCATCGGCTACGCGGCGCGGCGCGCGGAAGGCATCAACCGCTATCTGTGGAATCGCAACGGCTACTACGGCGACTACGACTGGCAACTCGGCAAGTCGCGCGACAACCAGACACCGGCGATGCTGTATCCGCTGATGGCCGGCGTGGCGTGGCCCGATCGCGCATGGAAGACCGCCCAGACCGTGCAGAATGTGCTGCTCAAGCAGGGCGGCCTCACGACGTCGACCTATAACACCACGCAGCAATGGGACGCGCCGAACGGCTGGGCGCCGTTGCACTGGATCGCGATTCAGGGCCTCAAGCGCTACGGACGCGCCGACCTCGCGCAACCGATCGGCACGCGCTTTCTCGCGGACGTCGAGAACGTCTACAACACGCAGCACAAGCTCGTCGAGAAGTACGTCGTGGAAGGCGCGGGCGAAGGCGGCGGCGGGGGTGGCGAGTATCCGCTGCAGGACGGCTTCGGGTGGACCAATGGCGTAACGTTGATGCTGCTCGATCTGTATGGCAATGGGCAGTGAGTCCCCGCGGCATCGTCAAGCGAGTGTCGTGCGGCTAGTCCCAATGGAAGCAGAATGATCTGGCTCGCCAATATTGTTCTCGTGCTGCACGCGCTGATCGTGGTGTTTATCGTCGGCGGACTATTCGCCATCTGGATCGCCCACGGTTTGGGACTCCCGTGGGCGCGCAATCGCACATTCCGGACGGTACATGTTCTCGCCATCGGTATCGTGGCGACCCTTGCGGTGCTCAATCTGCCGTGCCCGTTAACCGTTCTGGAGGATCGTCTGCGCACGGGAACGGTCGGTCCGCAAGGGTTCATACAGCGCTGGGTCAGCGCCTGGCTGTATTACGACTTTCCGGGCTGGGTGTTCGTAGTCGCCTATGTCGCGTTCTTGCTGGCAGTGATTGTTACGTGGTACCGAATTCGGCCACGAGCGTGACGGGCGTACCGCCGCCCCGCTCGCCGAAGCGATCGACGCCGCCCGGACGGAAATTCCCCAGCCTGCTCTTTTTTAATTCTATTGAGGACGCATTTTCACCGGTTAAATTTACCATTAAGTTAATTTATCAAACGCAATTAATTCCGACGACATAGCCACGAAAATCCGCAGTTCCTCGTCGCCATTCAATGCAATTCGGATAAATCCACCAGCGTTTTTCTGCCCCCCATGCAGCGGCGACCGCGCCAGCGCTCGATCTCAAAGCGCTACTCCCCCACAAGATCCGACTTTATTCTGAATCGCATAATTGCCGCTTGATCCTTGACAAGACCGCATTTCGCATCCTATTTTCACTCTTGCTGTAAGCATCGGAAAGATTCAATTTTAAATTTCTCTTGAAATGTCGAGATAAATCGACAGGGAATCCCTTTATCCATTCAATTAGTAATTTAAGAAAGTGAATGGAAATATTAATGAAAGTATTTTGAATTAATGCATTGCGAAAAGCTGTCCATGCAACCGCTGCGTGCCATCGAGTGCGGTGCGGGTTATTCGATCTCCAATGCGCGCGACCGGCGAAAAGCGGCCTTTGTGTAGCGGTATCACTCACCAGGGAACGAGATGAAACCAGACAGAAGGAGTACCGACGATGGTCGCGTCCGTCGTCATGGCCGGCTCGCCGCGCTAAGCGCGCTGACACTCGGAATCGTTATGCTCGCCGGATGCGGCGGCAGCGACGGAGGTTCGTCGGCGTCGACGGTACCAAGCGGCATGGCGCAGGTCGCCAATCAGGCGCAAGCGGCGTCGGCGCCGCAGACGCCATCCGCCAATCAGCCCTACACCGATCTCACCACCTATTCGACGAGTGCGACGTCCGGGATAGCCGCGTCGCTGGTCGCGGAGAAAGCGGCGATCATGCATTACCAATGGACGTCCGGCAGCACCACCGTCAATTACACGACGACCACCGGCCACCTGACCGCAATGGATCTGACGAGCGGCGCACCCGAAGCGACGATGTCCTACGTGGCCTACACGGCGCCCAGCACGAATGGCAAACCGCGCCCCGTTACGTTCGTCTATAACGGCGGGCCGGGTTCTTCGTCGATCTGGCTGCGTCTCGGATCGTTCGCGCCGACGCGCGTCGCGACCACCGATCCGCTGCTGAACGGCACCAGCTGGCCGAACTATCCGCTTGTGAACAACACCGAGAGCCTGATCGACACGACCGATCTCGTGTTCATCGATCCGCCGGGCACGGGCCTCTCCGAAGCGATCCTGCCGAACACGAACCAGACCTACTGGAGCACCGATGCGGACGCGAACATCATGCGCGACTTCATCATCCGCTACCTGACGGTCAATTCACGCAGCAGCTCGCCGATCTATCTGTACGGCGAATCGTACGGCACGCCTCGCACCGACATCCTCGCGCTCGCGCTCGAATCGGCCGGCGTGCAACTGACGGGGATCACGCTGCAGTCTTCGATCCTGAACTACTTCGCGGACGCGATCGAGGCGGTGGCAATCACGGGTTCGCCCGACCAGCTCGCGCTCGAAACCGATACATTGAGCGGCTACATGCCTGGCTATGCCGAGGTCGCGGCGTACTACAACCAGGTATCGCCAGCGCCAGTGAGTCAGGCGACCTACGCGCTTCGCAGCGAGGCGTTCGTGACCGCCAACTACAACCTGTTCAAGAATTATTCGCTGTACTGGACCTTGAGCCAGCTCGGCGCGCCCACCTACGCGGGACCGCCGAACTTCCCGCCGACGTGGCTGGAGAAGTTCTGGGACGCCGAATCCGGTCTCACGTTGCAGGCGATGCAGGGCTACTTCAACATCAATCCGTTCAACCTCACGCTGGTGCCTGGCTCGACGATAGGCCGCTACGATGGTCGCGTGTCGTTGCCCAACTCGGACTCGCGTCTGCAGAGCGACGGCGACCCGTCGGACATCCTGATCTCGCTGCCATTCACCAATGCATTGGCGACACAGATGCCGGATTACCTCGGCTACACGGCGCCGAACGCGGCGTACATGCCGCTGAACGACGCAATCATCGAGGTGTGGGATTTCTCGCACGGCGGCCAGCCGCTGCCCGACACGATCCCCGATCTGCTCGGCGCGCTAAAGCTGAATCCGCAACTGAAGGTGCTGGCGGAAAACGGCTTCCACGATCTCGCCACGCCGTTCTTCAATACCGAGAAGCAGCTCGCGCGGCTCAAGACGGTCCAGGGTCTCAACCCGAATCTGCAGGTCAACTTCTTCCAGGGCGGACATATGATTTATCTGGATGACGTGGCGCGCCCGCAGATGAAGGCGGATCTCGCGGCCTTCTATGGCGGCACGCCGATAGCGGGCGCGCTGACGCTCGCGACGCTGCCTCAGCCGTGGGCCGACGAAGCGTCAGCCGCTACGCCGACGAGCGAGGCGCTCGCCGCGGCCGCGCCCTGATCGATGGTGGTTTCGCTTCGCGCGAAACCCTCTGACTACTCTTTATGGCGAATGATCATGTCTTCAATCGATATCTTGCGACGCACTCTGGCGTTGATCGTCCTCGGTGTGATCGTCGGCAGTGCGCATGCGTTGCCGCCCCAGCCGGTGGCGCCCGTGACGCTACCCAACGGCGGACACGGCGTGGACGGTCCGTTCTTTCCTCATAACCGTGCCAACGCGGTCGCGCCGACCACCGGCTCGACGCTGCAGCAGCAGGCTCAGCAGCGTGTGGAGAGCAGACTGGGCGCGAAATCGGTGCTCAGCAACGGCTCGTCGATCACCAAGGCCCAGGCGCAAAGCAATGGGCTCGGCTATATCGCCAGGCATTTTGACGAGATCGATACCGCGCATTCGGGCCGTGTGACGTTGAACGACGTTCGGCAGTATCTGCAGCAGCATCAGCAGTGAGAGTGCGGTAGTCCAGTGGTCCGGGATGACGGCCGGCGCTGCGTCGCGATCGTGCGACGCAGCGCCGGCCGTATGCGGCTGCGCGCCGCGCCCGCGCGGCGGATCGCTCACGCTCACTTGCCCGTTGCCGCCTGGATCATCTTCCATCCATTGCCCGCCGGATCGCGAAAGCCCGCATCGACGCTGCCGAAACGATCCACCGGCTCCTGCGTGAATTCCACGCCGCGCGCCTTCAACTGCTCGTAGCTCGCGCGACAGTCGGCAACGGACAGCACCAATGGCGGCATCGCCCCCTTCGCGACCATCGCGCGCAGCGTTTGCGCGGTCGCTTCATCGTGGACCGGGGGCCCCGGCGCGAACAGTCCCAACTGGAAAGTCGGCTGTTCCGGGTGCTGGACCGTGAGCCAGCGGTAAGCGCCGTTGCGCACGTCGGTGTGGACGCGAAAGCCGAGTTTGTCGACGTAGAACGAAAGCGCCGCATCCTGATCGTCGACGTACAAACCGACCACATTGATACCCTGATTCATGACTCCTCCCTCGCTGGTTGAGGGTTCGACTGTATCGCTGGCCACGCGGCGGCGCTTCTCCAAAACTGCGATCGGCAGGTTCGGGCGTTTGCCCGGCCTTCGGCACGCTGGCGCGCCGGTTTCGGCGACGACCGCGCGAATCTCGTCCTCCGAGTAACCGAGCGCGCCGATCGGATCGGTCGGCCACGCGACGCCGCCGGAGGCCGCGAGACGCTAAAGCGCTTCGCAAAGGCAGCGGGGCATCGGTATCGCGGCGCTCGCGCGTCGAACGCGAGCGCTGCGTCCCTTCTGATCGTCGACGTGCGCGCCGACCACATCGATTCCCTCATTCACGACGTCTCGCTGGTAGGAGGCTCGGCAGTGTCGCCGACCACGCGGCGGCGCTTTTCCAGAACTGCGGTCGTCAGATCGGGGCGTTGCGCGGCCTTCAGCACGCAGGCGGGCACGCGATCGAGTTCAGCGGGATTGGCGCGTGCCTGCACGCGCATCTCGCTCGGGCTCAGGCCGGTAATGTCGCGAAAGACGCGGCCGAACGTGCCAAGGCTTTCCCAGCCGGTCGCGAACGCGATGTCGGTGATGCCGAGGTCGGTATCGCGCAGCAGTGTGGTGGCCTGCTCGATACGCCGCGTCAGCAGATAGCGGTGTGGCGGCACGCCGAAGGCCCGCTTGAACGAACGCGCGAAGTGCGCCTCCGACACGCCGCTGACTTCAGCCAGGCGCCGCACCGGCCAGGCTTCGTGCGAGGCCGCATCGATGCGGTCTTTCGCACGCAGCAGGCGACGCAGCAGCGCCGGGTCTTCGAGTGCTTCGGCGCCGCCCGAGACGGGGGTCGGCGGGACTGCAGGGTCGTGTGAGCCGGGCATATGTTCGCGTTAGAACCGATAGCCGATGCCCGGCCGCCGCCGCGCCAAGAACGATCGCGGCCATGAGGAGCGTCCAGGCAGGCTTTGTCATCGAGCGGCAGGCCTCGTGTTGATGGAACGACGCACAAGCTGCGGCCCCTGGACCTGACCGCAACCCGAGGCCATTGTTGCACGGCTTTGCGTGAACCTCGCGTCAAAGGCCGATCGAAAATTTTTCGATTTATTTAAAGGGATGGCAACGGTGCTGTGGACGATACCGCGAAGAACACCGACGCGTTCGACGGCTACCTGAAGAACGTCGTGTTCGCCTACAACTACATCAGCACCGGCTGACGACCGGCCAGACGTGGTCGGGTTCTTCGCAGTAAGCAGCAAGCGTTAAACGCTGATGGCAACAGCGTGCGGCGGCGGCAAGCCGCACGCGTCGAGATAGACGTGTTTCATTCGACGGCCCGCGCGGACTATTCCGCACGGGCCGTTTTCATTTCATGCGCCGGGTCGATCATATGTCCGCCATGGTGGGCGCTTCACGCGGTCTGTTCGGTCTTGCCGTAAGTGAGCCGGCCGTTTTTCGACAGCAGCACCGCCACCGGCCGCGTCATTTCGAACTCGGAGAAAATGATCGTCATGCTGGCGGTGATCGGCACCGCGAGAAAGGCGCCCGGCACGCCCCACAAAGCCGACCACACGGCCATGCTCGCGAGAATCGCGAACGGGCTCAGGTTCAGGGAGTTGCCCGTCAGATATGGATCGAGAATATTGCCGATCACGAAGTGAATCGCGGTCAGCGACACCAGCACGACCAGGATCGAATTCAGGTCGCCGAACTGCAGCACCGACATCAGCACCGGGAACACGATCGCGAGCACCGAGCCGATATAGGGCACGTAGTTCAGCAGCGCGGTCAGTATCGCCCACAGCCCGGCGAACTCGAGGCCGACGCTGCGCATCGCGAGCCAGCAGATCCCGCCTAGCAGCACGCCGAGGAACGTCTTCAGCGCGAGATAGGCGCCAATGCGCCGGTTGATGTCGGTGACCACGCCCCGGATGCGCGCCGCGTTGGTCGAATTGGCGGTCATGTTCGTCAGCTTGTCGCCGAACGTCCGGCGCTCGACCAGCAGAAAACTCGCATACAGCACGATCACGAACAGGTCGATGATCACCGACGACAGCGACGCCAGCATGCCGGTCACCATCGCCTGAATATTCAACTGTGTGAGCATGTTCCGCCGCAGCGATTCCCACGTCGGCTCGCTTTCGAGGTGCAGCAGCGTCGAAATCTTGTGGATCATCAGCAGGACCGAGTCCTGGTAGCGCGGCGCGAGCGCGACGAGCGCGTCGTAGTTCTCGACGAGCATGTCGACCGCGAAGAAGATCGCGGCGCCGATCAGGAACATCGAGAGTCCGTAGCGCAACTGGACCGGCAGCCGCGGGCCGATCACCGGAATGCGTTGCAGCAGCCGCGTGAAGTCGACCACCACGTATACCGCGATCGCGCCGAACACGATCGGCACGAAAACCGCGCGCCCGATATACAGCACCCAGCCCACAATCAGCAGCAGCACCACTACATATACGGACGCTTGCAATCTGTCGGTCATTGGTCAGTGCTCCATGAATCCGCGAACAGGTGCGCCAGAGAGTCACCCCAAGGTCACCCGAGGACGAAGGCGATGGCCGGGCACGCGCCCGCCGTGCGATCCCCTTACCAGCCGGTCGCGCGATGGACAGCACTGATCTTCGCACAGAACGATGACAGCTCACATAAAAAGCGCGCCAGATCGCTCCGCCGGCAAACTCCGGGCCGACACCTCGAAATGCGCCAGCAGAATGTCGCGAAACGTTGCGATGCGCCGGATTCGCTCGTGAAACCCATCTGCTACGCTGCCCTAATCGGTTTCAATCTCCTGACATGATCCGAAGCGAGCGCCTGCGTCACGCGGTGGCAGCGCACGGCCGAATCCATGCAGCGAAGCCGCGCTGCGCGTGCCCGTGCGATGTCCGCGCTATATCTGTGCGTGATGTCCGATTGCACGCATCCTCTCACCTCACGACATGGGAGTACGAGATGCTGCAACGGCTGGGGTCGCGATTCGTCGCAGTGGGTCTGATGTGGACATTGTCCGCTTGTGGCGGTGGTGGGGGCCGCAGCGGCGCCGACCCGGCCAGCACCGGCTCGAACGGCGCGGCTGGCGCGACCATGCCAGCATCGAGTCCCGCGCCCGCGTCGAGTCCGACACCGGCATCTAGCCCGACCCCCGCGTCGAGCCCGTCGAGCGCATCCGACGCGAGCGCCACGACACCGAAGCTCGCCGCCGCGACGCCGATCATCGACGGCACGACACTCGGCGCCGCCATCTGGCCCGCGGGCGTCACGGCTTCGGGCGGAACCGGTCAGCCCGTCAGCGGACTGAACTGCGGGTTGCGCAGTACCGCGTACACGTACGCGCATCTGTCGATCTACCAGAACGGGCAACTGCTGACGCTGCCACCCAACATCGGCATGGTCGAGCCGACCCTGACCACGCCGACTGGCTGCGCATATCCGGTGCACACGGTCGATTCGAGCGGCAAGATTCATATGGACGCGACGACCGGCGCGACCTATACGCTCGGCCAGTTCTTCTCGATCTGGGGCGAGACGCTGAGTGCGTCGAACGTGGCGGGTTTGACCGCCTCGCCAATCGCGATCTACGTGAACGACGGCGGCACGCTCACGCAATATACGGGCGACCCCGCGAGCCTCGTGCTGAAGCCGCACACCGAAATCACGGTCATGGTCGGCACGCCTGTCACACAAGTCCCCACCTACACCTGGACCGATCCGCCGCCGTTCGACCCGAACCCGATCACGCTCGTCTTCGGAGGCGTGGTCGGCTCGTCGTTCTGGCCGAACGGCACGACCGCGACGGGCGGCACCGGCACGCCGGTCGACGGCCTGACCTGCGCGCCGGACATGAGCGTGCTGTACCACGTGCACGCGCACCTAGCGATCATCAAGGACGGGCAGTGGCTCGCGTTGCCGATGAACGTCGGCATCCTGTCGCAATGCACGTATGAGATGCATACGCACGACAACACCGGCATCATCCATATCGAAGCGCCGAACCTCAAGACCTATACGCTCGGCGAGTTCTTCGATATCTGGGGCGAGCCGCTGACGAACACGAACGTCGCGGGCATCATGGGCGACGTGGTCGCGTATATCAACGACAACGGCGATTCGCGCCGCTATATGGGCGACTTGCGCAGTATCGAGCTGACGTCGTTGCGCGACATCACGCTGCAAATCGGTACGCCGCCGGTAAGCACGTTGGCGACGTATTCGTGGTACGAACCGCAGTGACGTCGGCCGGAGGCCGCGTCACTTCGCCATGGCGCGGCTTCAACGCGACGTACCCGAATGCCCGATACCGCCCGGCCCGCGCGGCACGATGCCCGCGACGGAGCGCGGCGCCGCGTTCGCGACCAGAATCATCGCCGCGCCGGCGAGACCGCTCGCCACGTGCTTCAACGCATGGCCGGCGATCACGTGATGCGTCAGCTCCCATATCTGCCAATCGAGGCTTTCGAAAATCTTCGCGACCCCGTAGAAGACGATCACGAGCGTCCATGCGATCACGCCGTCCACCTTGCGCGTGAGCGTCAGGCCGACGATCAGCATGAGCCCGCCGAACTGAAGAATCGCGTAAGGCCACAGGCTGTTGAACACGAGCCAGTAGCCGACGGTGGCGGGCGACACGACCACCATGATCAGCATCTGCGCCCAGCCGACGCGCTGTCCGCTCCACGACGTCCATAGCATGGCGAGGATGCCGGCGAACACGATGGTCATCGGCAGGCGGTCCCAGACGAGCGTCGCATCGTTCGGCGCCATGTGGTAGTAAGCCGAGCCGAGCGCGGTGAAGAGCAGCCCGAGCGCGGCGACGACCATGCCGGGAAATTGCGCCGGCTGGTTGGACGCATGGCGCCGGACCCAACGCAGACAGAGCACCCCGGCGATCAGAATGACGACGTTCGACAGCACGTCCGCAGCATGGTGCAGCGGCCCCAGCGAGCGTTGATCGGCGAAGTGGTGATACGAGGCCGGCTGCGCGAGCGGCCATATCATCTGCAGCGCGGTGCCCACCACGAAAAGCAGCACGCTAGCAAGCAGCAAGCGGGAGATCTTCACGTTGCTCGACTCCACAGTGGGCGAAACGCTCGAAGGCGCCGTGAACCGGACCCTTTATGACCCTTTGCGCTGACACGGAGCGGATCACGCTCGATTGCATGGAAACCATGCGGTCGATGCGCGGCCGGGTTGGCCCCCGTTCGAATTCGCGCAGCCTGCTCGTATCATCGGACAAAGCGCTTTGCGCAACAAGAGCGTCGGGCGGCGCACCGATGGGCATGCGCTCATAGTATTCTTCTCAACCAATGCAAGTTGCGTGCAAGCATGCGCGCGACACCGTCAGTACAGGCGGTCGAGCGAAGCTTTGTCGAGCAACGCCACGCGATGTTCCGATTCTGGAACCGGCCGGCTCGCGCGACCCAAACGAAGACCTGGACTCCATGCAAGCGCAGATCCACCACCCGTCGTTCCCGCACCGCCGATGGAGAGGCGCGCTGTGCGCGCTGCTGTGCGCAAGCCTGCTGGCCGGCTGCGCGCCGTTACCGTCGCTCGAGGGTCGCCAGGCGTCGCATGCGTTGTCGCCCGCGGTGGCGGCCACCACGGATCTCGGTCGCGCGGTCGCGCCCGAGCTGGCCGCGCACGCGGGGCTGGCGGGCATTTATCCGCTGGCGGATGCGCATGTCGCGTTTGCCGCGCGCATGGACCTGATCCGTTCCGCGCAACGCACGCTCGACATCCAGTACTACATCTGGCGCGACGATCTGACCGGCACGCTGCTGCTCGAACAGATCCACGAAGCGGCGGACCGGGGCGTGCGGGTGCGCCTGCTGCTTGACGATCTCGGCATCGCCTCCGCGCTCGACCCGACACTGGCGGCGCTCGACGCGCATCCGAACATCGAGGTGCGCCTGTTCAACCCGTTCGTCGTGCGCAGCCCGAAAATCCTCGGCTTCGTGACCGACTTTTCGCGCGCCAATCGGCGCATGCACAACAAGTCCCTGACCGCCGACGCCACCGCGACGATCCTCGGCGGCCGCAACATCGGCGACGAGTACTTCGATGCCACCGACGGCGTCGTCTTCGCCGACCTCGACGTACTCGCGGTCGGACCGGCCGCGACCGACGTCTCGCGCGATTTCGACCGCTACTGGGCAAGCGCGTCGGCGTATCCGGTCGGGAAGATCCTGCCGCACGAGAGCGTCGATGAGCTGGCCACGCTGGAGCGTAATGCGCAGGCGATCGAGCAGGATCCTGCCGCCGCTGAGTACAAGCAAGCGCTGCGCGGCCCGCGCGTCGTGCAGAACCTGCTCGACGACAAGCTGCCGCTCGACTGGGCCAAAACGAAGATGATCAGCGACGACCCCGCGAAAGGCCTGAACAACGCGCCGCCGGAAGCGCTGATTTCCCACCAGCTCCGCGAAGTGATGGGCCAGCCGACGAAGTCGCTCGACCTCGTCTCCCCGTACTTCGTGCCGGCAAACACGGGCACGCAGTATCTGAGCGGGCTCGCCGCCCAGGGCGTCGACGTGCGGGTGTTGACGAACGCGCTCGAAGCGACCGATGTCGTCGCCGTGCATTCGGGCTATATGAGGCGGCGCGTCGAGTTGCTGCAAAACGGCGTGCACCTGTATGAATTGCGGCGCGTGGCAGGCGCCACCTACAAGAAAGAACAGTCGCCGGGGCCGTTCGGCAGTTCCGGGTCGAGCTTGCATGCGAAGACTTTCATCGTGGACTCCCAGCGGGTCTTCGTCGGTTCGTTCAACTTCGATCCGCGCTCCGCGCATCTGAATACCGAGCTTGGACTCGTCATCGACAGCACCGAGCTCGCGACGCGGGTCGATCGCAAGTTTCTCGCGCTGCTGCCGAGCGTCGCGTACGCGGTGCATCTCGACAAAAACGGCAAGCTGTACTGGATCGAAACCAACGGCGACGTCGAAACCCGCCACGACACCGAACCGAATACGACGTGGTACGCACGGCTCGGTGTTTGGATGCTGTCGATTATGCCAATTGAGTCGCTGCTATAGCTCACAGTTCAGAATCGTCGCAAATCGCGATCTCGCACGGGATCGGGCGTGCGCTGCGTCTCGCGCAACACGCCGTTGGTGTCGAACGCGAAATTGAACAACATGTGGTGGATGTTGCTTTCGATATAACGGTATGACCAGACTTCGCGTTGCGAGAGCCGGAAGAACTGCGTTTGCACGGGGCGGCCGAAATTGATCAGCACATCGTCGCGCGTCCATTTGCCGATTTCCGCGCGATTGAATTCGCTCAACTGCAAGACCTGACGCACGTTCACGATCTTGCCTGAAGCGTCGATATCGGCGGCGACGGTGGTCGAGCCCATCGGCTGGGTCGGCCACATCAGTCGGCGGCCGCCCCCCGGCAGGTCATAGACTTCGCGCGGCGGACCCATGCGGGCGACGATCGCCGCTTGATCCTGACCCGCCTGGAATTGCTGCCACGGTTGCGCGCAAGCCGCGAGCATCATCGCCGTCGCGCACGTGAGCGCGACGCGGCGCAATGCCAGCGGCGCGCGCGCGGTTCGCGCGGCAGCGTTCCGAACGCGGGCGAGGCGGGTAAGCAAGGGTTCCTCCCGTTACGTTCGATCGCACGATCCCTCACCGCGCAAAAGCCGAGGCGACACGGGCTGCGCGCCCCGCTCGCCCATGGCTGCAGTCAGGTAACCGACGCTTACTGCACGAGCTTCGCGCGCAGACGCGAGTGCTCTTCCCCGGAAATCGAACCGGACGCTTTCAGCTTGTCGAGCTTCTCGATTTCGTCGGCGACACTGAAGCCCACCACATTGCGCAGATCTTCGCGCACCTGCTTGGCCCGCGCCTGATCGCGTTCCGCCATGCCGCGATGCTGCGTGAGCAGATACGCGAAGATGCCGATATACGGCAGGATGATGAGAAAAATCACCCACAGAACCTTGCCCCATCCGGACACGTCATGGCGGCGGAACAGGTCGCTCGACACCGTGATCAACAGCCAGAACCACAGGATAAAGATGAAGATGGAGAAAACGTCGGCCAGAAAATTCGGGAATGTGAAACCATCATTAAAGAAAAGCATTGTTGTTCTCCAGTCATTCCGGTTGCAATTGAACGGCTTAACGGATTTCGACCTATTGTTGCCCCGCTATGGATGACGCATACGATCAGCACGGCAGCGCCGAAAACCTACCATGACCGCATGTCGATTCGCACGCGCATTCATACTGTATGAAAGACATGCATGAGTTTCAATGGCTCGTTTAAAGCCGCAAACCCGCTGTTCGTCACGTCTTTCATTTGTGCTCCTCACTTCGGGCGCCGCAAATGCATGATGCGGATCTTTTTGTCTTTATAGCTTATCCCGCTCGTGTAACGCGAGCAATTTTTAAGGATTCCGTTCGATTGACGATTTCTGGTGGTGTGGCGATCATGCCGCGTGGCATTGAACATGCATATGTGAAAATGATGTCAAAAAACCAGCGCTTTTGCCCGGCAAAAAAAATGCCAAAAGAGACGTTTGCGAAGCATCCATGCAGCCCCTGACCGGCCGGCTATGCGCCTCGTCACGCCGCTGCACGATCAACGCGACTCGTCATTCGCGATGCAGGTCACCGAGTGCGAAGCCGACTACACTTGGCAGGACGACCGAACCACGAGCGCTTCAACAGGCGCCGCGGCCGGATCGCTCACCTCGATCGTCATATGCGTGAGCGCGCTTTTCGCTGCAAACGCATCGAGCCACTGCCGGGCGAGGCGCGGCAGCACGTGCTGTTCGATGAAGCCGATCAAAAGACGCGCACCAGTCTCCTGCACGAGGCAGCGCGCGACGATGTAGTCGACCACCTCCGCCGCATAACTCAGCGCGATGCGGTGGTTGTCCGCCATCCGCCGAACGACTCGATCGAGATGCAAACGCACGATCCGCGCGAGCGAATCCGAGCCCAGCGGACGATATGGCACCAGCGTCACGCGTCCGAGGAAGGCGGCCGGAAACGCCTTCAGCAATTCCGTCGAAAGCGCGGAACGCAGACCGTCAAAGTCCGGCGCAAGCATTTCGTCCGCGCATAGGCTCGCGCTCAGATCGGAGCCGACATTGCTGGTCATCAGGATGGTCGTATTGCGGAAATCGATATAGCGACCATCGCCGTCTTCCATGTAGCCCTTGTCCAGCACCTGGTAGAACATTTCGTGCACGTCGCCGTGCGCCTTTTCAATCTCGTCGAGCAACACGACCGAGTACGGACGTCGGCGCACCGCTTCGGTCAGCACGCCGCCATCGCCGTACCCGACGTAGCCAGGCGGCGCGCCCTTGAGTCCCGAGACCGTATGCGCCTCCTGGTACTCGCTCATGTTGATCGTGATGAGGTTCTGCTCGCCGCCATAGAGCGCCTCCGCCAATGCGAGCGCGGTTTCCGTCTTGCCGACGCCGGACGGCCCCGCGAGCAGGAAGACGCCGAGTGGCTTGCGCGGGTCCGCGAGCCCGGCGCGCGCCGTCTGCACGCGCTCGCCGATCTGCTGCAACGCGTCGTGCTGGCCGATCACGCGCGCCGCCAGCGTGGCGGGCAGCACCTGAACGGCGCTGACCTCATCGGTGATCATGCGTCCGACTGGAATACCGGTCCAGTCAGAGACGATGTCGGCGACGATCGCTTCGCCGACTTCCGGGAACACGAATGGCGTATCCGCCTGCAGGTTCGATAACGTCCGCTCCAGCTCGCGCAACGTCTCCAGCGCGGTCGCCGCGCGATCGCGCACTTCGGCCTCAGGCCCGGCTGCGGCGGCGCGCTCGCTTTCGACCTCGCGCGCGTGCGCCAGCGCCTTCGCCACATCGGACTGGGCCTGCCAGGCGTTTTCGACAACACGTTCCTCGAGCTCGAGCGTCGCGATGGTCGCCTTGACGTCGGCCAGCGCAGCCTCGCTGCCGAGCCCGATGCGCACCTCGTTACCGAGCAGCTCGGCTTCGACGCGCGCGGCTTGCAAGCGCTCGCGTATCCGCTGCAATTCGCGCGGCGGCGCATGCTGCGATAGCGCGACGCGCGCGCAGGCGGTGTCGAGCAGGCTGATCGCCTTGTCCGGCAACTGACGCGACGGGATGTAGCGATGCGACAGTGTCACGGCTGCGCGAATCGCTTCGTCGAGAACCACGACGCCATGATGGCTCGCGAGCGTGCGCGCGAGTCCGCGGACCATATCGATCGCGGACGGCTCCTCGGGCTCGGCGATCTGCAGCACCTGAAAGCGCCGCGTGAGCGCCGGGTCTTTCTCGATGTGCCGCTTGTACTCGGCCCACGTCGTCGCGCCGATCGTGCGCAACGTGCCGCGGGCGAGCGCCGGTTTCAGCAGGTTCGCCGCGTCGCCGGTGCCGGCCTGGCCGCCGGCGCCGACCAGCGTGTGAATCTCATCGACGAACAGCACGACCGGCGCCGACGACTTCGCCGCCTCCTCGAGTACCGACTTCAGCCTGGCCTCGAACTCGCCCTTCATGCTCGCGCCGGCAAGCAGCGCACCGACGTCGAGGCTCAACAGCCGCACGTCGGCAAGTTTCGGCGGGACTTCGCCGGCCGCGATCGCGCGCGCGAGGCCTTCGACCACCGCCGTCTTGCCAACCCCGGCGTCGCCGGTCAGCAACGGATTGTTCTGACGCCGGCGCAACAGCACGTCGATCATCGTGCGAATCTCGACTTCGCGCCCAACCACCGGATCGATTTCACCGGCGCGCGCGCGTGCGGTCAGATCCGCGCAAAACTGCGCGAGTGCCGCGCCCTTCACCGATGCAGCGAGCGCACCGGACGCCTCGCCCGGCACCGCCGACGAAAAGTCACTCTGGTCGTACGGGGTGTCCTCCGCTTCGGGGGAGCCGGCAATCCACGCCGGCAACGCATCGTGAAGGCCGTCGACGGCAATCTTGCCGAACTCCGGCGAAATGGCCAGCAGCAAGCGCCGCAACTCAGGCGTCTCGACAAGCGCCGCCATCAGCCATGCGCCGCGGATCCGACCGTCGCCGAATGCCAGCGTCGCGACCACCCACGCGCGCTCGATTGCCGTCTCGACGTGATGCGAAAAATCCGTGAGCGCGCTCGCGCCGGACGGCAGCGCGGCAAGCGCGGTCTGCAGGTCCCGCTCGAGCAGTTCGCGGCTGATGCCACAGTGTCTGACGATGCGGTGCAGGTCGCTATCGGACTGCGCGAGCAACTGGTGCAGCCAGTGCGCGAGCTCAATATACGGGTTGCCGCGCAGCTTGGAAAACGCCGTTGCGGATTCGATGCTCCTGAAGAGCGTTGCGCCGAGCTTGCCGAACAACGCGTGGCGTGAAATGGACATGATGACGTTGCAGGTAAAAGGTAAAGATGTTTGTAGCGGAAAGGCGTGGCCTCGCGTCGGCATCCCGCGCTCCGCGGAGCAGGTATCCGAAAAAGCGCGCCGGCCAGCCAGACTGATCGAGCGACAAAGGATAGCCGGTCGATCGCTGCGTGTATTTGGGCCGTCGCCCATATTCCACTCGAGGAGCGCGAAGTAGCATTCATATCTTCCACGCGCCAACCCACATTTTCAGTTGGTGATCCTTTTATTTCTGCGGCGAGAGAGTTTTTACAAATGCGCGCTTTCCAGGCAAATCTCATTCGCCGTTGCATACGGGTCAGGCCATGACTGGATATCACACACGCTGGGACCATTCGCCCTTCGAAGCAAGCGCGCTCAGGACCTTCGCACGAACGATCCAGTCTTTCCGGCTCGCTCCAACCGTTTCGCGAATCGATCTGTCGGAAATGAGTGAGGCAAGCCAGCGGGCCTTCGTAGGCGAGAACAGTCACGTCGGCGTGGAGGGTTCGCCTCGCGCTAGGCCGAGCGCGCATACCGACCTTCAGCCTATGCCCGATTTATTACGGAACCCGCCTCTCGAGATAGCGAATGCGTCTGGAGACTTTGTCCAGGCACCACCGTCGAGCGTGAATTCTGCCGCGGACCGGGTCGAGCCCGTGCTCATGAAGCCGGACGACTTCAGCGACCTGATCGCACTCGCCGACGAGGACGATAACGATCTGCTGCAGTTGCGGCGCGAACCGAATCCAGCGGAACCCGGCGCACACGACGGCATGGCAAAGCTTCTGGCAGCCGACATCGACGCAGCGGACCCGCTCGCCGCGCTCACGCTGGAATATCGTCACGCGCTGTTGAGCCAGGAGAGCGGCAACGCGCACGAGCCCAAGGCGTCGGCCGAAGATCACGGCGGGTCGATCATCGGCTCACCTCACGACCCGTTCGCCGAGCTTGTCGATCCGTCGCGTGCTGAAGCGTCGGTGTTCGACCTGCTGACGAAGGGGAAGAACATCGACACCCTGCTCGATAGCCTTGACTCGTTCAGTGCCGAGCAGATTTTCGAGTCGGACGAAACGCACGAGATCCTCGCGCTGCTCGCGCCGCGCGGAATTCCCGCGCACCGTGCGAGCAGAACCGCGCAGCTTGCGCGCGAAGAACATCACATGATCAGTATGGACAGCCACATCGCCATGCCTGAATCGATCGAATACGAAGAGCCTGAATTTTCAGATGAAAATAACCGCTGACCTGCCCAAGTCGGACACGCCAACACTTCGCAGCCTGCTCGACGCGCAGACTTACTGCGAACTCAAGGAGCAAACCATCGACAACGTGCGCAAGCATCCGTCGAACGTGCGCGAACGCTGGCTGTTGTTCGAGCTGTTGTGCCTCGACGGTGAATGGAAACGCGCGTTACAACAGCTGCAAACCTGGGCCACGCTAGAGCCGGAAGGCACATCGCGCGCCCAGATGTATCGCGGGCTGATTCGCAGCGAGATGTTCCGCGCCGAGGTGTTCGCGGGTCAGCGCGCGCCGGGCGAGATCGATCCGCTGCCCGAGTGGGTGAAATCGCTGCTGCAAGCCAACGTCAAGCTGGGCGAGGGCAACCTCGCCGCCGCCGACGAACTGCGCGGCGCCGCGTTGAACGCCGCGCCGGCCACGCGCGGCGACAGCACGCAGATCGGCGCATTCGAGTGGCTGACCGATAGCGATAGCCGGCTGGGCCCCGTGTGTGAGCTGACCGTAGCGGGCGGGTATCGCTGGGTGCCGTTCGACTCGATGAAATCGCTGACACTCGGTCCGGTCACCGCGCTGGCCGACCTCGTCTGGCGCTCGGCCGTCGTGGGCCTACGCGACGCGACTATCCTGCGCGGCTACCTGCCGGTGCGCTATCCCGGCTCGGAAAGTGGTCCCGCCGCCACCCGGCTCTCGCGCGAAACAACCTGGAAAGACGTAGGGGAAACCGGCGTGATCGCGCTCGGCCAGAAAACCTGGAGCACCGACAAGGGCGACGTCGGCCTGCTCGACATCGGCGAATGCCGGTTCAATCACGACGAGCACGTATGACCACCTCCGACGCGCGACACCGGCAAGCCTACATGCCGTCGCTGATCGACCGCCTGCTCGACGATGCGCCCGCGCGGCGCAGCGAGCGGCCGGAGGCCTATGCGCCCAATAGCGAAGGCATGCGCCGCATCATCCAGCGTGATCTCGGCCTGCTGCTCAACACCACGAACCTGGACGACGAAATGGACATCGCGCGCTACCCCATGCTAGCCGCGTCGGTCGTCAATTACGGCATTCCCGCGTTGTCCGGCAGCTACCTCACCAGTCGCAACTGGGAAACCGTCGAGAAGACGGTCCGCAACGCGATCGTTCGCTTCGAGCCGCGGCTGATTCCGGAGTCGCTGCGCATCCGGCCGCTCAATAGCAAGAACCCGGTACGCTACAACCAGCTCGAGTTCGAGATTCATGGCCTCATGCGCTGGTCGCCCTATCCACTGGAATTTCGCATCCAGAGTGCATTCGACATCGAAATGAATCACGTCACGTTCGAGCTGGGCTCCGGCAAGGGAAGTTGACATGGACCCACGATTTCTCGACTACTACAGCCGCGAACTGACCTACATGCGGGAAATGGCCGGCGAGTTCGCCGCCCAGCACCCAAAAATCGCGCGCCGCCTTGGCATGGAGGGCATCGACGTTGCCGACCCCTACGTGGAGCGGCTCATCGAGGCGTTTTGCTTCATGTCGGCGCGCACGCAGATCAAACTCGACGCCGAATTTCCGCGCTTTACGCAGCGCCTGCTCGAAGTGGTCTATCCGAACTATGTCGCGCCGACGCCGTCGATCGCCGTCGCGCAGTTGCGTCCGAGCCTGCGCGAAGGCGATTTCACGAGAGGGCTGAAGGTGCCCCGGCAAAGCATGCTGCGCTCGGCGATCCCGCCCGGCGAGCAAACCGCGTGCGAATTCCGCAGCAGCCAGGACGTCACGCTATGGCCTATCGAGATCGCTGAAGCCCGGCTCAGCGCCGTGCCGCCGGATATCCCCGACACCGATCGCCATCTGTTGCCGCACCTGCAATTGCGCGGCGCGTTACGGCTGCGCCTGCGCACAACAGGCGAAGTGAAGTTCAACCAGATGACAGACTTCGACCGGCTGCCCATTTACATCGGTGGCGACGAACGTATCGCTTCGCATCTGTTCGAGCTGATCCACGCCGGTAGCGTCGCCTCCGTCGTGCGCGCGTATGGCGCGTCGAGAGACGAAGGGCACGTGGTCGCGAAAACACCGGTCGAATTTGAAGGTCTGCAAGCGCAACAGGGTCTGCTGCCGCTCACGTGGAATACGTTTCACGGCCACAACCTGCTTCAGGAATACTTCGCATGCCGCCAGCGCTTCTATTTCTTTGCGCTGACGCAGCTCGCGGCGGGTCTCGCGCGCGTGGACAGCAAGGAGGCCGAGGTCGTGCTGCTGCTCGACCGCCTGCCGGAAGAGCTGGCCGCGCACGTCGACGCAGCGCGTTTCCTGCTGTTCTGTACGCCGGTCATCAACCTGTTTCGCAAGCGCACCGACCGCGTCGAAATCAATCGCGCGCAAACCGATTTTCATCTGCTCGCCGACCGCACCCGGCCGCTCGACTACGAGATTTTTTCGGTGTCGCGCGTATTCGGTCAGCGCGCGCAAACATCGCTCGAAGTCGAGTTCAATCCGCTTTATCAGACGCTGCATAGCGACGTGGGCAACCATGGCCGCTATTTTTCGGTGCGCCGTGAGCAGCGCGCGCTGTCGGCCAATGCACGCAAGTACGGCACCCGTACGCCGTATATCGGGACCGAGGTCTACGTGTCGCTCGTCGATCAGGCGGAGGCGCCGTACGCTGACGACATCCGCTACCTGTCGGTCGAAGCGTGGGTCACGAACCGTGACCTGCCGCGCCTGATCCCGCGTAACGGCAAAACCGACCTCACGATGTCGGACTCCGTGCCGATCGAGGGCGTGCGCCTCGTGCATGCACCGAGCGCGCCGCGCGCGCCGTACGCGAGCGGTGAAACGGCGTGGCGTCTGATCAGGCAGCTGAGCTTCAACTATATGCCGCTCGCCGAACTCGACCACGGCGACGGCGGCCAGGCGCTGCGCAACATGCTCGGCCTCTTCATCGCCCCAGGCGAGCGCGAACAGGCACGGCAGATCGAGGCACTCGTCGGCGCACGCACTGAACCGGTGGTCCGGCGTCTGCCGGGCGACGGACTACTCGTGTATGGGCGTGGCGTGCGCTGCGAACTGACGGTCGACGAAACCGGCTTCTCAGGCATCAGCCCGTATCTGCTCGGGCTCGTGCTCGAGCATTACCTCGCGCGCCACGTCTCGATCAACGTGTTCACCGAAACCGAACTTCGTTCGATGCAACGTGGCCTGATCACCCAATGGCGGCCACGCATGGGCGGACGCGGAGCGGTATGAGCATGGATGGGGCAATGGCGAGCGCCGTCGCGCCAACGCGATCTTCGCTCGATCCGCAATCGCTCGACGCGTGGTTCGATCCGGACACGCCGTGGCAGTCCGGCTTCCTGAGCCTGCTGCGGGCTATCGCCGCGCGCGACCCGCTGATGCCGTTGCCGGGCACCGCGAGTCTGCCGCAAGAAGAGCCGTTCCGGATCGGTCAGCAACCCACTCTGGCGTTTGCGCCACGCGAAATCGCGTCGCTCGGCATGCGAGACGGTCGCCTCGACGTGCGGCTGTTCGGGCTCGGCCTGTGGGGGCCGCAGGGGCCGCTGCCGCTGCATATGACGGAGCTGGCTCACAGTCGTGTGGAAAGCCACCAGGATCATGCGCTCGTCGGGCTGGTCGATCTGTTCCATCACCGCGCGCTGTCGCAGTTTTATCGCGCGTGGGCATCGGGGCAAGCCACCGCGTCGCTCGACCGTGCCGGCGACGAAACGTTTTCGTTCTACGTCGCCAGTCTGATCGGCGTCGACCCGGCCGAGGCGGAGCAGTCCTGTCTGCCCACGCACTCGCGCTACAGCGCGGCGGCGCACCTCGTGCGCGAGGCGCGGACTCCGCACGGCATCGCGGCGACGCTCTCGCATTACTTCGGTGTTCCGATGACGATCGAAGAATTCGTGCCGCACTGGATCCATCTGTGCGCATCGGAACATACGAGGCTCGGGGTGCCGGGGCCCGCGGCGATCATCGGTGAATGCGCCCAACTCGGCGAGGCAATTCCCGACCGGCAACACAAGTTCCGGCTCGTCGTGGGTCCGCTCGACCTCGATCAGTATTTGCGCCTCACGCCGCACGGCGAGGACTTGCCGACGTTCGTCGAATGGGTGCGAGCGTTCGTCGGCCACGAATACGCGTGGGAGGTCAAGCTGCTCGTCAACCCCCGCGCGGCGCCACCCGCCTGCATCGGCACGTCGCAGAGACTCGGCTACTCGACGTGGCTCGGTGATTCCCTCGACGACCTGCCGGTCGTCGGCATGGTTTTCGAACCTGAACAGTACAACGACCGACCCCGGAGTTCCCTCGCATGAACGCCAACGCTCCCGCCGTCGTGCTGCGCTACGCCGATCTGCTCGAACCGGTCTCCGCACACGCGCCTTGCGGTCCCGATCTCGAATACGATCCGGCCTTCGTGATGCTGCAGGCGGCCGCGGCCCCACGCGCCGAAGCGCAGTACGGCGACTTCGTCGACGTGCCGCCAACGGCCAATTGGGCCGACATTGAACGCGACTGCCGCGCGCTGCTGCTGCGGACAAAAGACATTCGCCTCGCGGTGATCCTGCTGCGTTGCCGAACCCGGCTCGACGGCGCGGCTGGCCTGCGCGACGGACTGGCATTGCTGATGGCGATGCTCGAATGCTATGGCGAAGCGCTCCACCCGCTGCCCGTGTTCGAAGGCGAGCGAGACCCGGCGATGTTCGCCAACGCGATCGGCGGACTCGTCGAACCGGATGGCACGCTGGCCGATGCGCGCGACATCCCGATGCCGAGGGCCGCGGGGCTTCAACTGCATTTGCGCGATATCGAAAAATCATTCGCGACGCCACGCCAGAAGGACGCGCTCGCCCCTGAATCCGTCGCCCGGTTGCTCAAGGAATTGTGGGGCCGACGCGACGCGGCAATGGCCGCACTAGTCGAAGCGCAGTGTCTGACGCAGCGCATTGCCGCATGGTGCGATGAGATGCTCGACGCCGACGCGCCCGATCTCGGTGCGTTGTCCCGAGCGCTGGAGCCATTCGCGCAGCATCGGGTGGGCGGCGGCGGGTCCGCGCCAGCGCCCGCCCGAGCCGTCAACGAGCAGGACAACAAGCAGGACAACGACAGCGTGCGCGGATCGGCCTCGGCGATCGTGGCTACGGCGACGCTACCGCAGTCCGACGCGCCCGCTGATCTGCCAATCACTGCGCCTTCTCCAATGGATCGCTGGAGCGCGCTCGCAGCCATTCAGGAAACACGCATGTGGTTCGAGCAAAACGAACCGAGCAGTCCTGTCATTGTTTTGCTGCGCCAATCGGAACGAATGGTGGGCAAACGGTTTTCAGAACTCGCCCATATCATTCCCGCCGATTTACTCGCTAAATGGGACGTAGCCGACAGTTGAGGCGATGTGCGCGCATGTGCGACTTTCCCCGCTGTCAGCCCATTCAGTCCGCCGGTCAACCAACAACTTCCAATGAAAAGACTCATTCATTTTCTTATCCTGGTTTGCTTCGCGATACCCCATTTCGCGTTCGCCACCTGCATCCAGTTGAAGCCTTCGCAAATTTCCGAACTGCTGTCTCAAGGCTACATCGCGGGACAACCATTAGCGGTCAACATACCGTTCTGGGAAAGCTCGGTATCGATCGATCCGGCGTTACCGGTCGGCTCGGTGATCGCCACGGGCTTGTCGCCGGCGTACGCGACCTATGCGAACTTCGCGGCCTGCACCGACGGGGGCACGATATCAATGCAGTATTCCAACGCAACGCCGTCCGTTGTATTGGGGGCTACCGTCTATAACACGAACGTCCCAGGCATCGGCTTTCGTTTGACCTATCTTCGTGCAACCGGCGTGAACTCGCCACTTCCGTTTACGTCGTCCTATCCCGCGGGCGACCCCAATCAGGTTATCTATGCGCGCTTCGGCATTGGCTCGCAATTCGAGATCGAACTGGTCAAAACGGGCGACATCGCAAGCAACGTCAACGTGATACTCAACACCGTGGGAGCCGGCTTCGCCGAGGGTGACGGCAATCGGGTCGTGACCATCACGGGCGGCAGCATCAACGTCAAGGTTCTTCCAAGTTGCTCGGTCAATACCAGCACACTGAACATCGATTTCGGCACGTTCGGCCCAAGCGATGTATCGACCACAAGCGGGCCAACCCAGCCAGTCGACTTTACGGTGCTCTGCACCGGGCCCACGCCACCGGCTTCGATTACTGCCGTACTTTCCGGAACCCCCGATACAGAAGATAGCAGCCTGTTGAAGAACACCGGCGCGACGCATCTCGCGATTCGTTTGCGGGATGTTTCAACCAACACAATCTTCAGGCCCAACGATCCGACGAGCACCCTCGTCCACACACCGCAGGGCGCGATGCAATCGCCGTTTGCACTCGAGGCGACGGTGCTGCGCGTCGGAACAGCAACGCCGAGCGCAGGCAGGATCCAGGCAACCGCAACAGTCACGATGACCATTCTTTGAATCGACTATTCAACGACGAAGGTCCACCAGAATCAACGCGCATGACCCAGTTATCCGTCACACCGCCGCACTCGATCTTCGTGCAAATCGCGAGTTATCGCGACCCGCAGTTGATCCCCACCCTGCTGGATTTGATCCAGAAAGCTAGAAAACCTGATCTACTACGGATCATCGTCTGCTGGCAGCATGCGCACGACGAGACGATGATCCAATTCTGGCAGCAAAGCTTTGGCAATTGGCGAACCGAGCAGACCGACGGTTGGACCATCCAACATCTCAGTCATCGTGAAGCGAAAATCGAATTGATCGACGTGCCCCACATGATGACGCAGGGCGCATGCTGGGCTCGCAATCTGGTCCAACAGCGATACGGCGGCGAGCGCTACACGCTGCAACTCGATTCGCACCACCGCTTCGTCGACGCATGGGACACGCTCGCAATCGAGATGCTGGAGTCTTTACGCGATGAAAGTCCGAAACCCGTGCTGACCGCCTACCTTCCGATGTACGACCCCGAGAACGACGACGCTCGATCCAGCGACGAGCCGGGGATATTGGCCTATGCAAGGTTTTCCAGGGAAGGGGTGGTCCTGTTTCGCTTGAAGACACTCTCCGACTGGAGAACGCGCATTCGCCCGGTCCGTTCGCGCTTCTTCAGCGCGCACTTCGCATTTGCCGACGGTCACTTTGCCCAGGCGGTCCAGCACGATCCTGACTATTTCTTTCACGGCGAGGAGATTTCGCTTGCCGTCCGTGCGTTCACCCACGGCTATGACCTGTACAGTCCGCACAGGCTGATCGGTTGGCACGAATATCTGCGCTCATACCGCGTCAAGATGTGGAACGACCACAATCACGAGGCCAAGGAACGGGGTGAAATCGACGAGCCCTGGCACGAGCGCAACGAGCGCTCGTTGCAGCGCAATCGTGCTCTGCTCGGTATCGACGGAGAAACGTTGGCTGACGTTGAGTTCGGCAAGTATGGACTCGGAGCGGAACGCACGCTCGCCGATTACGAGGCCTACGCGGGCATCGGCTTCAAGTGGCGCGGTGTCCAGCAGTCGGTATTGAATGATGTTCCACCAGTCGCGGGCACGCAACGTCCCGACGAAGCGACATGGAAAGCTTCTCTGCTACGCGCAAACGACGTCCGTGTGTGCGTGCATCAGAATGGATTCGACAGGCATCTGGTCACGCCCGGCGTCGAGCACGCGCTGCGGGCCGCGACGTCAGTCACCGTCGTGATTTACGGCAACGACGAGACGGTACTGCGCCGCGAGACCGTCGACGGCAGCGGTCTTTCCCGATACCGGAAAAACGGCTGGCTCGACTTCCATGTGACTTTCGAATCAGAACTTGGCCAGCTCCCAGCCTGCTACGTCGTGGAGTTGTTCGACGACGCCGGCAATGTATTGAGCCGGGTCCGGTGCGCCATCGATGCATGACGCATCCGCGACCACGACGCACGGAAACGCCTCCGGCGTCGCGCGGCCGACAGGATTGCACCACGTCAGCGGATTCGGCGCGTAGCGATACGAACTGGCTCCGCCTTCGCCGTTGCGATCGGGGCTGATGTAGCGGCCCGCGTGAGGATCATAAAAACGCGCACCGTTGTAGTACAGCGTGGTTTCATCGTCCGCGTATTGGCCGGCATAACGAAGCGGCTGCGCAAACGCGTCGCTGCTTGGCCACTCCGGCGTCACGAGACTGCCCCACGCCCGGTAACGCCCGCGCCATGCCACCTGGCCGGTCTCATCCGTGAGCGCGACGGCCGTACCGGCGGCGTCAGTGTGATAGTGATAGACCTGCGTGTTCTTGATCGCGCCATCATCGGTGAGGGTCTGGTCCACGCAAGCGAGCGGCGCGAAGCCCGTTGAGCGGTCGGGCTCGGGTTGATACAGGTACGTGCGCAGTTCCATCGCGCGCTGCTGCTGGATCAGTCTGTGTCCTTGCCACAAATAGCGCATGAGCTCGTCCTGTTCCGGCGTCGATGACTGCTGCGCGCGCCGTGACGAAGCGGGTTCGACACGCCTGCCGATACGCCGACCGATTGGGTCGTACTGATAGCGCACGGTATAGCCCTTGCGATGCGCGGCGATGACGTGCCCCTCCGCATCCCAATCGAGCGATAGCGTATGGTTGCGGCCACGCCTACGCACCAATTGCCCCCACACATCATAGTCATAACGATGTCCGCGGCACTCCCGTAACCGGTGGTCGGGATACACGGCCGGGAACCAGCTGCCGCCAGGCGTATCGAGCAGATTGCCAGCGGCGTCCCACGTGAAATACTCGATGTCCCCCTTCTCCGACACCGAGCGCAACAGACAGCCACGCCGGTCGTAGTCGTACCACGTCTGACCGTCGGTCTCGGCGCCCGTCCTGACGATCACGTCAGCGAGACTGTAATCGGCTTCGCGCCACAATCCGGCGACAGGTTCTGTCGCGCAGCCCGGCGTATCCACGTCGCGCCCCGTCACCGAACGCCACCACACCGGCAAGCCGAGCGGCGAATAGGCCGTATGCGTGCGCAAACGGCCTTGCGTGCGCGCAACCGGACGCCTCATCGCGTCATACCAGAAGCGCGCAATCTGTCGATCGTCCAGTTCGACGAACGCGACAGCGCCAGTTTCGAAGCGGCGCATACGCAACTCCTGTCCCTGTGGCAGTTGAATCGCGACAAGGCGGCCAACGACGTCGTACGTGTAGCGCAGTGTGCCGTTTGCGCCGTGCTCGGCAATCAGACGGTCACCGGCGTCGTGTTCGAAGCGGATCTCATCCGCTCCAATTCCGAGTAGCTCGCCTTCTCGTGTTGGCTCGCGGCTCACGCAGTCGAGCAATCCGCGCGGCCCGTAGCGATACATATAGCGGTTGTGCGCGGTCTCACGCCGGATCAGACGGCCCGCGCGGTCGTAGTCGAACGTTTCGCGACGCTGTTGCGCGCCCGCCTTCCACGTGAGACAACGGACCCGCCCGGTATCCGCATAGTCGAAGTTGCGTTCCACGCCATCTGCATCCGTGATCGACAGGCAACTGCTCGCATTCCACCGAAGCAACTGCACCGCGCCGTTCGCGCTTTCGATTCGAACCGGGCGCCCATGCGCATCGTATCGACGCACGATCACGTGCCCCTCTTCGTCGACCGCGCGTACGACATTGCCGCGCCGGTCTCGATCCCAGTGCCGGCTTCGGCCACTCGGGCCGACGAACGACGTCCGCTGGCCAGCCGCATTCCACACATGACGCTCGGCCTGTCCGTCCGGACGCGTGATGGTCAACGGTCGGCCGAGCCCATCGCGCTCGATTCGCGTGACCGCGCCGAGCGCGTCGGTCACACTGACTACGTAACCATTGACGTCATACTCGTAGTCCGTCGTGCTTCCGCCAACTCCAGTGCGACGTGTCACCTGCCCCCACGCGTTATGCGCGAAGGTCGTGGCGACCCCCTGCGCATCCGTCGAGCACACGACATCGCCATCGTCACCATATTCGAAACGCGTGAATTCTCCAGACGGGGTTTGATAGTGCAACGGCTGCAAGCGATCGTTGCGTGCCCACATCCACACACGGCCATCGCTCAACGCGACTGACACCGGCTCGCGTGACGCAAACGCATACTGCGTCGAGCGGGTTGCGCCCTGGAGATCCGTCTCACGCGCGACGCGTCCGAGCCCGTCGTATTCGACATGAACCACCCGCTCGCCGGGCAGTTGCATGGTGAGCGGCGCGACGGCGTCGCCGTAGTCGAACCGGTAGCGCCGGTCGTCGAAGTCTGTGTGCGACAGCACGCGGCCCTGCTCGTCGTATTGCCAATGCGCCGTGTTGCCGAAGACGTCGCTGACCTCACTGGTCCGGCTATCGAAGTCGTAGGCGAAGCGCTCACGCGCGCCTTCTGACGTGACTCGTCGAATCACGCGCGCGGCGCCGCCGATCGTCTGCCACACATAGCGTGTTGCCATTCCGAGCGCGTCTGCTTCTTCGACGATCCGCCCATCGCGGTATGCAAAGCGACGCACGATTTCGCCGACCCGGTTGCGTACCTCGGTGAGTTCGCCGCGCTGGCTGTAGCCGTACTGGACCAGCGCGCCGGTGGGACCGCCGTCGACACACTCGACAGCGCTCAGACGCGCGCCCATCCGCGCTTCGTAGTGCATGCGCAGCTCGTGGCCGCAGGTTCCACGCATGCGCAGCAAGCGCCCGCCGGGATCCCAGATCAGGCCGATCCGCTGCTGACGAAGATCCTCGACGTATTTGAGCCGTGCGATTCCGTTCGCGTCGAAGTCGCCGAACACGCGGTAATGCGGCGTCAGATCCGCGACGACGAGGCGTCCGTCGCTCAGATGCGCGATGTGCAACTGCGCAGCCGACGCAATCACCTGCGACCCGCGCTCGGGAAACGGCACGCTGAGCGTGCTGCCGCATTCGTCGGTGTAGAGCAGTTGATCGTCCCGCTTGTGCAGCGTGACTTCCCAACTCGTGCGCCAACCGACGCCGAGCAGCCCGAGCGCGTGCTGCTCGCTCGAATAACAACGCGACCATACGAGCGGAAGACGGCCTCGCAGCCTGAAGTCGGTTTCGTCGGTAGGTAGGCAGACTTTGCTGCCGCTGATTACCTCGACCGAGCCGCACAGAATGCCCGACAGCGCACGACGCATCCGAAAGCGGTCGACGACGTCGCCGAGCCGCTCACAGCGATCCAGCAACGGTCCGACACTGGCGAGGGGCAATACGACGCCGGGCAAACCGACCAGCTCGCCGCCGATTCCCGCGACTCCCGTCGTCACATGGCCCCCATCGTCATCATGAACCGATGCGCACGTCTGGCGAGCCAGCGGAACACGGCGCGCCACACGAAACCTTGCCGCCAACCAATGCCGCCGGCACGTTGTTGATCAACACCGTACCCGAACCCGCGACCACAGCTTGCGAGCACGGGTGCAGCGCGCAAACGGCAGAGCTCATACCGACGAGCGCCGCAGGCAATCGATTGATGAAGACCGTCGGGGAGCCCGAGACGATCGAACCGCCATGTCCGATCGCATCGCCTTTGCGAGCCGCTGGAAACATGATCGATTTTCTCCTCATGGAAACTGAACGTCCGTGCAGGGCGATGCGCGAAGGCATTCGCCGTCTGCACGGTATTGCGAAATACGCTGTTACAAGTCAATGCCGGTTTTCGGCGGCTCTTCGGACGGCGGCGGCTCCTCCGACGGTGCCGGCTCTTCCGATGGCGCCGGCTCTTCCGATGGCGGCCGCTCTTCCGACGGCGGCGGCTCTTCCGATGGCGGCGGCTCTTCCGACGGCGGCGGCTCTTCCGATGGCGGCGGCTCTTCCGATGGCGGCGGCTCTTCCGATGGCGGCGGCTCTTCCGATGGCGCCGGCTCTTCCGAGGGCGGCGGACATATCGTCGGAAGCGGACATATCGTCGGAAGCGGCTCGTCCGATGGAGGTGACGGAATAACTGGAACGTCCAGCGCATCGAGCACCACTACAGGAACTGGCACCGTCACTGAGCTGCCACATTCCTTGTCACCGGGGTTAAGGTCCAGCGGCGTGCCTTGCACCACGACACGGGTGTCACCCTGGATGCGGATCGACTTACCGATGAGCTTGATCTCGCCATCCTTGTTCATGGTCAGCGAGGACTTGCCGCACACGATAGACAGCGCCTTCCCGGCCGACAGCGAATAGGCTCCGCCTACCGCGTGCGTCGACGCGCCACCAACCGTGACCGTACGTGCACCGCCCACCGTCAGAAGGGAGGCACCCCCAACCGCGGTCTCCTCCGCCCCGCCAATCGATACAAAGTGTGCAAGACCCACGGAATAGAAGGCGACACCCTTCACCCTTACCGAGTACTTGCCGCCGACGATCGTGCTGGACGTCGCGCCGACGGTCATGCTGTGCGCCGCGGCCACGCCGATCGTGTAGTCGGCACCGACGACGTGTGACTCATTCAGCTTCGTCAGGCGGTTCATGTCCCGTTCCGCCTGCAACGTGAATTCCTCGGCACCCGCCTTGTCCTCGAAGCGGATGCTGTTGTAGTTCTGCAGGCCCCCTTCCATCGACCGGCTCATGAAACCGCTCTGCGTCGCGTTGCCTGGCAAGTCATAGGGCGGACGCGTCGCCGCGTTGTACAGGCTCCCGGTGATCAGCGGACGATCCGGGTCGCCGTTCCAGAAGTCGACGATGACTTCCTGGCCGATGCGCGGAATGTAGATGCCACCGAAACCCTGACCGGCCCACGCCTGGCTCACACGGACCCAGCAGGAGTCGGTTTCGACGTTTTGGCCGTAACGGTCCCAGACGAAGCGGACCTTCACGCGGCCGAATTCGTCGGTCCACAGTTCCTTGCCCTCGGGACCCACGACGACAGCCGACTGCGGCCCGTTGACGATCGGCTTCGAGGTCTCCCGCGGCAGTCTGAACACTTCGCTTGTCGGTTGCGCGTCGAACTTGTTGCTGCAGGTGTATTCGTAGCCGCTACCCGATTCGTCCGGCGTACCGGTCAGGTCGAGCTTCGTACCGATGACGAGGTATTCGCAGTTCGCGGCCGTATAGTCGTAGTTGGTCAACACGAACGTCTGCCCGCACGCGAGTCCCCGTACGTTACCTTCGCCTTTCGCTCGCGTACCCGGCGCGCGCAGTGCTTCCATGCGCGTACGCGCCAGCAGTTCACCGTGGCTGCTGTCGGTGTAGTCGCCCGGCCAGTCGTAGCGCTCGAGCAGGTTCCAACTGGTGTCGCGCGGTTGCTGATTGATCGCCCGCATCTCGGCGCGCGAACGCGTGAAGTCGAAGTCGCTCGTCACGTAGTGACCGGTGCACAAGACTTCGGCCGTCGAAAACGCGCTGATGTATTCGGTGTCGGTCTTGCCGCCCTGCGGTTGGAACGCCAGCGTCCGGTATGAGGGGTTCGGCGAGTGGCGGTGCGCGCCAATGTGGTCGCACAGCACGAGCCGGTGCTTGCCGTCGGCATGCTCGAAAAACCAGTAGATGCCCCACTCTTCCATCAGGCGATGAATGAAGTCGTAATCGGTCTCGCCGTACTGGACCTGGAACGTGCGCGGTTCGTTGGTCGGACTCTCACCCTCGAGCGCATAGCGGCTCACGTCGAGGCGCTTTTCGACCGGGTACGGATAGTCCTTCAGAACCTCGTCGATGATCTCGATGACCGTCCTGTTCTGGAAAATCTTGTAGTCGGTCGTCAGGGTCGCCAGCCACAGCCACGGCTTCAGCACGACACGATAGACGTTGTAGCGGCCGTCCCGACGCAGGTATTGCGCGGCGACGACGAGTCCGGTGATTTCGCGCTGACATGCTTCGGTGTCGGCGCTCGGCTGGAGGTCGATCGCGACGGTCATTTCCTTGCCTAGCAGCGCCTTCAGGTCGAGGTTGGCACTGACGGCAAGCGGTACCGTGTAATCGTCAGGCGTGCGCAACAGCAGTTCGTACTCAAACAGCTTGCCGAGATGCTCGTCGCCGTTCAGTGACATGAACTCCAGCGCCGGCTGCGTCTGTCCGTCCGCGGTCTGCCCCGGCCACCGCGGTATCGCCGCGCTGGATACGGTCACTGCGCGGCTTTGCACACTTATCGCGTTCAAGGGATTACTTGACATGCACTCCTCTAAATTCTCTATATCGAAAAGACGCTACAGCTCGTCGGCGAATGCGGGGCCTGACGACGCGTCCGCTCGCCTTCCCATCGCGTTTCCGCTACCGGGACAACGAAAATCGCACAGCAACGCCGTGAGTTGCGGTCCTGACTGTCCGCCCGATGTCAGTTCGATGACCGCGTGCCGGTCGTCGAAATTGAAGTCCACCGCCGAGCGGCTCGACGACAACGTCGACGTCACGCGGCCCCGGTCGATCAGACGGAACAGCGCCCACGGACCTTCGGTCATGACGGTCGACGTGTCCGGACGCACGCGCGGATTCGCGGTGAGGCCGGCCATCGAACCGCCGCGCGGCCCCGGCCAGGTGATCGGGGACGTCGTGACCGGACCATGCGCATAGCGCAGGTTTTGCCCGTCGACGTCGATGAGCAGATCGGTAATCTCGGGGTCCAGCGACACGACCTTGAGGCCCGCGTTCCACGACATCCGGGTCGCGCCGGGATCGCGGAAAAATGTCTGACGGATCGCCGCGGCGCGCTCGAACGGTTCGAGGCCCGGTCCCTGCATGGGCGGCATGCCGGGGCTGACCGGCTTATAGCGCCATGGCCGCATGCTCGTATCGACGCGGCTGGCGAGCGTCTTGTGGAAAAAGTCGTCGAGCAGGCCGCCGGCCGCGAACACGCGATTGAAATCGTCGATGTCGACTTCCTGGGCGCTCGCGGCAAACGGATATTTGCCTTCGACAGCACGTCGGCATTGCGCGCCAACGCTCGATTCGACCTGCATCGTGAGCAAGGAGCCGACATTGCGGTCCACCTTGCGCATCGACTGCGACGCGAGGCCCACGAGCACGGCCCGAAACGGCGGCGGAAGCTTCTGCGCCTCGAGCTGCAGCGTGGAGCCGAGGTCGTCCGTGGGCGGCATGCTGTTGGTGGCGAGCACGTCGCCGGCCGTCATCAATCGCGTGTACTGCTCGTTGATCAGCCCGATGACGCCGCCCAGCTGCAGCACGCCGCTGCCGCCGGGCAGCGCGCTCCCGCTATCGGCCTGGCCGGTCACGACTTCGCGCAGCGCGGCAAAGCGTCTGTCGACCAGTTCACGTTCCATCTTCTGTTGCGCGAGCTGACCGATCGTGGCGGTTGCGGCCACGGCGCTCGCCGCGCGCGCCGCCTGCGAGCGACGCATGATCACGTTCATGGCACTACCGGCGGCCGACGGCTCGTCCGCGCCATCCACGATCGACAGCGACGTCTCGCGCGCGGCCGTTCGCGCGAGTCTCGCCAGCGGCGAATCCGGCGCAGCCAGCGTACGCAGCGTCTGCAGATCGGGCGCCAGGGTGCCTTCGCTGCCGGACACCGGTCTCACGTCGTCGAGAAACTGGCTCCAGTAATTGCCATAGTCGGTCAGGTATTGGCGACGGATATCGTCGGCGAGCCTGTCCTTGCGCGGTGCGTTGCCGTTTGCCATCCGCCGCCGCCGCGCCGATGCATCGGCCTCGCCCATCACCCAGGCGTCCTGTTTTCGCGCCTGCTCGAGAAAATCAGGGAGGCGCTTGTTAAAAACGGCGTGATAGCCGTCGTAGGTATAGAGACCGGGGATACCTCGCGCGAGCGTCGAACCGCCGGCCAGCATGAACACGGTAGTGGCCTGCGGACCTGCGGCGCTCAGCAGCGTGACGTTCTCGGGCGCCTCGGGAGCCATGGCGTTCATCGCACGTTCATAGAGCCGTCCGGACGCCGGATTGCGGCCAAGGAACTCGCGCGCGCGGCGCACGAGCTGCGCATTCACCGGTCTTGCCGGCACCGTGGGCACCCCTTCCACGATCAGCGCATCGAGGTGACGCGCCATCACGTTGCGCTCGCCGAGCGATGCGACGCTGTTGGCGTGTTCCCAGTCGCCGAGCACCCATGCCTTGACTGCTTTCGCGTCGTAGTGCGAGCCATCGAACAGCATCAGGTAGACCATCAGCGTGCGATAAACGCCGTCCGCGTCCTGTACGCCGATTTGCGTATCGAGCACCGTTTCGAGCCGGCCGACAACTTGCGGCAGCAGCATCTGTTTCAGCAGATTGTTGTAAGTCTCGCCGGCGGCGACGCGGATGGCGGGCGCCGTGTAGAGCCCGTAGTGCCATGCGACACCGGGACTGTCGAGGTCCATGCCGTCGAACTGAGGCAGGTCACGCGACGCTGACAGAAGCGTCCCCATCGTCCCGGGCTGCGGCGCCTTCCGTTGCGACAAGACCCGCGCGGCGAGCGCATTGGCCTTGCCATCGATCGCGGCGAGATACTCGCGGTTGTTGCCGAAGCTCACGACGAGCGCACCAATCAGCCACACCGCCACGACGATCGCGAGCAGATGTCCGATAAGACGCAACGCGCGGAATCGGACTTCCCAGTACAGGTTCGGCCGCACCAGATGCGCTTCGGCCAGGATCACGCGCTGAAACAGATTGCGCAAGAAATAGCCGCGATAGCCGGTAGGCGTCGCGTCGCCGGACGACGGCGAGACCGTTTTCGGCGCGGCACCAAATAAACCCGCGAGCCCGCGACGCAGCCGCTGCAAGAGCGTGGAGCTGTCGGCGGACACGGCCTCGTGAGTTTGCGCCGCGCTCGTGAAATAGACGCCGCGCAGCGTGCTGTTCAACTGCGTGTCGTCGTATTTCGAATCGAGAAACACCAGCGCGAGCAATTCATTGAGTTCCGCGCACAGGCTACGAAATTCTGACGGCAGCGCATAAAGTTTCTTGCGCAGATCGACCTCGTACACCTCTTGCAGCCTCGTGTTGACGCCGTCTTCGAGTCCCTGCTCCAGCTCACGCATTTCGGCCGCGCAGTTCAGGCGCAGTGTGTCGCGGCCGTGTTGTTCCGCCGCTTCCTGATAAGGCAGTGTGAAGCCGAAAATCTGCGCGCGGCTTTCCGCCGTCAACGACTGGAAATACTCCCCGAAGCCGGGCAGCAGATCGAGCTTCGTGACGAGCACGTAGACGGGGAATCGAATCCCCAACTGCTGGCGCAACTCGCCGAGCCGAGCGCGCATCGACGCGGCGAGCGCCTTTCGTTCGGGCGCTGGGTGCGTCAACAACTCTTCGATTGAAACGACCAGCAACGCACCGTTGATCGGCGCGCGCGGGCGCCGCTTGCGAAGCAGCCCCAGAAGGCCGCGCCACTCGGCCTCGTTCACGCTCTTCAGGTCTTCCGGATCGACGTCAACCTTCGCGGCCTCTTGCGACGCTGCGTCCTGAACCGTATAGCGGCCAGCGGTGTCGATCAGCACCGCTTCGTTCGCGAACCACCAGTCGCAGTTCGCCGTTTCGACGCGGCTTCTCAGCGACGCCGCGACCATCTGATCCGCCTCCGGAAAATCCAGACCCGAGTTCAGGATCAACGTCGTCTTGCCGGCGCCTGGCGAGCCCACCACCATGTACCACGGAAGTTCGTACAGGTAGCGTTGGCTTTCGAGCAGACGACGCAACCCTGCCGGTCCGCCGCGCATGCGTTTGAGCTTGTCGATGGCCTTCGCGACGACCGCGTGAAGCGCGCGGATTTCGTCTCGTGCGACAGGGGTCGCGGCCGACTTCTTCGTGAACGGGTTCAGAACGCGCTGCAGCAGCACGTCATCGCTGCGCACTGCCCGCCACAGACGATACAGCCCATAGATCGCGTAGCAGGCAAGCAGCACCGAGATCAGCAGCACGCGGGACCATGTGGTGCCGAGTGGATGCGTTTGGCCGAACGCGAGTATCGGTCCGAAATACCAGAGCGCGAGACACAGCAACGCGACGCCGATGACGCCAGGCGACCAGCCGAGCAGCCAGAACAGCAGCAGCAATAACAGCACGACGATCGACAGCGTGCGCGAGAGCACGCTCTCGAGTGGGCGGTAGTCGCCAAACGCGATCAGAGGTCCCACGAACCAGACGGCCACAGCCGTCACGAGGATCGCGGCGAGCACCAGCGTCTGGCGCGTGAGCACAAGTTTCGATAAGCGGTTCAAATAAGACATCAAGGCTTTCCCGTTAATGCGTGACGAAGACTTCCACGCGTCGATTGCGGGAACGACCTTCCGCTGTACTGTTGTCCGCGACAGGTTGTGTATCGCCCTTGCCGACAGCCTCGATGCGATTGCCGGGCATGCCGTGCGCCTTCAATACGTCGGCGACGAACGCGGCGCGCTTTTCCGATAGCACCAGGTTGTCAGGAAACTCCGCCGTATGAATCGGCTGGTTGTCGGTGTGCCCGGTCACCGTGACATTGCCGCCGACCCGGACGACCTCCTGCGCGACCTTGGTCAACACCGGATCCAGTTCCGGTCGAATGCGGCTTTGCCCCGGCAGGAACACGTAGTCGCCACGGAACACGACCCGGCTGCTGCTCGCGGTCTCTTCGACGGAGACCTGGCCGCGAGCGATCTCGTCTTTCAGCAAAATCGACAGGCGCAAGCGCTCGTGAACGACCGGGGCCGCGACCTTGATCGGCTCTCCGATCGCGAGAATCTTCGCTTCCAGCGCATTGCTTTGCGCCAGAAGCCGATACTTGTACCAGGCGAACAGCGAGAACACACATAGCGCAGCGACGCCCGCCGTCGCCCAGACCGGCACGCTTTTCAGCAGCCGCATCCTGCCCGGCTCCTCGCCGCGCCAGTGCGGCGACAGTTCGAGCCGCATCGTGTCCCGCGTGCCGCTGATAAGCGTCAGCATTCGCTGCCGGATCTGCTCCAGATGACGTGGACCGTCCGCGGCAACGCTGTAGCGTCCTTCGAATCCAAGGCTGAGAATGCGATACAACACCTCGAGGACGTCGATGTACTCCTGGGGATCCGTTGCCATGCGGCCGATCAGCAGGAAGAACTTCTCGCCGCCGTCCACTTCTCCTTCGAACTTGAGCAGCAGCCCCCCCGCGGCCCAAATTCCACCGTTCCCCCAACGCGTGCGGTTGGCGGCTTCGTCGAGCGCGGTGCACAGCGCGTAACGGACAGCCGCCACGTGCTTCCACGGCAAACTCGCTTTGTCGCAGACCTTCTGGAATGCGGCGACCTCACGCACCAGCAGCGAGCGCAAGCTCGCGACCGCAGCCAACGAATCGAGCGAAGCCGGCATGTCCGCCAGCATGCGCAACAAAGGCTGCGCGGCTTCACACAACGGATTGCGCGCAGCCTTCATGCGCTCCAGACGCGTCTGCACTTGTTCCGGCGGATCGAACGCGGCCGCATCGACCACCGGTTCCTGATTGGCGACACCCGCGGTTGTGGGACGCCCAGCGGGAATGGCAGACGGCTGGCTCTGGCCAGAAGCAGAGTTGTCGGGGTTCAACAGAAACTCGAACGCGTCGTCCCCGTATGCACCGGTACTCATTTTTGACGCACGCCCCACAGCTCAAGCTTGAGTTCCGGGAAGTGCCCGGCGACATGCATGGCAAGCCCTCCGTGCCGCGCAATCTGTTCCCAGAACGGTCCGGTACGCGACAGTTCGAAATAGATAAAGCCCGAGTTGAACGGAATCTGGCGCGGAGGAACCGGCAGCGCCGCTACTGCCAGACCCGGCAGGTGCGAACGGATCAATTCCGGCAAGCGCTGCGGATGACTGATCTTCGTTTGGGCAAGAAACTGCTGCTGCAGCAACTCGGAAGGCATCTGCGCGCCCACGGCGAGCACGAGGCTCGAATAGCCGGCCAATTCGTTCGGCAGCATGGCGGCCGTACGGATGCCATGCGCCTGCTCCGTAAGCGGAATGGGCTGCGCACCACGAATCAACACCTGGTTCAATAGATAGTGAACCTCCTCGACGAGGGGCCTGATACTGCGGTAGAGCTGCGCATGGTCATAGCCCGGCGCCGCCCGCGGACGCCGCGTTTGCGGACGCACGAAGGTCGAAAGCTCGCCCGCGAAAAGCGCGAGCTCGCGATACAGGGTCACCGGCGCGGTCTCCTCGAGTTGGCAAATATGCTCCAGCAGCGGCTCATAGCGATTGAGCACCTGGAGCAGCAGATAGTCGGCCACTTCGGCCGCCGCGCCCGTACGGCCATCAGAACCTGACAGACGGGCGGCGAGCGCGTCGGCGCGTAGTCGCGCGAGACCGTGCAGCTGCATCGCCCATTCGCGCAGCAGTGGATTCGCGCCGTAACCGGTCACGGGCGGAATGTGGTCGGCGCTGTGCAGCGACACGGCGCCGTCGGCGTGCAGCGCCTTCACGCGCGTCAGCGCAAGCCCGATCCACGACTGCGTCAGCTCTTTCTCGGGCAACAGCCGCAAGCGCAGATTCGAGAGTTGGACGGGCTTCGGACCCTGGCCGATCGCGTTGCTGTCGCGCAGTTCCGCGTCGTACGCATGGTAACGGGCCAGCGATCCGCTCTGCTCGGTGAAGGCGGTTTCCTCGGTGTTAGGCAAGCGAAGCGGGACCGCCAGGTAAATCACCTGCTCCTGATGTTCCGGTCCGATCGTCAGTGGGGGCGGGGGCAGCGTCAGGCCAGGCACCTCGAACGGTGTGCCGTCTGGAAATACGCCGAGCCCGCTCTTGAACACCAGCTTGCCGAACGCGAGCGATTCCTGATCGATTTCATAACGGCTGAAGCCCCAGAAAAACGGGCTCAGCGGCGCGCTCCGGCGATGCGCGAACGACTCGAAATACCGCTCCTGCTGCTGAAACAATTGCGGGCGCAGGAAGAGTCCTTCGCTCCAAACAACTTTGCTATACCAACTCATCGAAATTAGTCTGACTTTGAAATCGAAACAGTGCGCTGATCGAGCTGGATCGTCAGCTTCTGTTCCTTGTCTGGAAGAGCCATCCTGTACCATGCGGCGTCGGGCGCGATTGGCAACCGGTAAACCGCGCGCCAGACCGATTTCCCAAGATCCCGGTAGCCGGCCAGCACGCCAATTGCGGTAGTGGCGGGGTTCGACTTCCGGACGATCTCGCGTGTATCGCCGGGACGCAGAATAAATTCGTCAACGACCAGCACGTCGTCGCCAAGGATTTTCTTGTCGTCGCTTTGCAGCGTGAAAAAGTCGCCGGTTTGAAACGCCGTCGGCGACTTCAGTTCGTAGACCCGCACGAGGATCGGCGCCGCCGTTCCCCACTCGTTCGGATTGACGTTCTCGTTTGCCGCGATCTGAAGCCGGAGGGTCGTTCGCTCCTTGACAACGGGAGCCGACGCGGTAGCGCACCCGGACAGCCATGCGCTCGCCCCGCTTAGGGCTAGCCAGCCTCCGATACGCAGCCATATCGCGAAGCGGGAAAAAAAGATCGAAACCATCTGACGGTATCAAGGTGATCTCGCACATCGCCCTGAATGAACCAGGATGCCTGCATCCAGCCGGGCATCCCGGTTAACAACCTTGACACGGCGTCCCGGACAAAAGGGTCGTCGTGCCAAGATTCAGGAAAATGTGCGATTTAGGCTGTGTTCTTCTTGATATCGAAGGTCGCCGTGATCGCACCACCGCTACCGCCTTGCGCGTTCTGCACCACATATTCCTGCTTCAGGCGAGCAAAGGACAGACGCACCGTTTCGCACGGACGCGATTCACTGTCGCTGACGCCGGACGGATGCACCGAGGTAACCAGCACGTCGTTCATCGTGAATTTGATGTATTCGAGCGGATTACCGCCAGCCTTGCGCACGACGAGTTTGGCTTCGTCGATGTGCTTACCGGTCAGGCAGTATTGCGTCAGGTTGGGCGTTGCACGATCGATGAAATGCTCAAACGTGAAGTCGTCGACCGTAGCTCGGCCAGCGCCACCACCGGAACCAACGTGCATATTCGATTGCTGCGTAACGCCCCACGCCCAGCTCAGAACATCGATTTCGTCCTTGTGGTTAGCGTCTGCCGACTCACCATCGATCCCGTTAATCTTGAGAAAGATGTCTTGCGCCATAAAAATACTCCTTGATACCGATTAGTTTTAAAGATGCTCAATGAAAGTCAGGCATATTTAGTGAGCGCCTGTCCGTCGCTCAATCACCGAATGAACGGTAGACGTCAGGTCAGGCTGCATCCTTCACGAGCGGCAGCTTCGCGACGAGACGCAAAGAAACCGTCAGACCTTCAAGTTGGAAATGCGGACGCAGGAAGAACTTCGCCTGGTAATATCCCGGGTTCCCCTCGACGTCCTCGACGACCACTTCGGCCGCGGCCAGCGGTCGACGTGCCTTGGTTTCCTGCGACGAATTAGCGGGATCAGCGTCAACGTAGTTCATGACCCATTCGTTGAGCCATTGCTGCATTTCGTCCCGCTCCTTGAATGCGCCGATCTTGTCGCGCACGATGCACTTCAGGTAATGCGCAAAGCGCGAGCACGCGAACAGATACGGAAGACGTGCCGATAGATTCGCGTTCGCAGTTGCGTCGGGATCGTGGTACTCGATCGGCTTCTGCAACGATTGCGCGCCGATGAACGCCGCGTAGTCAGTGTTCTTGCGGTGAATGAGCGGTATGAAACCACTCTTCGACAATTCCGCTTCGCGGCGGTCGGAGATCGCAATTTCCGTCGGGCACTTCATGTCGATGCCACCGTCATCCGTCGGGAACGTGTGACACGGCAGGTTTTCAACTACCCCACCGCTTTCCACGCCGCGAATCAGCGTGCACCAACCGTAGTTCTTGAACGAACGGTTGATGTTCACCGCCATTGCGTAGGCCGCGTTCGACCATACATAGCGTTGATGATCCGCGCCGGCGGTCGCCTCTTCGAAATTGAATTCGTCGACCGGATTCGTCTTGACGCCATACGGTAGACGTGCAAGGAAACGCGGCATTGCAAGGCCGATGTAGCGCGCGTCTTCCGAACTACGCAGCGAGTTCCAAGGTGCGTACTCGAGGTTTTGCGTAAAAATCTTCGTCAGGTCGCGCGGGTTGGCGAGTTCCTGCCACGAGTCCATCTGCAGCACGGACGGTGCCGCGCCCGTAATGAACGGCGCATGCGACGCTGCCGCCACCTTTGCAATCGAGCCCAGTAGGTCGACATCGGCCGGCGTGTGATCGAAGTAGTAGTCAGCGACGAGACAGCCGTACGGCTCGCCACCCAACTGCCCGTACTCTTCCTCGTAAATTTGCTTGAAGAACGGACTCTGGTCCCACGCAATCCCTTTATAGCGCTTCATCGTGCGACGCAGGTCGTCCTTCGACACATCCATAAAGCGGATCTTCAGCTTCTCATCCGTTTCCGTGTTCGCGACGAGGTGATGAAGCCCACGCCATGCGCTTTCAAGACTCTGAAAATCTTCATGGTGGAGAATCAGGTTGATCTGTTCGGATAATTTGCGATCGATCTCCCCAATAATTGACTCTATGTTTTTGTACGCGTCGTCGGACACCGTTGCCGATGTAAGCAGTGCTTGTTGAGCGAGCGTCCGGACAGCCCCCTCGACAGCCTCGCGCGCGCGCTCCGTTTTGGGCTTGAATTCGCGCGATAGGAGTGCATTGAAATCGGACTGACTTGTCACGCTCGCCGTTGCCTTGGCGCGCATGTTCGCTTGAAGTTCGGCCATCATTTCCCCATTGTTTCAGGCTGTGCTTTCGTGCGGAAAGCAAAAATCATTCGTTGGTCACCGGTTCGCCGGCGGATGCCGCTTCCGGCTTTGGCGCCTTTGCGAGCGCTTCGAGTAACGCTGGGTCTCTCAACACCTTGCTGACCAGGTTTTCCGCGCCACTTTTGCCATCCATATACGTTTGCAGATTGGCCAGTTGCGTACGCGCCTCGAGTAGCTGCGCAAGCGCGTCAACCTTCTTCGCGACGGCTGCGGGCGAGAAGTCGTCCATGCTTTCGAACGTGATATCGACCATCAGATGACCTTCGTTCGTCAGCGTGTTGGGCACCGCGAACGCGACACGCGGTTTCATGGCCTTCATTCGCTCATCGAAGTTCTCGATGTCGATATCGAAGAACTTACGATCGCCGACGGCGGGCAACGGTTCGAGCGGCTTGCCCGACAAGTCGGCGAGGACGCCCATCACGAACGGGAGTTCGACTCTCTTTTCCGAACCGTAAATTTCGACGTCGTATTCAATCTGGACGCGGGGGGCACGATTACGTGCGATGAATTTTTGAGAACTGGTAGAAGCCGACATAGTGCTCTGAGGTTGTTCGCTCAAATAAAAGAAGGAGCGGCGACACCGCTCGCTTTCGTATGAAATCCGCAAGCTGATGATGTTATGTCTCGGAGCAGCGCGGCGATATGGGCGGTTGCCAAAAAGTCTGTCCCGTTCGCAAAAGAGAGGCCGGGTTGGCGTGCGCGAACGCAGGTTCCCAGAGGGCTACCCGCGACGAGTACTTTCAGTGCGTGCCTGAATCGGGAACAACGGTGATTTCGACACGACGATTCATCTCGCGCCCCTGACTAGTTTCGTTGCCGGCGATCGGCCGGGTATCGCCATACCCCTGAATTGCGAAACGTGTGACGGGCAACGTAGCCGTGTTGACGAACCAATCGCGGATGGCCCGCGCGCGTGCCTCGGAGAGCTTTTGATTCGCGACGCTGGCACCCACGTTGTCAGTATGACCCGCGATGAGAATTCGCTTGTCGGGATTCGCGCGAATCAGATCGAGAACCGTGTGGAGCCTTGGCTCTGCACCTGACTTGAGCGTCGTCTTGCCGCTGTCGAATAACAAGAGGCTGTCGATCGTCACAGCAAGGGGCGGGGAATGCGCGGCGATCGTCGGGGAATGCGATGTCGCGGTCACGCGTTCAAGCGCGACTTGCAACTGCTTGCCCCGATACAGTCCCCAGCCGAGCCCGGTCGGCACACCGTTGCTCGCATAGCGAGCCAGCTCGGCGGATTGTCTGCGCAACGATTCGAATCGCTCATGCTTCGCATCCGCGCGGGCTGTGGGTATATGCGTGTAAACCTCGAGATCTTCGGCGACTCGCGTGACCAACCTGCTGTTCGACCATGCGGAGACACCAATCGACACCATCAGGACGACCGCCGACGCAGCCAACGCGTGCAAGCTTCCGGAATACGACCGGGCCCACTCGCTCTTCGAAACCCGGAATCTGTCGTTCCGCGCGATGGTCGTAAGTAAAGGCAGAGACAGCGGCTTCGGTTGAGCCTCCGGCCTCGTCAGCAGCGGCCGCAGCGCGGTCTTGCCGGTGAGCCATCGCGTCCATGCGCCTGGACGCATCGGCGGGTGTCCGATGTCGGCCAACAGCAAGCCGCGCAGCGAGAACGGCGCGGTGTTCGCGAGCGATGAAAGTATCGATAGCAGCGCCTCATCTTCTAGCCAGTCGAACACTGCATGCCCCAGACCGGCACGCGACGCACGTTCCGGGTGGGCGACAGCGAGCCAGGCCTGATCCAGCTGTTGCCTGAGCGCTTGCACATGTTGCCGCGCGGTTGCGGTCGCGGGTTGCATCGTCGAGATATTCATGGCATCGCCGAACCAGACCCGTTCCACTACGTGGTCGCTATTCGAGCCGAGGTGCGCGTAGATAGCGATATAGCAGGGTAATACGAACGCCCGGGGACCGATGCAAGCGTCGATTTGATGCTTCCAGCGGGAAAATTCGCGGCGAATCACAGCATCGTCGCACTCACCGTCGGGAACAACGGGCATCAACACGGCATCCGGCGGACGTTGATGCGACTCCATCACCGTGGCCAACACGCTGGACAACTGCTGCGGGGACCGGACACGCAACCACAGCGCATCACCGTTACGTCGCAGTGTGGATGTCTGGCCATCGCGTGCAAACAACGCGCCGGCATGCGGCCCGACGACGAGAACGATCGATAACTGACGCACGTTCCCGAGCTGAAAATCCTGATCCTCGTGGGTCGGATGCGATCGCCCGTAAGCTGGCAAAACGGCGGCGCCCACCCCCGTCAACAGAACAAGACTGAGCACAACGGGCCACGATGGTTGGAGAGCAAGCGGCAAACATAGCCATATCAGTCCAACTACGGAGACAGCGATCCAGATCAGCGCCGCCCGGTAGCTGTTTCCGGAAATCATTGCGAACGCTCCGTCTGCATAGGACTACTCTGCGGCGGCGACGTTTGAGGTAGACCGCGTACCGCAACGTCCAGACTAAGGTCCATCGCCGTCCATAGTGACGCGATGGCAACCGCACCAGCAATCACCCCGCCGGCGGTTCTGCGTGAATGTGAGATGCGTGACACGTCCGACGGCCGAAGCGAATTGGTCGGTGGCATGGCGTTATCCGGTGCGTCGGGTATGGAGAACGCCGCCTTATTACGCGGATGCCCGTTCAACGCCGATTTCGCACGCTCCAGATATGCGTTGGCGTTTTCTCGTCCGCCGTCGAAGCCCAGCCCCAGCAACATGGTGTAGAACTCAAGTCTGGCGGGGTCCGGATCGCCGCCGTCCACCACCGCCTCGATCCGGTGCCATACCCATGCGGCGCCATCACGCACGCCATGAAAACGCATCTGCAGCGGGTCACGCAACCATTCCTCGCGCTGCCTGGACGGCAATGCATGCAACGTCAGTTCATCTAGCAGAACGCATTGTGCGAGGCTGACTTCCCGGATGTCCGTTGCCGGAAAAGTTCGATCCAGCATTTGCTGCTGTAGCGTCTCGACCAACGTACTGCAACGCGCGCGCCAAAAAGGAATAGCCGGCAGCTCCGCGCCGTCGGACAGCAGTGCTGCATGCAACGCAGTCGCTCGCATGAGCGCGACTGTTGAGTCAAACATAATAAGAAACGTATTCGCGCCGGCACCCTCAGGGCATTTCGACGACATAGGTGACGAATGTATTGACGGTGCCAGCCGTGGCCCGACCGGTTGCGTAGTAGCTGGCAATGAACTTCACCGGCGTCGGATCCGTGGACGTGATCGGAACGACTCTCATCGTAGACCGGTCGCCGACCTTGATCCGCGATCCGTCCTCATTGGCCAGCATGACCTGTACATTCGTTGCCGACGCCGCCCCGCTCGCATTCTGCAGGTCCAGATTCCCGGTGTTGGGATCGGTCGACGAACCGCTCTCGAAATACACGCGCGCCCCCGTTACACCGCTTGGACATTGAATCGTGATGGTAAAGAACTTTGAGCCATCTATAACTCCGGCCGTCGGCAGCGATCGCGTCGAAAGCGTTGGCAACGTGACCGTCATGTCGGGCGAACTCACCAGCGCACACGTCGTCGCGTTATAGGTGCCACTAAAATTGAGCGTGACCGAAGGCGAGCCTTGCGCATGTACGCAAACCGATCCCAACAGCGCACCTGCGATCAATCCGGAAATTAGTCCGGCAATCCGAAAGTATCTGCAAATATTCTTCATTTTCTGACCTCTACTGTCGGCGGAATCATCTAAGCCGCAGCGCTGGAGCTGACCGGGTATCGACCTTCGCACTTCAGCGAAGCGAACTGACAAGCGCCGCGCCCGCTGAACGTCGCGCTACGGACTTTGCCGGCGGAGACCAGATTAGCGCTGGATCACAGCTCAGCTTGATGCGCGCAACGATCCCCGCGCGCTGACCGCTGTCCGCCTTGTCGTCGTCCGGCATCGTGTAGGGCATCACGCACTGCTCCGCTGCGCGATTGCCCCAGCGCACCAGCAGCTTGCCTTCGTGCTCGAGGCCGCGCAGGTACGAGAGGCCACCCTGACCGACGATGCCCACCGATTTCTCGGACTCGTCGAATAACTCGGTGCCCATCGGCATGGCTTTGCCTTCCCGATCCAAAACCTCGGCGAAAATCGGCGTGCCCTGCGTGGTCGCAATCTTCACCTTGACGAGCGAACTCGCGCGCGGCACGACTTCCTCACTCGTGTTGCCCAGTTCAACGTCGAGCGACACGTCGCTCGGATCCAGCGCGACCGTGTTGACCCGGTATGGCATCAGCGACGACACCACCGCATAGCCGTTAGCGTCAATCCTTGCACCCTGGCCATTGATGATCCGGCCGCCTTCCGCGCCTTTCGCTTCGACGAGCGCGAACGCCTGCCCAAGCGGCGGGCTCAGCGTCATGCCGCCACTGTGAACGACGACCGCGCCGTCGGCGTTGAACGCGGCTTGACGGGTCTGATTGCTGATCGATGCATTGACGTTGTAAGTAGCGAACGGCGCGCGATACATCGCGTAACCACCCGCGGAAACGGTCCGATTGTCGCCGGCGACGATCCGTGACGCGTTGACACCGTAGGTGATCGGCGTGGCTCCGGTCGTGTTGCCCGACGCAGTGGCCTGAATTGTGCTATCCCCGTTCGAGCCGCGCGAAACGTTGGTGGTCAGATAGTCGAACATATGATGCTCGTTCGAGTCGACCTTGCCGAGCGGAATCGTCAGGTTCAAACCTACCTGCGTGCTGATCTTCGAGTTTTGCAGGCGCGTGCGTTGCGCATATAGCGAGTAGGACACCCGCTTGTACGCGCTGTTGAAACCAACCTGATATTGCAGATCGTAGCCCTTCGACGCGCCCCAGTAGTTCTGCGAACTGCCGGCGATATAAAAAGAACTCGACTCGCCGATTGGCTGGTTGATATTCAGCTGCAGACGGCTGCGCGTGCGGTAGTCATACTGACCCGTGGTGTCTCGGGAACCATATCGCGCGTACATCGCGTCATGCAGGCTATAGAAGCGTGAGGTCGAGTATCGGTAAGCCGCAACCGAAAAATTCGTGTTGGGCCCTGGAAGGAGCTTGCTGTAGCTGATCCGGGTACTGTAGCCGGGACGACCACCAGACACGCCGGGAATATTCGTTCCCGCCGCCGTTACGTCAAACGCGAATGCACCGAGCGGCGTATTGAGCGCGACACCCACCAGGCCAGCCCAGTAACCTTCCGCAAACTGTGCACCGGTGTAGCCGGTCAACAGGTTTGTCAGGCCGCGCTGATAAACCGCCTGCGCCACCCACGGATGGTTATTCAGCACGGTATCGCGATAGACACCGGTCGTCAGATTGAAACGTGCAACGCCAGGCCGCAGCAACTGCGGGACGGACGCAAACGGCACCAGAAAAGTCCGCTGACGGCCGTCGGATTCTGTAATAGTGACCTGAAGGTCGCCGCCATAACCCGTAGCCGGCAGGTCGTTCAGTTCAAACGGCCCCGGCGGCACGCTGGTCTCGGCCACGATGATGTTGTTCTGACGCACGATGATGCGTGCATTGGTATCAGCCACGCCACGCACAACCGGCGCGTAGGAGCGCATGGAATCCGGCAACATGCGGTCGTCGCTCGAAAGCTGGACGCCACGCACGTTGAATGAGTCGAAGACGTCACCGCTCGTCGAGCTGTCGCCGATCGTCAGTTGGCTCTTAAGCGCCGTGACATCGTGTTGCGCAAACAGCGCGACACTTTGCCAATGCGTGCCGGAACCCCGGTTCTGCGAGCTTACCGTGGACCACTGGCGGAAACGCCAGCCGTTCACGTTGAATCCGCTTTGCAGGCCGAGGTAGACACTGCTGAAGTCTCCGCTACCATTGTTCTGGTGAGTCGTATAGCCGGCGAGACTGTATTGCACGAAGCCGGCGTTGATCCCGTTGTCCCAACGGGACGGATCAACGTAACCGGCAGCCTCCTTGCGCAATTCGATCTGTGGAATCGACAGATCGAGTTGCAGATCGGCGGTGTTGAACGATGCAACCGATCCCGGTACGGCTTCAACCAGCGGGACGCATTGCACTGACGCGTCCATATCGTCGAAGTCGCCCTTTCCTGCTTCCTTCAACCGCTGGGCCACGCGCTCGGTATCTACGCCAGCGCGCTCGAGGCCTGGCATCGTGAAACAGGGCGTTGCGATATCCGAGCCCGGCACTGCCTGAAACAGGACATCGAAGCGTCCACGCTTCTTACCATTGACGAGCAGTTCGAGCGGATAAACACCGGGAGCAACAGGATTGCCTCGCGTATAGCGTGACAAATCGGCGACGTTGCCCGTAAAGAATGCTGGATTGAACTCGACTTCTTGCGGAACTTCCGCAGCGGGCGCATTTGATGTCGCCGAGGTAGATGACGCATCCGTACGCGCAGCCTCTCCGTCGACACCGGCTTCCTGTTGCGGCAACTCGGACGCCGAGCAGTCGCTGGATGGCGTCGCCGCTGAGTCCGGCGCGCACGCGGCGACCGCGGAATTTGAGCAAAAGACCCAGCCCGACGCTATGATTGCCGCCCAAGCCAGTGGGTGAAACCGGAAAGGGACATTACTGAATACTCTTTCAACCGCCGTCTTACTATTCCGCACGCCCGACATCCCGTATTTCAATTATTGATTCTTTTGCGCTTCCGCGCTTTGAGCACCTGTCACTTCCGCCGAGTCCTTGATCGCTGTACCGAAGTCGTTCAGAACCGTATAGGAAACGGTGGCAGGAGCTTTGATATCCAGCTTTCCATCTTGTGGACGGAGATCGACGTGCCCGAACGGCGGTGCCATATCGGGCAAAAGAGCGACTTTCCTGCCTGCCGTTTCTACCTCTGCCGTGCCGACGGAAATGTAGTAGGGCGATGGGTTGTCCAGACGAACGATGCTCTGACCTTTGTCATTTGCCTCGACATGCCACTTCAGCTGGGCCCGCCCCGCCGTTGGGTCATCGAGCAACGATACCGGCCGGTAGAACATCTTGATACGCGTTCGGAACGCGAGCTGAATCATGTTCCGGTCATCAGCGTCCTTGGGCTTCGGCGGAATTTCGAGAACGTTCAGCCAATAGACAGCCTCACGGTCCTTCGGCATGTCGCCGCCTGTGAACATGATGCGCAAAGCCTGCCCTCTGTGAGGCTCGACCCGAAATACCGCCGGCAGTAACGTGAACGGCACCTTGATTTCATTCGGGGCAGCGGCCGCATCGCCGTCGTCCAGCCACGCCTGGACCAGGACCGGACGGCTGTCAACATTGTTCAAACGAACATTGACTTCACGGTTTTGCGCCGGATAAATAACTCGGGTACCGGTAATGGTGATAGCAGCTTGTGCAGCGAACGAGGTCACACTTAAGGCGACAGCTGCGGCGAACAACATTGGAAACTTCATTGAAGACACTCGCTCCTCCACGCGACAGGTAAGCGGAATGCCACTTCGGGTTGCCTTCGAACTAGAAGAGCAACCCGATGCCATTCGGCTTAGATTCGCTTACTGGTATGCCAACGTGTAGCGAACAACAGCCGTCACGTTACCGGCCGTGGCTCTGTCTGTTGCATAGTACTGGCCGGCGTAGTACATCGTTGCCGTACCGTCGGTCCCAACATCAACGAACTCGCCCGTGCTGCCCAGCGGAAGCACCTGCGCCGCGCCATTCGTGAAATTGTGGTCAAGCAATTGCACTTCGACGTACTGGGCCGGCGAGGTAGTTGCCTGGTTAATGGCATTACGCGTAACCGGGTCCATGTTCGTGGTCTCGAAATGCGCCGCGACCTGTTTCAGCGTTGCCGGGCACTGCGACACCGAAATGTTGAAAGGCGTGGACCCGCCGACTACGCCAGCCGCAGGCAGCGTCTGCGAAGACACCCGAGGCAGCGTGACCGTTTGGTCCTCGTCACCCGAGTTGATCACACAGGTGTCGTCATACAGTTCTCCATTGAACGTTACCTGACCTGTGCCCGGTACAGCTTGAGCGAAAACCATCGGCGCGACGGACAGGCCCATCAGCGCGATCATGAGTTGCGTTACTTGTTTTTTCATGAGATTCCTCTTTGTTGCCATTTCAGAACTACAAACCCTTGTAAAGCCGGGACGTCCAGCGATCGTCAAGGCAGAGGAATGATCTCATTGAAGAAGATCGGTGTTAATGGGCCAATACCCAAAATGAAAGACCAAATAGGTCAGTCGAGAAACGACGTGTCGATTCCTCGAACTGAACAGGTCACAGGACCACCCTACGATAGGGAGAAGGCGCCACGAGAACGACAGAATCCGCCTGAGAATCGCGGCAATTGCTACGAGCAGGACCACTCGCGCACGATCGTGACGAGTTCTACGTCGTTTCTGGCACCGAGCTTCTTCATGCCAGCGTTCTTCTGATTGCTCACGGTCTTCGGACTGCGATTGAGCCGCTCGGCAATTGTTGCGATCGACATCCCGTCGCAGATCATTCGCACGACCGTCGATTCTTTTTCAGATAGCAAATTGAGAGAAGATCCGCCTTGCGCTGCGCGCCCCGTTGCGCGCAACATCTTGTCCACAATGGAATCAGGCAGAAACACGCTTTTATTTTTGGCAACGCGGACGGCAGCGGTAAGGCTGACAAAGCCCTCGGGACCCTTGCCGACGAAGCCGGCCGCCCCCGCGTTGAGCGCAGCTGAAATGATGTGCGTGGACGAATGCGTGCTCAGGAAAACTACTCGTATGGCTGGGGCGACACGCCGGATCCGGTCAAGAAGGTTGAGACCGTCGGCATACGGATCGCCTTCGAATTCGTAGTCGCACACAAGAACATCGACTGGCACTTCAACCAACCGCTGGAGAAGCAGGCCAATACTTTCGCTTTTGAAGCAGACCTGGATGTCAGGACAACGCTGAAGAAGATGCTCGACGCCGAGGAGAATAAATGGATGATCGTCGGCGATACCCACTCTTATTTTGTTCACTCACACTCCATACCACGCAGGTGAATACCTTTTCCTTGCCGAAACACCCTGCATGATTTGTCACCAAAGTACCATGTCATTTCACGCCGTTACATGATGAGAAAGGCGCAGGGCATCTCGTCCCGTCCGCTCGTCGACTTCCCTGATCCTGTGTGTCGCCACGGGACGCTGCGTTTGCGTGGGCCTAGCCGCACACCTCAGCAGCAAGATCGAGAGCCGCAACCTTCCTGCTTCCAATGAAGCGAACGGCGTCGGGAACGCCTATCATCTAAGCGCACCAGTCGGTGCAGTCCAGATAGCGCATATCAAATTGTCTTGATCGTTCCACAAAAGCATTTTGGCACCACGCAAATAGAAGTTTTTGAACCACTGTTTTTTAAAACGATGCAAAATCGGTGAGAAAGCCGGTGTGCTTTGGTAAAGACAAAGCAATTTTTGGGCATGCAACCTAGCATGGATCAATCATGAAGATGGGATAGCGCAACGCACCCCAACTCGTCGGCGAGGAATTAAAACGTCTTCGCCTTGCGCAGAGGCGGATTGTACGATGCGCTAACAAGCCAAAAAATCAGCAGAGTCCTATATGCGTCATAGGTGCAAGAAGTGCTTTCAACATCCACCCCAGTCGGCCCGTCGCAATGCCCCATCGCCGCCGGCGTCACCGCCGTGTTTCTTCTAGCGGACCGCGCGACAGCAGGTCCGCGGTCGGCGCGCTGCCCGTCAATGTCACGACGCCGTTATCCGCGCGCGCTGTAATGTTGCTGGCCCGTAGTCCCTGGCTTCGTGCGTTTCTGAATGCGCGGCGTACGTCCCGCACGAGTTGCCGGTTGGTAGCCTTGATCTCGCCCGCGGTTGGCGCCGAACTCGCCGCAGCTTGTGCCGCGGGACCCGATCCGCCCGCTTGCGGCTGCGCGTGCGCAGTCAGGCAAGCGGAACACGACCGCGCTCGCGCAAACCAGCTTCAGCCATTTCTGTGCGTTCATTTCGTTTTCCTGTTGTGTATGGCCGGATGACATCGACGGTGGCGCCCGGCCGACTATTTCATCCGCTGCATTCGCCAGGCCGCGATCATGTGAGCCGCGCGGCGCGCGAGCGGAAGCCTTAGGCCGCAAAATGATTGCGCACGAGATCGACGAACGCGACCAGCCCGGTAAGCAGAACCACAATGAACAGCCAGCGTTCGAGCCGCGTAAACACAGGCCGTTTCCCCTTGCGACGCTCGGCGATGTAAAACCACACGGTCGCCGCCGTATAAAGCACGGTCGACATCAACAGATAATGCAGGCCGCCCGCGTACACGAGAAAGAGCGCGTATCCGCAGCCCAGCAGCGCGAGCATGAAATCGATGCGCCGTGACCACGGCTGCCCCGCATACGATTCGCCGCTCGCTGCGAGCTTCAACCCATAGCCGGCGACGAGCAGATACGGGATCAGGTTCATCGACGTCGTGAACTCCTTGGCCAGCGTGAACGCTTCTTTCGAAAACAGCGTCACGATCAGAAAGGCCTGAATCACGAGGCTCGTCATCCACAGTGCGGCGACCGGTACGTGGTTGCGGTTTTCTCGCCCGAGAAACGCGGGCATCGTGCGGCTCTTGCCCGCCGCGTGCAGAATTTCGGCGGCGAGCAACGTCCATGCGAGATAAGAACCGAGTACCGATATCAACAGGCCGAGCTTGACCGCGACCGCGCCCCAGGCGCCGACCACGGCGCTCAGCACGCCAGCCATCGACGGATTTTTTAGCGTGCCCAACTGCTCGAGCGGCAACACGCCATACGACAACAACGTGACCATGACCATCAACGCAAGCACGCAGAGAAAGCCGAGTACGGTCGCGACCCCGACGTCGCGCCGTTCGCGTGCATGCCGTGAATAGACACTCGCGCCTTCGACGCCGAGAAACACGAATACCGTGCCCAACATCGTCTTGCGCACCTCGCCGAACAGACCGGTCGCCGACGGCTCGGGAACGGTCCACAGGTTCGCGATGAACAACTGCCACTTGACACTCGATAGCACGAGCACCGCGAACAGTCCAAGCGCGAACAACTTGGCGGCCGTCATCGACGCATTCACTACCGACGAGCCCTTCACGCCGCGCAGTATCAGGAAGTGAAACACCCAGATCATCAGCGAGGAACTGACGATCGCGCTAAACGTATTGCCAGCGCCGAATGAAGGCGCGACGATCGCGAGCGCGGACTTGATCAGCACGAGATACGCCACGTTGCCGAGACAGCTGGCGCACCAGTAACCGAACGCCGACAGAAATCCCGTGTAGCGTCCAAACCCGACGCGCGCATACGTGTAGACGCCAGCGTCGAGTTCCGGCTTGCGCCATGCGAGCCGTTGAAAGATCAGCGCGAGTATCAGCATGCCGGAGCCGGTGATGGTCCAGCTGATCAACGAACCGACTACGCCGGTATATTTGCCGAGCGCCTGCGGCAGCGAAAAGACGCCCACCCCGACCATCGAGCCGATCACCATCGCCATCAGGCCCGGCGCTGAAACTCTGACGCGCTTGTCCATTGCTGCGATCGCTCTCCCGCGAACACGTTCCGATCGAGCCGCGCTCGTGCGACTACGATGATCGACCGCTCAGATGACGATCGTGCCGGTCGCGAGGCCGATCAGCGCGCCAATCGCGCCGCAGGCCGCGACGGCAAAGATGACCCGCTCGACTTTCGAAAACACCCGCTGGCCGCGCTCGCGTTTGGCCACCACATACAGCACCGTACCGGGCGCATAAAGCAGCGCCGATAGCATCAGGAACTTCAGGCCGCCCGCGAACAGCAGAAAGGCCGTATACAACGTCGCGAACATCGCGACGAAATACTCGGTGCGCAACGCGCCGCTCAAGGTGCCGCCATTCTGTCCACTATCGTAACGCGCGGCCTTGATGCCGTATGCGGCCACGAGAAAATAAGGAATCAGCACCATCGAGCTCGTGAGATTGAGCATCAGCGCAAACGCGTCGGTCGACCAGTACGTGCTGATTACGAAACACTGCACCACGGTACTCGTGAGCCAGATCGCGGCGACCGGCAGCTTGCGCTCGTTTTGTCGCGCGAAGATACGCGGCATCGTCTCGAGACGCGCGGCGGCGAACAGCACCTCGGCACAGATCAGCGACCATGCGAGGTACGCGCCGAGGATCGAAATGATCAGACCGGCGCTGACGAACACGACACCGAATGGGCCGAGCAGCGCGCCGAGTACCGCGGCCATCGACGGCTGGCGCATCACCGCAATATCGGCGCGCGGCAAGGTCGCGTAAGGCAGCAGCGTCACCAGCACCAGCAGACACAGCACGGCGACGAAGCCGGTGATCGTCGCGGCGCCGACGTCCGAGCGCTTTTTCGCATAGCGCGAGTACACGCTCGCACCTTCGATACCGACGAACACGAAGACGGTGACGAGCATCGTCGCGCGAACCTGCGAGAACAAGCCCTTGCCGATCTGATCGCTGCGTTCCCATAGATTCGCGCGAAACATGTCGGCGCGAAACAACGCGATCAGCATCACGATGAACAGCACGATTGGAATCAACTTCGCGACCGTGACGATCGTGTTGATCATCGTGGCCTGCTGGACGCCGCGCAGCATCACCAGATGAAACAGCCAGATGCCCACCGACGACACGATGATCGCGGTCGCCGTATTGCCGTTGCCGAAGGCCGGCACGAAAGCGCCAAGCGTCGATTTGATCAGCACCCAGTACGACACGTTGCCGAAGCAGCCGGCCATCCAGTAGCCGAATGCGGAGAGAAAGCCCGCATAATCGCCGTAGCCCGCTCGCGCGTATGCGAACACCCCCGCATCGAGCTCGGGCCGTCGCTGCGCGAGCGCCTGAAAGACGCGCGCCAGCGCATACATGCCGATGCCCGCCACGCACCATGCAATGACCGCGCCGAACGGTCCGGTCGCGCGCGCGAAATTGCGCGGCAACGAGAAAATCCCTGCGCCCACCATTGAGCCGACGACCATCGCGGTCAATGCGGGCAACGACAGTTTCGTCTCGACCTGGGTTGCCATCGTCCACCCTTCAGAGAAGCTGATTTCTTCCGGAAATGGACTGACGCGGAGCAGGTACGCGTGCATTGCGCATCTCCTGTCAGTCCTCCCCGACTGAAGCCAACGGCCTTGCGAGTACCGGACCGCACTCCTCCTGGTCGTTCACTGTGCGGCCGGTGCCGTTGCGGTGGCGGGCGCGGGTTCCGTCGGCGCTCGTGTATTCGAGGCCACTGGCGGATTGGCCAACCAACCGCCTCCCAACGCCCTGAACAGCGCGAACTGTGCCTGCAGTTCGCCGACCTCTTCCCTCGCCTGCGACGACTGGCTTTCGAGCAGCGCAACCCGCACCTGATCGATATCGACGCGGCCGGTATCGCCGAGTTCGTAGCGACGTCGCACCTGGCTCAACTGCGTGGTGCGACGCGTGACTTCTTCATTGCGTGCCTTGAACAACTCGTCCTGCCGGTTCAAACGCGCCAGTGCACGGTCGACGTCATAGAACGCGCCGAGCGCGGTCTTTTCGTAGTTCGACATGGCCTGCTGCGCCTGCGCGTCCGACGACTCCACCTGCGAGCGCCGCGCGCCAAAGTCGATCAGCGGCAGCGCCATCGCCGCGCCGAATAGCCAGAACGTGCTGGCCCCGAGGCTTTGACCCGCGATCTCCCAACCATTGCGTGCAAGCAAACCGCTCAACGACATGGTCGGCCAGTAGTTGAGCCGCGCGACATCCGACTGCCTGAGCGCCGCATTCACGCGTGCCTGCGCCGCGATCAGATCCGGGCGCCGCATCAGCAGGTCGACCGGCTGGCCGGGCTCGATATGCGGCAGCGCGGTCATCAGCGTGTCGCTTTCATCGAGAATTCCCGCGAATTCCGCGGGCTGCACGCCGCATAGATTCTGCAAATTGAGTCGTGCCTGCGCGATGCCGTTCTCCACGTCCTGCAAACGCGCATCGACCTGCGCGCGGCCGGCGCGCGCTGCTTCGATGTCCGTACTCAGCACGAGACCCGCGTTAAAGCTCTTCTCGGCGATGTTGACGAAGTCGTCCGCGATCGCGCGGCTCTGCAGCAAAATCGCGCGCTGACGCAGCAGCCCGCGATAGGTGACGTACAGATCCGCGACACCCGACACCACGCTCAGGCGTACCGCCTCCGCGTCGCCCGCGGCCGCGCGTGCCTGTTCGCGTGCAGCCGAGAGCCTTGCGCGTCCCTGACCGAACAGATCGATCTCCCATTGCGCCCGCAAGCCGACACGCCAGAACTGCGCATCGGTATTGTCGATGCCGAGGAATTCCGCGAATTCGAGCTGCGTCTCAGCGCCGTGATACTTCGCGGCGCTCACGCTTGCACCGACCGACGGCAACAGTTGCGAGCGGGCCAGGCGGATGCCGGCCTGCACCTGATCGACGCGTGCGTAAGCGGTCGCGATGTCGAAGTTGTGCGCGAGCGCGAGATCGATCAGTCTGTTCAGCGTCGGGTCGTTGTACTGGGTCCACCATGCCGCGAGCTGCTGCCCGGACATCGGTGTCGCCACGCCCGGTTGCGCTTCCGAATACTGCGGCGGAAACGCGGCGGGCTTTTGCAGCTGCAATGAACCCGTACAGCCGGCTTCGAGCAGCAGGGCCGCGATGGCGAGAAGACAAGGGCGCGCGCGGATCATTTTGCTTCCGGGTGTCGACCCGGCTCCCATTCCGCCTGCCTGATCGAGAACAGCATCGCATACAGCGCCGGCACGGCGACCAACGTCAGCACGGTGGCAAAAACAAGGCCCGCCATAATCGTGATCGCCATGTCCTTGAAGAAAGGATCCCACAACAACGGCGCCATGCCGAGCGCCGTCGTACCGCCCCCCAGTATCACCGGCCGCAGACGGTTCATCGCGCCGTGGGTCACCGCCTGCATGCGCGGCACGCCCGCGGGCGATCTGCGAATCCATCTCTTCGACAAGCACCACGCCATTCTTGATCAGCATGCCGATCAGACTCAATAGACCGAGCAACGCCATGAAGCCGAACGCGCCGCGAAATAGCAGCAGACCGAGCGTGACGCCGACGATCGACATCGGCACGACGAGCAGCACGACGAGCGCCGGCTTCAGGCGTCCGAACATCATCAGCACGAGCAGCGCCATGCCGATGAAGCCGAGCGGCAGTTGACGGAACAGGCTCTGCTGCGCGCGCGTCGACGATTCGTGCTCGCCGCCCCATTCGAAGCTATAGCCCGGTGGCAGCTTGATGTTCTCGATGCTGGAGCGTATGCGGTTGAACGCGTCGACACTGTTCTGCCCATAGATCGGGTTGGCCGAAACCGTCAGCGTGCGAATCCGGTTTTCGCGCGCGATCTGGCCTTCCTCGGTACCGACCGCGAAGCCGTTGACCACGTCGCCGAGCGGCACGTAACGGCGCAGCCCCGCGCTGAACACCTGCAGGTCCTGCAGACCCGCGACGCCACGCGTGTAGTCGGGCGAACGCAGCACGATCGGCAGTAGCTGATCGCCTTCGCGATAGATGCCCACCCGCAGGCCTTCGCTTGCATAAGCCATCGTGTCGCTAACCTGACGGCGCGTCACACCGAGCGAGCGCGCCCGCGATTCGTCGAATTCCGGCCGCACGATGCTGATCGGGTCCTCCCAGTCGTCGCGAATCGCGATGATGCGGCCGTCCGCCTTCAGCACATTCTGTGCTTCTTGAGACAAGCGACGCAGCACGATCGGGTCGGGTCCGGAGAAACGTGCCTGAATGGCCGCGCCACCGCCAGGGCCGAAGTTCGGCCGCGTGACCGTCCAATGCTGTTCGGGGAAGCGCTTCTTCAGATCCGCTTCGATCTCCGGAATCATGTCGTCGATCAGGCCCTGGTCCTTCACGCCGACGATGAACTGCGCGTACGACGGATCACGCCCCTCCGGATCGTAGACGAGGAAGAAACGCGTCGCGCCCGAGCCGATATAGGTCTGCACGTTGGTGACGTCCGCATGCTTGAGCAGCACCTTCTCCACCTCGCGGCTCTTTTCGACGACCGCGCGAATATCGGCGCCGCGCGGCAAACGCATGTCGACATAGAAGATCGGCGTGGTCGACGCGGGGAAGAAGCTCCGCTCGACGAAACGGAACGCCCACCCGGCCAGCACGGTCAGCGCGACGAGGCCGATGACCACGAACACGCGCTGTCGGGTGACCCATGACAACAGCTCGCCGTAACGCTTGTACAGCTTCGACTTGAACGGGTCGTCATCGATGATGTCCGCGGGCTTGAAAAGATACGTGCCGAACAGCGGTGTCAGGGCGATGGCGATCACCCAGCTGAATAGCAGCGAAATCGCGGCGACGGCGAACAACGACGCACAGAATTCGCCGACCGCATCCGGCGACAGGCCGATGCCCGAGAAAGCCAGAATCCCCACAATGGTCGACGCGAGCAGAAGCCATTGGCTTTGTTTGAGAATCTCGGTCGCCGCCTGGAGATGCGACATGCCTCGTTGAACCTTCACGAGCATCCCCTCGACCACCACGATGCTGTTGTCGGTCAGCATGCCCATCACGATGATCAGCGCGCCGAGTGAGATACGCTGCAGCTCGATGCCTGCCGCGTACATGACCAGCAGCGTGCCGAGGATCGACAGGAACAGCTCGACGCCCAGCACGACGCCCGCGCGCCAGCCGAGCGCAATGCCCAGCGCGACACCGACGATCGCCACGGACAGGAACACGTCGAAGATAAAGCCGCGCACGCTCTCGTCGACGACCTGCGGCTGATCGTAAAGCGAGTGCAGCTTGATGCCGATCGGGCGGTTACGCTCGAGTTCGGCGAGCCTCGCCTTGATCTCCTCGCCGACCCTCACCACATTGACGCGCGGCCGCGCGCTGATACCGATCGTAACCGCCGGCTGGCCGTTATAGTGAATGACCTGGTTCGGAATCGTCGCGTAGCCGTGGCTTACTCGCGCGATGTCGCCGAGCAGCAGAGGGGCGGGCGTATTGTTGACAGGCAGCGAACGAATGGCCTGCAACGAATCGAGCGAGCCGGACGGCGCAATCCGCAACGACAGGTCGCCGACACGTTCGCGTCCCGCGGGCCGAACCTCGTTCTGCACGAACAGCGTCTGCGCAAGATCGTCGGTGGACAGATTGTTGGCGATCAGTTGCGACTGGTCGACGTCGACCGAGATCTGCTCCTGCTGCTCACCGGCGATCACGATGTCGGACACGTCGCCGAGTGTCAGCAGTTGGCGGCGCAGTTCGCGCGCGTACTCATACAGTTGCGCCTGCGTGTAGCCCTCGCCGGTCAGCGCGTAGAACATCCCGTAGACGTCGCCGAAACGGTCGACCACGAGTGACGGTCCCGCGCCCGGCGGAAGCCGGGGCTGTGCATCCGATACCGACTTGCGCACCTCGTCCCACACCTGCGGCAATTGCGCCGACGTGTACTGGTCGCGAATCTCGACGCGGACTTCAGAGTAGCCCGGTGTGGAACGCGAGGTCAGCCTGTCGACCTGCGGCATCTGCTGGATCGCGCTTTCGAGCCGGTCCGTCACTTCCTGCTCGACCTCGTGCGCACTCGCGCCCGGATACAGCGTCACGACGACCGCAGTCTTGATCGTGAACTTCGGGTCTTCGAGCCGCCCGATGTTGTAGTACGCGAAGATGCCGCCCAACAGCGAGATGAGCGTCAGAACCCACGCGATCAGCGGCTTTTCGATAAGGGGGCGCGCGAGATTCATTGAGGCGCATCCATTGGACGGACCGCCATTCCCTCTTTCATGAACTGCGAGCCGCCGGCCACCACGCGGTCGCCCGCCGCAACCGCCCCCGCGACGACCACATCGTCATTGCGAATTTCGCGCACGCTGACCGGCACCGCATGCACACGGCCGGACGCGGCGTCGTAGCGCCACAGACTGCGCTGACCGTCCGCGCCGATCGACACCGCGGCGATCGGAATCGCGAAGTACCCTTTGTTGTCGTTTTGCGCGACCTGACGCGCCGTTTCGGAAATCTGTACGCGCAGCGCCATGCCGGGGAACAGCATCGCGCTTTGCGGTCCTTCGATCGAGAACACGAGCCGGTAGGCCGCCGAAGTCGGCGAGGTCTGCGTGGTCCGCTCGCGGAACACGAGCGGGAAGCGGTTCTGCGGCCGCCCGGGCAGCCACGCCTCGGCTCTCAGCGTCTTGTCGACGAACAGCCGTTCGGCAATGCTCTGAGGCAGATCGACGCCGACATCGGCACGGCCGATGTTTTCCAGATTGAACGCGGGCGCCCCAGCCTGCACGACCTGCTGGATCTCGATGTTGCGGCGAGCGATCCGGCCGTCGAATGGCGCGACGAGCTGGGTATTGCGCAGGTCGCGGCTCGCCAGGTCGCGTGCCGCGCGTGCGGCATCGGTGGAAGCCGACAACTGCTCATAGGCAGCCTGAGACAGAATCCCGTCCTTGCGCAGCACCGCCTGGCGCTTCAGGTTGTCGCTCAGCTGCTGATACTGCGCGTTCGCGCGTTGCAGTTGCAGCTTGTAGGGTTCCTCGTCGATCCGCGCGATCAGTTGCCCGCGTTTCACCGACGCGCCTTCGAGCACCGCGATCTGCACGACGCGGCCCGATACTTCGAAGGCGAGCGGCGAGATGCTGGTCTGCTCGACCCGTCCGGTAAAAATGCGAATGGCGGAAGCGTCGGCAGGTTCGACCCGAGTGAGCTGCACGGCTGGCCTCGTATCGCCACTCTGTGTTTCGGTCTGCCGTTGGCAGCCCGACAGTGAAACGACAAGCGCGCAGGTCAACGCGCACGACACTGCGCCGGTCAGTGCGATTCCGCCTGATCGGCGAGGCCGCGGTGCATCGGAGCGGTTTGCATTCATGACGTTCTCGGCTGACTGCTGGCGCAACCCATGTCGTAGGCCCAGCGGCAACGTAGCTCACGGGCCGGCGAATACGAGACCCTACAGGTTGCTCAGCAATTCATAGGGGCCCATAACAGTGGACCGATGGGTGCATCCGCTTCGACTTCCACGGCCAGGTCAGACTCGAGGAACAGCGGCATCCCTTCTGTCGGACCGGCAACGTCGTTCAAACCAGTCTATCGGCGACAATGGTGTTGTGGCCGTCGGGACTACAGCCGCGACCCATGTGTCGTCATTCCGGCTCCGTTCGTCAGGCATCCTGTCGAACTGCCAAACTGCTTCGCCATGCCGAAGCAAGACTGAGGAAATTGACGAACCCGCCCTGTATGGAATGCACGACGATTCCGCAAAACCTGAAGACGAATGAATATGCGGGCGGATTGCAGCGTTGAATCAGATCCCTTCGATGGAACCTTGCTGCAAAATTATTAAAGTTCCCAAACAATTCGCTGTCAAGAGCCTCACAGGCGCAGCACGATCGTATCGATTGCTTACCTTAAGCGGTATATCAAAGCCGTCATAGGCGTTCATGACTTCGCGCAGTTCACTGGTGGTTTGCCCGTGTCATGCGTGCGTCATTGCCCCTTTCAGTTCGTCACAGGCATCATGGCCGAACAATGCGCAAGCCGTCAATCGATTCGCGACTTGCTACGGTCATACCGACTCGTTCTATGGTTGCTTCGGCTTCTGTTGATGAAATATAAGCATGGCTATTCTGCTGTACTAGTCACGAAATGCCATGGGGAAAAGTACTATAGGTTTCAAGGAATTTTTGTTTCGCCGATGGGTGACGCAACTCTGCGTGAAAAGAAAGTTGGCAATTGCGACGTCGCGGGCCGCCGCCAGCGTTCATCGCTTGCATCGGCGTAGCGCGGCTGCCCTCTCGCACGAACCGGTTCGACGCATCATGACGCGCTCGCTCGCATCGTGGACATCGCGGTGCGCGGCACTCGCGCTGCTCACTGGCGGTCTTCTGTGCGGTTGCGCGATGGTCACCGTCAGCTCGCAAGGCCCGGAGCAGTACATCGCGATGCGCCGCGGCGACATTCTATCGACCGGCCGTCTGAGCGCCGCGACGCGAGCACGCTGCACATCGCGGCACTCGATGGGAACACCTGCCAACGTGAGCCGCTCGATTGCATCAATACGATCTCGACCGTCGGCGGAATCAATACCTTCCGGCGATTGTCGAGCCTCGCCGAACTGTCGTTGCAGATGGCCATCACCAACACGCCGGCCAACGCCAGCGATTGGAGCGACGCGCAATTCGATCTGTGGCTCAGGGCCGCGCGATTCGCGTATGCATTTCTGTTCCTCGGTGAACGCACTGCTGGCGAACGTGCATTCGAAGATCGTCAGACCCAGGTCCGTGACTACTACAACTACGCGGTGCAGGAACTTGCCCACGCGCTGCTTCTGCGTGGCGCGCTCGCTACCGATGCCGGCAACGGCGTGCCGGGTACGCAGTACATGGCAGGCTGGTCCATTCATCCCGAGCTGAGCCGAACCCGGCTACCCGAAGGCGTGCGCGAACCGCGCGAAGTCATCCCGGCGTCGCGGCTGTCGTTCGCGAGGATACGTAGCATTTATCGACGCGATGGTTTGGGGGCGGAACTCGTTGCTGTGATGAACGTGCCGCCGCCTGAAGATGATGTCGATGCGGGTGGCAATGCCAGCGCCGACACGCGTGTGTCCGCCCGCGTCGATGGTCCCGCGAGCGCACCGTTCAACCTCGGCGTGTCGACAGAAGCCGCGGGACGGCCAAGGCCGGCGTCGCGCTTTTTCCGCGAGATGCCGTCGCCGAACGTGACCGCGTCGATCCTGTTCAGCCAGGGCATGCTCGAACAGGTGCTTGCCTCACATGAGGTCGTGCTGTCCGTCTATGATCCGTATCGGGAAGACAGTGTCGAGCGACACGGCCAGACTGTGCCACTTTCGGCCAACTTCAGCGCGGGCTACGGCATCTGGCTCGCGCGCTCGGGCTTCGCCGGGCAATCGTTGCGCACGCTGTTTGGACGCGCACACGGTATCGATACGCCCCGCATCTACATGATGCAACCGTTCGATCCCAATCGACGGATCATTCTGATGCTGCACGGCCTCGCGAGCAGCCCCGAAGCATGGGTCAACGTCGCCAACGATATTCAGGGCGATGAAGTGCTTCGCCAGCATTTCCAGGTGTGGCAGGTCTACTACCCGACCAACGTGCCGATTCTGGTCAACCTCGCGCGCATCCGCCGCGCCACGCAACTGACGCTCGCGCACTTCGATCCAGACGGTACGGTGCCGGCGTCGCATGGCATGGTGTTGATTGGTCAAAGTATGGGCGGCATTCTGGCGCGGCTGCTCGTGTCGACTTCCGGCGACGCGCTTTGGGCGACGTTCGAGGACAAGTACGTGCCCGAGGGCACCGATATCGATCGCGAGGACGAGCGGCCCGATCGGCTACTGAACTTCACGCCGATGCCGCAAATCGAGCGCGCCATATTTATCGCGGCCCCCCATCGAGGCACGCCGTTCGCGAGCAACCGGCTGTCGCGCTGGGCGGCCAACCTCGTGCGTCTGCCGCTTGCCCTGCTGAACGAGATCGAGGAAGTGATGCAGACGGCGACGAGCATCGAACCGCAGGGACGGACCTTCCATGTGCCTAGCAGCATCGAACAGCTGCGCGAAAACGGGCCGCTCGAAGATTCCGACGATGGCGTGGTCCATTATCGCAGCGCGCATCTCGTGGGCGCGCTGTCGGAGAAGGTGATTGTTGCTGGACACAGTGTGCAGGAGACGCCGCGGGCGATCCTCGAGATTCGGCGGATCTTGCATGAGGATATTGCGCAGATCGATCAGCGCGGGGAGGTTTGCGGGGAGGCTCGGATAGCGAAGTGATGGCGGCGGGGCCAGCTGTCTTTTGCGGCGGCTCGGACTTGGGCTCGGACTTGACGAGCTTGCTGTTGCTGGGCTCTGTTCGAATCACTGGTACAGCGTTCCGAATCAAGCCAGCGTGATCGAGGCAGGCCGCGGAAGGTTGGTTCGAATGAGCGGTCATCAGCGGAACGCTCGAAATTGTTTCGCTACAAATTACGTATTGAATGTTACGGATTGGCGGGGCACGTGTGTTCATTCTGGCGTGTTGTCGCCGTTTGGTGGGAGTAATGGGCTATCGTGCACCAATTTGACTGATTGGCGTGAAACAATGACGTGCATCGGTCAAAAAAGCGTTTTAAAACAATAGGTTGACACGCATAGAAGGCGTTTCGTTATGTTTCACGCCGTGTCGGTTGGCGAGATTGGCCGAAGAATCGAAAATTCTCGCTCGTATTGGCTAAGAGTCATTCGTTTTTCGATATTTAGTTCGCAAAAGTTGACCAGATGTTCTGTCCCCGCATATTGTTAGGTTGCCGATACGCGACTGCTGCATCTGCTGAAGTTCAAGTTGGCCACACGCGTGGCGACTGACAGTCGCTCGCATTGCGGATGCGCGATCGTCTTGCTAATCAATATCACAGGGCGGGCCGGGACAGACTCTTTACGTTCGCGAGATTTGCGCGCTTGCCCTCACCTATCCTGCCGTCCGTCGTCCGACGGACTTCTTGCGGATGATCTGAGAGCAGCGATGTTGATTTCGCGCTGAACGAGTGGTCTGACGCAGGCCCATCCGGGTGGCGTGACATACGATCGGACGGAGATCATTCGTTGCGGTCGAGTCACTCATTACTCCGGTGCTTGCCCAAAAATGATCGGCGCGGTCGCGATGCATCCCTTCGAATACTTCTATCTGGGTGTCTCCCCGGCGGGTGGGTAGATCGGTAGGCGTGACGACCGACATCAGCTACCTTTGAGTGTCCTCTCTTGACGACGGTGGGATGTTGGTTTAACGCGATTACGACCAATTCATCGCGGCCGGCAGGCGTTCGCGATTGACTTTCCGGTCGTCGATCGAGACGCTGGATCAGCAACAGGATCTGATTTGAGGACAAGCTTGCGCCGTGGCGAACACCGTTTGCGAAACGGCGATGCATCGTTTGAGAGAACGCGCGATACATGATTCGGGGTCCCTTAACGCGACGTTCCAGTAATAACTGGCTCCCGCCGGATCTTGACGCATGTCGTCTGTTCGCTGAGGCAAGCCCCATTCACAGCCCTTCCTTTGCGCGTTTGTTCGTGCCGCTTTCATTGCTAATCGTACGGAACAGCTTTTCCGGCAGAACGACTGCCGACTTTGCGGTCGATAATCGGTGGCCTCAACGCTGCGCGCGTTTCATTGCCTGAGGTAAACCGGGAGAGTGAAGCATTCTTGCGGGACGTCGACGATCTTCGCCGAGGTTCGCTGCGGCCGACAGCGCCATCATGAACACAGCTGTTCATGGACACCCATGTGCAATGCACGTCGCGCACTAAGGGCCGCGGCCTTTCTCATTGAGAAGATTGGGACCGACGATAGCGGAGTCGAGTCGTCTCGGGGAAACGCGCTGATGCGGCGTTGGGTTGAGAATGACCGTGGATGGTCTGCCGGAATAGAGTTTACGTTTATAGGACAGAGGGCTGGCCCTTCATCCCGTCCGTCATATGTCGCCGTGCGATTTTGTATGTGCTCCGGGTAATGCGACCGTCAACGAAGCAGCCGAACCCGGCTCAATAGATGCATCAGAAATCCCCAGTCATTGGCTGTCTCGCTCATGGCGAGCGGCTGACCCGCCGCAGGCGCCTGCGAGATCGCTGCGAACGCAATACTGCGTGAATCGCTCCACGGGTCGTGCAAGGCACGAACGATGTGCGTTCAGCGCGGACGCGGCACGCTTTCATCGGCATCGGGGGTGCGTCGTCAAGAGTGTCTAGAGTCTAGACACCGGATGGCGCAAAGGTAGGGCTGCGGGGTGAGTGTCTAGACTCTAGACACTCTTCGAGGTGGACCGATTTGATTGACCCAAAAAAAAGCCCGCACTAAGCGGGCCTTTTAACACTACAACCGAACCACCGATTAGCTCGTCTTCGGCTGCGATTGGAACATCTGTCCGATCAACTGTCGTATCTGAACTTCTTGCGCCTCGGTGATCACTCCGGTCTTGATCTTGATCGTGAAGTTACTCACATCCTTGGTGATGCTCCCAGCGTGCTCTCGTCCCGCGAAAAATTTCTCGATGCTGCGTCCGCTGGTACCACCCGACGTCGTCTGCCGGGTCGCCAGGGCGGTGATTGCCGCCGCGACCTTGCCCTGATCCATTTCGCCTCTCACCAACAGAGGCCAAATTTCGCGAGCGGCTTTAACGCCATCCTCGCCATGCTTTTTGATAGCCGCTGCAATTGCTTGCGCCGCAGTCCCGCCCAATAGTCGCGGTTGAATATCGAGATCTTTCTTCATGAAGTCCGGCAGATTGTCGAACGACAAGAACTGATACAGACCTGCCCGCGACAATCCCATCGCTTCCGCCAGTCGCTTGCGATTCGGGAACTCTGTTTCCGATCGACGAATCGCCACGCCGATTTCATAGTCAGCAAGGTCGTCGCGGCTAATGTTTTCGACCATTGCGAGCACGGCCATATCCGAGTCGGAGCAATCCGCGACCACGGCCTTGATCGTGTCCAGCCCCAACATTTTGTGCGCACGCCAGCGTCGTTCGCCGGCGACGATCTGATAGTCGTCCGCGACACGACGGACCACGATCGGCTGCATCAGTCCAACTTCGCGGATCGACTCCGCGAGCTCGGCTAACTTTGCTTCGTTGAACACGCGACGCGGCTGCCAAGGGTTCGGCAAGATGCCTGCAACCGCCAGTTGCGATGCGACGCCAGTCGATTCCAGTTCCTGCACGCGAAGTTGCGCAACGGCCAGCGCGCCGGCAAGGCCGGGCGCCGTTTGCGTGCGGTTGCTGCGCTTCACCTCGTCCTCGTTGATCGACGAAGTTTTGCGAATGCCCGAGGTCTTGGCCAGCAACTGTTCTCGCATATTGCTCATTGCGCGTTCCTCCATTTTTCCGAATAGATCTCGTCGATCCAGCGACAGTAGTCGACGAGAGGTTGCCGCACGCGTTGCAACGACTTGGCCGCGCTGTGATTGCTGCTGATGTCGAAGACGGTCGAGAACGCCAACGCCCCGGTGCTCATCACCGAGCTCGCCGGTACCTCGATCGAATGCAGCCAGTTTTCGTACGCGCTTTGCGCCCACGCGCGCACGATCGGCGCCGACGAGTTCCGCCCATAATCGACCCGCGACAACACCAGCGACACGAAGTCGTACTTCTTGTCCGTCTCGAATTTGATAAAGCTTTTGGACACGTCCGAGAAAAGTCGCCAGAACGACAGCGAGCTGATGAAGTCCAGGTTTTCCGGCACCATCGGCATCACCATGGCATCCGCGGCCATCAGCGCGTTCAGATTGAGGTACGACAGCGACGGCGACGTATCCATGAGAATGTAGTCGTACTTCTTGCGCAGCGGCTCGAGCCCTTGACGAAGCACGGTCCAGAAGCGAAAACCCGGTCGCATCTTTTGCATCGCCGGCAGATGGAACTCTGCTCCAATCAGTTCCGTGTGCGCAGGAATCACGTCGATGCCATCCCAGTACGTCGACTGGACCCGCCCCTCGAGGCCACCTTCGCTGTCCTGGTCGTAGACGTACGGCAATACTGTGTCTTCAGGCGTCACGTCTTTTTCCGCGTACAGTCCGCACAGTTCCGAAAGCGACGCCTGCGGGTCGAGATCAACCACCAACACTTTGCGTCCCCGCAGCGACAGCCCCTGGGCGAGGCACATCGTCGTCGTCGTCTTGGCGGAGCCACCCTTGAGCTGCGCGGTGATAATGATCTTCCCGTCTGGCTCCTTCAGGCGCGTGACCAGCGGAGTCTGGTAGATGTCGGAAATCTTTTGTACCCAGATCCGCGCCTCTTCCAGCGTGAAGGTCCGGGTGCGGCCCGTGCCTGCCGCCGTGCCCGAAGGCAGTTCTCCGTCGCCTTTTGTCGCGAGATACTGAACCTGCGAGTGTGAGACGTTGCACATCTCGGCAATCTCGCCGGTCTTGAAAACGGGAGCCGTTTTTCGAGGACGCGGAGCCAGAATCGTGTCACGCAGCTCATTAGTGAAAATGGTGACTTTTTCTGCGAACTCACTGATCTGCTCAAAGTGAACGGTTCGGTCTACGGCAGGAAGTTGGCTCGTTCTGACCATTCTGAGGTTTTTCCATAAAATTCCAGAAACCTCAGAATACAGGAAATACTTGAAAATAGCTTTTTAAATTACTGTTTTTATGCGGATTTTCTGCAAATTTCTGTATTTCCAGACCGTTTTCGGTTGCGGAATCGCCGTGGAAACTAAACGAGCCTAGAAACACTGCGTCCTCGAAGGCACAAATGACCTCACCTTTCTTCGCAATCTGGGTAGCGGAGTCGGCACTCCTGCTCGAGACTTAGGCACTTGGTGAGGTCATTTGTGCACTTTCTCATTTCCCGAAAGACCGGTCCGGCGATCTTCTGCACAACCGACCTCACCATTGTTAGATTTTCGCCACCTTCCTGCGAGCGCTCCCCGCACTTAGAACGCAAATGCACAATCAACCTCACCCACAGAAGCGGCGATACACCGGCGCCAGGCCGTCAGCCAGAGGTTCAGCTCATCGCCAAGGGGCGCCAGTCACCGTAGCAGCACAACCAACCTCACCTTGGCAGCAGCCCTTCCAAACCCGCTCGACGTTTCGCACAATCAACCTCACCATGCTGCATCGCGCAATCTTCAGCCGCATTTATTGGTGTGTGCCGGGTTGGTAGGTTTTTTTTAAAACCGAGAACAAACCCACAAACCAACGCCACCAAACACTATTCAATCTGTTCAAGCACTTAAGTTCCAAAAGGTGAGGTGCGTTGTGTCGAAGGTGAGGTTCGCTGTGCTGAGAGGTGCGGTTGGTTGTGCAGGAAGGTGAGACCGATTCCCCACCAAGGTGCGGCTTGATGTGTTTGCCATTGCGTCAAATCACGAAGGTGAGGTGGGTTGTGCAGCTACTGGGAACGAGGTTGAAAGGGCCGTTGCATAAGGCCTTGCCGCGCGAACGCCCGCCCGCAAGGTGAGGTTCTTTGTGAACATGGTGAGGTTCTGTGTGCCGAAACGCGGGAGGGACGCCGAAACGGCCTCCGCCGCGGTCGTTTGATGGTGAGGTTCTGTGTGTTGACAGCTCACCACCGCATGCTTACAGTCCCGGGAGCGAAAAAGTGGATGAAGAACATGGCCGCGGACAATCCGGAAGAGGGCAGGTCGAAAGCGACGTCACGCCAGATGGCGCTCGCGCTGTTCGAAGACATGTTCGATCAGGGATTGCGCATCAACGAGGCCAATCGCGAGATCGGTTATCAGCGCAACGATTTCTTCACCGAAATCGTCAATATGGGGCTGCCGGCGCGGCGCTTTCTCGATGCCGCGTACTTCATCGTCGCGCAGGAGCCCGAGCAGCGCGATCAGTACGACGTCGAACTCAACTACTTCAAGTGGCTGATGCGTTACGACAGCCGCAACCTGAAGCACTTGCGCACGATCGCCGACGAAGCTCAGAACGGCGAAAGTCCGCGTGACGAATACGCCCGCGGACCGCGATCCCAACGAAAACGATCTGTGGGTGCAGGTTCAGTTGATCGGCATGGTCGGTTTTCATCGCGGACGTATGCGTTTCGACGTCCATCCGCGGCTCGTGCCGCATATCCGCGATCCGCAGAAATCGCATTGGCTGAGCTTGCGCATTTCCACCGCGTTCACGCGCAGTCTAGCGCGCGCGATCTACGACAAAGTTTTGCCCAACGTGCCCGCGGGACGCACCGACTGGATCCAGCTCGAGGAAATGCGCAACTGGCCCGGCAAAATGGGCGCGAATGCCGCCATCTTCAAATACTTCAAGCGCGATTGGCTCGAGCCGGCGGTGCGCGAGATCAACGAAGTGTCGGACGTCGAGATGTCCTATGAGACGCGGACTGCATCCACGACGTCGAAGAAAATCGACCGCATCCGTTTCCTGCTCAAGCGCAAGGACACAGCCGACGCGGTACTCGCGAGCCTCGCCGACGCGAGCCATCTGTACAAGATTCTCACCGACGAATTCGGGCTCTCGACCAAGCAGTTCAGCGAGATTTCGGAGAACCGCGAACTCTGGACCGACGAACGTATCCAGCAGGCCGTCGAATACACGCGCTTCAGGGTCAAGCGCGGCCAGGTCAAGAAGAGCCCCGCGGGCTACCTGATGCGCGCGCTACGCGACAACTGGAAGATCTCCGACGCCGAGCGCACGATGGTCGACGTACAGGCCAAACTGCTCGCCGACGAAACGCAGGAACAGGCGGTCAAGACCGAAACGAGAAAGACCGTGGCGCACAGCATCGCGACGCGCGAAGAAGAAGTGCGCGCGCGCATGAACGAGGATTCGCGCAAGGGCCGCGACCATTTCAACGCCGCCGATGCGAAGACGCGCAAGGAACTGATGCATGCGTGGACGACGTCGCGCGAAGGCAAGCTGATGCTGCGTCGGATGAAGCTCGAACCGTCGACGGTCACCGAAGATGCGATTTTCGCGAATACCGAGCTGGTCTGGTATCTGGGGCAGTTCGTATTCGGCCGGATGAATGCGGCGCGCGCGGCGGCGTGAAGTGAGCCGGAAATCGGCTGCAAAGCAGCCCTTGCTACTTCAGACGCTCAGAACGACCCGAACAGCGAGCCCAGCACGATCACCACCACCAGCGCGAGTAACGCGCCGAGAATCCCGACGATCACGATGTCGCGATAGCTTTCGCGGTGGTTCGACCGACACACGGCAAGCAGCGTCACGACCGCGCCGTTATGCGGCAGGCTGTCGAGTGTGCCTGAGGAAATCACGGCGACCCGATGCAGCAGCGCCGGGTCGATGCCGTATTGCGCAGCCAGTTGCAGATAGGTGCTGCCGAGCGCGTCGAGCGCAATGGTGAGACCGCCCGAGGCCGAGCCGGTCAGCGCCGCGAGCAGATTGGTGGCGACCGCGAGCGATACGAGCGGACCACCGCCGATACCCAGCACCCATTCGCGCACGAGCGCGAACGCTGGCAGCGCGGCGATCACCGCGCCATAGCCGACCAGACTGCCGACGCTGAGCACCGGCAGCACCGATGCATTCGCGCCCGCATCGATCGTCTCACGCAGCGCTGGCAGGCGATGCCGATTGAGCAGCACGAGCACGACGATCGCGACGGTGAGCGCCACGCACACGCCCCACACACCGCCGACCGCCGCAAGCGACGTCTCGCCCCAACGGACCTCGGCCAGATAGTCGGCGTCGATGCGCGGCAGCACGATCACGTTCATCACGAAGTTCGTCAGCACGACGAGCACGAGCGGCGTGAGCGCGACGCCGAACGAGGGCAGACTCTCGCTGACATGCCCGCGCTTCGCTTCCTCCGGATCGAAACTCTGCGATACGCTTGCGCGCTCGCGCACGAGGTTGTCGCTGGCCGGCGCCCCCGTGGATTTCACCGCCGCCTCGAGTCCGTCGAATCCTTCATTGGCCGCCTTCGCGCGCGATTGCTGCAAGGACAACCACCAGAGCCCGAACACCACCATTACGATACTCGCGATGATGCCAAGCCCAGGCGCCGCAAACGGCGTCGTACCAAAGAACGGCATCGGGATCGCGTTCTGGATAGCCGGTGTGCCGGGCAGCGCGGACATCGTGAACGTCGACGTGCCGAGCGCGATCGCGGCCGGCATCAGACGGCGCGGAATATTGGCGGCCTGGAAGAGGGCGGTGGCCATCGGCGCGAGCACGAAGAACGCCACGAAGAGGCTGACGCCGCCATAGGTGACGAGTGCGCCACCGATCACGACCGCGAGAATCGCCCGATGCGCGCCAAGCTTCTCCGTCATGTAACTGGCGATCGCCTTCACGGAGCCGCTGTCTTCCATCAGCTTGCCGAACAGCGCGCCGAGCAGGAACAACGGAAAGAACTGCGCGAGAAAGCGCGCGGCGCTGAGCATGAAGGTCTGGGTCCAATGCGCGAGGATCGGTTCGCCCGAAATCGCGGCGGCCAGCATCGCGGCGAACGGCGCGAGCAGCAGCACGGTCCAGCCGCGGTACGCGAAGCCGATCAGCAGCGCGAGACTCGCGAGCATGCCGAAAAGCCCTAGACCGATCGCGAGCGGTGACAGGGTGATGACTTCCATGGTCAGACTCCGTCGAGCAACGCGTCGAGATCCAGCGAGGAGCGCACGCCGATCGAATCGCCGTGCTCGGCGAGGAACGCTTCGGCGGCACGCCGGCCTTCGTCGCGCAGCATCGTCAGAAAGCTCCACTCGGCGTTCAGCTTCGACGAGTAGCCGAGTTCGGTCATCAGCTCGCTCGCGATCCGATGGATGCGCATCGCCGCCCAATGGCGGCCTTCGTCGCTGCCGGGGTCCGCCGCGCGGCGCAGCAGCGCGATCATGCGCAGCTCTTTTAGCAGCGGCGCGTTGAAGGCAACTTCGTTCAGGCGACTGATGATGTCGCGCGCGGTGCGCGGGGTTTCGTCCCGCACGACGGGATTGACCTGGATCAGCAGCGTGTCGCTCGACGTGCATTCGCGTACCAGCGGCGTCATGGTCGGATTACCGGCATAGCCGCCGTCCCAGTAGTCTTCACCGTCGATCTGCACGGCCTGAAACAGCGTGGGCAGGCAGCCGGAGGCGAGCAGCACGTCAGGCGTCAGGTCGCCATTGCGAAACACACGCGCCTGGCCCGTGCGCACGCGCGTCGCGGTGATGAACAGCTTGATCGGCGCGTCGCGCAGATGCGCGAAATCGATCGAGTCCTGCAGAATCTTCGCCAGCGGATGTACGACGCGCGGGTTCAGGTCGTAGGGAGAAAACACGCGCGCCGCGAGGTCCATCGCGATGAAGAGCGGCGAGTAGTCGAGCGTCCAGCGGCCCATCAACACGTCGAACGGGGTACGGCGAAACGGGCTGTACACCGATGCTTCGAATACTCGCCGCCAGAAGGCTTCGAGCGCGGCGCGCGCGCCGGCCGCGCCGTCTGCCTGATAGCCGCTCACCAGCACCGCGGCGTTCATCGCGCCAGCCGACGTACCCGATATTCCTTCGATCCGCAGCCACGACTCTTCGAGCAAACGGTCGAGGACGCCCCATGTAAAAGCACCGTGCGATCCGCCGCCTTGCAATGCGAGGTCGATAAGGGCGGGTTCGCGGTGGGTGGGTTGGTTTTTTGTTGCAGCCAAGACGACTCCGGTAGTGAGGAGTGCTCCATTTCGCGAGCTGACGCCGCATGCACGGCGGACGAATGAACTGCTGGCCAATGCTGTGAACTACCGAATGAGGTGAGGCGTGTTTCAAAGGCGAAACATCGCACTGCACAATTGGTATTGGAAGTGGCCGGTGACTAAAAGTCAAGCGTATTCAACTTGATTCACAGAGCTTGCGAGCAACCGGCTCGTGGCCGTCATCGCCCGCTTGCTGGTCACGCCGAGGTCAAAAACAGCGTGTAGGAAGGCTGGCCGGCGCGCCCGTCGCGCCGCTTACATCAGCCGCTCACATAATCATGGATAGGCGGAGTATCTTTGCACGGTTGAGCGCGATAATGCGGTGGCAATCATGCAATCTGCGTTATTCGTTTGCGCGTGCCGCTTAAATGCTAACTCGCGTGTATATCTTCGCTGTTTCGCCTTGCGCTAATCGCCGCGGCGTATTGCAATGTAATGTATCGTCTCGGCCGCCGGATACATTACGACATAATTCGACTGATGAACCGGGCTATAAAGCAGGCATCGTCAAATCACGGAGAGCATCATGAACGCCGGGTTGCTGCAAGGGTCCTGTCACTGCGGGGCCGTCAAGTTCGAAGTTCGCACCGAAATCGTTCCGGCTGGTCGTTGCAACTGCAGCCTGTGCCGCCGCAAGGGCGCGCTGATGACACCGCTCTTTCCCGCCAGTCAGTTGAAGATTCTGAGTGGCGAGGATTCGCTGACGCTATACCAGTTCAACACGAAGGTCGCGAAACACTACTTCTGCAAGCATTGCGGCATCTATCCTTTTCATCAGACGCGCAAGGATCCGCAGCAATGGCGCGTCAATATTGGCTGCCTCGACGGGGTCGATCCTTACGCGCTCGAAGCCGGCGTGGCCGATGGCGCGAGTCTTTCCGTGCTGGAGGACGCATGAAACGCCTGTTTGCCATCGCTGTATTCGTGGCGGGCGGCCCCCCGCGTCACAATGGTTGTCGCCTGGATAAAATTGGAATCTGGGGGCGATAAAGAGAGAACAAGTTGGCGCGTTACGGAAAGACATTCAAGGACAGAGCAGTGGCGCGGTTGCTGCCGCCGGAGAGCGCATCAGTGGAAGAGGTTGCGCGAGAGATCGGTGTGGGCGCGCAGACGCTGGAGCGCTGGCGCAGTGATGCGCTGTCCAGGCCCGCTCGCGAGCGGGCATGGACAGCGGCCGCGCGTTTCGAAGCGGTGTTGAGCACGGCAGCGATGGACGAGACGGCCCGCAATGCGTGGTGCCGCGAGCATGGCGTGTATCCGCAGGTTCTGGCGCAGTGGCGGCAAGCGGCCACGCAGGCGCTGGCCGAGCCCGAAGAGGCCCGTGCGAGTCCACAGCAGACGAAGCAGGACCAGCGTCGCATCAAGGAACTGGAACGCGAACTGCGGCGCAAGGAGAAAGCACTGGCCGAGGCAGCCGCATTGCTGGTTCTTTCAAAAAAACTCGGGGCGATCTTCAACACGGACAAGGGCGAGGACGAATGATCGGCCTCGAAGATCGCCAGTTCCTGGCCCGGGAAATCGATTCGGCAAGACTGGCTGGCGCACGGTTGCGCCTGGCCTGCGAGGTGGCCGGAATCGACGTGCGTACCCTGCAGCGCTGGAGGGCCAATCAAGGGCTCGTCACTGGCGACGCCAGGCCCGGCGCGATGCGCCTGCTGCCCGCGCACACCTTGAGCCCGCAGGAGCGGGAAAACGTGCTGCGCGTAGCCAGCGAGCCGCGCTTTGCCGACATGCCACCGGCGCGCATCGTGCCGATGCTGGCTGACGAAGGCGTGTATATCGCCAGCGAATCGACCTTTGCACGCGTGCTGCGCGAGCATGGGCAGATGAGGCGCCGTGGCCGTGCCAGAACTCCTTCGAGCGGCCGGCCGCCGACCACGCACGTTGCAACCGCGCCGCGCCAGGTGTGGTGCTGGGACATGACCTATTTGCCGGCAACGGTCACAGGGCGATGGTTCCACCTGTACCTGATTCTGGACCTGTACAGCCGCAAGATTGTCGGCTGGGAGGTGCACGACAGCGACGCGGCCGAACACGCTGCTCATCTCGTACGTCGTACGGCGCTCTCCGAAGGCATTGCCGCCCTTGAGGCCCGGCCGGTGCTGCACGGCGATAACGGGGCGACGCTGAAGGCCACGACCGTGCTGGCGATGCTGCACTGGCTGGGCATCAAGCCGTCGTACTCGCGCCCCCGGGTCAGCGACGACAACGCCTATGCCGAGGCGCTGTTCCGAACCGCGAAGTACCGGCCGGAGTTTCCGGTCACAGGCTTCGAGGACCTGAACGCTGCTCGCACCTGGGCTGCCGGCTTCGTGCAGTGGTACAACTTCGAGCATCGTCATAGTGGCATCCGCTACGTGACGCCTGCGCAGCGTCACGCCGGTGACGATCGTGCGCTTCTCGCCGCTCGGCATGCACTGTACGAGAGGGCCCGCGAGCGCAATCCGGCCCGCTGGTCGCGCCACACGCGCAACTGGACACCGGTTGGTGCCGTGACGCTTAACCCCGAACGCGACTCAGTCGTCGAGATGGCGTCGATCAGCGCAAATAAACAGCCTCTGGCTGCATGAGTGAGGCGACAACTTGCTTGACGCGCGCCGGCGGCTTCGCGGCCGAACTCGCGCATCCGTTGCAGTGTTCATTGATCCAGTCGAGCGGCGTGCAACTCAAACGCCGCAGCAGATAATCCGTCGATGGAAACCTCCGACCACGTACTGATCGTCGATGACGATCGCGGTATCCGTGAACTGCTCGCGGGATACCTCGAGAAAAACGGCGTGCGTGTCTCGCTCGCGGCCAATGGCCGCCAGATGCGCGCCGCGCTCGAGAACGGCGCGCCCGACCTGATCGTGCTCGACCTGATGCTGCCCGGCGAAGACGGCCTCGTGCTGTGCCGTGAGTTGCGCGCGGGCAAGTTCCGCACAGTGCCGATCCTGATGCTGACGGCGCGCAGCGAGGAAGCGGACCGGATCGTCGGCCTCGAAATGGGCGCCGACGATTACCTGACCAAACCGTTCGCCGCACGCGAGTTGCTCGCGCGAATCTGTTCGGTGCTGCGCCGCGCGCGCATGCTGCCGCCCGGCATGGAGGTGACGGAGTCGGCGCCGATGCTGTGCTTCGGCGACTGGCGGCTCGACACGACCGCGCGCCATCTGCTCGACGCGGACGGAACCGAGGTGGCGTTGAGCGGCGCGGAGTACCGTCTGTTGCGTGTGTTTCTCGATCATCCGCAGCGCGTGCTCACGCGCGATCAGTTGCTGAACCTCACCCAGGGACGCCAGGCCGATCCGTTCGACCGCTCGATCGATCTGATGGTGAGCCGCCTGCGTCAACGCCTGCGGGACGGCGCGCGCGAGCCGCGCTACATCAAGACGCTGCGCAGCGAGGGCTATGTGTTTTCAGCGGCCGTGACCGCGATCGGAGATCCGCAATGAGCGCATCTCCATCACCGTCGTTGCTGCGCTGGCCGCATTGGCCGCGCACGCTGTTCGCGCGGCTCGCGGTGATTTTGTTCGTCGGGCTCGCGCTCGCGCAGGCGCTGTCGTTCTGGCTCACGATGACCGAGCGCGACCAGACGATGACCAACATCATGATGGGCTACATCGAGCGCGAGGTGGCGAGCTCGGTCGCGCTGCTCGATCATCTGCCGCCCGACGAGCGCGCCCAGTGGCTGCCGCGGCTCGCGCGGCGCAGCTATGAGTTCGTGCTCGGCCCGGGCGTGCCAGGCACCCCGGTCGACGCGAGCCTGTCGGCGCGCGTCGCGCAGTCGATCGGCGATGGCATCGGCACGCGTTATCCGTTGACCGTCAACGCAGTGCCGGGCGATCGCGAGCGTCTGCAGGTGCACCTGAAACTGAGCGACGGCACGCCGCTCACCATCGACCTGCGGCCAATGCCCGGCGCCCCGTTGTCGCGCTGGCTGCCGCTCGTGCTGACGCTGCAGCTGCTCGTGCTCGCGGCCTGCTGCTGGCTGGCGGTACGGCTCGCGACGCGCCCGCTCAATCAGCTCGCAGTCGCGGCCGACACGCTCGGCCCCGACCTGAAGGCCGCGCGTCTGCGCGAAGCCGGTCCGTCCGAAGTGGCGCGCGCCGCGCGCGCGTTCAACGCGATGCAGGACCGGATCGCCACGTACATGACCGAGCGCATGCAGATTCTCGCGGCGATTTCGCACGATTTGCAGACGCCGATCACGCGCATGCGTCTGCGTGTCGACACGATGGACAACGACAGCGAGGCCGCAAAGCTGCGCCAGGATCTGCAGGAAATGGAGGCGCTGGTCAAGGAAGGGGTCACCTATGCGCGCACGATGCATGGCACGACCGAGGTGCCGCGCCGCATCGATCCCGATGCACTGTTCGACAGCCTGGTGTGCGATTACGTCGACGCGGGTCAGCAAGTGTCACTGCAGGGCCACTTCGGCCAGTCGCTGACGATGCGTCCGCAGGCGTTGAAGCGCATCGTCGGCAATCTGGTCGATAACGCGCTGAGGTACGGCGGCGCCGCGCAGATCGATATCGGGGCGTTGCACGATGGCGAGGCTACCGTGTCGGTGCTCGATCGCGGTCCCGGCATTCCGGTCGAGTCGCTGGAGACGGTGTTCGAGCCGTTCGTGCGGCTCGAAGGGTCGCGCAATCGTCAAACGGGCGGCACGGGGCTGGGGCTCGCGATCGCGCGGCAACTCGCGCTCGCGATGGATGCGACGCTCACGCTGCACAACCGCGTCGGCGGCGGTCTCGAAGCGCGGCTGACGTTGAGGAAGTTGCGCGAGTCATAGTTGGACCTCTTGCGGCGCGGACACGCGGACGATTCCGTCAGAAAAATTCACAAAGCCCGCCATTACGAAATCGTCGTCGGGTTTGGGACTATTAATGATCCCCGCGCGCCAATTTCGAGCTGTCGCTCTGGTGCTTCTCAGTAGTTCTGAACGACCACCGGTTCAGCTCGCTTCAGCGATTCCCCATCATTTGAGAAAACCGCGGCGGTGATGCGGCAGGTCGCATCATTGTTAAATCACGATATTCAAAGCGACTTTTCGATGCGAGCGATTCAGATGCGTGGTGAATTGTTAATTCGCAAATTCAACCAGATTCGGCAACGCAGCATCGATGGATTCGATCGCATAGCGAGCCACAGTCCGTTACCTTGTCTTCGATAAATTGACAAACGCCAACGGACAGACCATTCTTTTCGTGTGGTGGTTGCAGAGTAGCGCGGCTGATCAACAGCAAGATTGGCCGAGAGACACGTTTCGTTCGAATCTGATTAAAGATCCTTGTTAAAAAGGTAACTAAAAGGAATCCGAATGGCGTCCACTCCACAAAAGATGTCAAAAATGCAACTCACCGGGATGGTGGTGGGCGGCATGGTCGGAGCCGGGATCTTTTCCCTGCCGCGCACTTTTGCCAATGCCACCGGTCCGGTGGGTGCCGTGATTGCCTGGCTGATTGCGGGCACGGGCATGTATATGCTGGCGCGCGTATTTCAGGCGCTGGCCGAACGCAAGCCCGAACTGGACGCCGGCGTGTTTGCGTATGCGAAAGCGGGCTTTGGCGATTATCCGGGCTTTCTCTCCGCATTTGGCTATTGGATCGGTAGCTGTATCGGCAACGTTTCTTACTGGGTGCTGATCAAGTCGACACTCGGCGCGTTTTTTCCCGTGTTCGGCGACGGCAATACGGTCGTCGCGATCGTCGTTGCATCGATCGGCATCTGGCTATTTCATTTCATGATCCTGAAGGGCGTGCAGCAGGCGGCCTTCATCAACAGTATCGTCACGGTCGCCAAGATCATTCCGATTCTGGTGTTCATCTTGATCCTGATCTTCGGCTTCCGGTTGGACCTGTTCCAGGCCAACCTCTACGGCGGAGGACTCGAAGGCAATATCCTCGAGCAGGTGCGGGCCACGATGCTGGTCACTGTGTTCGTGTTCATCGGTATCGAAGGGGCGAGCGTTTATTCCCGTTATGCGAAGAAGCGCTCCGATGTCGGCCAGTCGACGATTCTCGGCTTCGTCGTCGTGACCTCGCTGATGGTGCTCGTGACGATGCTGCCTTACGCAGTGCTCCAGCGCGCAGACATCGCGGCCATGCGGCAGCCGTCGATGGCGGCGGTGCTCGAAGCGGTGGTCGGTCATTGGGGCGCGGTTTTCGTCAGCATAGGTTTGCTGATTTCGGTACTGGGCGCTTATCTCGCCTGGTCGCTGATCTGCGCCGAAGTGTTGTTCACGGCGGCAAAGACCGAAGACATGCCCGCCGTATTCGCGAGGGAAAACGCCAACAAGGTACCTGCCAATGCATTGTGGCTGACCAACATCGTGGTGCAGCTGCTCGTCATCAGCACCTACTTCTCGCGCGATGCATTCGCGCTGATGCTGAATCTGACGAGCGCGATGTCGTTGATTCCGTACCTCTTCGTCGCGGCGTTCGGCTGCATGAACGCGAATCGCGGCGACGGTTACGACGTGCGCGCCGACGAGCGCCGGCGTGACTTCATCATGGCCGCAATCGCCTCGATCTATACGGTCTTCATGATCTGGGCGGGTGGCCTGAAATTCATTCTGCTTTCCGCCGTGCTGTATGCGCCAGGAACGGCGCTTTATGTCTGGGCTCGGCGCGAGCAGAACAAGAATGTCTTCATCGTTTCCGACTGGATCATTTTCATCGTTGCGATCATTGGCGCGATCATCGGCATCTATGGCCTCGTAACCGGAAGGATCGCGATTTAGCTTTAATGAAATCCGATTGAACAGAGCGGGCCAACATTGGCATTCAGGAGATCATCATGGCGAACACGGACGCGAAAGCGGGTGAATTGGGTGTCTACTCGGAAGTCGGGCAGCTGCGCAAAGTGATGGTCTGCGCACCGGGGCTCGCGCATCAGCGTCTTACCCCGAGCAATTGCGATGAACTGCTGTTCGACGACGTACTGTGGGTCGAGAACGCGAAGCGCGACCACTTCGACTTCGTCACGAAGATGCGCGACCGCGGCGTCGAAGTGGTGGAGATGCACAATCTGCTCGCCGAAACGGTCGCGGTGCCCGAAGGCAAGAAGTGGATTCTCGACAACCAGGTGGTGCCGAATCAGGTCGGCCTCGGCTTTATCGATGAATTGAGAAGCTATCTGGAAGGGCTCGACAATCGCAAGCTGGCCGAAACGCTGATTGGCGGGCTATCCACTCACGACTTCCCGGAAGCGCACGGCGGCAAGGCGCTGGAGGTCGCGAAAGAAGCGGCGGGCGGCACCGAATATCTGCTGCCGCCGCTGCCGAACACGCTGTACACGCGTGACACGACGTGCTGGATCTATGGCGGCGTCACGCTGAATGCGCTGTACTGGCCGGCCCGCCACGAGGAGACGATCCTGACCACGGCGATCTACAAGTTCCACCCCGATTTCGCGGGCAAGGTCAACGTGTGGTGGGGCGACCCGACTCAGGACCACGGTCTCGCCACGCTGGAAGGCGGCGATGTGATGCCGATCGGCAAGGGCGTCGTGCTGATCGGCATGAGCGAGCGCACCTCGCGGCAGGCCATCAGTCAGCTGGCTGCAATGCTGTTCAAGAAGGGCGCGGCCGAGCGCGTGATCGTCGCGGCGATGCCGAAGATTCGCGCGGCAATGCACCTCGATACCGTGTTCACGTTCGCCGATCGCGATTGCGTACTGGTCGCCCCGGACTTCATGGCGAAGACGCGCACCTATTCGTATCGGCCGAGCAGCCATCCGAGCGGCGTCGAGTTGCACGCCGAAAACAAGCCGTTCACCGACGTCGTCGCCGAGGCGCTCGGGCTGAAGCATCTGCGCGTGGTCGAGGCGGGCGGCAGCGACTATCAACGCGAGCGCACGCAGTGGGATAGCGGTGCGAACCTCGTGTGCGCGTCCCCGGGCGTCGTCTATGCATACGACCGCAACACGTACACGAACACGCTGTTGCGCAAGCAGGGCATCGAGGTGATTACGATCGTCGGTGCGGAGCTGGGCCGTGGACGTGGCGGCGGTCACTGCATGACCTGCCCGATCATCCGCGATGCGGTCGACTATTGATCAGTCAAGCGAATCAATCTGGCCGGTGACCGGCAAAGTGTCGCCCGCTCGTTGAAGTGGCGAGCGGGCGACAGCGCCGCGTGCGCTTGCGCCGCCGCCAGGAACGGCGCGATCCGTCCAGACGATCGACGCGACGAATCGAATCGCCCCGCTAATCGCCGGGTTGACGCACGCGGTAGTGGTGGGCAGGTCCGGCTTGAAGTCGAACTTCCTTTTACTATACTTTTTAACGACTTCGCGCCTGAATTATCGAATTTGATATCTCGCGATTTGCAAGGATTACATTCGATAGACCAGCGATCGCTGCAATGAAGTTGGAGTTAATGAATCTGCGAGTAGCTGGACCATCACTTTTCACGTCAATCGCGTGAATGCTCGGAGCTTTCATCCACCGCACGGAGGTTCGAATATGAATAATCGCTTTGTTGCGCAACTCGTCGCCTTGTCGTTTGCCGGTATGTCCGCGCTCGCGATTGCGGCTGGGCCCATGAAGGACCAGGGCGGCGGCCAGATGGCCGGTACGGGCCGTCAGCAGGTGATGCCGACGATTCCGCACCGTGACTGGCATAAAGGTCAACGTGTGCCGGCCGAATACCGTAACTACAACTTCATGATGGACGACTGGCGCGGACATGGCCTCAATGCGCCGCCGCGCGGGCACAAATGGCTGGGTGTCAATGGCGACTATGTGCTCGTAACGACGAACAACTGGACCATTTCAGACATTGTCGCCGGAACCCAGTAATGCTTCCTCGTGGTGCCCGGGCTATCCGGCGACCAGTTTTAGCGCCGGAACCTGGGCCATTCATCGACACGACATGATTTCGTCATTTTCGCGTCGATTTAATGCTGCGTGTCGTATAGCCGGTCGGGAACGAACAATGCAGTCACGCCGCTCAAAAAGAACACCGCGCCGACCACGAGAAAGCCAAGTCCGATCGAAAACTGCGTCGCGATAAAACCGATGACGATCGGCGCCGCCCCCGAACAGAAGCGCCCGAGATTATACGAGCCGCCCACCGCGGTGCCGCGCACCGACGTCGCAAAACTCTCCGACATGAATGTGCCGATCGTGCCGAGTGGCACGCCGTACAGAAAGCCGAAGACAAGCATCAGCGTGGAAATGTTGTCGTGGGTGTGCCAGAAAATGATCACGGGCAGAAAGAGTGCCGCACCGATACAGCCGAGCACGTACACGCCGCGCCGGCTCCAGCGGTCACCGAGCCAGCCCGCGAAGATCTTGCCGATGAAGGCGACCACGTATGTGCCGATCATATAGCCGGTCAGCGAGCTGAACTTGATGTGCAATTCCTTCTCGAGATACGTCGGCAGCCAGTTGTTCAGGCCGTAAAAGCCGGACAGCACGAAGACTGACGCGAAGGTCCACAGGATGAACATCGTGCGCGCCTGGCGGTCGCGGAAAATCTGCGCGTAGCGATTGTCGACGAGCCGCGTTTTGCTCGCACGGTCGGCAGCCCGGCTCGCGAGCCATGCCGCCGGTTCGGGCACCGCGAACTTGATCACGAATGCGAGCAGCACCGGCACGGCAGACACGTAGTACAGCGTGCGCCAGCCGTACTGCGGCAGGATCCAGTTGCTGAGTGCGATCACGACGATATAGCCGGCCGAAATGCCGGTTTGCAGCATGCCGAGTACCAGCGAGCGCCGTTCTGTCGGCACATATTCGGCTACGAGCGTGGTGACCAGCACCATGCAGCCAATGCCGAGCGAACTGATAAAGCGCACCGCCGCGGAAGCGAGGGCGAATTCGACGAAGCTGTGCGTGAACCCGAGCATCCCCGCGCCGAGCGAGAACAGCGCGAGCGCCCATGCGATGACCCGCACGCGGCCGAGACGATCGCTCGCCCAGCCGCCGACAATGCCGCCGATCGCCATGCCGAGCAAGGTCAGACTGCCGAGCGCGCCCGCTTCGACATTGGTCAGCCCGAAGTCGTCCTTGATGCGCGACAGGGTGAGGCCGTACATCATCACGTCGGCGCCATCGGCGATCAGCGCGAGGTAGGCGAGCACGAAGACCAGCACCCAGCGGCCTTGCGAGACGGCGGAATGGGTCACCGCTCGATAGTTTTGCAGGTCGGATGGTGTTTTCATGAACGGGCGGCGCGAGCGGGGGATGCCATATTCTGCTTGAGCAGAGCGGGGACAAGGAAGGCGCCGATCAGGAGGCCTATGCTTTCATGACGGCTGGTGTACCAGCCTTCCTTGTGGGTCAGGTTCATCGTACCGATGCACACGCCATCATAGGCGATCGGAATGTTGAGGATCGAGCCGAGACCGATACCCGTCATCACCGCATGATCGTCGAAGGCCTCGCGAATGCCTTGCGACGTGGCGGCACGAAACGGCTTCAGATCCTGAAGTATCTGTCGCGCCCACGCGGTGCCTTGCTTCTTTTTGCGGCCGCCCAGTGGATAGATGTCCGGCAGGTTCGTGTAGACCCGTTCGACCTCGTGACGCCGCGCATCGTAGGACATGATCGTGAACAGGCTTAGGCCTATCGCCTTTGCCGCCACCGCGTGAACCGCGCGGAACAGCTCGAGCGGTTGGTTCTTCAGGCGCATCGCCAGCGCGAGACGCTCGAGGTCTGCGATATCCAGCATCTGCGTATCGTGCGGTGCGGGTTCGGTCAGGTTGCCTTGCATCATTTGCATCGCGTTTGCATCGGAAAGTGTGAAAAGTCGCAGTGCGTTTAGCCGTGCATGCGGGTGGAGTTCAGCTGGCCTCGCGCGTCGCGAGCCGGTTCGAGTTCGCTCGCCTCGATATCTTCGAGCGAGCGGTTGCGCGTTTCGATGCCGAGGAAGAACACCACGCATGCGCCGATCACCAGCACCGTCGTGGTCATCGCGAATACACCGAGGAAACCGGACAGCGGATAAACGAGGCCGACGAGGATCGGCGCGCTGACCGAGCCGATGCGGCCGAACGATGACGACGAGCCCGTGCCCGTCGTGCGTACCGCGGTGGGAAACACTTCCGGCGTGTAAGCGTAGACGCCGGCGAACGCGCCGTTCATGAAGAACGACAGCGCGATGCCCGCGGTCATGATCTGTATGCCGGTGTGAGAAAACGCGAGCGTGATCGCGGCGATGCCGCCGAACAGCATGTAGGAAGCGACCACCGCCTTGCGGCCGATCTTTTCGTTGAGCCACGCCGCCGAGAAGTAACCGGGAATCTGCGCGCCATAGATTGCAATCGAATAGCCGAAGCTCTTCGTCATCGTCAGCCCTTCCTTGACGAGCAGGCTCGGGATCCACGCGAAGAACGAGTAGTACGCGAACGCGACCGAGAACCACATCAGCCAGCTGACCGCGGTCGTGCGCGCGAGTCGCGGCGACCACAGCGTGAGCACGTTGCGCCACGCGTTGCCGCGCGCCGGCGTCGAGGCCGGCGTGGGCAGCGCGTGTAGCGCGTGGTTCGCAGTCACGGGCGCAAGCGCAATGCCGCGCTCGACGAACGCCGCTTCGATGCGGCCGACGATGCCGTTCGCTTCGGCCGCGCGGCCCTGGCTTTCGAGCCAGCGCGGCGATTCCGGCAGCGTCCGGCGCCACCACAGCAGCATCACGACGGGCAGCGACGTGATCACGGCCAGATAGCGCCAGCCGTCGACGAAGTTGCGCACCACCGCGAAGCCGAGAATCGACGAGGTCAGATAGCCGAACGACATGAAGCCGACCAGCGCGCCGCAGAAAATGCCGCGATAGCGGCGCGGCACGAACTCGGCGAGAAACGGCGCGATCACGACCGTCTCCGCGCCCGAACCGAAGCCCGCGACGACGCGCAGCGCGAAGAACGTGTGCCAGTCGTGCGCGGTCGCGCTCGCGAGCGACGCGACGCAATAGATGGCGAGCGCGCTCATCATGATGCGGCGCCGGCCGATCACGTCGGCGAGCACACCCGACAGGAACGCGCCGAAAAAGTAGCCGATATAGGTGCTGCTCGCGACGAGCCCGGTCTCAGCGCTCGTCAATTGCCACAGCTTGCTGACGACCGGCAGCAGGAACGCGAGCGACGACGAATCGAGCCCGTCGAACATGTACCCGAGCCCGCCGATCAGCAGCAGTCTGCGGTGAAAGCTCGACAGGGGAAGTCTTTCAAGACGGGCGGCGACGGCGGACACGGCAACTTCTCCTGAAGGAAATGGCGCGGCGAGGCCACGCGTTCTGCGCTGATGGCTGCTTCGGGCCGCTTATCGGCCGATTGCGTAGGCCTGCATCTGACGCGGTGTAGCGGCGCCTCGCATCAAACCGTTGCGGATCGCAACCGCGCAGACCCGGCCGAGCGCCCACGGTTCCGCGACGGTGAGGTCATGGCCCCGCGCGTGCAGTTCGGCGAGCGTGCTGTCCGGAAAGCGCGACTCGGCCGACATCTTGCCGAGCTGCATCGCGCGCGGATAGAACGAGCCGGGGAAGTGCGCGGTCTGGAACGAGGGCGCATCGGCGGCGGCCTGGAAGTTCATGCCGCCATGCACGTGCTTGAGGAACAGCTGCAGCGACCACTGATCCTGCTGGTCGCCACCCGGCGTGCCGAAGGCCGCGTACGGTTTGCCGTCGCGCGTGACGAGCGTCGGCGACAGCGTGGTGCGCGGCCGGCGGCCCGGGCCGAGTGACGAAGGCAGGCCTTCTTCCATCCAGAACATCTGCGCGCGCGTGGTGACGTTGAAGCCAAGCCCCGGCACCGCCGGCGACGCCTGCAGCCAGCCGCCCGACGGCGTAGCCGACACCATGTTGCCCCAGCGGTCGACCACGTCGAGATGCACGGTATCGCCGCGCAATTCGGGCAGCGGCGCGAACGTCGGCTCACCCTGGCCAAAGCCGCCGGCCTGCTCGCGCCCGGCATTCGCGACGATGCGCGCGGCGCGCTGCTCGCTGTCGCCGAGCAGCCCGGGGCGGAATTCGAACGACGCGCGGCGCGGATCGATGAGGCGGCGCCGGTCGTCGTTGTACGCGTCGCTGAGCAGCACGTCCATCGGCACATGCGAAAACGCCGGGTCGCCGTAGAACACTTCGCGATCGGCGAATGCGAGCTTCGAGCACTCGATCACCGTGTGCACGAAATCGGGCCCGAGGGGGTCCATCGCGCCGAGATCGAAACCCTTCAGCAGCGCGAGCTGTTGCAGGAACATCGGGCCCTGGCCCCACGGGCCGGTTTTGTGCACGCGCATGCCCGCGTAGTCGTAAGACACCGGGTCTTCGTAGGTTGGCTCCCAGCGCGCGAGATCGCCCGCATCGAGCAGACCGCTATTGCGCAGGCCCGAGGTGTCGAGCACGGCGGTCGAACGGAAGTACTGGTCGATCGCGTCGGCGACGAAGCCGCGATAGAAGACATCACGCGCGCGTTCGCACTGCTCGGCGCGATCGCTGCGCGTATTCGCCTCGCGCAGGATGCGCTTGTAGGTTTCGGCGATCGCGGGATTCGCGAACAACTGGTTCGGCATCGGCGCCTCGCCGTTGCGCAGCCATTGCTCGGCCGAGGTCGTCCATTCGGTGCGGAAGAAGTCCTGAATCGCGAGAATCGACGATGCCATGCGTGGCAGCACCGGATAGCCGTTTTCCGCGTAGCCGATCGCATAGCTCAGCACTTCTTCGAGCGGCAACTGGCCATAGTCGCGCAGCAGCGCCATCCACGCGCCGAATGCGCCCGGCACGACCGCGGGCAGCAGGCCCGTGCCCGGCACCACGTCGAGCCCCATCTTGCGCATCCGCTCGATCGTCATGCGCGCGGGCGTCACGCCTTGTCCGCACAGCACGCGCACGCGTTCTTCGCGCGCGCTGTAGAACACCACCGGCAGCTCGCCACCCGGACCGTTCAGATGCGGCTCGACGATCTGCAGGACGAAGCCGGCTGCTGCGGCGGCGTCGAACGCATTGCCGCCTTTTTCGAGGACCGCCATCGCCGATGCGCTCGCGAGCCAGTGCGTCGAGGCCACCATGCCGAAGGTGCCGATCAGTTCTGGACGGGTTGTAAACGACATGCGCGACTCCTTGGCGACGACGGTCCGAATGGAAGAACCAATATGGAGTGGTTCAATTGGAGAAAATGAAAGCGTAAAACTAACGAAGCCGGGTTGCACCCGGTGTTAACCATCAATATGCGACCCAGTATAGCGAATCAAAAATCACCGGGTGCTGGTATGTCATGCCGCCGCGATTCTGGTATCGTTGGGACCAATACAAATTGGTTCAGTGGACAACATGGACAAACCGGTACTGGATGCGCTGCTCGACTACATCGCCGATCATCAGTTGAAGGACGGCGACGCGCTGCCGCCCGAACGAAAGCTCGCCGAGGAACTGGACGTGAGCCGCCGCGAGCTGCGCGCGGCGCTCGCTTCGCTCGAGGCGTCGGGGCGCGTGTGGCGCGGCGTCGGCCGCGGCACCTATCTGGGCGCGCGGCCGCTGAAGTTTGCGCCGACGCTGCGCGGCTTGCGCGCCGGCACCAGTCCCGCGGATATTGCCGAAATGCGGCTGCTGTTCGAGCCGGCGCTGGCCGCGCTGGCCGCGACGAAAGCGAGTGGCGACGACCTGCAGGAACTGGAGAAATGCGCACGCAAAAATGCCGCCGCGAAAAACGACGACGAGTGGCAGCAATGGGATCATCGCTTTCATTTGCTGATCGGACATGCCACGCGTAATCCCGCGTTGATTGCGTTGATGGAGGTGATCAACGGTATGCGGGTGAAGCCGGAGGTGCGCGAGAAAACGTCCGCGCAGGAGACGCGGCAGTTTTTCGCGCAACAGCATCAGGCGATCGTCAATGCGCTGAAAGCGCGCGATGCGGATGCGGCCGCGCAATGCATGCGCGAGCATCTGCTGAGCGTGCAGTGGCGTGCGTCGGCGAAGACCGATGGTGCGGCGGCGCGGCGGGCGTGAGGTTGCCGTGGTGCCGCGCGTCGGTCAGGATGGCGGCGCTTTACTGCGCGAGCTTCCGGTTCAGCCGGCGCATGCCGTCGAAGACCGCATCGGCCACGTCCAGCGGAAAGGCGGCGGGCAGTTGCGACGAGACTGCGTCGATCACCGTCTCCGTTTGCGCGGTCAACTGATCGATCAGCGTATCGACGTCCGCGGCGGAAAAACCGACGCGCTGTCCTTCGGCCACCCAATGCCGGCGCTGGATCTGATTGAGCAGGTAGTGGACGTTCTTGCCGCGAACCGCCATCGCCAGTTTCACTTTTTGCGCCGCGAGGCGCCCCGCGCCGCTGCCGATGATCGGATGCGCGGACAGCACGTCATAAAGCGGCGTGGATTCGTAGCGATTGCCGGGCAGATGCGCAATGCTGAAGTTCTTCGCGTGGCCATCGGTCGCGGCGAGCAGCCAGAAAACCAGCTGCGTCGCGAAGAAGTTGCGCCGGTCCGCCGTCGCGCGTGTGGACCTCGCGAGTATCTCCATGATCGTCTCGATGCCCGGACCGCCATCGGACTCGTACTTGTGCAGCGCCGACGTGCCAGTGGCCTGGCACATGTCCTCTTGCGGCAGACGCACGATCCACGTGGCGTCGCTCGACAAACGGCGATCGAAGCGCTCGACGATCAATACCTTCTGCTCATCGAATCGCGCGATTTCGCAACGCGCGACGGGCAGCCCGTAGGCCGCGACGATCTGCGAGCACAGCCATTCGTTTTCCACCGACGTGCGCATATCGGCGCGCATGTTGCCGACGAGCCCAAGCGGCAGCTTGAAGATGTGCGTGGTCGGCGTGCTGCCTTCGGGCAGCAGCCAGCGATTGCGATGACGGAGCAGCGCGGTTTTTTCCTGCGCGCCGGCGATCGACAGACGCAGGTCTTCGAGCGGATCGTGCTGCCCGAGCGGCGCCGCCGTCGTCGTGCCGCGTAGCAACGCCGCGATCTCGCTGTCGCTGAGTTCGCGACCGTGGATGCTCGTCAGATCGCTCGGCTCTTCGTCCGGCGACAGCAGTTGCAATGCGCCGACGCAGTCGCGGCCGAGCGCGGTGAGCAACGCAAACGGCGCGGCGCTGCCGGTCCGGTAGCGCGCGGCGATGCGGCGCCGGATCGGTTCGCTGTCGGGCAGCAGGTTGTCGAAATAGTCGGCGACGATCTGACCGCGATATGCCTGATTGCCCGGTGTGAACGGCAGTGACAGCGATAGCGGACGTCCTTGCGGATCGTCGATCCATTCGTCGGCATAGCTCAGACGTTCGCCGCTGCGTGTCGTTTCCCAGGCGCCGACCCGCAGGCCGTTCATCCACAGATTCAGACGGTTCGGTGTGCTGCGCGCCATGCTTACCAGTCCTCCCGTTTCTTGCTGGTGCTGGCCGCTTTGGTTGCCTTGGCGGGTTTGACCGCTTTGGGCTTTTGCGCCGACGGTCCCGGTTTGAGCGGCACGCGCGTGGCGCGTTTAGCGTTGCTTTTTGCGTCGACCGGCGTTCCGGCGACCGGCGCTCCGGCGGCCGGCGTTCCGCTCCCGGCGCGGCGGGAGCGGTTCGGCGCCGGCGCGGCGTCTTCCACGGCCATGCTTTGCGTCGATCCGCTCTGCGCGAGCTTCAGATCGACCTGCAAGACCCGCAACACCCTGAAGAGCCGTTCGACGCTGACGGTCGCCGGATTCGCTTCGAGTTGCGCGTAGGTCTGTTGCGTGACCCCGAGATGCGCGGCCATCGCGGCCTGAGTGAGGCCGGCGGCCTTCCTGAAGCCCTGCAGGATCGGTCTGAGTTGGCTCAGTGTCTTGATGGCGTAGTCCACGGTCGATCTCCGGTTCGGCTGCGGCGGCGTAACAGCCCAAAACCTGTAAATAACAGATACAGTCTATACTCTGTATTTAGCAAATACAAGCTAGAGACTGTTAATGACGAGCACGTACGCATTTGAAACCGCGTCCCGTCACGCTACTCATCACGCAACTAACGGTCAACCGCGCACCGCCACCCCCTTCGCTGCTGCGCAGCCCCTCCGCCGCAGGCAACATGTGATCCACCGAAAATAAAGATGATCGACAAACGCAACCATAAAATCGCATCTGTTTCACTGCTGGTTGGTGCTGCCATCAGAAGAAGCAACGCCTCGACCGGAAATAGATAAATCCGAATCGTTTTCGATTGACGATCTAATCAGGAAGCCGAACATTCAGGCAAAACAAAAGCTGTTTTCGCATTGCGTGGCCAGAACACTGAATGGCCGTCGATAACGAATCGCTAGCAATATCACGGGCGCTCAAATCGAGCGCAGGATAGCTGACGAGTGTCGACGCGCATTGCATCGTATCCTTTCGCTTGCCGAATGAAATTTGACACAAATGTCACGCGCCGCGCATCGAGAGGAAACGGGCTTGGAAATTACAGAAAAGGCTGTAGACTCTATAGCGTGTATTACGCGGCGAGGCCGACACGAGTCCAATCGTTGCGCGCATACGGCATGTGTGCAAATCACTCCAATCCGCCATGAGATTTTCTGCCATCAAGGTGTCTATTCGCTGATACGACCCAACGCCAATAGAAGCCGAACCGGCGAACCACGCCGACCGGTGAACCTGAAAGGAGATTCGACGAGACACACAGACCATTCTTCCAAATAACGCGATCGACGCCGCCGGATGCGGTCGCCGGCGGGCCGCTGGAGAACATAACTTCTTTGGAGTATGTGATGGCAAGCAAACCACAATGGCGAACGCTGTTATCTCTGACTTTTCTATCGCTGGCAATGATGGGCAACGTGGCGCGTGCGGAGAGCATTCCAATTGTCACAGGCCAGCAATGGATGCAGTCGACCGATGAGCAGAAGAAAGCGTATCTGGTCGGCATCTCGAATTTGATCGACGTTGAGCGCGCCTATGCCGGCAACACGGCGAACAGCAATGACATCGCACAGCGCTTCGGCAAGGGCATGCAAGGCCAGACACTGGACAGCGTGCGTCAAGGCCTCGACGGCTACTACGCCGCCAATCCCACGATGATCCAACACCCGGTGATCGAGACCCTCTGGTTCCAGATGGTCGTGCCCGGCATGAAGAAAAATCAGTAAGGAGAACGATCATGAAACGACTTGGGTGGATCGTCAGTATTGGCGCACTGGCTGCGATGATCGGTTGCACGGACATGAGCCCGCAGACGCAGGGCACGGTGAGCGGCGCGGCACTTGGCGCGGGCGCCGGTGCGGGCATCGCGGCGATCTCCGGCGGCGATGCGTGGACCGGCGCGATCATCGGCGGCGCGGCGGGCGGCGTGGCCGGCAATATCCGCGGCCGTCAGTAATTACCGGCGAGCAGGAAAGGCTGGGGCGCGACCTGGGTCACGTCCCGGCTTCGTTACTGAAGCGCACGGCCCGATCAGGCCTTGATCAGGCATTCCACGGCCGTCGAGTGAAGCGATTTCCGAGGCGTCGCTGAAGGACCGTTCTTCCATGGGGCACCTCTCCCTTCCCCGCGACGCCGTATGCATTCCGTGCCATTTTCCTCACGTCGAATGTCAAGTAGCGAAGCGAATGGGGCGAATTCATTCGCGCTCGCGACATCGCGCATCCCCAGTTCGTCATGAAAATAATCCGTTCATACTCGGGCCGCTGTCGACGTCGCGTTGCCCGCCCGGCCGACAAAGTTTGAACCGATGATTAAAAGCCCTTAGGATATCCACATCGGAAGCCGCCGCGATGGCGGCATGCGCACACCACGCAGAGAGCAGCCTGCGCGCGGTGCAACCTTCATCTCATCAAGAGAACACGAATGCTGCGCACGTCACTGAAGGTAATAAAGATAAGTGCATGGATTCTGGTGCTGCTGGCGGTGCTCGCATTGGGGGCTACGCGTGTGGAATTCGCAGCGCGGGCCGGAGCTGTCGGTATGGCACACCTATGTGCCGCGCGAAATGACCGTCGAGGAAATGGACACCGCCGACTGGAACGCATACATCAAAGCGGAAAATCGGATTTTCGACGACGTGCGCGTCAATGTCGTTGAAAAGCTGCGGCCGTCCGAGCGCATTCCGGCGAACCGCTATTACGAGGGTTCGCCGATTTTTCCGTGGCATTTCGCCGAAAACTGGAATCACTCGTACATTCTCGAGCCGTCGGGGCCACCCGTCGGCGCGGTCGTGCTGCTGCACGGCATGACGGATGCGCCGTACAGCATGCGGCATATCGCGCGTCGATATCGTGATCGCGGTTTCGTCGCGATCGGCATCCGCTTACCCGGACATGGCACGGTGCCGGCGGGGCTCGTCGACGTGCACTGGCAGGACTGGACCGCGGCCACTCGGCTCGCGGTGCGTGAAGCGCGCCGTCGCGTGGGGCCGGACAAGCCGATCGAGCTGGTCGGGTTTTCGAACGGCGGCGCGCTCGCACTGCAATATGCGCTCGACGCGATCGAGAATCCCGCGCTCGCGCGTCCGACGCGCGTCGTGCTGATCTCGCCGATGATCGGCGTCACGCGTTACGCACGCTTTGCCGGTCTCGCCGGATTACCCGCGGTGCTGCCGGCTTTCGCGCGCGCCGCGTGGCTCGGCATCGTGCCGGAGTTCAACCCGTTCAAGTACAACTCGTTTCCTGTGAATGGCGCGCGACAGTCCTTTCTCCTCACGAGCGTGATTCAGGAACAGATTGCGCGGCTCGAGCGCGAGAACCGGCTCGATAAGTTGCCGCCTATCCTCACGTTCCAGTCGGTGACGGATTTCACGGTCAGCACGCCAGCGGTGATGTCGGCGCTCTACGACAAGCTGCCTGAGAACGGCAGCGAGGTCGTGCTGTTCGACGTGAACCGCAGCGTGCGCTTCAGGACCTTCCTGCGCTCCGCGTCGTACACGGCGCTCTCGCGCCTACTGCGCATCGGTCCGCAGAACTATCGCACGACGGTGATCGCCAACGTGTCGCCGGATTCAGCGCATACTGTCGAGCGCAGCGTTTATGCGGGCGAAGTGCAAACGCGTGTCAAGCCGCTGGATATCGACTATCCGCAGGATATTTTCTCGTTGTCGCACGTCGCGATTCCATTCCCGATCACCGACGCGCTGTACGGCATCGCGCCGGACGATTCGGAGAACTTCAACGAGAACCTCGGCACGCTCGCGCCGCGCGGCGAACGCGGCACACTGATTCTGACGCTCGATTCGATGTTCCGCATCGCGTCGAATCCGTTCTTCCCGTATCTGCTGCAGCGTATCGACGAAGGCATCGGAAAGATGCCGCCGCCGGTCGTCAAGTCACCGCCGCGCACGCATGAAACCGCCGACGGTTCGCCCGACGATTTCCCCGAAAATCTGAATGCGCTCGAGCAGGTCGGCTCGGACGAGCCTTGAAATCATCTCGATGCTTTGAATCAAGCTGACGGCAATTGCACTGCCACCCTCGTGAGATGTGACCAGACGGACCGCACCTACCGCGGGCCGCCTGCTTTTCGGCTCGAAGATCGACGTTACGGCTGATACGACGAATCGACGATCGTCCACAGCGCCGCTTTCGGCTGCAGGTTCGCATCGAACGGTAGCGGCAGGTTGTTGCGCGGCACCGGCGTCGACGTCAGCCACGTGTGCTTGTCCGAATAGCCCCAGAACGTGACCGCCTTGATGCTCGGCTCCTGCTCGAACAGAGCGAACACGGCGCGATAACGCTCGGCCTGCGCGCGCATGATGTCGTTCGGCACTGGATGCCCGAGGTCCGGCAGACATGCATGCGGATCGCTCCAGCATTCACCGGGATCGGCATAGAGACTCACGTCGAGCTCGGTCACCTGGTTTTCGAGGCCGAGCGCGGCGACGTCGTCGAACGCCTGCTTGATGTTCGGCAGAGGTGGCCAATTTACGCTGATATGCATCTGATGCCCGACACCGTCGATCGGCACGCCCTGCGCGCGCAAATCGCGAATCACCGCGAGCAGCTTTGCGCGCTTGCCCGGATCGTCGGTGTTGTACTCGTTGATATAGAGCTTCACGTTCGGGTCCGCCGCGCGCGCCGCGCGGAAGGCGATCGCGATGTAGTCCTTGCCAAGCGTCCGATACCACGGACTGTCTTCGCGATACACCTGATGCGGATCGTCGCTGATCACTTCGTTGACTACGTCCCACGCGTAGACCTTGCCTCGGAAATGTGTGACGACGTCGGTTACATATCGATCGAGCCGCTTCGCGACGATGTCGTGATAGAGCGGATCTTTCGGATCGCCGGCGAAGAACCAGTCCGGCGCCTCGGTCCAGTCGCCGGCCTTGAAGTGCCACAAGAGCGTGTGCCCGCGCACCGCAATGCCGTGCGCTTGCGCGAACGCGACGATCCTGTCGGCCGGTTCGAAGTTGTACTTGCCTTCCGCGACGCCGATCGTGCCCGGCTTCATCTTGTTCTCGGCGGTCAGGCTCGAGAACTGGGCGGCGACGAGCGCCGCGTCGGCGGGACTGTCGATTGAATCAGGTTCAATCGCCGCGCCGACCTTGAAGTGCGCGGCCATCACACTGCGCAATGACGGCAGCGCCTCAGCGGGCGCCGCGGCGAGCGGCTGGCCGTCATGAGCGACGGCGGCCTGGTTGTGCGCGCAGCCTGCGGTTGCGAGCGCGCAAACGGCGACGGCTGCGCAGAGCATGCGCATTGAAGTCCTCAAAGGACGCACTCCTGGTCTCCTTGTGACGCAATGCCGGTTCGGATGTCTTCTGTAACTATGTTTACCGTTACCGGTAACATGGGATGTTAAGCAGCCTCTGTCAGCCCCGCTATGAGGGATTTACCTGACATATCGACGAGACATGGATGGTGAATCAGCGTCGAGTCGACCGGCTTGACACGGCGTCGGTTGAAAGCGCTTTCAGATGGGGATTGCACGGAACCGACGCGCGGCTAACGGCGCGAAACAGGGCGCCAGTCAATGAATCCCAACTGGCGAGACAGGAAAACCGAATCCGTTGAACGCGCGGGTTTGCTTCAATCGTCGTCCGCGCCGCGATTCAGTTTGATTTCAATGCCCGTTCAGCGAGCCAGCGTCGGGCGAGAGCCGGTTGTCCACCGAGGTGACACCCGGAACCGACATCGCACTCTGCTCGGCACGCGCGACATGGTCCCGCTCTGGCACCCATCCGAGCAGCGTGATCTGCCCCGAGTGGGCAAAGACGAACACATGTGACATCCCGACTCCGCTGTGCGCCTCCGCGACCCGCACGCTATGGGCGAGTTGTTGGTCAGTGGCTTGCGAATCCTGGGCATGGGCCGCCGGCGCTATTGCGCTTGAAATCAGCAGCGCGAGTGTAGAAACAAGGGCTGTTTTCACGATACCTCCTTAGAGTGCCAAGGTGTGTCGGCAAAATCCGCCGGCAAATCTTCCGGTTCGACTCGATGCGAGGCGTCGGAAGTGCACTGGACAAAATCCTCATTTCACTGCATGCGTCGCGGTTATCGCGGTTGCGCGCCGAGGTTTTGCCAGTCGGGGCGATGGGCGGTCGTGCCGTCGCCCGCAGAAAAGTTGCAAGGGCAGCGTGTTCGAGCGGGACGTCGCATGTGCGGCGTGGCGGGGGAACAGCGAGAGCCGGGGATGGAAGCTGGTTGGAGCGTTCGTATTGGAGCGCGAGAGCCAGACGGATGAGCTGACAATCCCGCACTCAGCCTGCTACGCGGCTGAGCCCGGCTCGTTGCCCGACATCGTATGCATTGATGATAGTCGCTAATGTCCACCACTGCTGGCGGCTCCTGCGCCAGTTCGTCAAGCCCAAACCGGCAATGCAAGCGAGACGGCTCGTTGCATCTTCGCAACATCAAGCGCGAAATTTTGCTTGCATTCGAGCGCGTCTTCCTTGTTAAGCAAGCGCTGAGCGACGCGCGAGACGGATTCGCCCATCGTTTCGGTGCATGAGTTCAAACGGATTTCCGACGCTTGTGACCATCACGTAATGGTCACAAAGCAGGGCGCTACTGCGGGATCGTCCGGCGCGCAACTGTTATCGATAACAGCGTTTTCCCTGAGCAGTTAGTTTGATGCGCGGCGCGAGGCCATCCCTATAATCGCCTCGAAATGTGAAGCGAATAAGTAGCGAACATTTCGGCAAGAGGGAAAACGTGTGAGAACGCGTGCGTCCTGTGCGGCTTGGAGACGCCAAAATATATATATAAGGATATCTAAATGAAGAAGAAGCTTATTGCTGTGTCGGTGATGGCAGCCGCGACGACGGTGGCCCATGCGCAGAGCAGCGTCACGTTGTACGGCCGTATCGACAACGGCATCCAGTTTGAAACCGGCCTCCCGGGCGGCCACGCGTGGTCAGCGCAAAGCGGCGATTGGGGTTGCTCGTGGTTCGGCCTGCAGGGCGCCGAAGATATCGGCGGCGGCACGAAGACGGTCTTCCAGCTCGAAGGACAGCTCAACACGATGACCGGTGCATCCGCCGGCAATCTGTTCGGCCGCCACGCGACGGTGGGCCTGACGAACGACCACTGGGGTTTGTTCAAGATCGGTAACCTCGGCGCCGGCGAACTTTCGCAGGACAGCTGGGGCACCGACCCGCAGGTGATGCAGCGCTACGCGATCTCGACACTGGTGCGCGGTCGCAACTGGGCGAGCACCAGCAACGGCGCGGAGTACAACTCTCCGGTGCTGCTCGGCGGCCTCGTGCTGAAGGGCCAGTATTCGCTGACCAACAACACGAGCTGGAACTCGGCGCCTGTCAACTCGGCTGGCGTGCCGACCGGCCAGGGTCGTACGAACGCGGTCGAAGGTGTGTACACGTGGGGCAACGGCGACGTCCGCGTGATCTATGACGAAGTGCGCGGCGCCAACGGCTCGTTCAACAACGTCTACTCTGCTTCGCGGATGGCCCTTGTCGGCGGCACGTACGTGCTAGGTCCGGTCAAGCTGTACGCGGGCTACCAGCACCTGAGCGCGCCTGACGCGACCAACGCGAGCGTGGGCGTAACCGATGCGTCGCAGCCTCTCGGCGTGAGCGCGCCGACCAGTGTGAACCACGAATGGGTCGGCGCTGCATGGCAGGTCACGTCGCCCACGCTGTTGACGGCTGCGGTCTACCACGCGAACGCGAACAACGGCAACGGCAATGCAACGCTGTTCACGCTCGCTGCGACCTACGCGCTGTCCAAGCGCACGTTCCTGTACACGGAAGCCGGCTACGTGCACAACAGCTCGACGTCGAATCTGAACCTCGGCAACGGGCCGTACGGCAACAACAACTTCGATGCGGTGACGGGCACGTCGTCGAACAGCAACCCGAACTATGGTCATAGCCAGACCGGCGTGTTCGCCGGGATCATGACCTCGTTCTGAGTTGAGGTTGCCTGATCAGCAATCGCAGTGATCTCTTTGTTTCAAGGACTGTTTATTTTTCTCTTTCATAGAGAGGCCGGTGCGACGCCTCCTCCACCCTCGTCGCATCGGCTGCTTTTTCTTTTTTTCGAATTCATCACCGGACGTAGTGCGCCTCTTCATATCTGAGAGCGCTTTCATCACAGGATTCAGGCAGAACTCATGACCCACGACGGCTCCAACGATAAACCCGGCGCGCCCAAGGTATCCGACGTACCCGCTGCGCCCAACGTGACGCTCGAAGCCATCGCGCGCGCGGCCGGTGTTTCTCCGAGCACCGTATCGCGGATCCTGAACGGTTCTGCGCGCGTGCTTCCCGCCAAGCAGCAGGCGGTGGAAGCGGCGATCGCGCGTTTCAACTATCGGCCGAACGTGCTCGCGCGCAGTCTCGCGAGCGGGCGGACCGAAACGATCGGCGTATTGACGCAGGCGGTGTCGAGCCCGTTTTACGCCGAGTGGCTGCGCGGCATCGAGGAGTCGTTGTACGAACCGGGCTTTACGCCGATCTTCGTGAGCAGCCGCTGGAACATCGACGACGAAAAGGCGCGCCTCGAGCAGTTCATCGCGCGGCGCGTCGATGGAATCATCTTGCTGCACGCGCAACTCGATGAGTCGACGTTGACCGACTACTCGCGGCACGCGCCAATGCTCGTACTCGGCCGCTCGGTACACAACAGCGCGACGCTCGCTGGCCTGCCGATCGACAACATGCAGGGCGCACGCGACGCGACCCATCATCTGATCGAGCAAGGCCATCGCGAGATCGCCTTCATCGCCGGGCCGGCAAGTCACGAGGATGCGATCGAGCGCCTCGTCGGCTACCGGACCGCGCTCGAGGAAGCGGGCATCGGCTTCGATGCCGATCTCGTCGAGCAGGGCGATTACCTCGAAACGGGCGGCGTCGCAGCGATGGAGCGCCTGATGGCGCGCCATCCATCGTTCAGCGCGGTGTTCTGCGCAAACGATCAAACCGCGTACGGCGCGCGCCTCGCGATGTTCCGCCGCGGCGTGCGGGTGCCCGACGACGTGTCGCTGGTCGGCTTCGACGATTTGCCGACATCGTCGTACATGACGCCGCCTTTGACGACAGTCCGCCAGCCGACTTACGAAATCGGCCGCCTCGCCGCACAGGGCATCGTGCAGATGATCCGCAAGCAGTCGATCGCGCTAAGCCCGATTCCGCTCACGCTCGTGACGCGTGAAACCACGCGGCGAATCACGCCGCCGGTAAAACGGGGGGATACGCCTACGTAGCGGCTGTTTTTTCGCCTCAACGTGAAAGCGCTTTCAGGTATCGGCAGTCAAGCAGAAATTCAGCAGCGCATTCAGCGCCAGGCAAAGCAGCACCGAGCAAAGCAGCAACAAAGACAACAGGGGAAGTAGGTCGCAGCAACCGGGTATTCATCAAATGCAATTCAAACAGGGTTCTTCAGGAGACGAGTAATGAAATTCCGCTTTTCAGGCTCTGCCGCCGCCGTTCTGCTCAGCCTGGCCGCAGTCGGCGCGCACGCCAACACCACGTTGACGGTCGCGGTCTTTCCGAAGCTGGATCAGGAAATCAAGGACGCGCTTCCGGCGTGGAAGAAGCTGCATCCGGACGTCGACATCAAGGTCTCGTCGCTCGCGATCGCCGATCACCACAACGCAATGACCACCGCACTCGCGACGAGCTCCAATCTGCCCGACGTGATGGCGGTCGAGGTCGGCTTTATCGGCCGCTTCGCCTCGGGCGGCGGTCTCGAAGATCTGTCGAAGGCGCCGTATAACGCGGGCCAGTACAAAAGCCAGTTCATCAACTACACGTTCGCGCAGGCGACCACGCAGGACGGCACGATCGTCGGCATGCCGGCCGATATCGGTCCGGGCACGCTGTTCTATCGCAAGGACCTTCTCGACAAGGCGGGCGTGACCGAAGCCGACCTGACGAAGTCGTGGGACTCGTACCTGGCGGCCGGCGTGAAGATCAAGAAGGCGACGGGTGCGTACCTGATGGCATCGTCGCGCGATATCGAGGACATCTACATTCGCGCCGACCTGAAGGAAGGCGATGGCGTGTACTTCGACAAGGCCGGCAATCCGGTCGTCACGTCGCCGCGTTTCGTGAAGGCGTTCGAGCTCGCGAAGAAAGCACGCGACCTCGGTCTCGACGCGAAGATCACGCCCTGGTCGAACGAATGGGCCGAAAGTTTCAAGCGCGGGACCGTCTCGACGCAGATGATGGGCGCGTGGCTCGGTGGCCACCTGTCGTCGTGGATCGCCCCGGACACGAAGGGTCTGTGGCGCGCGGCCAATCTGCCGAACAACGCGTACGCATCGTTCGGCGGCACGTTCTACTCGATCCCGGCGAAGGCGACGCAAAAGCCGATGTCGTGGGAATTCATCAAGTTCCTGACGACGCGCCAGGACACGCAGCTCGCATCGTTCCGTTCGATCGACGCATTCCCCGCGCTGCTCGCCGCGCAGAACGATACGTTCTTCGCGGAGCCGGTCGCATTCCTCGGCAACGAGAAAGCGCGTCTGATCTGGCGTGACGCAGCCTCCCACATCCCGGCGATCCAGCGTAGCAAGTACGACCAGGTCGCCGAGGAAGCGGTGCACTCGGCGCTCGACAAGGTCGTCGACGACGGCGCAGACGTGCATACGGCGCTCCAGGAAGCGCAGGACCAGATCGCGCATCGGGTGCGCCGTTAAGCGGTATCGATGCAAGATCGCGGCACGCGGCGTGCCGCGACCGAAGTGTGTCGCAGTGCGCTGCAAGTCTGCTGCAAACAGCGTGGCCGGTCATCGATCCCGGCGACGCCCGACTGGACGGAACCATTGATGAACACCCCGCTGCCCACGACCCCAGAGGTCGCCCGCGATGCGCGCGCGAGCGACGTGCTGAGCTCGCCCGCGCCGTTCGCCGCGCCGCGCAGAACTTCGCGGCTCGATCCGGTGAAAGTCGCACCCTACCTGTTTCTCGGGCCATTTTTCCTGCTGTTCGCGCTATTCATGGCGTTCCCGCTGCTGTTTTCGCTGTATCTGTCGTTCCAGAGCTGGGACGCGACGGCGGGGCTCGCGAGCATGAAGTGGGTGGGTCTGTCGAACTTCACGTTCACGCTGACCGACCCGTGGTACTGGAAGTCGCTGTACAACACCGCGTCGATGGCGATCATGTCCGGCGTGCCGCAGCATCTGGTGGCGCTGCCGCTCGCGTTCTTTCTGCAAACCGCGTTTCGCCGCTGGCGCAACCTGGTGGTCGGCCTGTACTTCCTGCCGTTCATCACGTCGAGCGTCGCGATCGCGCTGATCTTCTCGTCGCTGTATTCGACCGACTTCGGCATGATCAACCTCGCGATCGCCGAGCTCGGCAAGCTGCCCGGCCTGCACTGGATCGTCCCTGCGCATCCGATCGAGTGGCTGTATAACCCGAAGAACGTCAAGCCGGCGGTGTCGGTGGTGATCTTCTGGCGCTATGTCGGCTGGAACACGGTGCTGTATCTGTCGGCGCTGCAAACCATTCCGAAGGACCTTTACGAGGCCGCGCGCATCGACGGCGCGAACGGCTGGCAACAGTTCACCCGCATCACGATTCCGCTGATCAAGCCGATGATTTTCTTCGCGGTCACGCTGTCGATCATCGGTGGGCTGCAACTGTTCGAAGAGCCGTTCATCCTGCTGCCGAACGAAGGCATGGGTACCAGCCAGTCCGGTCTGACCACGGCCGTCTATATGTATCGCACCGCATTCCACGACGGCGATTTCGGCACCGCGAGTTCGATCGCATGGCTGCTGTTCATTTCGATCTGCGCGTTGATGTGGTTGAACACGCGGATCTTTCACCGCAGCGGCATGAACGAGGAGACACAGCGATGAAATCGTCGAGCAACAAGGGCCGTTATATCGGCTACGCGATCGTGGTGGTCGGCGCGCTGCTGATGTTCTCGCCGTTCTACTTCATGTTCGTGTTCGCGACGCACACGAGTTCCGAGATTTTCTCGATGCCGCCCCCTCTGTGGTTCGGCAGCGCGTTTCTCGACAACATGGCCTCGCTGATGCGGCACATTCCGTTCTGGCGCAATCTCGGCTGGAGCTTCTATACGGCCACGATGCAAACCGTGCTGACGCTGCTCGTCACGTCGATGGCCGGCTACGCGTTCGCGATGTACGAATTCCGCTTCAAGAAGACGCTGTTCGCGATCGCGCTGACCGCGATGCTGATGCCGCCGTTCCTCGGCATGATTCCGACCTTCATGACGATGAACCTGCTCGGCTGGATCGATCAGCCGCGCGCGCTGTACGTACCTGGCGCGGCCGCCGCGCTCGGCGTGTTCCTGATGCGCCAGTACGTCGCGGCGGCGATTCCGTCCGAACTGATCGAGGCGGCGCGCATCGACGGCTGCGGTGAATTCCGCATCTACTGGAGCATCGTGATGCCGCTGCTCGGACCGGCGCTGGGTACGCTTGGACTGATCAGCTTCATTCAGGCGTGGAACAACTTTCTGTCGGCGCTCGTCGTGCTGCGTTCGCCGTCGATGTACACGCTGCCGCTCGCTCTGCGCATTCTGCAAAGTCCGACCAATTCGGATTGGGGCGCGGTGATGGCGGGCTCCGCGGTCGCGGTGCTGCCGTTGCTGGTGCTGTTTGCATTCACCTCGCGGCGTCTGATCGACGGTCTGACGACCGGCGCGGTCAAGGCTTGAGATTCTCTCTTTCATTTTTCACGCCCTAGCAGGCGTGACGATTCAGGACAACATCATCTATGTCGACGTATCGATTCAACGGAGACTTCGTCTGGGGCGTCGCCACCAGTTCCTACCAGATCGAAGGCGCAGCGCATGAGGACGGCCGCGGCCCGTCGATCTGGGACGCGTTCTGCAACGTGCCGGGCAAGGTCGTGAACGGCGAGAACGGCGATGTCGCATGCGATCACTATCACCTCGTCGAGGAAGACCTCGACCTGATGGCCGAACTCGGGGTCAAGGCTTATCGCTTTTCGATCGCCTGGCCGCGCGTGCAGCCGACTGGCCGCGGCGCATTCAACGACAAGGGCCTCGCGTTTTACGAGCGCCTCGTCGACGGTTTGCTCGAGCGCGACATCCAGCCGTTCGCAACGCTGTATCACTGGGACCTGCCGTTGTCGCTGCAGCATACGCAAAACGGCTGGGAAAGCCGCGACACCGCTTATCGCTTCGCGGACTACGCGCGCAAGATCGGCAGCGTGCTCGGCGATCGCGTTGCATCGATCGCGACGCACAACGAACCGTGGTGCACCGCGTGGCTCGGCAACGCAACCGGCTATTTCGCGCCGGGCAACGCCGATCTGAAGAAGGCCGCGCATGTCGCGCACCATCTGCTGCTGTCGCACGGTCTCGCGATGCAGGCACTGCGCGCCGATGGCGTGATGGCGCCGCTCGGCATCGTGCTGAACCAGTCGCCGGCGCATGGCGCGACGGATGCGCCCGACGATCAGGCCGCCGCGTCGCTCGAATACGCGAAGTTCGTGCGCTGGTACATGGACCCGCTGTTCAAGGGCGAGTATCCGGCCGAGGCGCTGGAATGGTATGGCGCGAACGGTCCGCAGGACGTGATCCGGAGCGGCGATTTCGACGTGATCGGCACGCCGATGGACTTCCTCGGCGTCAACTACTACACGCGGATCTTTGCGAGCGCATCGGGCGAGAAGCGTCCGCCGGGTGCGCTCGGCTTCACCGACATGGATTGGGAAGTCTATCCGCAAGGTCTCACCGAATTGCTGACGCGCATCAACGCCGACTACAAGTTGCCGCCGATCTACATCACCGAGAACGGTTGCGCGGCGAAAGACGTGCTCGATAACGGCCGCGTGCACGACGCCGAGCGCGTGCGCTTCTACGACCTGCATCTCGCTGCCTTGTCGGACGCGGTGAAACAGGGCGTCGACGTGGCGGGCTATTTCGCCTGGAGCCTGATGGACAACTTCGAATGGGCGTCGGGCTACGACAAGCGCTTCGGCATGGTCTACGTCGACTACGCGAGCCAGGAGCGCACGCTGAAGGACAGCGCGTTGTGGTATCGCGACGTGATCGCGCAACACGCCAGCGTCGCGGCCGTGCGCTGAGGCGCACGCCCGGCGACGGGCGCATCGAACCTCGCGTGGCGCGACAGTAGTGCGGCAGTGGGATAGCGTCACGCGGGGTCTGCAAGTACAAGGATCGAGGAGGAGGCATCAAATGGGCGAACTCGTATTGCGCAACGTCACGAAGACGTATGGCGAAGGACCGCAGGTGATCCAGGGCATCGACTTGCGCATCCCGGACGGCCAGTTCACGGTGTTCGTGGGACCGTCGGGCTGCGGCAAGTCGACGATGCTGCGCATGATCGCGGGGCTCGAGTCGGTGACGGGCGGCGACATTCTGATCGACGGCGTACGCGTCAACGATCTGCAGCCCACGGACCGCGGCATCTCGATGGTGTTCCAGAGCTACGCGCTCTACCCGCACATGACGGTCGCGGAAAACATGGGCTTTTCGCTGAAGCTGTCGGGCAAGTCGAAAAAGGAAGTGCGCGAGGCGGTGGGCCGTGCCGCCGAGATCCTGCAGATCACACATCTGCTGGAGCGCAAACCGAAGGCGCTGTCGGGCGGCCAGCGCCAGCGCGTCGCGATCGGGCGGGCGATCGTGCGCAAGCCGCGCGTGTTCCTGTTCGACGAACCGCTGTCGAATCTCGATGCGGCGCTGCGCGTGCAGATGCGTATCGAGCTCGCGAAGCTGCATCGCGAACTCGGCACGACGATGATCTACGTTACGCACGATCAGGTCGAGGCGATGACGCTGGGCCAGCAGATCGTCGTGTTCAACAAAGGCCGCATCGAGCAGACCGGCGCGCCGCTCGACCTGTATGAGAGGCCGTCGAACCGCTTCGTCGGCGGCTTCATCGGCTCGCCGCAGATGAACATGCTGACCGCGACGCTGGTGTCGCGAAGCGATGCGCAAACCGTCGTGGCGCTCGCCGGCGCGAGCCAGCGCATCGTGCTGTCCGGCCGACTGGCGCAGCCGGTCAGTGGCGAATTGACGCTCGGGGTGCGCGCCGAGCATCTGGGCATCGGCTCGCTCGACGAAGGTCTCGCCGCGCGTGTCGAACTGGTCGAGCATCTCGGCGACGTCTCGATCCTGCATGCTCGACTCGATGGCATGGCGCACGCGATTGCGCTGAAGCTCGACAAGAAGGACGCGCAGCACGCGGTCGGCGCGCGTGTCGGGATCAAGGTGGCGTCGTCGTCGGTCACGCTGTTCGATGCGAACGGCGCCGCGGTGAGTCTCGCGCGACCCGAAGTCGGCGAGGACGTCGGCGCGGTGGTTTGACAGGCCGATGTCGACGAGTGAGCAACGGTAAAGCCGCGCGAATCGTTGCATGCGTGGATCCTGCATTTCGATGCGGAGCCTTCATCAGGACCCCCTGCATCGAACGACGAAGACTGACGCAAGCAGCGATGATGTTAGCCAGTTCGCATTAAATATTGCGCGGTACTTTCGACGCCTTGCATCGAGCTTTCTCCTTGCCGGGCTTGATTTAGCGGGTCCAGTCGAGGGGTCGGATAGTGGTTCGGAGCTTAGGTAAACTCCGCATGGCGGCCGCGAACATGCGCCATTAACATCCGCTAACGTTAAGGGTAACGTTCGGGCAAGTTTGCATCTATTCGAAGATCTATAACACGGGGCAAAACATTGCAAGCCAAGACGCGCCGCGCCGCTATCCGGCGCGACCCGGTATGGCCAGAGCGGTCTGTGTAAAACCAATTGATTAGGTGAAAGTGCAGCGGTTGCGCGCAGGAATTGGCGCGACCGTTGCAGGCTGTGTCGCGGTTACGGTAGTTGTCGCCGCGAGTTGGATTGGAGCTTGAGGGAGCTCCTGGCAGTAGGCTGGGAAGCAACGACTGAGAGCAAGGTTGATAAAGAATGTCGGGCACGCATCGCGGGTGTTCGCCTGCGGGCGCACCGGCCCGATACAAAAAATACCGTTGGATTTTTGCTGGGTGGAGAGCGTCATGGAAAAGCGAGTATCTAAAGCCATTTTCAAGTCCCGGGCCTGCGAGCTGTTCCGTCAGGTCGAGGCATTGGGCGAAACCGTGGTCGTCACCGACCGCGGGCAACCCACCATCGAAATCCGGCCGTATCGCAGCAAGCAGGAAAATCCGCTGGAGCTGCTGCGCGCGTCGATTACGCATTTCAACCTGAAGCACGCGTTGCAGCCTGTCACTGCCGAGCAGGACGAGTAATGATCACGCTCGACACGCTTGCGCTCGTGTGCTGGCTCGGCAGGCAGAAAGCGCTGAGCCAGGCCGCGCACGATGCGATCGATCGGGAGCTCGCCGGCGGCGAGATCCTGATTTCGGCAATCAGTGCGTTCGAAATCGCGGAGTTCGTGAAGGTCGGCAGTCTCGGACTGTCGATGGACGCGCGCAGCTGGATGTCGACGTTTCTGTCGCTCGACGGCGTGCGGATGATTCCGGTCGACACCGAGATCGCGTTTCGCGCGGCCACGCTACCGCCCACGCTCGCCTTGCATCAACGCCTGATCGTCGCGACCGCGCGCACGCATGGCGGCGCGCTCGTGACTTCGGATGCGAAAGTGCGCGCGTCGACTTACGTCGAAACGATCTGGTGACGGACGCGGCGCTGCCTGGTGCGGACGGGGCCGGTGGAATCGCGCACCACCAGTTCCGCCGGCAGCGTGATGCGTTGCGAAGCGGCGTCGATCCCGGCGATCTGCGCGAGCAGCGTGTTGACCGCCGAGCGCGCCATTTGCTGGAACGGTTGGCGGATCGTGGTGAGCGCCGGGTGAAACTGCTCGGACATCGGGATGTCGTCGAAGCCGATCACCGAGATGTCGTCCGGCACGCGCAGTCCCGCTTCGCGGATCGCGGCGATCACGCCGAACGCGCTCTGGTCGTTGGCCGTGAAGATCGCGGTGGGCGGCTCGGCGAGGTTCAGCAGGTCGAACGTGACGTCGAACGCCATCATTTGCGAGAGGTCGCCCGCGGCGACCAGCGAGTCTTCGCGTGGCAGGCCGAGGCGAGCCAGCGTGTCGTGATAGCCGCGTTGCCGGTCGCGCACGCCTTCGATCGTTTCGTCGCCGGCCAGAAACGCGATGCGCTTGTGACCGAGCTCGGCGAGGTGCTCGACCGCGAGACAGGCGCCGCCGTAGTTGTCGACCGACACCGACGGGAAGCCCGTCAGCGTGCCGCGCTGATCGACGACGACGACCGGTACCTTCGCGGTGGCGAGCGCCTCGAGGCACAGCGACTCGCGCGGAAGAATGGCGAGGATACCGTCGGAGAATTGCTGGATGAGCCCAAGCAGGTCGTGATGCGTATGACGATCTTCGTCGAACACCGTGTAGACCAGCATCTCGCAGCCCGCGCCACGCGCCGCGCGGCCCGCGCCGAGAATCAGTTCGCTGGAGAATTGCGTGTCGAGTGTCGGCGTGATGATGCCGATGATGCCGTTGCGGCCGCCCGACAGTTTCTGCGCGGTGCGGTTGACGACGTAACCGATGTCCGACGCGATTCTCAGGACTTCGTCGCGGGTTTCGCGCGACACGCCGGGACGGCCGTTGAGAGCGCGCGACGCGGTCATCTGGGACACCCCGGCAAGCTTGGCAACGTGCTCAAGCGTTGGGGTCTGTCTTGCCATGCGGGTCGAAGGTGTGCGAGAGGTCATTGGATGGGTCGACTCGCTAATCGCGTTAGCGATACCGTTTATGTAGTCGTTATTCTAGCAGAACCCTTTATATTTCAGCTTTCCCGCAATCGGTCCATCTTATCCGGCCGTTGCGTCGCAGCCCGCCGGGACCAGGTAAAATCCCGCATAGCCTTACTTCACGCATCGACCTAACATTCACTAACGTTAAGGCTAACGTTAATGTTTCGGTGATTTCTTATAAATCCAGAAGAGGGGACACACCCATGGCGTACCCGGCTTTGTTTAAAGCGCGGTCCATCATCGGCGCGACGGCGCTGCTGTTTTCGTTGTCTGCAGTTGTTTCGAACGCCGTAGCGGCGGACTCCAAGACGATCACGGTATGGGACCAGCAGACCAATGCGTCGTCGAGCAAGATCATTCGCGACGCGTCGGATCGATTCGAAAAGGCGGTTCCGGGCTACAAGGTCGAGAATTCGCACGTCCTGAACGAGGCGTACAAGACTAAGCTGAAGGTCGCTTTCGGCGCGAACCAGCCGCCGTGCGTGTTCGAGAACTGGGGCGGCGGCGGGCTGCACGAGTACGTGAAATCCGGCCAGATCGCCGACCTCACGCCGTACCTGGAGAAGGATCCGGCGTACCGCAGCCGCTTCATGCAAGCGTCGTGGAATGTCACGACGTTCGACGGCAAGACCTACGGTGTTGCCGCCGAAAACGCGGCGGCCGCGGTGATCTTCTACAACAAGGAAGTCTTCAAGAAGTACGGCATCACGCCGCCGAAGACGTGGGATGAACTGATGCACGTCGTTGAAGTGCTGAAGTCGCACAACGTTGCAGCGTTCTCGCTCGCGAACAAGAACAAGTGGACCGGTTCGATGTACTACATGTACCTCGTCGACCGTATCGGCGGTCCGCAAGTCGTGAAGGACGCGATCGAAGGCAAGGGCAAGGGCTTCGAAGATCCGGCGTTCGTCGAAGCCGGCAAGCGCATTCAGGAACTCGTGAAGGCTGGCGCGTTCGCACCGGGCATCAACGGTCTCGATTACGACTCGGGCGCCTCGCGCCGCCTGTTGTACACGGGCAAGGCTGCCATGGAGCTGATGGGCGCCTGGGAAGCTTCGACGATCGCGAACGAAAATCCGACGTTCTCGAAGGATCTCGACTTCTTCGCGTTCCCGAGCGTGCCGGGTGGCAAGGGTGATCCGCGCGACCTGATCGGCACGGTCGGCGACGGCTTCCTCAGCATCTCGACCGAGTGCAAGACGCCGGACGCAGCATTCAAGCTGATCCAGGCACTGACCGACGAGCAGGCGATGCAGGCTCGCGCGTCGGATGACCACAAGCTCCCGCCGGTCAATCACGTCAAGATCGACGATCCGTTCACGCAGCGTCTGCAGCAAATGCTTGCCGCCGCTCCGAGCGTGCAGCTCTGGTACGACCAGGCACTGCCGCCGGCCCTCGGTGAATTGCACAAGGACACGACGCAAGCACTGTTCGGTCTGTCGCTGACGCCTGAGGCTGCTGCGCAGCAAATGGAAGCCGCTTCGAAGAAGGGCGGCTGATCTCCAGTCTTAAAGAAAAGTCCGACCGGCACCGCGAGGTGCCGGTCGGCATACAAGCCCGTGAATATCGCACTTTCCGCTACACCCGAACGCCGGCTGAGATTTTCATCGCAAACGCTCGTCACGGTTGTGTTTCTTGCGCCGTCGCTGCTGCTGCTGGCCGTGTTCCTGCTTTATCCGCTCGTCTCCAGCCTGCGGCTGTCGCTGCTCGACTGGAACGGCCTCGGCAACACTGCCCGTTATATCGGGCTCGCGAACTGGGCGCGGCTCGCGCACGACATGGTGTTCTGGCAATCGCTGAAGAACAACGTGATTCTTGCTGTCGCGTCGATCGTCGTCCAGCTTCCGATCGCGCTCGCGCTCGCCGTGCTGCTGGAGAAGGCCGGTCGTGGCTCGCGCTTGCTCAAGGTGCTCTATTTCCTGCCGCTGCTGATGTCGAGCGTGGCGATCGGTGTGCTGTTCAAGCAAATCTACGATCCGAATTTCGGTCCGATCAACGTCGCGCTGCAGGCATTCGGGCTTGATGGCCTCGCGAAGGACTGGCTGGGCGATCCGCATTTTTCGCTGGCTGCGACCATCGCCGTGATCATCTGGCAGAACGCGCCTTTCTACATGATTCTGTTTCTCGCCGGCCTCTCGTCGATGCCGGCCGAGGTCAACGAGGCTGCGCTCCTCGACGGCGCATCCGAGTGGACCATTTTCTGGCGCATCAAGTTGCCGCACCTGCAAGGCACGGTGCGCACCGCTGTGCTGCTGTCCGTGCTCGGGTCGCTGCGTTACTTCGATCTCGTCTTCGTCATGACCGGTGGCGGCCCCGAAGGCTCGTCCGAGGTGATGGCCACCTACATGTATCGCACGGTGTTCAGTTCGTTCCAACTCGGCTACGGCAGCACCATCGGCTCGGCGATGTTCCTTATCGTCATCACGGTGGCGGCGGTGTCGATGTACTTCACCCGCCGTTATGCAACCGAGGTCTGAACCATGAACAAGAAACTACGCTTCCCCCGCGTGGGGGTTCCGCTGCTGGCACTGATCTGGCTGGCCGTCACGACGATTCCGTTTCTCTTCATGGTCGCATCGAGCTTCAAGAGCCAGGAAGAGACCTTCGCGACGTCAGTGTGGGCGCCGCCGAGCCACCTGTATTGGGGTAACTACGCGGCTGTGCTGCAGGGGCCGTTTTTCACTTATTTCCGTAACAGCGTGTTCACGGTGGGCGTGTCGGTGCTGCTGATCGTCATCATCAGTGCGATGGCGGCCTACGTGTTTGCGCGCTTGCGCTTCTCGCTGAACAAGACGCTGTTCGGTCTGGTGGTCGCCGGCATGATCGTGCCGCTGCATGCGACGCTCGTGCCGATCTATCTGCTCACGCGCAACCTCGGCCTTTACGACACCGCGTTCGCGCTGCTCGGCCCTTATGTGGCCCTCAGTCTGCCGGTGTCGATCTTCATCCTGACCGAGTTCATGCGCCAGATTCCGCGCGAGCTCGAAGAAGCGGCGCAGCTCGACGGCTGCAGTCCGTTCCGCATCTTCTGGCGTATTTTCTTCCCGCTTTCGGCACCGGGGCTCGCCACCGTGACGATCTTCAACGGCATTGGTCTGTGGAACGAGTTCATCTTCGCGTACATGCTCACGTCGACGGCCGAACACCGTACGCTGCCGCTCGCGATTTGGGACTTCATGGGGCAATACGCGTCGAACATACCCTCGATGCTGGCCGTCCTCGTGCTCACGTCGCTGCCGCTGATCGTTGCCTACGCGTTCGGTCAGGAGCGCGTGATCAAGGGAATGATGGCCGGCTCGCTCAAGGGCTGATCCGCATCGCACACCACCTCGAATCGTGCGGGCTAAAGTGGCCCGCACACCGAACTTCGCATAAACGATATGGCAAGCATCTCTCTCACTAACGTACAGAAGTCCTATACGAGCGGTAACTCGGTGATCCGCGACGCCAACCTCGAAGTCGGCAGGGACGAATTCTGCGTGTTCCTCGGGCCGTCGGGCTGCGGCAAGTCCACGCTGCTGCGCATGATCGCCGGTCTCGAATCGATCACCGACGGCGAACTGCGCATCGACGGTCAACTGATGAACAACGTCGAACCCGCGAAGCGCCAGGTCGCGATGGTGTTCCAGAACTACGCGCTCTATCCGCATATGAGCGTGTACGAGAACATGGCATTCGGCCTGCGTCAGGCGAAGGTCGATAAGGCCACCATCGACAAGAAGGTGCGCAGCGCCGCTGCCGCGCTGCAACTCGACAGCTACCTGGAACGCCGCCCCGCTGCGCTGTCCGGCGGCCAGCGCCAGCGCGTGGCGATCGGGCGCGCCATCGTGCGCGAGCCGGGCGTGTTCCTGTTCGACGAGCCGCTGTCGAATCTCGACGCCGCGCTGCGCGTGCAGACGCGCACCGAAATCGCCCGTTTGCATCGCGAGTTCAACCGCGCGAGCGCGGTGTACGTCACGCACGACCAGATCGAAGCGATGGCGCTCGCCGACAAGATCGTGCTGCTGCACGCCGGCGCGGAGATGGAAAAGCACGGCAGCATTGCGCAGATCGGCGCGCCGCTCGATCTGTACCACCGGCCGAAGAGCCGCTTCGTCGCTGGCTTCATCGGTTCGCCGAAGATGAACTTCATGCCGGCCACGGTGCTCGCGGTCGACGACAAGGGCATTCAGGTCGAGCTGACCACGGGCGAGCGCGTGCGCGCCGAGGTCGACGGCCGCAGGCAACGCGTCGGTTCGCAGGTCACGCTCGGCATCCGGCCGGAGCATCTTGCCCTGCCGTCGGCGCAGGCCGGCGTGCAGACAATCCGCTGCGCCGTGCGCCTGGTCGAACGGATGGGCGAGCACAGCTACGTGCATGCGGACGGTGGCGTGCGCGACGGCAACACGATGATCGCCAAGCTGCCCGGCGACGGTGGCGTGACGCACGACGAACGCGTCGAACTGGCGTTCGCACCGCGCACGTGCCACGTGTTCGACGACAAGGATTTCGCGCTGCCGCGTCTGCAGTGATCCGCTTGCGATCGCGCTGCTTGCACGACGCGAGCAAGCGCGGTCCCATTGCATCGCGTCGCTAGGAGCAACGAACGACCCGTAGTCGATCAAACACGGCGAATTCGAGTCGCGGCTGCGTTCGATCGATTAGCAGGACTGCGAAGTCTGGAAAGGTATCTGAAATAGAAGGGATGGCATCCGGGCTGAAGCAACGCCATGCCGCACGCTTGTCAGAAACAACGGATTTGTCGGCGCTTCATGCGCTTCGTACACCACGATAAAAAAAGGAGTTTTCGATGTTGCTTCGCCAAAGTGAGGTCCCGCTCTACCGCAATCCAGCCGCAGCCGTGGAAGAGCGCGTGGCCGATCTGCTCGCGCGCATGACACTCGACGAAAAGATCGCGCAGCTTCACGCCGCGTGGCTGAAGCTGTCGGCCGATGGCAATCACAAGGCGCGTAGCATCGATTTCGCACAGAGCGCCAACCAGATCACGGTCGACGAGATCCTGCAGCATGGCCTCGGCCAGATCACGCGTCCGCTCGGCACGCATACGGTCGATCCGAAAGAAGGCGTACGCGCGCTCAACGAGCTGCAGCGCAAGATGGTCGAAGACACGCGCCTCGGCATTCCGGTGATGTCACACGAGGAATGCCTCGTCGGGCTCATGATCAAGGACGCGACGCTGTTCCCGTCGCCGTTGAACTATGCGGCGACGTGGAATCCGCAACTGGTCGGCGAAGTGGGCACGATCATCGGCGAGCAGGCACGCTCGATCGGCTGTCATCAGGGGCTCGCGCCGGTGCTCGACGTGTCGCGCGACCCGCGGTGGGGCCGCACCGAGGAGACGCTCGGCGAAGACCCGTATCTGGTTGGCGTGCTCGCGTGTCATTACGTGAAGGGCCTGCAGGGCGAACAGCGCGATCTGCTCGCGACGCTCAAGCATTTCGTCGGTCATTCGGCGAGCGAAGGCGGCCGCAATCATGCGCCGGTGCATGTCGGTCCGCGTGAGCTCAACGACGTGTTCATGCTGCCTTTCGAAATGGCCGTGAAGCTTGCGAACGCGGGCTCGGTGATGCCCGCCTATCACGACGTCGACGGCGTACCCTGTCATGGCGATCGCGCGCTGCTGCACGACACGCTGCGAGAGAAATGGGGCTTCGACGGTCTCGTCGTCGCCGATTACGCGGGCGTCGACCTGCTGTTCAGCCATCATGCGGTGGCGCGCGACAGCGCGTCGGCCGCGGCCCTCGCGTTCAACTCCGGCCTCGACGTCGAGCTGCCGGGTCACGAGTGCGCGGTGCATCTGAAGGAAGCGCTCGAGCGCAACGAGATCAGCGAAGCGACGATCGACACCGCCGTCTCGCGCGTGCTGCGCGTGAAATTCCAGCTCGGCCTGTTCGAGAATCCGTACGTCGATCCCGAACGCGTCGACGTGAAAAGCGCGACCGCGGGCGATACCGCATATCAGGTTGCGCTCGAATCGGCGGTGCTGCTGCGCAATCAAGGCGACGTGCTGCCGCTCGACGCGCACGGCCCGGACAAGATCGCGGTGATCGGCCCGACCGCCGACGATCCGCTCGCGCTGCTCGCCGGCTACAGCTTCCCGGTGCACCTGATCAACAGCGGCGAGCAGTCCACTGCTTCGATCGCGACGCCGCTGCGTTCGCTGCGTGCGTTGCTCGGCGACGAGCGCGTAATTCACGCGCAGGGTTGCGACATCATCAAGGAGCGCCGCGCGGGTGCGCCGGTGTTTCCGGGCGACGTGTCGCTCGATCTGACCGGCGACGCGCATTGCGACGAGCTGATCAGCAAGGACACCGACGGCATCGCGGCCGCGGTCGAGGCCGCGCGGCAAGCGGGCGTCGCGCTGGTGTTCGTCGGCGATCTGGCGGGCCTGTTCCAGTCCGGCACGGTCGGCGAAGGGTCCGATACCGACAGCCTCGACCTGCCGGGTGTGCAGCAGGCGTTGCTGCAGGCGGTGGTCGATAGCGGCACGCCGACGGTCGTCGTGATGACGGGCGGCCGTCCGTACAATCTCGGCGGCCTCGAAGAGCGCATCGCCGCGCAGATCATGGCGTTCGCGCCGGGCGAGCGCGGCGCCGAGGCGCTGGCCGATCTGCTGGTGGGCCGCGCCAATTTCAGCGGCCGTCTGCCGCTGTCGGTGCCGAAGAGCGCGGGCGCCGTGCCGTACGTGTATAACCATCGTCTGAAGAGCGCGGGAACGCCGATTGCATACCATTTCGGCTGCCGCTATCCGTTCGGTTTCGGTCTCGGCTATACGCAGTTCCGTTACGGCGATCTCGCGCTCGCGCACAGCGAAGTGCCGATCGAAAGCGGTACGATCGAGTTGAGCTTCACGGTCGACAACATCGGCGCGCGCGACGGCACCGATATCGTGCAGATCTACGTGCGCGACCGGCACGCGTCGGTCGCGCGGCCGGTCCGCGAGCTGAAGGCGTTTGCGCGCGTGCCGCTCGCGGCCGGTGCGTCGGCGCGTGTGCGCGTGAAACTGCCGGTGGACATGCTGAACTTCACCGACGCGTGCGGCGAGCGTATCGTCGAGCCCGGTGACTTCGATCTGCTGGTCGGCAGCTCGAGCCGCGACATTCATCTGAGCGGCAGGGTCGCCGTCGCGGGTTCCGCGACGAGAACGCTCGAACGCAACTGGCGCATGCTGAGCGAGGTCGAGATCGTGGCCTAAGCGGCGGGTCAGGGCGGCGAGCGCCGTCCTGTATGTGGTCCTACTCGTAACAAGTGGAAAATCTGATGTCGTACGCAACCTATCCAAGTCTGTCGGACAAAACCATCGTCGTGACCGGCGGCGGCGCCGGGATCGGCGCCGCGATCGTCGAGGCCTTCGCGCAGCAAGGCGCGCGCGTGTTCTTCCTCGACGTCGCCGAGCACGATTCGCTCGCGCTGCAGGAAACGCTTCGCCACGCGAAGCATCCGCCGCTGTTTCGCCGCTGCGACCTGAAAAATGTCGACGCGATCGAAAACACGTTCGCCGACATCGTCGATGCGGTGGGCCCGATCGACGTGCTCGTCAACAACGCCGGCAACGACGACCGGCACGAAATCGGCGAACTCACCGCGAGCTACTGGGACGACCGTATCGCGGTGAATCTGCGCCACCAGTTCTTCTGCGCGCAGGCCGCCGCAAACGGTATGCGTCGCGCGGGGCGCGGCGTGATCCTGAATCTGGGCTCGGTGTCGTGGCATGTCGCGCTGCCGAACCTCGCGATCTATATGACCGCCAAGGCCGGCATCGAAGGGCTCACGCGTGGTCTCGCGCGTGATCTCGGCAGCGCGGGCATCCGCGTGAATTGCATCATCCCCGGGGCGGTGAAGACGCCGCGGCAGATGCAGCTGTGGCAATCGGCTGAGAGCGAAGCGAAGGTCGTCGCGAGTCAGTGTCTGCAACTGCGCATCGAGCCCGAGCACGTCGCGCGTATGGCGCTGTTCCTCGCGTCCGACGACGCATCACGCTGCTCCGGCCGCGATTACTTCGTCGACGCAGGGTGGTACGGAGAATGAGCATGCCGGTCGCAGTGTGCGTATGGGCGCTCGGCGCCGAGCTGGCCGAAGGGCCGCTATGGCAGGCCGCCGAAAACGCGGTGTATTTCGTCGATATCAAGGGGCGCCGGATTCATCGGCTGTCCGTCGCGACCGACGAGCAGCGGACGTGGCAGGCGCCCGATCAGCCCGGTTTTCTGGCGCCGCTCGCGGACGGCACGTTCGTATGCGGGCTGCCATCCGGCTTGCATCGCTTCGATCCGGCAAGCGGCGAGTTCAGCAAGCTCGCCGAGGTCGAACCGCATCTGCCGGGCAACCGCCTCAACGATGGTTTCGTCGATGCACGGGGACGCCTGTGGTTCGGCTCGATGGACGATGCGGAAGAGGCGCCGAGCGGCACGCTGTATCGCGTGAACGAGCAAGGCGCGGCAATCGCGCAGGACGACGACTACGTGATCACGAACGGCCCGGCGATGAGCCCGGACGGCCGCACGCTGTATCACAACGACACGATGCGGCGCGTGGTTTATGCCTTCGACGTCGCCGCGGACGGCACGCTGTCGGGCAAGCGCATCTTCGCCGCGATCTCCGGCGACGGCCATCCCGACGGCATGGCCGTCGATGCCGACGGCTTCGTGTGGATCGCGCTGTTCGGCGGCTGGCGGATCGAGCGTTACTCGCCGGCGGGCGAGCTGGTCGATCAGGTGCCGTTGCCGTGCGCGAACGTGACGAAGCTCGCGTTCGGCGGCGACGATCTGCAAACCGTCTATGTGTCCACCGCATGGAAGGGACTGACGGCGGTCGAGCGCCAGCATCAACCGCAGGCGGGCGGGCTGTTCTCGTTCCGCGCGCCGGCGGCGGGGCAGGCTCAGGCGCGCTGCACGGTGGGCTTCGAGCGCTAGACGACAAAAACACAGCGACAGGACAGGCCGCAAAACGCAACCCTGACGTTGCCTGGTCGCTCCGCAAGGAGCGGCCCGCTATCATGTGCGTTCCATGACTTTCGCGCATTCGCCCCGATACCTATCATGACGTCCAGGCCGCCAGTCCCGCCCCGCATGTCCGATGTTGCCGAACGCGCGGGCGTCTCGAAGATGACCGTGTCGCGCGTGCTCGCCGGCCGCAACGTGTCGCAGGCGACTCGCGAACGCGTGCAGAAGGTCATCGACGAACTCGGCTACGTCGCCGATGCGGCGGCAGGCGCGCTGTCGTCGGGACGCTCGGCGTTCGTCGCGGTGCTGGTGCCGTCGCTGTCCAGTTCGAACTTCTCCGACACCGTGCGCGGACTGAATGCCGCGCTGGGCCCGCACGGTCTGCAACTGCTGCTCGGCGACACGGACTACCGTCTGGAACAGGAAGAACTGCTGGTGCGCTCGATGCTGCGTCACCAGCCGCGCTGCGTCGCGTTGACGGGCGGCCGGCACACCGAGGCGACGCGCATGCTGTTGCAGCGCGCCGACATTCCGGTCGTCGAAATGTGGGATCTGCCCAGCGATCCAATCGATACGGTCGTCGGCTTTTCGAACTCGGCGGCAGCGCGCGCGATGGTCCGGCATCTGCACGAGCGCGGTTATCGGCGGATCGGCTTCATCGCGGGTGCCAGCGAGCGCGACCGGCGCGGGCACGACCGGATGCGCGGCTACGTCGCCGAAATCAAGGCGCTCGGTCTCGGCGAGCCGCGCGTGATCCGGCTCGGCGATTCGCCGATCACGATGAGCCACGGCGCACCGGCGATCGGCGCATTGCTCGACACGTGGCCCGATACCGAGGCCGTGATGTGCGTGAGCGACATGTCGGCGTTCGGCGCGATCATGGAGTGTCACCGGCGCGGGCTGTCGGTGCCGGGCGACATCGCGGTCGCCGGGTTCGGCAACTTCGAGGTGTCGTGGTGCTGTCAGCCGAGCATCACGACGGTGTCGGTCGACGCGTACGGCATCGGCCTGCGCGCTGGCGAAACGCTGCTCGCGGGGCTCGCCGATCGCGAAGCGGGTGAGGTGCAGCGCAGGAAAGCGGTGAAGATCGATTTCACGGTGATTGCACGCGATAGCGCGTAGATGGCGCACTAGCACTCCCCTTAATTAAACAGATCAGGGATATCCCTCGGTTGTCCGGCTGGTAAGCCGGGCGTAACATCCACAGCTAGAAATGTTACCGGTAACTTAACTGGCGGTGCCAAATCGCACGAACCGCGAGGCAACGGCATTTCCGACCAAAAATACGCTGATGGAGATACGAATGACCGCCGTACCGCCCGCCATCGTCGCGCCCGCCGCGCGCGTCGACGAGTTCGAGGAAAGGACCTATCGCAAGGTCGTGCGCCGGCTGCTGCCGGTACTGTTGCTGTGCTATGTGGTTGCGTATCTGGATCGCGTGAACGTCGGCTTCGCGAAGCTGCAGATGCTCGACGATCTCGGCCTGTCCGACACGATGTACGCGATCGGCGCGAGCGTGTTCTTCTGGGGCTATTTCATCTTCGAAGTGCCCAGCAACGTGTTCCTGCATCGCTACGGCGCGCGCTTCTGGATCGCGCGGATCATGTTCACGTGGGGACTCGTGTCGATGGCGCTCGCGTTCGTCGCGCCGCTCGCGCGCGTCGCGCACGTCGAAACCGCGACGATGTTCTACATCCTGCGCTTTCTGCTCGGGCTCTGCGAGGCCGGCTTCTTCCCCGGCGTGATTCTGTACCTGAACTTCTGGTTTCCGTCGCAGCGCCAAAGTCGCGTGATGTCAGGCTTTCTGATCGCAATGCCGGTCAGCCTGATGCTCGGCGGCATCGTGTCGGGCTGGCTGATGGACCATACGGCCGGCCTGCTCGGCTATCAGGGCTGGCAATGGATGCTGCTGATCGAAGGCGTGCCGTCGCTGCTGACCGCGTTCGTGGTGTACTTCTCGCTCGACGACGGCATTGACCGCGCGCGCTGGCTCACGCCGCAGGAGAAGAGCCTGCTCGCGGCGAATCTGCAGCGCGAAAGCGCGCACAAGACAGCGCGCTTCGGCTCGGCGGTGCGCGATCCGCGCGTCTGGCTGCTGGTCGCGATTTTGCTCACGTTCAATACCGGCTTCTACGGCCTCGCGTTCTGGCTGCCGTCGATCATCAAGGCGACCGGCGTGCAGGATCCGCTGCATATCGGCCTGTTGACCGCGATTCCGTACGGCGTGGCCATCATTGCGACGCTCGCGAACGCCGCGCATTCGAAGAAAACCGGCGAGCGGCGCCTGCATGCGGCGATTCCGGCGCTGATCGGCGGAATCGGTCTGATCATGAGCGCGGCTTTGGCGCATCATGTGGTGTGGGCGATCACGTTTCTGACGATCGCCACCGCCGGCATCCTTGCGCTGATGCCGATTTACTGGACGTTCCCGGGACAGCTGCTGTCGGGCGCCGCCGCGGCGGCCGGCATCGCGATGATCAACGCGATCGGCAATCTGTCCGGCTTTACCGGTTCGATGATCACCGCCGTGGCGAAAGATTTGACCGGCGACATCAACAACGGCACTTACGCACTCGGTGCGTGTCTGCTGGTCAGTTGCGTGCTGATCCTGCTCGTGCCGCGCACGATGCTGACGCGGGCCGCCTCGAATGAAGGCAGCGGCCCCGGCCGCGAGACAGCGCGGGCACAGAAACACGCAGAGCACGCATAAGAAACCCTCACCCAGACAGAGAGACAAGCATCATGTCAGCATCCACCCCGCGCCGGCTGCGCAGCCAGGAATGGTTCGACGATCCCTCGCACGCGGATATGACGGCGCTGTACGTCGAGCGTTTCATGAACTACGGTCTGACGCGCGAAGAGCTGCAGTCGGGCCGGCCGATCATCGGCATCGCGCAGACCGGCAGCGATCTCGCGCCGTGCAACCGGCATCACATCGAGCTCGCGGCGCGCACGAAGGCCGGTATTCGCGACGCGGGCGGCATTCCAATGGAGTTTCCGGTGCATCCGCTCGCCGAGCAGAGCCGCCGGCCGACCGCAGCGCTCGATCGCAATCTCGCGTATCTGGGCCTCGTCGAAATCCTGCACGGCTTCCCGCTCGACGGCGTCGTGCTGACCACCGGCTGCGACAAGACCACGCCCGCGTGCCTGATGGCGGCGGCCACCGTCGATATGCCGGCGATCGTGCTGTCCGGCGGCCCCATGCTCGACGGCTGGCACGACGGCAAGCGCGTCGGGTCGGGCACCGTGATCTGGCATGCACGCAATCTGCTGGCGGCCGGCGAGATCGACTACGAAGGCTTCATGGAGCTGACTACCGCGTCGTCGCCGTCGATCGGTCACTGCAACACGATGGGCACCGCGCTGTCGATGAACAGCCTCGCCGAAGCGCTCGGCATGTCGCTGCCCGGCTGCGCGAGCATTCCGGCCGCTTACCGCGAGCGCGGCCAGATGGCCTACGCGACTGGCAAGCGCATCGTCGACCTCGTGCGCGAGGACCTGCGGCCGTCGAAGATCATGACGAAAGAAGCGTTCGAAAACGCGATCGTCGTCGCATCGGCGCTCGGCGCGTCGACCAACTGCCCGCCGCATCTGATCGCGATTGCGCGGCACATGGGCGTCGAGCTGAGTCTCGAAGACTGGCAGCGCGTCGGCGAGCAGGTGCCGCTTATCGTCAACTGCATGCCCGCCGGCGAATATCTCGGCGAGAGCTTCCATCGCGCGGGTGGCGTACCGGCCGTGATGCGCGAGCTCGCGAAAGGCGGCCTCGTGCACGAGGATTGCCTGACCGTGTCGGGCCGCACGATGGGCGAAATCGCGGCCGCCGCACCCGCGCCGGATCGCGAGGTCATCAAGACGACCGACGATCCGCTGAAGCACGGCGCGGGCTTCATGGTGCTGTCCGGCAACTTCTTCGACAGCGCGATCATGAAGATGTCGGTGGTCGGCGATGCGTTCCGCAAGACCTACCTGAGCGAGCCAGGCGCAGAAAACAGCTTCGAAGCGCGCGCCATCGTGTTCGACGGCCCCGAGGATTATCACGCGCGCATCAACGACCCGTCGCTTGAAATCGACGAGCATTGCATCCTCGTGATTCGCGGCACGGGTACGGTCGGCTATCCGGGCAGCGCCGAGGTCGTCAACATGGCGCCGCCGGCGGCGCTCGTGCGCCAGGGCATCACGTCGCTGCCGACGCTCGGCGACGGCCGTCAGAGCGGCACGTCGGCGAGCCCGTCGATTCTGAACATGTCGCCGGAAGCGGCGGTGGGCGGCGGCCTTGCGCTGTTGCGCACGAACGACCGCATCCGCGTCGATCTGAACTCGCGTAGCGTCAAAGTGCTGGTCGACGAAGCAGAACTCGCGCGACGTCGCGAAACCGTGCACTTCGAGATTCCGCCCGCGCAAACGCCGTGGCAGGAGCTGTATCGCAAGACGGTCGGCCAGCTTTCGACCGGCGGCTGCCTCGAACCGGCGACGCTGTATCTGAAGGTGATTGCCGAGCGCGGCAACCCACGGCATTCGCATTGACCCGCGGGTGACAAGGCCGGGCTTCGCACGCAACGCGACGCCCGGCCTTGCCCGTTTTCCCACTTATCCGAAAGAGCTCATCCCATGTCCGCAATTTCCCCCTCCAGCTTTCTTCCCGGCGATCTGAACGACGCACTGCTGATCGGCCGCGTGTGGCGCAAGACCGAGCAGCATGAAGGACCGTGCGTGGTCGTCGTGCGCGGCGGCGAGGTGTTCGACATCACCGCGGTCGTGCCGACTACCGCCGACCTGTTCGAGCGCGACGATGCCGCGCAATTTGCGCGCCGCGCGCCGGGCGTGCCGCTCGGGCCGGTCGCGCAGCTGATCGAGGCGAACCTGCCGGGCGCGAGCGCGCCGGCCGTGCGGGTGCTCGCGCCGTGCGACGTGCAGGCGATCAAGGCCTGCGGCGTCACGTTCGCGGTGAGCCTGATCGAGCGCGTGATCGAGGAGCAGGCCGGCGGCGATCCGGCGAAGGCGAAGGAAGTGCGCGAGACGATCGCGTCGACGATCGGCACCGATCTGTCGAAGATCAAGCCGGGATCGGAAGCGGCGATGAAGCTGAAGGCCGAGCTCGAGCGTCGCGATGCGTGGTCGCAATACATGGAAGTCGGCATCGGTCCGGACGCCGAAGTATTTTCGAAATCGCAGCCGATGTCGGCAGTCGGCTTCGGCGCGGACGTCGGTCTGCTCGCCGCGTCGGTGTGGAACAACCCGGAGCCGGAGATCGTGCTCGCGGTGAATAGCCGCGGCGGCATCGTCGGCGCGACGCTCGGCAACGACGTGAACCTGCGCGACATCGAAGGCCGCTCGGCGCTGTTGCTCGGCAAGTGTAAGGACAACAACGGCTCGTGCGCGATCGGCCCATTCGTGCGGCTGTTCGACGACACCTTCTCGCTCGACGCGGTGCGCGCGGCGAGCGTGTCGCTGCGCGTCGAAGGCGCCGACGACGACTTCGTGCTCGACGGCGTGAGCCACATGAGCGAGATCAGCCGCGACCCGGCCGACCTCGTCGCGCAGACCTGCGGCCGCCACCACCAGTACCCGGACGGCTTCATGCTGTTCCTCGGCACGATGTTCTCGCCGATCAAGGACCGCGACGCGCCCGGCGGCGGCTTCACCCACCACCTCGGCGATCGCGTGACGATTTCGACGCCGCAGCTCGGCGCGCTGACCAACACGGTGCGCCTGTCCACCGAAATCGAGCCGTGGACGTTCGGCGTGCGCGCGCTGTATGGCAATCTCGCGGCCCGTGGCCTGCTTGTTGCTGAATAACCGGATTGTCGCTGCAATTTTCGAAAGGAGGATCAGGACATGAGTCAGTTCGCAAACTACATCGACGGACAGTGGGTCGACGGCGCGAGCGTGTCGCGCAACGTCAATCCGTCGAATCTCGACGACGTGATCGGCGAATTCGCGCAAGCCGACGCCGAGCAGACGCATCGCGCGATCAGCGCCGCGCGCAAGGCCTTCGCGCAGTGGTCGTTGTCCACGCCGCAGCAGCGCTTCGACGTGCTCGACCAGGCGGGCAGCGCGATCCTCGCGCGCAAGGCGGAGCTCGGCAAGGTGCTCGCGCGTGAAGAGGGCAAGACGCTGCCCGAGGCGATCGGCGAAGTGGGCCGCGCCGGGCAGATCTTCAAGTTCTTCGCGGGCGAAGCGCTGCGCGTCGGCGGCGAAGTGATGCCGTCGGTGCGGCCGGGCATGACGGTCGAAATGACGCGTGAGCCGGTTGGCGTGGTCGGCCTGATTACGCCGTGGAATTTTCCGATTGCGATTCCGGCGTGGAAGATCGCGCCGGCGCTTGCGTACGGCAACACGGTCGTGATCAAGCCGGCCGATCTGGTGCCGGGCAGCACGTGGGAGCTGGTCAAGATCATCGCCGAGGCGGGCGCGCCGGCGGGGGTGATCAATCTCGTGATGGGGCGCGGTTCGGTGGTTGGCGAGGCGCTCGTGTCGTCGCCGGATGTCGATGCGATCAGCTTCACCGGTTCCGTTTCGACGGGCCGCGCGATCGGCGCGAAGTGCTTCGATTCGGGCAAGAAATTCCAGCTGGAAATGGGCGGCAAGAACCCGATGGTCGTGCTCGACGACGCCGATCTCAATGTCGCGATCGAAGCGTGCATCAACGGCGCGTTCTATTCGACGGGCCAGCGTTGCACGGCATCGAGCCGGCTGATCGTGACCGCGGGGATCTATGACCGCTTCATCGACGGCATGAAGGCGCGCATGCGCGCGCTGAAGGTCGGCGATGCGCTCGCGGACGGCACGCACATCGGCCCGGTCGTCGACGACAAGCAGTTGGCACAGGACGAGCGCTATCTGGCGATCGCGCGCGACGAGGGCGGCACGGTGTTCGGCGGCGAGCGCGTCGAAGGCTCGACGCGCGGCTATTTCCTCGCGCCGGCGCTGGTCACGGAGACGACCCCGGCTATGCGCATCAACCGTGAAGAGGTATTCGGGCCGGTGGCGTCGGTCATCAAGGTCAAGGACTACCAGGAAGCGCTCGCGGTTGCCAACGGCACCGAGTTCGGGTTGTCGGCCGGCATCTGCACGACATCGCTGAAGTACGCGAGTCATTTCCGCCGCCATGTGCAGGCCGGCATGGTGATGGTCAACACCGCGACGGCGGGGGTCGATTATCACGTGCCGTTTGGCGGGCGGAAGGGGTCGAGCTACGGTCCGCGCGAGCAGGGTGCCTACGCCCGCGAGTTCTATACGTCGGTGAAGACCGCGTATATCAACCCGGGCGCGGTCTGACGCAGAACTAACAGAGCTCCCCAAAACGGAACTGGCCCGGCATCGCATTCAATCGCGATGGCGGGCCAGTAGGGGAAGCTGCGAGAGCGCTAAGCCGAGCGCTCCGGCAGGTACAGCTACATCAACAGCAACTTTCCAACCTGCAACGCCTTACTGCGCTGCGTGACCTTGCTGCGACGAACCGCTGGTCACGCCGCCGACCGCGGCGTTTTGCGCCGCGACGCGGGCTTCGGCAGCCTGAATGTTCGACGGATATTCGTTCGGGTTCGAACGTGCCGGGTTGTAGCCGGCTTTTTCGATCTGAGCCAGCTCTTCACGGACTTGCGCGCGGGTCAGCGGCTGGTTCGATTGAGCGAAAACGGCAACCGGAGCAGCGAGGGTAGCGGCGATAACGACAGCTTCAACGAGCGATTTCATTTTTACTACCTCCAGATTTTGTCTTGTTAGGCTGCGAACCATTTGTTTGCAGCAGTGACGACAGTCTAGGGGGAGTGGAAAGTAGGGTAAATACCTAATTTCTGAACTCACTGTTTCCGAAACCAAAACAATAATGAGACGGCAAGGCCGTCGAGCGTCGATTTGCGAAGCGATCCGCGACAGCTGGCGCGCATGGGTCAGCCGGCTGATAGGGCCTGGATGAGCAGCAAGCCCGCGCCGGCGACGGCTATGGCGCCGCTCGCCCGGGCGACGAGTGCGCCGTCCGGCGCAAGTCGCTCGGCCGTAATGGCGGCCGTCACGGCGGCCATCAAGCGCAAATCCGTCATGCCGACGACCAGCAGAATTGCCGTGAGACCCCCGCAGCAACCGGCGCAATCGATGCCGATGCGCAGACCGTACCTCCACGCGCTCGGCGCATCGGCGGGAAGGCTGGGTGTCGTGCGGCTGCAGGCGAGGCGGCGGGCTTTCCATGTGCTGAACTGCAACGCGCCCGCGAGCAATACGACCACGCTGACCGCCAGCGGCATCGAACGCGCGAGCGCTGGCCACCGCAACTCGAGCGCCGCGAGCGACGCGCCCAGTGCGAACACGGCCACGCCGAGCACCGTCCATACGACCGCATACGCGCCACTCACGAGCATCGTCAGCAGGGCCAGTCGCTGCGCACTTGCGCGCGAGCCGATCGCGTCGCGATAGCGCAGCAGCGTCGGCATCAACGACGGCAGCATCATCGCCGCCATCATCACGATCCACATGCCGATGAACGATGCCGCGGCGCGGGCCCACGTGCGCCCGCAGGTCGGCATCCACAGCGTCGACATCGACCAGCCGCCGGGCATCGGCAACGCGCCCATCGCGGACATCGACGCGCCGTGGGCCAATGTCGCCGCGACGCTCGCGCCGAACACCAGTGCGCAGACGCCGACGAACACGCGCTGCCCGCTCAAGCAGACAGCGCGCACGAGCGGGCTCATGACCGCTCGTACTCGTCGTGACGGCGCCACCAGATGCCCGTCTCGTTGCGCCCCTTCGGCGCGCGATCGAGCCACTGGTACATGCCCCACAGCGCATCGACACCGCGCGCGTAAGTCGAGTACGTGTGATAGACGACGCCGTCTTCGAGCACGAACGCGCTCATGCCTGGCCGGTCGCGCGAATAGGTGGCCGCGTCGGTGCCGCAGGTCGCCGCGAACTGCGCGACCGGTTCGGGCGCGGGACTCACGTCCATCGCGTGACTGTTGCGCGCGTAGTTGTACTCGATATCGCCATCGCGCTGCTGTGTCTCGGTGAACGAGACGTTGAAGTCGAAATTGAAATCGCCGCCGGCCGACGACGCCCATGGAAACGTCCAGCCCATGCGCTGCTTGTACGTCTGCAGCTTGTCGAGCGGCGCGCGCGACACCGCCGTCAGCATCACGTCGTGATGCGCGAGATGCACAGCGAAGCCGGCGAAGCCGTCCGCGATCGACGAGCATGACGGGCAGCCCGCCTTGTAGTCGGGGCCGAACATGAAGTGGTAGACGAGCAGCTGCGAACGTCCTTTGAACAGATCGGCGAGCGACGCGCTGCCTTGGTCGGTATCGAAGCGGTAGGCCTTGTCGACCCTGACCCACGGCAGCGCCTGGCGTTGCCGCGCGAGCTCGTCGCCTTGTCGCGTGTGGGCTTTTTCCGCGTCGAGCAGCGCGCGTCGCGCGGCGAGCCACTGTTCGCGTGTTCCGATCGGATGCGTAGTCATCGTGGGTACCTCCGTGAGTCGTGCCGCGCCGCGCGAACCCTTGCCCGACGGCGTCGGTGACGGTTGATGGTCGTGCTAGATTAGGGCCGGGCATCGATCGGGTGGGAGTGACAAGTGTGGCGGGATTCACTTGATGCATTGACGTGCTACGCGCGGACTCGCACGCCGTGGACGCGCTGATTTCGGCGGCGGCGCGCGCGCTCGCGGCCGGCGATCCGCTTGGCGCGCTCGACCACGTCGCGTTACGCGACGACGCGCCGGCGCTCGCGCTGCGCGGCATCGCGATGGCGCAGCTCGGCGATTTCGGCCGCGCAAAGGCGCTGGTGCGCGACGCCGCGCGCGCGTTCGGCGCGCAGCATGCGGTGGCGCGCGCGAGATGCGTGGTCGCCGAAGCGGAGATCGCGCTCGCGTCGCGCGATCTCGCATGGCCCGCCAAGACACTCGACGCCGCGACCGCCACGCTCGACGCGTACGGCGATCGCGTCAATGCCGCGCATGCGCGGTATCTCGCGGCGCGGCGTCTGCTGCTGATCGGCCGTCTCGACGAAGCGGAGCGCAAGCTTGCCGCGCTCGATCCCCGGCCGTTTCCGCCCGCACTGCGTGCCGCGCATGAACTGGTGGTCGCGGGAGTCGCGCTGCGGCGTTTGCGCAGCAGCGCCGCCCGTGCCGCGCTGGCGCGGGCCGGACGCGCGGCACGCGAGGCCGGCATTCCGGCGTTGATCGCGGAAGTCGAAAGCGCGTCGGTGGCACTGGGCAAACCGGCGGCGCGCATGATCGCGCATGGCGAAGAAGAACCGATCCTGCTCGATGAAGTCGAGAAGCTGTTGACCTCGAATCGCGCTGGCGGCGCGTTGATCGTCGACGCTTGCCGCTACGCGATCCGCGATGCGAACGCGGCGGTTGCGCTCGCGAGCCGACCGGTGCTGTTTGCGCTCGCCCGCATGCTCGGCGAGGCATGGCCCGACGACGTGCCGCGCGACGCGCTCGTCGCACGGGCGTTCCGCGCCCAACGCGCCGACGAATCGCATCGCGCGCGGCTGCGCGTCGAGATCGGCCGGCTGCGCACGGCGCTCGGCACGCTCGCGAGCGTCAGCGCGACGACGCGCGGCTTCGCGCTCGCGCCGCGTCACGCCCGCGAGGTCGTCGTGCTGGCGCCGCCGGTCGAAGGCGAGCATGCGGCGCTGCTCGCGTTTCTGTCGGATGGCCAAGCGTGGTCGAGTTCCGCGCTTGCCCTCGTGCTCGGCGCGAGTCAGCGCACCGTGCAGCGCTCACTCGACTCGCTCGCCGCGGCCGGCAAGGTGCAGCCGGTGGGCGAGGGGCGCGCGCGCCGCTGGATGACGCCGCCCCTGGCCGGATTCGCGACGGCTTTGTTACTCCCTTCCCCGTTCCCTTCATGATTAGGATGGCCACCATGAACCGCTCTGCCGCCAGAATCGTCCGTGAATATGGGCCCTTTACGGGCGTCGACAAAGTGCATGGCGTCACCTACGACGGCCGACAGGTGTGGATCGCGACCGGCGAACGGCTCGACGCGTTCGATCCGGCGAGCGGCGAGACGCTGCGCTCGATCGCGGTGCCCGCCGACGCGGGCACGGCCTTCGACGGCGAACACCTGTTCCAGATCGCGCACGGCCGCATCCAGAAGATCGACCCGCAGAGCGGCCGCGTGCTGTCGACGATCGCGGCGCCCGGCGACGGCGGCCAGTCGGGGCTGACATGGGCCGAAGGTTCGCTATGGGTCGGTCAGTATCCCGAACGAAAAATCTATCAGGTCGATCCGGACACTGGCGCGGTGCTGCGCACGATCGAATCGAATCGCTTCGTGACCGGGATCACGTGGGTCGACGGCGAGCTATGGCATGGCACGTGGGAAGGTGACGAGAGCGAGCTGCGGCATCTCGATCCGCGTAGCGGCGAGGTGCTCGAGCGCGTCGAGATGCCGGCCGGCGCGGGCATTTCCGGACTCGAATCGAACGGCGCGGATCTGTTCTTCTGCGGAGGCGGCGGCAGCGGGCTCGTTCGCGCCGTGCAGCGTCCCTTGCGAGAGAGCGACTCGCAATTGCCGGTCGATTCGACGAGCGAGTGATTCGTCATGCAAGCAGCGCGTCCTCGTTATCCGGCGCTGGTATTTGGCTTACTTGTACTCGCCGATAACGTAAGTCATCGTTGGTAAACGAAGTATTCCATTGCGTTACTCTTATCGCGAGACTACTCCCCATACGCGGGCCGCCTGCAGCGACTTCTAGCAGGCCGTGGCAAAGCACTCAGCCACCGCCGGATAGCGGTCCCGTCATCTCGCTTCTTCAGCCTCGCCCCACCCGTGCTCGCATCGGACCCACCGACGCGGCGCATGCGCCACCACCCGGTACTCGAAAGTCCAAACCGCAACACACTCGGATGCTGCACCGCACACGCGAAGTATTCCGAGTGTGTATCAATCGTAGCAGGGCATTGAGAGAGCATTTTCGCTGCAATCGCAACAAGTACGACGATTGGTTCTCAGCCTTATTTTCGTCTTCGTTGCTTGCCCGTGCATTGCGGCTTTTCGAGAAGATGTGATCAGAACCAAGCCAGGTTCTCACTCCAATCCTTATCGCGTGCAGACATACCGTTTACACAATCCCTTCATATTATTCGCTGGTTTTACCAAGTGTTGCCCCACACAAGCGGTTGCCGATACAACTAACAAAGGGTCCCCAAATGTCATCGCATCACAAAATGCGCCCAGCGCTTTGTCTAACGTCCGTTGCCGCTGCCTGCGTGCTCGCAGCTTGCGGCGGAAATTCGGATAGCCCCTCTGCCAGCAACAACAACGGTGGCACGACCGCCGGCACGACTTACTCGGGCGTGGTCGCCGCAACTGCCTTCGTCCCGGGCAGCTCGAGCGGCAACCCGACCTTGAAGGCCGGCTACTACTCTGGCGCCACCGTGTTCGTCGATGCCAATGGCAACGGTGTGCTCGACAGCGGCGAAGCCTCCGCGAAGACCGACAGCAACGGCCATTTCTCGTTGACCACGACCGCCACGGGTCCGCTCGTCGCTGACATCACGACCTCGGCCACCAACACGGCATCGGCCGCCAAGGTCGCCAGCCACCTGATCCTGCGCGCTTCGGCCGACCAGATCGCCGACCAGGGCGCCACCAAAGTCGTGATCAGCCCGATGTCGAGCGAAGTGCAGCGCCTCGTCGAAGCCAACGGCAGCAAGTACGCGACCGAGAAGGCTAATCTGTCGACCCGTCTGTCCGGCCCGGCATTCAACGACGCCTCCGTGACGGTTCCCGCCGGCGACGTCCTGGCTGACGCCAACACCCTGTCCGGCGCCGAGCAGTACGCGGTGCTGTTCGAAGAAAACGCACTGACGAACCGCTACACGTACGCCACCACGAAGCTCGATCGTGGCGACAAGTACCCCGATGCACTGGCCGTTGCCGGTGGCGACCCCACCCTGACCGGCGTTTCCGGCATCACCGCCGGCGAAACCATTCCGACGGATACGCGTAAGGCGATCACCTTCGCACAAGCCCAGCAGGCTGCGTTCAACGTCGAAGCGATTCCGCGTTACGACAACGTCTTCGTGATCATGCTGGAGAACAGCAGCACGAACCGCGTCAAGGGTTCGGCGTACATGCCGGCGGTCAACTCGATGATCACCAACGGCAACTACTTCTCGACCTACTTCGCGACCGGCAGCCCGTCCGAGCCGAACTACACCGCCCTGGGCGGCGCCGACGACTTCGGTATCGGCGACGACAACTGGTGGGGTTGCGCCGCGACCGGCGCCAACGCCCCGACGGACAAGGCTTTCGCCGGCGGCACGGCTTCCGACGGCCAGCCCCTGCCGTCCCACGTCGCGCTGACGCCGAACGACCCGATCATCGGTACCACCGCCGGCGGCGCCACCGTGGCCGTTGGATCGCTGCTGTCCAATTACACGGCGGCCAGCAACCAGGCGTGCTCGACGGACGGCACCGGTTCCGTCGCCAACCACAACATCATGACCGCGCCGAACCTGTTCACGCAGATTTCGAACGCGGGCCTGACGTGGCGTACCTACAGCGAATCCATGAACCCGGGTCAGGATCCGCGCGCCGACAGCCTCGGTGACACGGGTGTATCGCAGGCCTACAACCAGACGGACGGTAGCATCACCGTGACGGGCACGCCGTTCGCCATGCCCGGTTCGCTCTACAAGACCAAGCACCATCCGGGCATGGCCTATCAGAACGTGCGTAGCCAGCCGGAGTTCTTCGCGAACAACCGCACGATCTTCGGTACCCAGTACTACACGAACGCGGCCGACCTGACCAACACCACGCTCTATAAGGTTCCGACCGGCTACAACGTCGACCAGTTCAGCACCGACCTTGCCAAGGGCGACGTCGGCACCCTGAACTTCATCATGCCTGACCAGTGTGATGACCTGCACGGCACCGGCAGCGACGGCACCTGTAAGGACAGCGCGACCGCCTCGGGTACCGTTCCGGCTCACGCGCTGCTGACCCGCGCCGACTACTACACCAACGCCGTGGTGCAGAAGATCAAGGCCTCGCCGCTGTGGCAGAACAAGCAGCGCAACGTTGCCATCGTGGTCATGTTCGACGAAGGCAATGGCACGTCCAACGGTGCCGGCAGCTCGTGCTGCGGCTGGGACGTGGGTGGCAAGGCTACGCAGATGCAGAACGCGGACGGCAGCTGGACTCCGGTTCAGACGAAGTACGGCAACGGCAACAAGGGCCATGGCAACTCGATCTTCGTCCTGATGACCAACCAGCAAGACGTGGGCTCCGCGCCGAAGGGCGTCGCCGACAGCGATACGTACAGCCACTTCTCGTTCGTGCGCACGGTGCAGGACATGTTCCAGCTGGCCGACCCGACTGTTCCGACCTCGTACGCCAACCGTTCGAAGTACACGGAGTCGTACATTGCGCAGAACATCGCCAACCTGCCTGAGTACGCTGGCAGCGCCGACACGCATTACGACGCGGTTCGTCCGATGAACCACGCCTACGTGATTCCGGCCGGTTACACGCAGAAGTTCCAGACGGGTGACGTGAGCGATCCGGCGCAAGTTGGTCCGGACGCGACCCAGAAGAACCTGTGGGCGACGAAGTAATAAAAAGCACTAAACGGTAAGCACGCGCAAGCGTGCCATTCATCAAGCAGTAGCCTGCGCGGGGGAGCGGTTCGGCCGCTCCCCCGCCAGCTGTCTTATCGAACAAAGCCGGGGGGAGTAGCGATGCGCAAGGTTTATGCGGGGGCGCTTTATGTCATCTTGTCGACACTGGCCGCTTGTGGGGGCGGGGGCTCGTCACAGTCTGCTTCGACGGATGCAGGCACGGGATCCACGGGATCCACGGGATCCACGGGGTCGGCGCCCACGAGCAAGCTGAGCGCTGCGGCCCAGATCGGTCAGCAAATGTTCTTCGACAAGAACCTGTCCGGCGGCAAGAACCAGGCATGCGCGAGCTGCCACGATCCGGCGTATGCCTACGGCCCGCCCAACAGCCTGGCGGTGCAGCTGGGTTCCGATGGGGTATCGGAAGGCCAGCGCGCGGTTCCCTCGCTGCGCTACAAGGCCATGACGCCCGCCTACGACGACAACGCCTCGAACCCCGACGGCATCACGGCGAACGCGCCGGGCGGCGGATTCATGTGGGACGGCCGCGGCAAGACGCTGGCCGACCAGGTGGCGCTGCCCCTGCTCAATCCCATCGAGATGAACAACGCCTCCAAGGACGCGGTGGTGCAGGCGGTGAAGAGCTCCTCGTATGCCGCACAGTTCACGGCGGTGTACGGCCCGGCCGTGTTCGGCGATACGGACACGGCGTTCCAGGACATCGGACTCGCGCTGCAGGCCTACCAGAACGAGGACCCGAGCTTTGCGCCGTATTCCAGCAAGTTCGACCTGTATGCGAACAACAAGATCGGCGGCACGTTGACGCCGGCCGAATTGCGCGGGATGAACCTGTTCAACGATACCGATCGCGGGGCCGGCTGCGTGGCCTGCCATTTCATGGGCGCCAACTTCAACGGCTCGAACGCGCTGGGGACCGACTTCACCTATCAGGCGATCGGTGCGCCGCGCAACGACACGTCGATCCCGGACAATCCGAACCCCATCGCGGCCAACCTGAACGCGAGCTACTACGACATGGGGCTGTGCGGCCCGATCAATAACGGCAGCTATGACAGCCACACGCCGCTTTCGGCCACCAGCGGCGCCGGCCCGGACCCCTTTACGGGCGTGAACAACCCGGATCCGTATTGCGGTCGCTTCAAGGTGCCGACGCTGCGCAACGTCGCCGCGCGCAGCGCCTTCTTCCACAACGGCGTGTTCCACTCGCTGGAGCAGGTGGTGCGCTTCTACAACACGCGCGACACCAACCCCGAGTACTGGTATCCGTCCACGGGTGGCGATTCGACCAAGCTGACCAGCAACCCGAGCTATGCGCTGCAACCCACCTATGCAGCGGGCGCGACGGTGAACATGTTCAACGATCTGCCGGCCGCCTACCAGGGCAATATCGACGAGGAACTGCCGCTGGGGCAGGGCCAGACCGACGCGGGCGGCACCACCGCGTTGAACGGTGCGCAGCCGCGTGCTGTCCATTCGGCGCCGCAACTATCGGATCAGGACGTGCAGGACGTGATCTGCTTCCTGAATACTTTGAGCGACGGCTACCAGCCTCCCGCGACCCAGCCCACGAGCGGTAGCTGCGTGAATTGATCTCTTTGAATACTTGAACTATCCACGATGATGCATTTTTCGAATCCGGTGCGCGGCACTGCCATTGCGGTTTCCCTGACGGCGTCGTTCCTGCTGGGCGGTTGCCAGAACAAGGCCGAGCCTACCGCGGAGAACTTTACCAACACCATCACGCACTACCTGGCCGATCGCGGCCACCTGTGCGTGGCGAAATACGATTGGCCCATCCACGTGGCCGATCAGGACATCGTGGTCACGCATTCCCGCGATGCGCTGCAATTGCCGGTGATGGAAAAGCTGGGCCTCGTCAAGAGCACCGTCATGACGGTCGAGCGCACTGGCGAGGACGGGGCCAGGATCGAGGCGCCGGGACGCGAGTATGCGCTGACCGACGAAGGCAAGCAGTTCTACCTGCACAAGCCGGTGGTGGTGGCGACGCCCGGCAAGACGGTCACGCACGACGCCGATTTTTGCGTAGCCACGCTGACCCTGGACAGGGTGGTGGGCTGGGAGCCGCCCCAGACTCACGACGGGGAGACCAGGACCTCGGTGCTCTACACCTATAAGATCGACCCGGCGCCTTTTGCCAGGACTCCCGAGTTCCAGCGAGTGTTTCCCATGGTGGCGCGCGTGATCGAAGGCGCGGGCACCATGCAACTGCGCGAAGGCGTGCGCTTGACCAAGGACGGCTGGGTAGCGGAAGAATATCTCGTTCGATGATCGTTGAGTTCGCCGACGCCGTGCTCCAAGGCGATCGTTCCCGCACGTGGGCCGGTCCATGCCGCTGCGCCAGGACCCCAGGTGCACCCTTACGGCGTCCTCGCTGGACTCAGCCCCGTGCTCGCAAAATAGATCGCGAGAAAATACAGCAGCACATAGAGCGCGTAGGTCTGCCCGTTGCCGGTATAGACGCGGCGTATCCGAGCCGCCGCCACGAGCGCGAAGTGCGATATGCCGCGCCAGAACATCTGCGCGACCGGCGGCACCGTGCGGCTCAGGATCGGCCGGTAGAAGTGGTAAAAATCCGGGGCGTTGCGCGCATTGCCGCGGCGGCTGCGGTAGTACAGCACACCGAGCCCGAACACGATCGCCGTGACGATCAGCACGACGATCACGACCGGCGTCGGATTCCAGAACCCGTAGATGCTTTCGAGCGACATGCCGCCCCACACCAGTGTCGCCGCGAACTGCGGATCGATCGCGGCCGACACCGGTTCGAGCAACACCTTCGGAAAGAACGACAGGACCACGATACCGACCACGAACAGCAACTGCGGCACCAGCAGCATCACAGGCGCTTCGCGCACCTGCGGCCGCTGCGGCGGGCGCGGTTTGAGGAAGACACCGTTCAGCAGGCGCAGCATGTACAGAAAGCCGGCGCAGGTCGCGATCAGCCCGCACACGGCGAGCCCGTACCAACCCTTGTCGGTCATTGCGCTCAGCAGCAGCCATTTGCCGCCGAAGCCCATCAGCGGCGGCAGGCCCGACATCGAGACGAGCGCGATCACGACCATCGCGAACGTGAGCGGCATCTCGCGCGCGAGGCCGCCCACATCGGCGAAGTTGCGCGTGCCGGTGCGCGAGATCACGCCTGCGAGCGCGAGGAACAGGATGCCCTTCACGAACATGTGATTGGCGACCAGATACAGCGCGGTGACCCAGCCGAGATGGCTCATCAGGCCGATCGCGGCGACGATATAGCCGGTCTGGCTCATGCTCGAGAGCGCGAGCATCCGTTTGAAGTCGTTCTGCCGCAACGCCATCAGCGCGCCGAACAGGGCCGTCAGCATGCCTATCCAGGTCATCGCGTGCGCGAGTTCGAGGCCGACCTCCGAGCGTATCGTCAGATAGGTGCCGATCAACAGGCCGAACATCGCGACCTTGCTGACCACCGCCGACAGCATCGCGGTCACGTCGTCTTCCGCTTCGGTGTAGGCGCCCGGCAGCCATACGTGCACGCCGATCGCGCCGGCCTTGATCAGGAAGCCGGCCGCGAGCAGCACGAACGCGCGGTTCGCCTCCGGTCCCGAATGGATCAGCGCCGACAGCGCGATGCTGTCGTCGATCGCCGCGACGTTGGCGAAGCCCGCCAGCAGGAAGAACGCAGCCAGCAGCGAAAACAGCAGGAAGGTCAGCACGTGCGGTCCCGCGCGCCGGCACTTCGCGATCAGGAAGCACGACGACAGCGTGATGATTTCCCAGCTATAGAAGAACTCGAGCGAGGTGGATGAGCGCAGCAGCGCCGGAATCGACAGCGACAGCACGACGAGCATCGGATAGAAGCCGGCGCGCACGTCGTCGCGATAGAGACTCGCCGCTGCGATCACGAGGCTGCCCGCGAGCAGCAGCCAGGCGAATAGTCCGGCGATACCGCGCGAGCCCTCGCAGAGCAGACTGCCGATCAATCCAATCGCGATCACCGCGAGCACGCCTTTCACGCGCCCCGGCAGACGATCGGCCGCATAGAACAGCGCACCCGCCGCGAGCGGCGAGAAGATCCACGCCGACACGACGCCCGAGAACACGGCTGCCATATAGGCCGCCGCGATCAGCAGCACGGCGACGCCGAACAGCGGCAACAGCGCGGCGATGTTCGGCCGGGCTTTGGCCTCGACGTCGGACGGAGCCAGCGCGCGCACGAACCAGTGGAACATATAACCCGCTTCGAGCAGCGAGCCGGTCAGGATCAACACGATCCAGTACGGCTTGCCAGCGGCGGTCAGGCGCATCACGAGTTCCCACTTCGCCCAGAAGCCGGGGAATGGCGGCAGTCCCGCGATCGCGACCAGGAAGAGACCGAGCAGGCCGATCAGCAACGGGCTGCGCGACAGGATCGCGCGTGCATCGTCGCCGTGCCGCCGCAGCACGCCGATTAGCCAGAACAGCCCCGCCTTCGCGAACAGATGGTTAATGAAGAGCCCGCCGACGACGAGCGGGATCGATGCGTCCGCGCCGATCTGGCGCAACAACGCGAGCGACAGCATCAACAGCGCCATCTGCCCGATCGACGAATAGCCGAGCAAGCGTTGCGGCTTCGTCTGCTTGATCGCGAGCAGGTTCGAGAACAGGAACGTGACGCCGCCCGAGACGGCGAGCAGCGTCAGCAGACCGTCGAACAGCGGCAGCAATTTCAGCAGCGCGAAAAACACGCCCGCCGATACGCCGACCGATACCATCGCGCCGACGCCGCTCGGCGCGGTCTCGTAGACGTCGAGCCCCCAGCCGTTGGCCGGAAACGGCTTCAGCTCGATCACGAGACTCGCGAACACGAGCAGGATCGCGGTCGTGCCGATCGGGCCGCCGAGCTGGTCGCGCAGCGACAGCAGTTCGTCGATGTTGAGCGTGCCGCTCACGTAGTAGAGCAGCACCGCGCCGAGCAGAAAGAGCGTCGACGCGATCACGGTCGCAAAGATGTACTTGAACGCGGCGGCGAGCGCGGCGGGCGTGCGCTCGAGCCCGAACAGGCCGTATGTCGCGATCGACACGATCTCGAGAAACACGAACAGGTTGAACAGGTCGCGAGTCATCACCATGCCGTCGATGCCCATCACCAGAATCAGGTACAGCAGCAACGCCGCGTAGTTGCCGCGCAGACGGTCCCACAGATGCAATGCGCCGAGCAGCGCGACCACATTGACGCTAAACGTGAAGAAGCCTTCCCACAGGCCGAAGCGCAGATTGATCGACACCGGCGGCAGCGCGCCCGCGGTCAGCACCTCGATCGTGTCGCCGCCGTCGAGCAGGCCGTAGAACGACACGCCGGAGACGAGCACGATGCCGCACAGCGCGATGAAAAAGCCGAGCGTGAGCCATGGCTTGCCGAGCCGGTACAGCAGCGGAATGGCGAAGCCGCCGCCGAGCCCGAGAATGAAGATGTGCAGCGGATGAAACAGCGCGGCTACCATTTCGACTCGGTGAAGGCGTCGATGGAAAGCGTCTTTTTGGCGGCATGAAGACGGATCGCGAACGACAGCATGATGGCGGTGACCGATAGCCCGATCACGATCGCCGTGACGACGAGTGCCGATGGAATCGGATCGATCGCGCGGTGCGCGGCGGCGGATTTGCTGAGCGCTGCGTCGATGATCGGCGCGGTGCCGCCCGTGACGTAACCGGTTGCGACCATCACGATGTGCAGGCCCGTGTCGATCACCGCGAAGCCGATGATGATGCGCAGGATGTTGCGGTGGGTCAGCATGCCCCACAGGCCGATCAAGGAAAGGCAGAAGCCCGTGATCAGCAGGATCTTCGAAACCGGGATGCCGGTGCTCATGCGCTCTCCTTCTCGTTCAGCTTCTGAACCGGTCGATGATGACACTCAGCTCCGCGCCGACCTTGACGCCGAGCAGCGTGGAAATCAGCGGGATCGCGCCGGCGCTGAAGAACGCGCCGAACTCGCCGCGCGGCAGAAAGCGCGGGTCGAGAAAACCGCCCGCGAACACGAGGCCCAGAATGCCGATGCACACGTAGATCACGCCCGCGAGCGACTCGACGACGCTCAGCAGCGCGACGTTCAACGTCGAGCGGGGCCGCGCGAGCAGCATCAGCATCACGGCGGACGCGACGATCGCGCCGCCCTGGAAACCGCCTCCCGCCGACAGATGGCCGTTGACGATCACGTAGCCGCCGAAGGTGAGGATCATCGGCAGCAGCACCTGCTTGCCGGTATGTACGATCTCGCCGGCTGGGCGGCGCGCGGGCGCGGATTCGTCTGCCGCAGCGGCGGAGGTCGCGTTGCTTTCCTCTTTCAGCAGCACCCCGACGCTCGCCGCGACCATGAACAGCACCGCGACTTCGCCGAGTGTGTCGAAGCCGCGAAAGGTGATCAGAATGCCGGTCACGATGTTCGGCGCGCCGAGTTCGAGCGGCCCTCTGACGACGTAGTACCAGGCGAGCGGGCGCAGCGCCTGCAACTCCGTGTAGCCGCCGACCAGCCGCCAGAACACGACCGCGAACAGCAGCACCGTCAGCAGCGCAAACGCGCGACGCATCATGATTCGGCCTCCCCCGCGGTGCGCCCGCCTTCGTCGGCGAGTGCGTCGGTGATCGTGGACGGGGTCATCGGCGTGCGGATCAGCCAGGCGGCGCGCGATAGCGCATGCGAGGACACCGGGTTGGTCACGAGCACGAAGTAGATCAGCAGGATCAGACGGAAGGTCCAGTTCGGGTGATAGAACGCGAGGCCGATCAGCACGAGCATGTTGCCGAGCGTCGACGCCTTGGTGCCGGCCTGAATGCGCGTATACGCATCCGGCATGCGCAGCAGCCCGAGGCCGGCAGAGAACAGAAAGACGGCGCCCACCAGGATGAACACGCTGCCGATCAGTTCGAACATGCGCTAGCCCTTCTGATAACCGGTTTTGCGGATCGCGTACAGAAAGATGAAGGTCGCGAGTCCGGAACCGATCGCGGCTTCGGCCATCGCGACGTCGGGCGCGGCGAGCAGCAGGAAGGCTATCGCGGCGAACAGGCTCGCGAGCCCCGAGCTCACCATCGCGGCCAGCAGATTCTTCAGGCAGACGGCCAGTACGCCGCTCACGAGGATGCTCGCGCACATCAGCAGCAGGAGCAGTTCGAGCATGGCTCACAGCCCCCTTTCGAGAAAGCGCGCAATCGCGAGCACCGCGAGAAAGCTCAGCAGTGCATAGACAAGTGCGACGTCGATATAGACGAAACGACCGGAGACTTGCGCGTACAGCGCGATCAGCGACAGCGAGACGACCGTCAGCATGTCGATCGCGACGATGCGGTCGACGAGGGTCTTGCCGATCACGAGACGGATCACGCCGAACAGGATCGCGAAGAAGATCAGCACGGCGGCGATCCGGAGCATGATCTCAGCCAAAGACTTTCTCCAGATGCTTTTCGAACGGTGCGACGAGTGCCTCGGTCGCTGCGTCGATATCGGTCGTCTTCACGTCGAGCAAGTGAATGAATAGTATGTCGTCCCGAATATCCATGACGAGCGAGCCCGGCGTGAGCGCAATCGAATTGGCGAGCGCGAGACGGCCAAGCGGTGTTTGGAGGCGCGTGCGAACCTTGACGATGCCGGGCTTGATGTCGATACGCGGCGAGTACACCAGCGCCATCACGTTCAGATTGGCGCGTACGAGCTCGACGACGAAGGTCGCGCTATACGCGGCGAAGTGATACGGTGCGCCTGGCGTTAGACGTAGGCGCTGCCATGCTTCGCCCGATGATACGAAGACACGCGCGATGACGAAGGTAATGACGAGACCGACGAGTGCGGGTTCGACGGCGAGCGATGCATTGGCGATCATCCAGATGACGAACAGGACGACCCAGAGGCCAGGCATTCCCCGAGGAACGAACGACGACACCGGTTTTCCGTTGTTCGCAGCCATGTCATCGGTTCCTCAGGAGGCCTTGCGGAAAATTCTAAGTGACAACTTATGGCAAAGCAACCGGCGCACGGTTGTGCGTTGGTGGTCGTTTTGTGTGCGTCAATCCGCGCGGCGCTTATCGGCTGCTGATCGAGTGAATTAGTGTCATTGCGATCTGTTCAATAAAATGGCGCGCGAAAAGCCGACGCCGATCGGCGCGCATTTATTTTGAAACAGACTGCGTTGCCGCGATAAGACACGACGTTGAATCTCTAAGCGGCGCCGTACCGTTTTTTAATCACCTGTGACTGATCGGAATCTGGAAGTCTAGTCGCCAATCTATGCGTGCGCTGCATAAATTGATTTTTTTAATGAATTTGCGCCGGCGACCAGATCCCGGTCGAATGTCGGGTTTCGCGCGGTTTGAATTCTTCAAATGACCAATAAGGAGCAACAATGAAAGCCATGCTGGCAACCCTGACGATTGCGCTGCTGGCCGTCTCGTCCGGAAGCGCAATCGCCAAGGATTGGTCGACCGTGCGGTTCGGGGTCGACGCGAGCTACCCACCATTCGAATCGAAAGCGGCTGACGGCAAGCTCGTCGGCTTCGATATCGATCTCGGCAATGAGATCTGCCGCCGGCTCAACGCGAAATGCGTGTGGATCGAGAATTCGTTCGACGGCATGATTCCCGCGCTGAAAGGCCGCAAATTCGACGGCGTGCTGTCGACGATGTCGATGACGCCCGCGCGTCAGGCGCAGATCGCGTTCTCGTCGAAGGTGTTCCGCATTCCGACGCGTCTGGTCGCGAAGAAGGGCTCGCCGATCGAGCCGACGCCGGAAGCGCTGAAGGGCAAGCGCATCGGCGTCGAGCAGGGCTCGATTCAGGAAACCTATGCGAAGACGTATTGGGAGCCGGCCGGCGCCACGATCGTGCCGTATCAGGATCAGGATCTGGTGTATTCGGATCTGCTTGCCGGCCGTATCGACGCGTCACTGCAAAACGCGGTGCAAGCCGATATCGGCTTTTTGCGCACCGCGCGCGGCAAGGACTTCGGATTTGCCGGCAATCCGCTTTACGACGCGAAAACGCTCGGCAGCGGCACAGCGATTGGTTTGCGTAAAGAAGATACCGATCTGCAGGAAAAGATCGACAAAGCCATTGCCGAGATCCGCGCCGATGGCACTTACGACCGCATTGCGAAAAAGTATTTCGATTTCGACGTGTACGGTCAGTGAGCCGGGGCCGCGCCGCACGTGACCAGTTTCGACCTGGCACTCGCGCGGCCCGACACCTAAACTTGTGTCATGACCGTCCTGAGCCGTGCTGCGGCAAGCGGGGATGCCCGAATCGGTTGCAACCGGCGCCTCACGCGGCGCTGCAGGTTTCCGCTTACAAAAGTCAGCGGGCAGGGGACGGCGCAATGCGGCCACCGGCTCGCGTGCGGATCGCCTTGCGCACACGGCGCGATCCGCATTGGGGGGCACCGACATGCACGGCTTTCAGATCACGTTCTTCACCCAGCAGGGGCGCAGCCATCATGGCAAGCCGCTTGCCGACTGGCTCGTGCGTCTCGCGAGCGAACTCGGCCTGCGCGGCGCGACCCTGATCCCGGCTAGCGAAGGCATCGGCCATCATCATCGCATTCACTCCGCGCACTTCTTCGAGCTTGCCGATCAGCCGTTGTCCGTCGTGATGGCGGTGACGAGCGACGAAGCCGATCGGCTGTTCGATCGACTGCGCGCGGAAGGTTTGCATCTGTTCTACGTGAAGACGACCGCCGAGTTCGGCGTCGTCGGCGAGGCCGACGGGGCTTGAACGACCGGGCCTCGATGGCAAGCCCCACGCCTCGCTCGTCCAGGCGACGAAGTCGGCCGCCATGTCGGAATCGGTGCGTGCTTCCAGCTTGCCGCTGCGGCACGCGTGGCGGAACACCTCGTAGTCCTTCTCGACCTGGTCCGCGTACGCGCGCGAGTAGACGCGCGCCCGGTGTGGCTATTGGGCATGGCGCATGCTCCGCTGCAAGAGGCGAGTCATCCCAGGGAGAGCGAATCATGCGGCAGGTTTCGGCAAACATGCTGATCGCGCTGTCGGCCGTTGCGTTGCTGGCGGGCGCGTCCGGCTGCAAGCGGACGGCCGGGAATGGCGGTATCTCGACGGGCCAGGTGAGCAGCGGTGTCATGAGCAATTCGGCGAGCCCGCGCGGCACACCGGGCGATAGCGACGCGGCAAATCGTGCGAACGCCGAGGCGGGCGCGGCGGCGAGCGCAGCGCCCGCCGCGAGCGACGCCGCGTCGGTCCACAGCACGCCGGCGAGCACGGCGTCCGCGACGCAGTAAGCGTCGCTTAGGCGCGACGGCGCATTGGTCGCCGTTCCATGCGCGCAGGCTTGCTCTCGGTCCTGCGCATGGCGACGCCGCGCGCCGCAGGCGCCGCCTTCCTGGCAGACATGACTCATTGAAAGACGGACCGGACAGGTATTCGCGCCGCGGCGAAGCGGCGCTCGCGTGTGCGTGTGATATGGAACGCCGGCCCGCTTCAATGCTATGCCGTGGGCTCCTCGTGCCGCACATTGACCATCCACGGCACGCCGAAGCGGTCGATCAACGTGCCGAAGCCGCTGGTCCAGAAGGTCTGCTGGAATGGCATCGTGATCTGTCCGCCGTCCGCCAGCGCGTTGAAGTATTTTTCGCCGGACGTCTGGTCGTCGGCGGTGACCGACAGGCTGAAGCCGGCATGCACGGCGTTGCCGCCGCGGCAATCGCCATCCGACATCAGCACGTGCGTGTTACCGATGACGAGCGTCGCGTGCAGGATCTTGTCGGCGTGTTCGGGCTCCACCGGGCGAGCGGGATCGGGCGGCGCGTCTTTCGCGCGCAGCTTCAGCAACTCCTGCGCGCCGAGCGCCGAACGATAGAACTCAATGGCTTCCTCACAACGGCCATTGAAGAACAGATAGGGCTGGATTTCCATGCTGATTTCCTGAGACGGGGGAGGGTCGGGCGGACGATTCTATCAGCGTGATCTCGCGGATGGACGGCTGTCGAACCTGCGATGCATCGATCGGCCCCACGATGAAGCCACACACCTGATGCTCTACAGCGTATCCCCGCATCAGGCCTTCCCAGCATGACTCCCGCCATTGGCCGGATAAGCCTCCTGCAACGCGATCGAGCCTGTCTCCAGCAGCGATTTGAGGTTGGACATGATCTTCGGCCAGCCACCCGACACCGCCTCGATGAATTTCGATGGATCGCGCTCGATCGTATGCGTGAGCGTCAACTTGACCGCCGTTCCGCTCGGTTCGAGCTCCATCGTGCAGCGCGAATCGCCTTCGGCCTGCAACTCGGGACGAATCTGGTGCTGCCAGCGGATCACCAGACGCCGCGGCGGATCGGCCTCGACGATCTCGCCCGCGTCGAAAATCTGGCCGCCGCTCGACACGAGTTTCCACGACGAGCCCGCCGTCCATTCGCTTTCGCAGTGCATGCCGAACCAGTACTGCTTGATGAACTCCGCGTCGGTGAGCGCCGACCACAACTGTTCCGGCGTAGTGCGGATATAGGTCACATAGACGAACGTCGATCTAATCATTGCCTTTCTCCAGGCGTCGTTTCAGGGTCGAGAGCGCCTTCAGGCGCGGCTTTTCGAACTTGGCAATCCAACGCTCGTAGATCTGCTGCAGCGGCACCGGATTGAGGAAGTGCAACTTTTCGCGCCCGCTGCGTACGGTAACGACGAGGTTAGCCGCTTCCAGCAGGCCCAGATGCTGGGTCACGCCTTGCCGCGTCATGTCGAGGTGGTCGCACAGGTCGTTCAGAGTCTGGCCGTCGTGCGCGTGCAGCACATCCAGCAGCTTGCGCCGGCTCGGATCGGCGAGGGCTTTGAATAGCACGTCGGTGTCGTCGGGGCGCTCGGCCATGAACGGCTACAGGCAAGTAATTTGTTGCATTTACTATAGGCAAGAAATTGCTTGCCTGTCAAGGCGACGTGAGGGACGCTCCGCAGGTTCGACACAAGCGCCGACTACCGTTTACGAGGCGCTCAAGTACGTTTCGGAATGTTGCCGCCATGCAAAGGACCGAACAGCCGCGCACAGAGCACGCCCATCGCCAGGATACCGAGGCCGAATGGCACGGCATCACCCGTTGCCTCGATCCGAAAGTCGCCAACACGAAAAACCAGAAGATAGCCGACGACCATATTGAAGAAGCCCCACAGTACATTGACGGTCGATGACGACAGCCCTTTTCCGGACGGCTTCGCGAACGGGCTCTGAAACGGCTCGCCCATCACACCGCAGACGAAATGCGGCACGGCATTCGCGAACAGAACACCGCCGAAAAAATAAGAGACGACATGCGGCCAATCCATTTCAGTTGCTCCTTGAATCGAGTAAATCGATGAGGTCGCGGGCTGTGCCCGTTTCGATGCCGGTTCGGATGAAGTACCTGCAAACGTTCAGGAGTCAGCGAGCCGCTGCAGCAGTTCCACCGCGGCGGCGAGCGTGGCCTGTTCTCGCGGCGATAGCTGCGCTTGCAAGGCACCGATCAGCCAGTCCTCTTTGGCCGCCCGACTTGCCTTGAGCGTTCGTCTGAACTTGGGGGTGAGATCGATAAGAGTTTTGCGTCCGTCGGTTGGATCCGCTTCGCCTTTGACGACGCCCAGCGTCTCCAGACCGGCAACGGTAATGCGCATGGACTGTGGTTTTACGCGCTGCGCTCGCGCTAGCGCGGAAACTGTGGCTGGGCCGCCGCGCTCCAGATGAAACAGCGCCGACTTCTGCGCCGACGTAAAGTCGCTCGATTGCGAATGTTCTCGCGCGCGGCGAACCAGTTTGCTCACGGCAATGCGCAGTTCGCCCGCAAGGGCGGCTAGATCGGTAGATTGGGAAGACGGTGATTGTCGTGACATGCCGAGAACATAGCAGATATACAGTTTAACTGTACAAGTAAACTGAAGATATTTTCGCCGTCGAGTCCGCACGAACCCAGCATAAACAAGCGCCTGTGAGATACTTCCTCATTCACGCATAATCCCCGAGTCCACCGCGTCTCAACCGGCCCAGGCATGCAAGCCCATCCCCTCCGACTCGCGCCCGGCGACGACCTTCGCGTCGCCGTCGAAGACGCGCTTCGTCAACGCGACCTGCAAGCGGCCTTCGTCGTCCAGGGCATCGGCAGCCTCCACGTTGCGGCATTGAGGTTCGCTGGCGCGCAAGCGCCGACGGAAATTCGCGGCGACCTCGAAATATTGACCCTCGCAGGCTCCGTCTCGCCCGATGGCGCTCATCTGCACATGTCGATCGCGGATGCGCGCGGGCAGGTGTTCGGCGGTCATGTGGCGCGCGGCTGCACGGTACGCACGACCGTCGAGTTGTTGCTCGTGTCGGTTCCGGGCTATTCGTTCGCGCGGGAGCCTGATCCGCAGACGGGTTTTATGGAACTCGTGATTCGCGGCGGCGGCGCTCCGCAGTCCGGCTCCGCCTGATCACGCAAAGGCGCTATCGCTTCGCGCGCCGGTAGTCGCTCAACGCCCCGCCAACATCCGCCCGCCGAGCCCCACCAACAGCACACCCGCTGCCGTATCCAGCCCGGCCTTGCGCCGAACCAGCGCGCGCCGAACCGACGGATGCGAGGCAAGCAACGCCATCGCGCAGTACCACGCGCACGAAATGCCGATCGACAGCGCCACGACCGCGATATCGAGCCACAACGGCGCATGCGCGGGCACCATCAACGCAAAGATGCTGCCGTAGAACGCGATCGACTTCGGGTTGGTCATGCTGACGAAATAGCCTTTCTTCGTCGCAGCCCAGCCGGACGCGGCGGCGAGCCCAAGGCCGGTCATCATGCCGGCGCTTAGCAACAGGACGCCCGCAAGCGCAAGCAGGATGTTGGCGGAATGCAAGATGAATCCCCCGTGGCGGGCCGACATGGGTCCGAGCGATCGCTCCGACGCTTTCATCATACCGGCGCGCTTCGGCCCGGCTGACCGTGTCCCTGATATGGGGAGGTCGGGTTTACTGTAATTGAAAGAGCGTGCCCTTCCGAAGCATGATTCGTCGTACGTTGTACGATGAATTTCAACGTTGCCCGACAACTTGGTTCGCGAACTCGCGGAGTCGGTTGCCGGCGAGGCTGCCGCATGGTCGGCTCGCAGCCAGAAAATAACCTTCGAGACGCAGTCCCATGCTGGGCAAAGCATTTCTCTTGCAATGCGTTCTCGAGATCCGGCCGGGAGCCGGATGGTTGCGTCGAAATAAGTTGGGTGATCTTTGGTTTTCCGCCCTCGCGCGTCGGCAGTGGAAGCTCCCGATTTCAGGTTGTACCTTATACGATGTCTTATAACAAATATTGATGGTCCACATGCCCTGACGCTTTCCCCGCCGCATCCGCGCGAAGGGCGAGGCCTGCCAGGAACACGCAGTGGATCCACTCCCAAGGAGATAACTTATGAAGATGCGCTCAGTCCGAGAGCTTGCGGTCCTCGGCCTGTTTGTTCTGACCGTCGCCGGTTGCGGTGAGGGTAATAACATTTCAGGTCCAGGTACGAGCTCGACCACGCCACCCACCAACCCGACTTCGCCGAGCTCCCCGGTCTGGACGCCCGGCCGCTACGCTGGCGACACGAACCTGCCGGATTCGCCGTCTTTGCCGGCGGACACCCAGGTTTGCTCGACGCTTCAGGCAAGCAATAACCTGGTGAAGAACGCGGACGGCTCGCTGCCGCTCACCTCGGATCCGACGCCGGTCACCTACGGCGGCGCAACCACGGCGCTGAACAACCCCGACCAGGCGCGTATCCAGGCCGCGCTCGACGCGTGCGGCGCCGCCGTGGACGCGGAAGTCGGCGCGAAGATTACGCAGGCCGATCAGCAGGCAGCCGCTACGCAACAGGCGGCCAACAATCCGAACGTCAACATCGCGGGTGCATCGAGCGAAACGCTGTCGAATCCGACCTACAAGGCCACCAAGTTCGCGGTGCGTCTCGTCAAGAACAGCGGCGGCGCCGGCAATGCATTCCTGAGCGGTCCGCTCGTTCTGCCGTCGGGCGTCACGCTGTGGATCGACGACGGCGTCACGCTGTTCGCGAGCCGCGACGTGGTCGTCTACGACAAGACCGCGCAGGATCGGCCGAACGCGATCACCTGCGGCGCCGCGATCAACAACCCGGCCGGGCTGCCCGCGCCTGTCGGCACCGCCAACGCGGGCGCGGCGACCATCGCGGGCACGAGCGGCATGCAGAACTGCTATCCGCTGATCCGCGGCACGCATACGGTCAACGCGTCGATCATGGGCACGGGCTCGATCGATGCGCGTGGCTATATGCCGCTGATCAGCTCGTCGCCGCAATATCCGACGATCCGCTGGGCCACCGGCGTCACCGAGGCGTTCACGTATTCGGGCAACAACATCACGGGCGTGACGACGCCGAAGTTCAGCTGCACGAACACGATCGCCGCTTACCGCGCGGGCACGCTTGCGCCGGAAGGCACCGCTTGCGATGTGGTCACCGCGATGGGCAAGACGACGCTGACCACGCCGGCCGTCACCTATGTGGTGAACCGCCAGGCAACCAGCATCCCAGGCGGCTACACGGTTACGGGCGGCGGCTGTACCGCTGGCACGGGCGGTTGCGCACGCTGGGTGCCGGCAAGCTGGTGGGATATCTCGTACCACGGCAACAAGGACATCGGCGGCGGCCCGTACAGCTTCCAGGGCAACCCCGGCGTGCTGTGGATGCAGCAGTCGAAGAACCTGTCGCTGTATCAGATCACGTTGCGCAACAGCACGTTCTTCACCGTCGAAGCCGACGGCGTGGACGGCCTCACCGTGTGGGGCATCAAGATCATCACGCCGTTGCTGCCGGATGCGGCGAACCAGGCGAGCGTCGGCATGAACAACGACGGCTTCGACGGCGTCAGCGGTTCGTACTCGCACCTCTATACGGGCGCGACGATCGATGCCAGCTCGACGGGCGTGAAGAACACCGACGGTGTCGACCCGAGCGTTGCAGCGGGTCCGGAACACGCGGCTCTCGGCACGGGCAGCAAGACGACGTCAGCAGGCCAGGTGTACTTCGACGGCTACGTGAAGAACGTCGCGATCGTGTACAACTTCCTGAGCCCGTCCGACGACAACGTCGCGTTCAAGGGCGGTCTGCAGGATCCGCGTCCGGCGGCGGCACAGGGCGCGACGACGCCGGCCAACATGCTGTGGGCCATCGACGGTAACCGCGACGTTTCGTCGAACCGCACGTACGGCATCACGGTGGCGCACAACCACAACTACAACGGCCATGGTCTGTCGATCGGCAGCCCGACGAATGCAGGTGTCCGAAACATTCACTTCTACGACAACTACTTCGACAATATCTACGACGGCACCAATTCGTCGACGGATATGGGCGTCGTGGGGCTGCGTATCAAAAGCGGTCAGGCACGCGGCGGCGACGTCAGCAACATCTACTATGACGGCGCATGTATGCGTGGCGTGAAGGATTTCCTCGTGTTCGACATGTACTACACGGGCCCGAGTGCCGATCCGATCTCGTACACGGGGTTGGGGTGGCTGGTGCCGAGCTTCCACGACATCAACCTCAGCAACATCCGCATGATGAACATCCCGGCCAACAAGACTGCGGGCAAGAACGGCGGCGGCGGCCTGACCTTCCGCGGTCTGCATGCTGACACGGCATACGCCAATACGCAGAGCGTGATCCAGCTGAACCTGGATAACGTGGTCGCGGACAAGGATGTCACGATGTCGATTGCGAACCTGAGCAAGCCTGTCGTGAACATTGGCGCGCTCGATGGCTCGACGCAATCGAAGGCCGCCAACGCCACGCTGAACCTGGGCGCGAACGTGAGCCTGATTGGCTCGTCGATGGCTCACGGCACGGGCGGTATCCTGACGAACACGTCGAGCGGCGCGGGCAAGTACACGACCCCGACGAACACGTTGAACCTGACCGTCAATGGCAGCGACGACGCCGGCGCCGCGGGCGACACGAATCCGGCGGCCACGATCGTCTCGCAGAATGCGAAGCTGTCGCTGTGCGATCAGGCTTCGTCCTGGCCGGTCTTCCCGAATGTGAAGTAAGCGTGGTTGCTTGAAAGACCAGGACTCGCGGTGTCAGGCTGCGGGTTTTTTTGAAGCCTCACGGGTGACTGTGGGGCTTATTTTCTTTTGGGCTGGCGCGGGAAGTCACCATTCCGCGGTATTGCCATGCGCTCGAACCAGCTTGTGCAGCAGGTTGGCCGGATCGTCGGCGCAGCCCGCATTGGTGCGTTCGCGAACACGCGTCATCGATACAGACAAGCCGAGGCCGAATAACAGCAGCCCCAACACCGCTACGCATCCGAGAGCAATGTTGTTCATGGCAATGCGGCTCCTTGTCAGGCAATCGACGCACGCCTGTTTGGCGAGAATCAGGCGGCCCCCATTCTCGCACGGGCCGGCACGCGAGGTCCGCGCGGCTGGACCCCGCAAAAACGACGGCGCCGCGATCGTTCCAACACCGATCGCGGCGCAGCTTACTACTCAAATACGTGGACTACGGCCATGCTTAGTCTTTGTGATCGAATTCCGGCAGCGCACGCGTTCCTTCAATCGCGACCGAATGCAGCAGCTCAGGCTTCAGATCGAGCAGACGCAAGATCGTCGGCGCGACCTGCGTGGTCAGCACCGGCTCGTCATTGACCTGCCCGGCGTGATGCGTGTGAGGCACGTACATCACGAGGCCGAGATGGCTGTCGTCGGGCGCGTTGCCGCCATGCTCTTCGTCCTTGGACGTGCTCGACGTATAGATGACGCCCGGGTTCGGTTGAACGATGATGTCGGGCGTACGGCCGCGCGACGGGTCGCCGAACCGGTTAGCCAGTTGCGGGCCGGACAGGATGTACGCCTGAGGGCCGTCCGCGCAAATGCTGGGTGCGTTGCAGCTCAGATTGGCTTTCAGCGTCTTCACGACCGAAGACACCTGGCTTTGATCGCGCAGCCAGATCAGGCCGACGTCGTCGGTCTGCACGAAACCCGTGCCGACAAGTCCGGTGCCGTCGTTGAGGTTGCCGCTCTTCGTAGCGGCCTGCCCGAAATTGCCGCCCGAATCCAGGTAGTTGTCGGCTTCGAGCAACTTGGTCAGCGTATCGCCGTTCTTCACGAGCTTCGAATGATCGGTCGGCGACTGGCCATGCTTCGCGGTCACGATGATCGCCGTCGACGAATAGAGATTGCGTTGCTTCAGTTCGGACACGACGCGTCCCAACGCGTCGTCGATATACGCGATCGCGCCGGCGACTTGCGGACCCGGCGTGAAGCTCGCATCCAGATAGCCGCCGCCCGACGCGACCGTGGCCTTCTGCGCGACGCTCAGCGTCTGGAAGTTGGCGCCGAACACGGTCGGCACCGCGACGTTCTTTTGACCTGTCGAATCCTGGCCATCGATTTCATGGATCAGCGATTGCACGTGGTAGTTGTCGAACTTCTCCGTGTGCGTGTACGTGTCGAGGTAGTAGGTATTGGTATCTGGATCGATCGAATTTATTTCGGTACGCGAAAGGTCGTCGACGCCCGCGCCCGACGGTCCGTTGAGCCAGTCGTAGCCCCACGCGTGCTTGTCCGCCCACGCGGTGCGCGCGCCGTTGACGTTGCCCTTGATCACTTCGAAAACCGTGTTGGTCTTCAGATAGTTGTGCGGATAGACGGGCGTACAGACGCCATTGACGAGCGCATGCGGAATCGCCTGCGGATTGAACGCGCCGCCGCCGTCGAGATGGATCAGCGCGCCGCCGTTCTCGCCGTCGATGCCGGTCGTTTCATCGAAGACGACATTCCAGCCGGTCGGGCCCGTGCAATGGGTATCGGAAGGCGCATAGAGCGTGCGGTCGTAGGAGACGTCGTAGAACAGCCCCGCGGACTTCGGCGAGCCGCCGGTCACGAGCGCGGCGAGGCCCGGAAACGAATCCGACAGTCCCGGTGTATGCGCGTTCGTATAGGTGGTGCCTGACTTCGCGAGCAGCGCCAGGTTAGGGCACGTATTCGCGCCGATGCAACGCGCGACGTCCTGCTCATGCAGACCGTCGAAGCTGATCAGCAGCACATGCTTGACGGACGCGCGATCGCGATCGTGATCGTGATCGTCGCCGGCTGTTGCGACTGCCGAGTACAACCCGGCGAGTAGTGCGACGGCGGCGCACATTGCGCTTTGCTTACGCTTCCATTTCGTGATCGGTTTCATGTCTCGTCCTTTTGTTTGACAACGAATTTGGGTAGTGCGGGACGAATTTGAACCGTAAAAAAGTCATTTGCGTGACCTGAAATTAATATTTGGCAATACTGAGGTGTTAAGGTCTTGTTAAGCTTGGGGTGATCCATTCGACGCGCATGCGCTGTGAACCTGATTCGATTCCGCGCGTGATTTTTCGCGGGTCGACAAGCATAAAAATGGCACGGGCTATTGCAGACCCCTGCCGTTTCGCCGGTCGGTAGTCGAATATCGCCAGGCGTCATCCCAGTGAATGAATCAAGGTCTGATCCGTCACCTGCACCGGCCTGACCTTGATCGATTGACTATAAAGCGGCGGCAGCGTCGAGCAAAACTCGTCGAGGTCTCCTTGTGGCATGCCGGGCTTAACGTATTGCAAAGGCGACGGGTTTACGTGGGGCAGTGGACCTTCCATCGTCGAACCGTACGCGCCGAGTTCAAGCAGGCCTTGCGAACCGCTGTCGGGGCCGAGCGCCATCACGAACGTGCAGTATTGGTGCGAGCAGCGGCCGCCGCGCGGCGGCGCCGCCGTCCGTGCCGCTCGCGCCATGCCGGTCGCCGCGATCGCCGCGCCCGCACGCGGCATGACGCGCGCGTTTGCCTAGTGCGCGGCCGGCTCCTGCGTGATGGAATCTACGCGGTCGGGATAGAACGCAAGGTGCTCGCGGATCGGCGCGACAGCGTCGTATGGGTGCTCGTAGGTCCACACCGCGTTGGTGCCGCGCTCGCCGGCCGAAGGAATCGAGAAGTATGCGCATTCGCCCTTGTACGGACAATAAGTGGCGTGCGCCGTGCGTTCGAGCCGGGTCATGTCGACGTCCTTGCGCGGGATGTACAGCACGGCCAGATAGCGGGCTTCGAGCAGCGTCAATGCGTCGTGCGTATCGGCAATCACGTGACCGCCTGCCATGACGATCACGCGCGCGTGGTGGTGCTCGATCATGATTGGATGATCCGGGCCGGGGATCTTGACGGGTTTGTCGTTCGGGACCGAATGAGTGGACATAACGAGGCTCCCTGCGAAAGTGGGGCTGCGAGGTTTCGTGCGTCGACGGCGATGTTCGTCGCCGAACGCCACGCAAGCGACTGAAGATCGCCCGTATTGCCGTACTACTTCCTTTCAGGTATTTCTATCACATACTAACGCAGACCTTCCAGGTGCTGTGAGCGGCGCAATGCCCGTCGGAATTGCATCAGTTGCGTGCGCGTGCTTTTGTGCAACGGGATGGCGACTTCGCGGAAGACGAACACGATCAGCCGACTGACAGGAGCGCGTCATGCTCGTTGGATATGCCGTGTATGACCCTGCAAGTGAGCCTGCAATCTCGTCGACAAATGGCGAGGTTGTTTGACTATGCCGGCGCTTCGGAAGTGTTGGTCACTTCGCGCATTTGGGGCGTGTGCCGCTCTAACCTTGAACCTGTTGTCCTGCCCTTCGCACGCACAGGTCGCGCCGAGGCAATTGTCGAGCAATACCGTGATTGGCGGCAATGTAAAGCAGCACGCAGACGCTGTGCTCGCGATCATGACCTACACGACAGTCCCGGACGTTACGACCAGTAACCTGTCGGTCAACAACGGCCTGACGGGTAATCCCGGCTTTGGGCAGACGCAATTTGGCGGCGGCTTCACCCTCAGCAGGTCGTTTCCGTTGTACATGGAGGGCACGCTCGCCTACAGCCGCTACGATCCGATCTTCATTGCCACGGATGGCGCCCAGCAGCGTGCGGTGCCGACGAAGTGGAACACCTTCAGTGGCACGGTCGGCCTGGGGTGGGATTTCCGCATCACGGACGAACTGGTATTCCGTCCGATCTTGAACGGCACGATTGGGCGTGTCTCGAGTGACCTGAAGGTAGGGCAGACCCTCTTCAATCGTGTCACCGACAGCAACCTGCAGTTCCTCGAAAACGGCTCGCTGAACGCCTACGGCTATGGTGGCTCCCTGATGCTCGACTACGAGCATTACCGCGAAAACTACGAAATCGACGCCGAACTGCGGGCAACCGATATTTACCTGCGCAGCTTCGGCGGTTCGTCGGAGGCCGTTCAGGGCTCGGCCATGGCGCAGCAGGTGAGCCTATGGACGCGCTGGCGCGCGCCCACCGGCTGGCACGCGCTGGACCGGCCGGTCCGCTATGTGCTGGAAGCCGCTTACTCGCATTATTTCGGCGATAGTGCCGGCGTGCTGGGTTTCAACGACCTCACGTCGCTGGGAGTCGGCCTCGAACTCGACAGCAGCAGGTATCCCGTCATCGTCACCCGTACGCGGGCGATGGTGCGCTATGTGTTCGGTCGCAACGTGCACGGGGTGTCGTTCGGATTCGCGATGAGTTTCTAGCCGGGCCAGCTTGCCGGTCCAGCAACGAGGCTCGAACCCATGCGCGCGATCCAATGCTTCTGGTTCTCGCTCGGCCGTGCGGTATAGCGCTTGCTCGGCCCAGACATGAATCGATCAAGGGAGTCGTGATGAACGACGAACCGAAACAGCCCGATGCCGGCGGCAATCTGCCGGGCACGTTGTAGCAGAACCAGGCCCTGAACGAAGGGCCAAAACGAAGCACCTCGTGCCATGCGTACATTCGGACAGAGCCGGTCGACGAAGCGGATCGACAGCGAGCCGGACATGCGCCTGCAGAAGATAGAGATTGCCGACTTCCTCGTAAGCTGGACCGTCATCCGGGATTCGGAAGGCGCTTTCCAGTGGGTCGTGGTCGTGACGGAGCGTGGCGGCAAGCATCACACGATCTTCGAGCGACGCGGGACGTGCGGCCACGTGTCATGGGACGACGCGCTCGACATCGCGGCCGAAACCGCGCGCCGCGTTGCGGCCGGGCTCGTCGAGCCGGGTGAACCGGCGAAGACGAAACAGCGGCGCGGGCGCACGCCGGGTGCATCGCGCCCTAATCGTTGATGCGCGATCGCGGGCGGCGCCCCGTGGTGTCAGTAGTGTGTGCTAGTTCCATTGACGCCGCGTCTGTGCCGCGCGACGCGACCTCGGCAGCCAATGCCGCAACGCGAGCAATACAGTCGATCCCAGCAGCAGCGTGGCGATCGGAAACGTGCCCGCGGCATTCACCGCAATGTCCATCGGGCGCTCTCCGAGCAACTGCATCCGGCGGCGCGTCATCGCGGCGCCGAGCGACTGCAGTTCGTTCTTCAGCACGCGCTCGGCGTCGGGCAGCAGGATGGTTTCCTCGTCGGCGACATGATGAGCGACTTCGCGGATCAGTTGATAAAAGAGCCCGTCGTAGGCGGCGTTTTCGGGGCCCATCCCGCGCAGCTTCGCGATCGTTGCGCGCATCTCGTCGTGCTCGGGACGGCTTTTTCTCAGTGCCTCGTCATTGCCGAGCGCGCGGTCGAGCGCCGGGTAGAAAATTTCCTCCTCGAGCTGCGCGTGGATATCGAGCGCGTCGCACACGCCGTTGACGATCGCGCGTTTGCGCCACCACGGCGTGGACGCGTGGTATCGGTGCGAAGCGGCGAGCACGTGCATATGGTCGAGGCGGATCATCGACGTAATCGACGGCGACAGCGATGAGGCGTCATTGGACATGGCGTTTCTCCAGGGAAAGGGTGCCGGCGGATACCGCATGCGCCATTCCCGCTGCCCAGCAATCGATCAACGCGGTGCCGGCTGCCGCGAGCGGAGTGCGTTGCTGCTCGTGAGGGCGCTCAACGCGGAGTCCGCGGCATCCGCCGCACGGGCGAACAGGTCGTCGACGATTCGCCGCGCCGCGCTATATCCGCCCATCAACGCATCGGCCTCGGTGTCGAACGGCCGGCTGCCTCCAATGTCGACGCGCAGCGGCGAGAACGTTGCGACCGCAGCGCCCGCCTGATAGATGTGAACCACCGCCGCGTAGCGTGTGCGTACCGCCGCGCGCCCGGCGGGGCGCAACGTGAAATCCGCCTCGACGGTCACCTCGATCGTGAACCCGTGGTATTCGTAGGTCCGCCTCATCATCATGTCCTTCGTCGCGTGAGTGTGTGATCGTGCCGGTGCGCGATGATCATGCGCGACGGGCGCGGCGCTAATTGCCGCCATGCGCGCTCGAGCGGCGCTGGCTCCGTGCTTCGAGCGTAGCGAGCCGCGCTTGCGGCTGCAGCGCCGGCGGCAGTTCGGCGTTGGCCTCGATGCGCGCGCGCCAGTAAGCCGGCGTCGCAATTCCCGTGCCCTGCCAGTCGACGCGGTCGCATTGAACGAGTTGTTCGAGGCGCTGGACAATCGCGCTGACGTGCGTCAATTTCCTGTGACGTCGTTGTGATTACGCGCGGCTTTCACAGGTTCTCTCCCCGTTTTGTTATCTCCAGCTTACTCGTCGTTCACAGTAAGTCATACTGGCTTGATGACATGTCCGAAAACGCCGGATTCAGCATGCTCGCATTTGCAAAAAAAAAAGTACATCGCAGTGAGTTGTCGGAGACAGCCGCATTGTGGACAGCCCCGTCCACTCTCGCGCCGCAGTTTGCGGGACCCACATTCGACGAACCGACGCGCCGGATTGCTTCTACGCTCGACTGTTGGTGTGACGTCGTGATGACAGCGTGTGCAAATGAAGTTCGCGCCGTCGTCGGTTAGCCGGTCAAGTTCTGATCTGGATCAAAATAGCAAAAGGCGGTGTGGTGATCGCGCCGGCGCTCGGGTACCCTCGTTGGAAATCCCTTTGTGCGTGGCACGATGAACGTGGTGACTATCGCGAGGGAGAGCGAAATGCCTGATGTCGGACATGGCTCGTGCGCTACCGATGCACGCAAGCGCGGCGCATCCGCGCGTTGCGATGGTGATCGCAACGCGACTCACGCAGCGAAGAATCGGCGCGCGGCAGCGCTGCGCGGAACGCTCGTGATGACATTTGCCGTCGCCATGATGGGCGGGTGCGCGACGTCGGCCGAGCGCACCAATGTGCAGCCTTCGGGTCAACAGACGTGCAATGTGGCCGGCAAATTCTGCAACACGTTTTTCGGACCTTGACGGAAACGCTCCCAGCGCGTGTCGGCGCGCACGGCACGTTTCCTGACCGGCCCACGTTCGTCTGCAATCGGACGACCGATGTTGGACGTGTCGCGGCGCGCGCGTTTGCTCGGGCGTGTCCATGGCCTTCAGCTTGTGGACAGCGAGCATCGGTTGGAGGAGCATGGTCGCTTGGATACGCTTGAAGGGGTATGCGCGATCGGACAATTCCACCCCACCATTTACGAGCACGAGCGAGGCAACCAGTCGTCCTATTGCAGGAGGAAAGAAATGCTCACGCGGAAAACCAAGGACATCGTCAAGGCCACGGCCCCGGTTCTGGCCGCGCACGGCTATACGATCATTCAACTTTTCTGCAGACGGCACTTCGAGGCGCCAACAAGCACGCGAGCCTCGACGTGAAAGCGGAGCACTATCCGATCGTCGGCGAACATTTGCCTGGCGCGATCAAGGACGTGCTCGGTGACGCCGCGACCGACGACATCCCCGCGTGGGCGCAGGCATACGGCAATCTCACGGACGTGCTGATGGGCATGGAATCCGAATTGCGCGAAACGCGCGCATCGCAGCCAGGCGGCTGGACCGGATGGCGCACGTTCGTCGTCAAGGAGAAGCGGCCCGAGAGCAGCGTCATCACGTCGTTCATTCTCGAACCGAAGGACGAACAGCCGGTCGCGAACTTCGAGCCGGGCCAGTACATCGGCATCGCGGTCGATGTGCCCGCGCTCGGCCTGCAGCAAATCCGGCAATACAGCTTGTCCGACGTGCCGAACGGCCATAGCTATCGAATTTCGGTCAAGCGCGAGAGCGGCGAGGCCGGGCGGCCGCCGGGCTATGTGTCGTCGCTGCTGCACGATCACGTCGAGGTATTCGGACTGGAACTGTTCGCTGAATGACGCATACGGTCGTGCCGCGCGACGGCTGCCGCGGAAGCGACAAGCAGGAATGCAGTCACCGTGACCGGGAGTGCGGCATGAAAGTGCACCATCTGAACTGCATTTCGACTTGCCCGCTGTGCGGCAAGCTGTTCAACGGCCACCCCGATTCGCTGATCCGCCGCGGGCATCTGACCTGCCATTGTCTGCTCGTCGAAAGTCCGGCGGGGCTCGTGCTCGTCGATACCGGTTTCGGTTTGCGCGATGTCGCCGATCCCTATTCGCGCCTCGGCAAATTCTTCCTGAGGCTGCTGAAGCCTGAGTTCCGAAATGAAATGACGGCGATCAGGCAGATCGAGCGGCTCGGTTTCGACCCGGCCGACGTGCGCCATATCGTGATGACGCACCTCGATTCCGACCATGCGGGCGGGCTCGACGACTTTCCGCACGCGACGGTGCACATGCTCGCGAGCGAGCGCCAATACGCGGCGCAGCAGAAGACGTGGCTGGACCGGCAGCGCTTCAGGCCGCAGCAGTGGTCGTATCAGAACATGTGGCGCGTGCATTCGCCGCAGTACACCGAGCGTTGGGAGGGCTTCGCCAAGGTCCATCCCATCGAAGAACTCGCGAGCGAGATCGCGCTCGTGCCGTTGCGAGGCCATACCTATGGTCACGCGGGCGTCGCGGTACACGGCGATGGCGGCTGGTTGCTGCTCGCGGGCGACGCCTATTTCGACAGCGGCGAGCTCGACCCGGTGCGCCCGCATTGCGCACCCGGTTTGCGCTTCTATCAGTGGATGCTCGAAAAGGATCGCGCGGCGCGACTGTACAACCAGCGCCGCCTGCGTGATCTGGCGAAGCGGGCGAGCCCCGCGTTGACGATTTTTTGCAGCCACGACGTCGACGAATTCGAGCGGCTCGCGGGACGTTCGGTGGCGGTGCCGGCGGAGCAGATGGTGTGATGCTCGCAGGCTTGCGCGCGCCCCCGGTGCTTCGCGGATCGCTCACGTCTTGCGCCTGGCCGAGGCACCGTGCGCGGTGGGGCGCGTTTCCTATACTGCCTTTGTCCTCCGTTTGGATTCCAGGGGACATCGTTCTCAAATGCGCTTGCGGCGACCATGCCGGTTGAAGGCTGGTGGCTCTTTTTTGCGCGAGCGCATTTCATCGATCCGGCCGCCGCAGCAGCGCGGCCGCGAGCAGGCCCGCGCCGAGCGCCACGTAGACGTTCCCGAGCGAGCGGCACGACAGGTGCGCCTCGAATCCAGGGGTAAGCCTGTTGGGCACCACCTTGTAGTCGACCACATACGCGCTCGCCACGGTCGTGGCCGCGGCCACCGCGGTCGCGCCGGGCCGTCGCGACGGGTCGGGGCCGGCCATCCGGTCAACCAGTTGCTCGAACATCATTGCCCAGAAGATCGCGGCTGCCTGATGGATCGCGAAGCCGGTCACCGTATGCCGGATGCTGAAGCCGCGTTCACGCAGCGCGCGTTGCGGCCACAGGCAGTGGGTGACGGCATTGATCGGCGCGAGCGGGCTGCCCGATGCGTCCGTGGATGCCGCCGCGGCTGTTGCCGCCGACATGCAGCCGGCCAACAGCCCCGATGGGACGGCTCGGCGTAGCGTCGCACGGGTGGCCTGATACCACGGAGAACCGATTTTGTACTCGAGCGTTTTCATGGCAGGGCTCCGGTTCGGGCGCGCAAACGCACGCCCCATGATCGCGGACAGCGGTACGCGCGAGGAGCAGCTTGGCGCGTTCCGCGCGGACGATGCGCAGGAATGCCGGCCGAAAATCGTGGTCCCACTGCGATACGTAGTGCGCTTCATCGACGACGACGAGTTCGATGCGTTGCCGGGAACGCGCCCGCAATGACGCTGCGGATGATGTCCCGTTGGCCCGGGCGCAGCCGGCTGATCCCGAACACTTCGCGCAACGTACTGCGCATCGCGTTCAGACGGTCGGACGTGTCGCGCGGGATGGAGGTGTCGGTCATGAAGTTGGCGGTTGGCTTGCGGCACGGCGAGTCAGCCTGCGACGCAGCAAACATCGTACCGCGACGCGGCGCCGCAGCCGGGAACGCGATGTGCTAATACGTCATGACGTGACATTTATGGCCAAACGGGTGGACTCATGAACAAGGAAGACAAAAGCGACGCGTATCCCTACGCGTCGGGCGGATGGGGGTCGGTCAAGGCGGTGGCGACAATCCTGCTGCAGGAAAAAGCACCGCTGAAGGATAGCCAGGTTCTGATGCATCAGAATAAGCCCGACGGTTTCATGTGTGTCAGCTGCTCGTGGGCGAAGCCGGCCGATCCGCATACGTTCGAGTTTTGCGAAAGCGGTGCGAAAGCGACCGCGTGGGATCTGACGGCCAAACGTGTAACGCCCGATTTCTTCGAGGTCCACACGGTCAGCGAGCTCGCCAAATGGCACGACCACGATCTCGAGGAAGCGGGGCGGTTGACCGAGCCGCTGCGCTACGACCCGGCTACCGACCGCTACGTGCCGGTGCCGTGGCAGCAAGCATTCGATGCGATCGGCGCCGAGCTGCGCACGCTGGACCCGGCCAGCGTGGTGTTCTACACGTCGGGCCGCGCTTCGCTGGAAACCTCGTACATGCTGCAGCTTTTCGCGCGCATGTACGGCACCAACAATCTGCCCGACAGCTCGAACATGTGCCACGAAAGCACCAGCGTCGGCCTCAAGGAAGCGATTGGCGTGGGCGTCGGTACAGTCTCGCTCGACGACTTCGAGAAGACCGACCTGATGTTTTTCTTCGGCCAGAACGTCGGCACCAATAGCCCGCGCATGCTGCATCAGTTGCAGGACGCGCGCAAACGCGGCGTGCCGATCATCACGTTCAATCCGCTACGCGAGCCGGGGCTGCTGCATTTCGCAAACCCGCAGTCAGCGTTGGAGATGCTCACACCCAGCGATACGCAGATCAGCACGCAATACCACCAGGTGAAGACGGGTGGCGATACCGCCGCGATCCTCGGCATCTGCAAGCTCGTCATCGAAGCGGACGATCGCGCGGTGAGCACGGGCGATGCGCGCGTCGTCGACGTCGATTTCATCCGCGAGCATACGAACGGCTACGAGCAATTCGCTCAGTACGCGCGCGACGCGAACTGGGACGACATCGAGCGAGTGAGCGGATTGCCGCGCGACGCGCTCCAGGCAGCCGCCGACGAGTACATGAAGGCAAACGCGGTGATCATCCATTACGGCATGGGTCTCACGCAGCATCGGATGGGCGTGCAGAACGTGCGCATGCTGTGCAATCTGCTGCTGCTGCGCGGCAATATCGGCAAGCCGGGCGCGGGGCCGTCGCCGGTGCGCGGGCATTCGAACGTGCAGGGGCAGCGCACGGTCGGCATTACCGAAAAGCCGGAGCTCGCGCCGCTCGATCAATTGGCCAGACAGTTTTCGTTCGAGCCGCCGCGCGAGAAAGGCATGAACATCGTCGAGGCCTTCGAGGCGATGCTCGACGGCAAGGTCAACGCGATGATCAACCTCGGCGGCAACCTCGTGCGCTCGGTGCCCGACCGGGTGCGCACCGAACCGGCGTGGGCCGCGCTCGGGTTGACCGTCAACGTGGCGACCAAGCTCAATCGCAGCCACCTGGTGCACGGCCAGCGCTCGTATCTGCTGCCGTGTCTGAGCCGCATCGAGATCGACCGGCAGGCGGGCGGCGCGCAGGCGGTGTCGATGGAAGACAGCACGGCGCACTTTCATGGCTCGCGTGGCATGGCCGAACCGGCCGCGCCGACGATCCGATCGGAGCCGTTCATCGTCGCGGGCATCGCGAAGGCGACGCTCGGCGAGCGCTCGAGCGTCGACTGGGATGCATGGCGCGACGACTATTCGCGCGTGCGTCTGGAGATGTCGAAGACATGGCCCGAGATATTCGGTGATTTCGAGGCGCGCATGTGGACACCCGGCGGCGTGATCCGGCCGCTGCCGGCGCGGGAGCGCAAGTGGAAGACCAAAAGCGGCAAGGCCGAATTCATGGTGCCGACTTCGATCGGCGAAGATCCGGACATGCCCGCGCGTGAGCCCGATTCGCTGCGGTTGATGACCTTGCGCAGCGACAGCCAGTTCAACACGACCATCTATGGCCTCGACGACCGCTTCAGAGGCATCAAGGGTTCGCGCATGGTGATTCTGATGAATCGGGCCGATATGGAGAAGCGCGGACTCGCGCACGGCGACCGCATCTGCCTCGAGACGATCGCGGACGACGGCGTCGAGCGGCACGTCGACGGACTGACCGTCGTGCCGTTCGACGTGCCGCAGGGATGCATCGGCGGCTATTACTCGGAATGCAATCCGCTGCTGCCGCTATGGCACTACGCGAAAGAGAGCAAGGTGCCGGGCGCGAAGTCGATTCCGGTGCGCGTACTGGCGGCCACGCGGTGATCAGTGCTTCGTGGATACAAAGAGGCCGGCATCGTTACCTGTGCCGGCCGCTGAATTACACCCGGGCAGCGCGTGAAGGGCATGATAAGCGCGTGCCCATCTCCATCATAGTCGGGCCAGGGGCCCTTAACGGGCGCGCAGGGTGTTGGTAATGCATGAGTTGCGTACAGAGCCGAACCAGCAAGCTGGCAAAGGACGAGAGCCTAAAGTTTCGCACCGGCTGTGGCGCGCGCAGCGCTATCCGTGATGTCCGTTACCCGGCATTGAAGAACAGCGCACGACGCCACATAGTGTTCGGATACTGCGACGTCCCCTACGGATTTCGGGGACAGCGTTTCTCCAGAAGCGCTCATGGCATTCCATCGCTGCCTCCGGGCTGTGGTTCGATTTGCCGGCAACCCGGCATCGTCCGTTTCATCGCGTCGGCAGCCCTCGCACGCGACACGCAGTCCATGCGTGATGTCCGCGACCTGTGCGCGCGCCTCATCGAATTGCTGAGGAAGGGTTGAGAGCAGTCTATTGCTCAACCAACCAGGGTCTCGCGGCCAGCGATTTGCCGACGTCATGAACGAATCGCCGGCAAACGCCGTCGTGCATCACATGCGCCCACGGCGATGAACAGAATCCGGGTAGCCGCGACAATCGCCGGTCTCCCAGGTATGGCTGCGCGGGTTGCGCAGCCATACGGGGTTATTTCGAAAGCTGGGTCGGGACTTGCGTCGACGCTTGTGTCGGAAGTTGCGGAATCTGTGGAAGCTGTGGAGGTTGCGGAAGCTGCGGTCCACCCTGTGAAAGCTGCTTCGTGGACGGTTGCCCGGCGGACGCTGGCTGCTGCGACGGCAATTGCTGCGGCAGATTGCTTTGCGCAAGCACGGATGTGCTGGTAAGGAAGGCGAACAGTACAAGGAAGGTCTTTTTCATTTCAATTCTCTACAGTTGGTTGTCTTGGTTTTGACGCGAATAGCAGCCGCGAGCCGTATCAACGCGCGGCCAAGGTTGCCTTGTAACGCCAGGACGCTGTTGCGGTACTGAAGTCGACGGGGCTACCCGACGCTACGTTGTCTGACGGGAGGAAAGCCGACGAACTAGTCACCCCGCCGTAGTTGTTGAACGCTTGCCGCTGGGCTTCCACGCGGGCTAACACCGCCTGAAAGTCCATTGCATGTTGTGTATTGGCGCCCGTGTGGTCATGGTAGCCGACCGTTTGACGCTGAACCGGTTGCACAGCCGCTTGCTCATAGGTTTGGGGACCGCTGCTGCTAGCGAATGCGGCGGTCGAGAAGGACAAGATCGACGCGACAACAGGGACGGGGATGAAGGTCTTCGACTTTGGCATGATCAGACTCAATATCGAGCGTCGGATTCAGGAGACGCGGTGTTTGGGGAACAACGGTCTGGCGAGGCATGAGTGCTGTTTGCCAGTTCGTTGGTGCCAGTCTAGTCATTTACGGTCGGCTTACAAGCATCTACGGGGCAACGGATAGTTGCCGTCGCTGCAAGCTTGTAGCCGATTGCGCTGAAGCAGTGTGTGCTTCTTTAGTGTGTCCGGAGGCAAGGGCGGTGCGGACTGTCTGAATGACACGCAGCAATTCGCTTCGACTGTATCCGCTGGTCGTTACACAAACGAGATCAGCCGTCGAGCATGCGCGCTTCCATCGCCGTTCGTCGACAAGACGCTACGTGGGTATCGGAATACGTCCGCTTGCTGTTCTTATGTCAGCGATTCGCGATTCACGCAAACCGTGTATTGAAGATCTCGCAACTCATAATTGCGCGCGTCGAATGGCGGCGCGCTTTGCTTATACTGCGTCCACACGAAACAGGCTTCGTTTTTACGCAGGAATACTTATGGCACACCAACTTACGCTCCACGCCGGTTCATCGAACACGGACGTCATTCACGACATCGTTCAGCACGCGTTGCGCAGCGCTGCTACGGCCTCCACCACGAATGGAGCTATCGATGTGCTTGGTCAGGCGCTACTCGAGGTCGAGCGCCTCGCCGCGCACCCGAGCGTCCTGACGCACTGAGCCCGCTGCGCGTCTGCGAACTGGCCGGGAGTCGGACCGGCAGCGCAGCGCACGGCGTACCGCCGATGGCGGATGCAGCGCGGTTCGATCTTTGGAATCAATATTGACTTAGCGAGCGAATGTGATAATATTATCACATAGTGGCCCGTCCGCGAAGTTGCTGTAGGCGAGTCGCCGCAATGCCAGCGCACGCTGAATCAACCGTGGAGATGTCACCCATGACTGCTCAACCAGACCTGAACGATTCGCTGCATCGGCGGCAGGAATGACGCGCCGATCGCGCTTCTTTTTCGCCTTGCTGTGCTCGTTCCCGCTTGTTGCGACGGTCTGCGGTTGTTCCACGACCGTGATGCCCACGCCGCGCGTCATCGCGATTGTCGTTCCCGCGATGCCAGCACCGGCAATGATGTCGCCGCCCGATCCGATGGCGCGTCCATTGTGGATCGAAGTCACCGGGCAACCCGGCGGCCAATCGCAGACAGGCACCAGCAAACCGGCGACGCCGCAAGACCCGTCGCGCCAGCACGGTGACGACAGGCGTACCCACAGCGCGGCTAGCGGCGCGACGCCGATCTGACGGATGCGCCGCGCGGCGACCCGGCATCGCCGGCTCCTGCGGTTAAGACAAACACTTCCGCCGATGCTTCGGCTCAACGACGAAAGCCACTCGATCACTCGCCCAGTGGGGGCGCTTATGACTGTATACCATCGTCAATCTCTGTTTTGGGGCGCCGTTGCGTTAGCGGCCGGCGTGTTGCTATGGAACCTGCGTGCCGTTCTCACGCCGTTTCTGCTCGGTGCGCTCGTCGCATACATTTTGCAGCCGGGCGTGGAGTGGCTGGTACGCCATCGCGTTCCGCGCGGCCTTGCGGCGCTGGTGATGATGTCTTTGTTTGCTCTGTCCGTCGCACTCGTCATGCTGCTCATGTGCGTAGTTGTCCAGAAGGAAGGGCCGGAACTCATCAGGCAAATTCCAGTTATCGTCGCAAAACTCGATGGATGGCTGAAGCCGCGTCTGGCTTTTCTGGGACTGGATTATTCGCTCGATGTCACGAATATCCGCGAGGTGCTGGCGGCCCGTCTCAAAGCGGACGGGCAGGGCGCGATGCTTGCCGTATGGCAGTACCTGCGCACCAGCAGCAACGTGATGATCAATGTCGTGAGCAATGCGGTGCTGCTGCCACTCGTCCTGTTCTATCTGCTCTATGACAGGCACGAGGCGTTCGCGCGCATGGCGAGCTTCGTGCCGCGGCGCTGGCTCGGCAAGACACGGGAATTCGTCGGAGAGATCGATTGCATGATGTCGCAGTACCTGCGCGGGCAACTGCTGGTGATTGCGGTGCTCGCGGTGTTCTACCCGACTGTGCTGACGATTGCAGGGTTGGATCTGGCGGTGCCCGTCGGCCTGTTTAGCGCGCTTGCGGTATTCGTTCCCTACATCGGCTTTGCGACCGGCCTCGCGTTCGCGCTCCTCGCGGCGCTGCTGCAATTCGGTGACTGGTATGGCCTCGCCGTGGTGGTCGCGGTGTATGGCGTCGGCCAGATTCTTGAAAGCTTTGTGCTGACGCCGAGACTGGTTGGCGAGCGCATCGGCCTTCATCCGCTCGCGGTCATCTTTGCGTTGCTGGCGTTTGGGCGGCTGTTCGGATTCTTCGGCGTGCTGCTCGCGTTGCCGGTCAGCGCCATCCTCGCATCGGCATTGCGGGAACTGCGCCACCGCTATCTCGCGAGTGCGCTTTACCAGGGCTGACCGGCATCGCGATCGCCCGATTCGATGTCCGGGCACCTGCCCCGCCTACCCACCAACCCGACACCGCACCGAGCGGCCGCACCTGCGATGGCGCGGAAACGCCGGGCTAGTTGCACTGTCACGGCAAGGTCGGAGCATCGGGAACGGTGGGCAGTGGACGTCGCGCGATCCGCTCGGCCTCTACACGTGTGAGACCGAACGCCTGCAACACAATGGCGGCGGTTCGCTGGGCAAACTTCTCCTCCTTCGAGCGAAGCACCTTTCGCGCACGAACGGTCCGCTTCGACGAGATGGCCAGTTGCAGTTCGGCGGCAATTCCCGCGAGCACCGTGCCAATCACGGTGATAACGGACATGAACCGGTCCGCGATCACAAAACGCCTTTCTGAAATGCCCTTCTCGCTATCGCGCAGCAGGCGCAGGCCGAGACCCCTGCTGAGCAGGCGCGACGACAAACCTTCGCGAATGAGAAGTTGCCCCCAAACTGGCTCGCGGTAGGCCCGCAGGAGCGTGTGACGGACTGAGACGGCGATCACTTCCGCTGGATCGGACAACCCCGCGGCGAGGCGATCGAGCGTATCCGCAAATTCCTCGAACAGCCATTCGATGAGCGCCGTGAAGATGCCTTCCTTGGATTCGAAGTGGTTATAGAAGGAGCCGAACCCGACGTCGGCTGCCTCGGTGATTTCGTTAATCGTGACGGAGCTCAAACCCTTGGCCGCGACCAGTTTCAGCGCAGCGTCGAGCAGGCGCGCGCGCGTCTCGCGTTTGCGACGGGCACCGCGCGGATAGCTTCGATTGATCGGGTCGCGGGACGCACTTGGCGCCTTGAGAGAGCGTCCGCGGCTCGCGCGCGGTTTGGGGGCTTGTGGCATGTCGGCTCCGTAGTCGTGGTTATTCGATGTCTGGATTCTAGATTTTTATGTCATAGTTGACAATATGCTCAGTATTGGGTCTAATCTCATCCTAGCCGCCGACAACCGGACGTACGAAGGACCCAACGATGCCGACGGAGCGAAAAAATTCCGTTAGCGGTCGATCCCAAGTCCTCGGCCGGAACTGACAGACCAGCAGATCACCGGGCGGTACGCATGAACGGGCGCTGCCCCACGTACTGGTTGCGTGGAGGCACATCGAGATGGCAAGTACCGACATGCACGTCGATAAGTAGGACTAACGTATCAACGAAGCTTGTTTTATGCGTCCGCGCTGATAGCGAACCGTGCTTGCTGGCACTCGGGTTTGCACGGCATCGGGAAACTTTCTTACCTGGGTTATCACCCGTCTTGTGAACATCGTGAAACATTCCGGCCCTATCGCGCAGGCGCCTGCGCGTCGCTTCTTACCTTCCCTCGTCCAATCTCCGCAGTGCGCACGCATGGTGCTTGCGGCTTGCTGCGCGGTCATGCTCGCGGCATGCCACCAGCGCGAAGCCGCCGCTCCAGAGCCGAAGCCCGTGGTCGCCCTGGCCGTCCACGCTGACGGGCGCACGGCAAGTGCGTCGCTGCCGGCTCAGGTGCAGGCGCGCTACTCCACGGCGCTTTCGTTCAGAGTGGGCGGCAAGATCATCGAACGGCGCGTTCGCCTCGGCGACGCCGTCAAGGCGGGGCAGGTTGTTGCGCTGCTCGACCCGACCGATCTGCGCAGTAACCTGGCCAACGCGCGAGCGCAGCTCGATGCCGCCGAACACCGGTTCGTCTACGCGAAGCAGCAGCTCGATCGCGATCAGGCGCAGGCGCAGGCAAACCTGATTGCACCGGCGCAGCTCGAACAGACGCAGGACGCGTACGCATCCGCTGTTGCGCAGCGCGACTCGGCGCTCGCCCAGATGGCGCTCGCCTCGGACAATCTGCGCTATGCGACGCTGACTGCGGACCACGACGGCGTGATTACCTCGGAGGACGCCGACACGGGCCAGAACGTTCAGGCAACCCAATCCATCTATCACCTCGACTGGACGGGCGACGTAGACATCGTCTGCGACGCGCCCGAGCGCACGCTGAGCTCGCTGACAGTCGGCAGCATGGCGCGCGTAACGCTGCCGGCGCTACCCGGCAAGACCTTCGAGGCCCGCGTGCGCGAGGTGTCGCCTAGCGCTGATCCGCAAAGCCGCACCTGGCGCGTCAAGCTCACCCTGAACGCGCCCAGCCCTGCAGTGCGCCTCGGCATGACGGCCACCGTTGCGTTCGATGTCGTCGGTGACGCGTCGGGCGCACAGCCGTTCACTGTGCCGGTGACGGCGCTCTTTCATCAGGGCGAGAAACCTGCTGTCTGGGTGGTGCGTACCGGCACCGACACACTCGAGCTGCGTCCTGTGACGGTGCAGCGATACGACGAGCGCACGGTCTCCATCGCATCGGGCCTCCGCGACGGCGACCGCGTCGTGGTGCAGGGCGTACACGCCGTTAGCACGGGCCAGCACGTGCAGGTGGTGGCGCCCCTGCATCGGGAGGATTTCCCGTCATGAACTCCCGTGACCAAGAACCCGTGCGCGAGAGCGCGCCTGTCCCGTCTTCCGGTGCAGACAAATCTGGCGAAGGCAGCTTCAATCTTTCCGCCTGGGCGCTGCGTCATCAGCAGCTCGTGATCTTTCTGATCGGGCTCGCCACGCTTTTCGGCGTGATCGGCTATACGCAACTCGCGCAGTCGGAAGATCCGCCGTTCACCTTCCGCACGATGGTGATCAAGACCTACTGGCCTGGTGCGACTGCGCGCGAGGTGCAGGAACAGATCACGGACCGGATCGGCCGCCAGCTACAGGCCGCGCCGAACATCGACTACATCAAGAGCTACTCGCGGCCTGGCGAGTCGATGATCTTCTTCGCCATGAAGGACTCCGCGCCCGTCAAGGAAGTGCCGGACACCTGGTATCAGGTGCGCAAGAAGGTCGGCGACATTGCCGCGACGCTGCCGAAGGGAACCGTCGGCCCGTTTTTCAACGACGAATTCGGTGACGTCTACACCAACATCTATGCGCTTGAAGGCGACGGCTTTTCGCCGGCGCAACTGCACGACTACGCTGACAAGCTGCGCACAGTCCTGCTGCGCGTACCCGGTGTGGCGAAGGTCGACTATTTTGGCGACCCCGATCAGCACATCTTCGTCGAGATATCGAATGCACAGCTCACGCGGCTTTCGATCACGCCGCAACAGCTCGCGCAGGCGATCGACGCACAGAATGCCGTGGCGCCCGTCGGCACCATCACGACCGCGGACGACCGCGTGTTCGTGCGGCCGAGCGGCGCGCTCAAGGATGTGCAGGCGCTCTCCGACATGCTGATCACCATCAACAAGCGCACGTTCCGGCTGGGCGACATCGCGAAGATCACACGCGGTTATGACGACCCGCCGGCGACCCAGATGCGCGTCGGCGGCCAGGCGGTGCTCGGCATCGGCGTGACGATGCAAAAGGGCGGCGACGTGATCGACCTCGGCAAGGCGCTCGACGCAAAAGCCGCCGAACTGCAGGCCACGCTGCCGGCGGGTCTGAAACTCGCGGCGGTTTCGAGCATGCCGCACGCGGTCAAGCACTCGGTGGATGAGTTCGTGAGATCGGTTGGCGAAGCGGTGGCGATCGTGCTGGTCGTGAGCCTCGTCTCGCTCGGCTTGCGCACCGGCATGGTCGTCGTGATCACGATTCCGATCGTGCTGGCGGTGACGGCGCTTTGCATGCACATGTTCAATATCGGGTTGGACAAGGTTTCGCTCGGTACGCTCGTGCTCGCGCTGGGTCTGCTCGTCGACGACGCGATCATCGCCGTCGAAATGATGGCGGTGAAGCTGGAGCAAGGCTGGAGCCGGGCGCGCTCGGCAGCGTTCGCGTATACCAGCACGGCATTCCCGATGCTCACAGGCACGCTCGTCACCGTATGCGGCTTCCTGCCGATTGCGCTCGCCAAATCGAGCACGGGCGAATACACGCGTTCGATCTTCGAAGTGTCGGCCATCGCGCTGATCGTTTCGTGGTTCGCGGCCGTCGTGCTGGTGCCGTTGCTGGGTTATCACCTGCTGCCGGAACGCAAGCCTGAACCCGGCGGTGCGCACCATGATCCGCATGAAATCGGCAACACCGGCTTCTACCGGCGCCTGTCGGGATGGGTTGCGTGGTGCGTCGAGCGTCGCTGGGTCGTGCTCGGCATCACCGTCGTGCTTTTCGCGATTTCCATGCTGGCCTTCACGCGCGTGCCGCAGCAGTTCTTCCCGAACTCGGAACGGCCGGAACTGCTGGTCGATCTGCGATTGCCGGAAGGCGCCTCGTTCGAAGCGACGCTGCGTGAAGCGAAGCGCCTGGAAAAGGTGCTCGACGGCAAAGCCGGGATCGACCACTTCGTCGACTTCGTCGGCACCGGCGCGCCGCGTTTTTACCTGACGCTCGACCAGCAGTTGCAGCAGCCGAATTTCGCGCAGTTCGTGATTACCGCAAAAAGCGTGGAAAACCGCGAGGAACTGATGCGTTGGCTCGACGGCAAGCTCGAGAAGGATTTCTCCGGCGTGCGGGCGCGCGTCTCCCGGCTCGAGAATGGTCCGCCGGTCGGCTTCCCGATCAAGTTCCGCGTGAGCGGCGACGATATCGCGACCGTCCGATCGATTGCGCAGACGGTGTCGGACAAGGTCCGCGCCGATCCCCGCACGCGCAACGTCCAGTTCGACTGGGACGAGCCGGCGGAGCGCTCGATCTCGTTCGAGATCGATCAGAACCGCGCGCGCCAGCTTGGCGTCACGTCGGAAGACGTGTCGAACTTCCTCGCGATGACGCTATCGGGCTACACGGTGACGCAGTACCGCGAGCGCGACAAGCTGATCAACGTCGATCTGCGCGCGCCCAAGAGCGAACGTGTCAATCCGGCGCAGCTGACCAGTCTCGCGATTCCGACTCCCAACGGCCCGGTGCCGCTCGGTTCGCTCGGACACGTGCGCAATACGCTCGAGTACGGCGTCATCTGGCAACGCGACCGTCAGCCGACCATCACGGTGCAGGCGGACGTGCGCGGCGACGCGCAGGGCATCGACGTGACCCACGACATCGAACGTGCGCTCGCGGCGGAAACCGCCAGGCTGCCGGTCGGCTATCGCATTCAGGTGGGCGGCGCGGTCGAAGAAAGCGTGAAGGGCCAGACGTCGATCAATGCCGAAATGCCGTTGATGATCATCGCCGTGCTGCTGTTGTTGATGATCCAGCTCAAGAACTTCGCGCGGACCTTCATCGTCGTGCTGACGGCGCCGCTCGGCCTGATTGGCGTCGTGGCCGCGCTGCTGCTGTTCGGCAAGCCCTTCGGCTTCGTCGCGCTGCTGGGCGTGATTGCCATGTTCGGCATCATCATGCGCAACTCCGTGATTCTGGTCGACCAGATCGATCAGGATATCGCGGCAGGGCAGCCGCGCTTCGACGCGATTATCGGCGCAACGATAAGGCGTTTCAGGCCGATCATGCTGACCGCCGCCGCCGCCGTCCTCGCGCTGATTCCGCTGCTGCGCTCGGGCTTCTTCGGTCCGATGGCGACCGCACTGATGGGCGGTATCACGATTGCGACGGTACTGACCGTGTTCTTCCTGCCCGCGCTGTACGCGGCGTGCTTCAGGGTCCGGCACGACGAGCGCGGAACGCAACCGGTCGTCGCCGAGCAGATGGAGGTTTGATGATGAGCTTCGCCTACAAGACATCCGTGATGGCCGTGGCTGTGGCCATCGCACTGACGGCCTGCACGTTCGGCCCGAACGGCGCGCCCCCGGCGATGCCTTCGCCTGCACACTACGGTGCCGGGGCACAGCCGGCGAAGACCGTCGCAGCGGGCGGCGTGGCGCAGCAGTTCGATATCGGCGCAGTGGGCGTTCCGCAATGGTGGCAGCTTTACCGGTCGGACGCGCTGAGTGCACTGGTCGAGGAAGGCTTGCGCAACAGCCCCACGCTCGGGGCTGCACAGCGGACGCTCGCAGCCGCGCAGCAGGAACTGCGCGCCCAGGTCGGCGCATCGACGCTGCCTTCAATCGATGCTGCCGCACAGGTCGATCGCGGGCGTACACCGCTTGTGCCCGGCATTGGCCCCAGCGAGGTTCGCTATAACTTTTTTGCCGGACAGGTTCTCGCGTCCTACACCTTTGACCTGTTCGGTGCGACGCGTTCGGCGAATGCGGCCAGCGCCGCTCGCGTAGACGTACAGGCGTATCAACTGGAGGCGGCGCGGCGCGCGCTGGCGGCAAACATCGTCGGTACGACGATCAGCGTGGCGGCACTCGATCGCCAGATCGCGCTCACCGAACGGCTCGTCGCCGTGGCCAGGACGGCCGCGGACGAGGATCAGCACCGCTACGCACTCGGCTCGGTCTCGCGTGCACAGGCGCTTGCGTCGACGCAGGATGCGGCTTCGGCTGCGGCGAGTCTTCCTGCGTTACGCCAGCAGCGCGCCACAGCCATCCATGCGCTCGCGGTGCTGATGGGCCGCACGCCGGACAACGCCCCGGCCGTTCCCGACCTCGACAGCCTGACGTTGCCCGAACACGTGCCCGTCGTGGTGCCGTCGGACCTGCTGCGTTCGCGTCCCGACGTACAGGCAGCCGACGCCGCCGTGAAGGCCGCAGCCGCCGATGTCGGCGCTGCGACCGCGCAGCTCTTTCCGAGCCTGTCGCTGACGGCCTCGATGGGCCGCGGCGGCTTTAGCTGGCCGGCGGTGCTCTCAGGAGCGGGCGGACTCTGGGCCATTGGTGCGAGCCTGTCGCAACCGATCTTCCATGGGGGCGCGCTGTTCGCGCACCGCAAGGCGTCGATCGATGCTTACGATGCGGCGGTGCTGAACTACAAGTCCACCGTTCTGTCGGCGTTCCAGAATGTCGCGGATTCGCTTGCCGCGCTGGATAACGACGCACAGACACTCGCGTCGACTGAAGCAGCGGCACAGGCAGCGCAGGCGGGATTCGACGATACCGCGTCGCGCCGCCGCATGGGTTCGCTGCCGTCAACGGCGGAGCATGCCAGCGAGCAGCGCTTTCTCAACGCACAGATCGGCGCCGTGCGCGCGGCAAGCCAGCGCATGAACGATACCGTCGCACTGTTCCAGGCGATGGGCGAACTGCCGCCGGGCCAGCCGCAAACAGCGTCGTCGCAATGATCGCGTGTCGATGAAGACGGGAAGAGCGACCTGCCGATCAGGCCGCTCTTCCTCGACTGTACCGGCGGGTATCGGAGTAGTCGTTTCCTATCCGAAATCAGAATGCGCCCACGCACGGGAAGGTCAAGCCGGACTTCACGTGCATCGAACGCGCCAGAACTTCAGGTTGTCCAGTTCCCTGTATGGAATATAAGAAACTGATCGCCTGTCACGAGTGCGATCTGCTGTTTCGCAAGCCTCTGCTGCGGGGCGGCCAGACTGCGAGCTGCTCGCGCTGCCGTGCGGGCCTGGAAGGAACGCAGGGAGCGAGCGTACCGCTCGACCGGATTGGTGCGCTCACCGTTGCAGCTTTGATCACATTCTGTATTGCGCAGGCTTTCCCGGTTATACAACTGCAGACCAACGGTATGACGTCGGAGGCGACGCTATTCGGCGCGGTGCGCTCGTTGTGGACGGGGCACATGCGCATCGTCGCAACGATGGTCTTTTGCTCGGCGATCCTGTTTCCGCTGATCGAACTCCTCGCCCTTCTCTATGTGCTCGTTCCGCTGCGCCTTGGCAAGGTAGTACGTCATTTCAATCGAATGCTTCGCGTCGTGCAGCTCATCCGTCCATGGGGCATGGTCGAAGTGTTCATGCTCGGCGTGGTCATCACGATCGTGAAAATGGTCAGCATGGCGCAGGTGATCCCTGGGCCAGGACTGTTTGCATTCGGTGCACTCACGTTGATGTTGGCGTTTCTCGCCACTTTCGACCCGCGCGTGCTCTGGTCGACGCGGGACGAAATAAAGTTTCGACAACCCGCTGAGATCCGCTGGACCAGAGTGAAGCGCAGGTGCGCCCCGCGAGCCCCGTCGTTCTTCGGCCTGAAGCCCGCACCGGCGGCGCATATGACGGCGCGCAGCGCCGGGCTCATAGCCTGTCATACCTGTGGACTGGTGCAGAAGCACATCGCGGCGTCGTCAGAGCAGCGCTGCTCGCGGTGCGAATCGGTGCTGCACACGCGCCATCCCGATAGCGTGACGCGCACGTCGAGTCTGGTTCTTGCCGCCGCGCTCGCCTACATACCCGCGAATCTGTTGCCGATCATGCACGCGTCATCCCTCGGCCACTCGGAGGACGACACGATCCTCGGCGGCGTGGCGTACTTCTGGACTTCAGGCGACTGGCCACTCGCCGTCGTCGTGTTCGTAGCCAGCGTCGTGGTGCCGATGCTCAAACTCGCCATTCTCACGCTGCAGATCGTAGCGGCCCGTCGCAGTCCGGACTGGCAGCCGCTCGAACGCGCGAGGCTGCATCGGCTCGTCGAGTGCGTGGGCCGGTGGTCGATGCTCGATGTCTTCGTTGTCGCCCTGACGGTCGCGCTGGTGCATTTCGGTTCGTTTGCGGTTGTCACTGCCGGTCCGGGCGCGCTGGCTTTCGGCGCGGTGGTGATTCTCACCATGCTCGCGTCGCATCAATTCGATCCGCGGCTGATCTGGGACAACGTCCGCTGCGGGCCAGCGCGTGGTTCACGGCGATGAACGAATACCGTGCTAGCGGCGTCCGCACTCCTAAATAACCTCATATTTGCGAACTACTCTCCGAGCGATGCATCTTCCCACGCCACCCAGACCTGACATCAAGCCGCCAAAACGCTGGATTCCCTCCCTCATCTGGTTAGTGCCGCTCATCTGTGCGCTGATCGGTGTGGCTCTGGTAGTCAAATCCGTCACCGACAAGGGACCGACAGTGACGGTCACGTTCAGCAACGCTGAGGGCATGGAGGCGGGCAAAACGAAGGTCAAATACAAGGACGTGGAGATCGGTTCGGTACAGGCGGTCGCGCTGTCAAAGGACCTGCAGCACGTCATCGTCACGATCGAGCTGACCAAACAGGCAGAAAAATTCGCAAGCCGCGGCACGCGCTTCTGGGTGGTTCGCCCGCGCGTGGGCGCTAACGGCATCTCGGGCCTCGGTACGCTGCTCTCCGGCGCGTATATCGGTGTCGACGTCGGGCAGTCTTCGGAAAGGCAAACCGCATTTGTCGGCCTCGAAAGTCCGCCGATCGTCACGTCCGGGCAGCCGGGGCATCTATATACGCTGAGGGGCGACTCCCTGGGCTCCGTCGATATCGGCGCGCCGATCTTCTACCGTCGCATCCAGGTGGGCCAGGTGGTCGGCTTCTCGCTCGATCCGACCGGCGCGGGCGTGGTTGTCAATGTTTTCGTCAATGCCCCGTTTGACCGGTATGTCGGCACCAATACACGGTGGTGGCACGCAAGCGGTGTTGACCTCCGTCTCGATTCGAATGGATTGAAGCTCAATACACAATCTCTGGCGACGGTGGTCGTCGGAGGCCTGGCGTTCCAGTCGCCGCCGGGTCAGGACGCCGGACAACCGGCCGCTGACAAGGCGGCGTTCCGACTCGCATCGGACGAGTCGGACGCGATGCGCGAGCCCGACGGCGCGCCGCTCAATGTCGTGATGCGGTTCAACCAGTCGCTGCGCGGCCTGTCTGTCGGCGCTCCCGTCGACCTTCGAGGCATCGCGCTGGGGCAGGTGACGGACATCGGTATCGAATATAACGAAAAGGAGAAGAGTTTCAGCATGAAGGTATCGATGGCGCTGTATCCCGACCGGCTCAGCCGGCGTTCCAACGAAGCGCTACCGGCTCCGAACTCGCAGGGTGGTCATGAGTTGCTGGAAAACCTCGTCATGGAGGGAATGCGCGGTCAGTTGCGAACCGGCAACCTGCTGACAGGCCAGCTATTCGTGGCGCTCGACATGTTTCCGAAAGCGCCTCGGGCGAGCGTCGATGTTCATCGCAATCCTATTGAACTGCCGACTGTGCCTAACACCCTCGACGAACTTCAGGTGCAGATTGCCGATATTGCGAGGAAGCTGAATCAGGTGCCGTTCGACAAGATCGGAGCCAACCTTAACGGCGCACTTGAAAACGCCAACAAGCTGTTCGGGCACATGGACACAGAGATCGTTCCGCAAGCCCGCGACACACTGGCGGCCGCGCAGAAAACCTTCAGTACCGCCGAAACGACGCTCCGGCAGACCGCGCCCCTGCAGTCGGACATCCAGGATGCGATGCAGGAAATGACACGTACCCTGCAATCCCTCAATGCGCTCGCCGATTATCTGGAACGTCATCCCCAGGCGCTCCTGTTCGGCAAGAAAGGAGACCAACGGTGAAACTGATCCAATCCCGCGCGCGGCGCGCGATCGCCCGTATTGCGACCGTCATGGGTCTGGCCGCGCTGAGCGCCTGTGCTTCCCCGCCGGCCCGCTTCTATACCCTCGGCACTGACAGCGAACCGACGCGTGCAAACGTTTCGGTCAGTCCGGCCTTCCGGATCGACATGCGCACAGTGAAGGTGCCGGTTTCAGTCGCAAGGAGCCAGTTCGTCGTACACGTCGATGCGGCGCGCGTCAGGATTCTGGAAAACGAGCGCTGGGCATCGCCGCTTGCAGACGAGATCCGCAATGCGCTGCTCGCGGCCGCGACTCGACAGGCGGGCGGCCCCGACACGTACCAGCCTGGTCACGCCGAGGACGCTCGCACGTATCAGGTCTCCGTCGACGTGCAGCGTTTTGAATCGTGGCCGGGCTCACACGCGCTGCTTGACGTCACCTGGAGTGTACGCAAGTCGAACGACTCACGAACATTGACCTGCCGCAGCATAGTCAGCCAGCCCGTATCGGCCGGCTACGATGCACTCGTCAACGGCCATCGAATCGCAGTGAGAAGGATAGGCACTCAAATTGGCGAAGTGGTCCGGGAATTTTCGGCGGCGCCGTTCGAGTCCGCCGTTGCACCGGCGCGCATCCCTGCGAGTACGAGAAGTTCGGCGTTGTTATGCCCGGCTCTAGCAGGCTGAACCGATACAGGAATTGGTGCCTCACGCACCGGGATGGAAATGGAACGAAACCGCCACCGCAACTATGTGGGAACATTCAAGATCGTCGGGACCGATGCTTGCAACAGCAGCGGGAACGACGATTCCTGTTTGCGCAAGGAGCGCGAGCCGATTGCTAGCGTCGAGGCTTTAGCAGGTGATTGAGTTTAATCGCTAGCGGCCCGAGCGGGCTTCTCCGCCGGGCCGCACCCGGCTGACTTCAGGCCGATCAGACCGATGGCGCCGGACCTCTTGATTCAATCGGCGTCGACAGTCTCCTCCACGACCGGCAGCGGACGCGCTGCAATCTTCTCCGCCTCCGCGCGCTTGAGTCCGAGTGTCTGCAGCAGCATTGCTGCAGTACGCTCAGGGAAGTGCTCCCCGCTAAAGCCAAGCTCCTTGAGTACGCTTGCCGCGGGCGCACCCGGTGCGACGAAGTTCAGCTCGGCGGCGATTGCACAGAGGACCGTACCGGCTACCGCAAGAAATCCGATGAACGGGTCGGCGACCACAAAGCGCTTCGCGGCAATGCCATTCACAATGTCGCGCAGCAGCCGCTGGCCCAGTCCGCGGCTCATCGCATGCGTCGGAATAAACCCTTCACGTACCAGGAAACGTCCCCACACGGGGTCTTGCTGCGCACGCAGGACCGTATGACGCACGGCGACAGCGATCACCTCGGCCGGGTCGGAAAGGCCAGCGGCGAGGCGATCCATCATGTTAGCGAAATCCTCGAACACCTCGTCGACAAGCGTCGCGTAAATCGCCTCCTTCGATTCAAAGTGGTTGTAGAACGAGCCAAAGCCGACATCAGCGGCTTCGGTGATTTCATTGATCGCCACGCCCTCCATGCCTTTTTCGGCCATCAGCCTGAGGGCGGCGTCGAGCAGACGGGCACGCGTCTCGCGCTTGCGACGCGCACCGCGCGGCTCGCGTTGTTCGGGAATGGCAACCGGGGCGATTGGCGCCGCACGGGTAGGACGCTTTGTAGTGTTCGGCATGATGGATCCAAGCTTTGGTTATGCCTAAGTATAGATCGTAATGTCTAGGTTGACAAAACGCTCACTAATGACTTTAATGTCATTAAAGGCGACCCGAAGGCCGGCCTTACATACAAGTACAACAGACAACATCTGGAGTGACTGTGGAGACAGCAGCAAAGGACGGCGCCGCGCCGTCGAGCCGGCATGAACAGGTTCGTCCGCCGATTGGCGCATTACCGTCGGTGGTTGACGTCTTACTGGTGGGTTGCGGACCCGTCGGTGCAACGATTGCCAATCTACTGGCGCGCTACGGCGTGCATGTATTGATTGTCGACAAGTCAACCGAGGTTTCCATCGCGCGCCAGGCAATCGAGCTGGATAACGACGCGCTGCGCATCCTTCAGCTTGCGGGCATTGGGGAGTACCGTGCGCAGCCCGAGGAATCGCAGATCCAGCCGAAAAAAACAACTAGAAGAGGTGTGTTTGTCAAAGGCCGCTCGCCGACGAAGCTTGTGCGCGGCGCAGTCATTGGGCAGGGGCGGGTACGTGGTTCGGATGGCAAGGCGCGTCCGAGCGACGAGGTGTTCGGGCAGGGCCTGGTGCTGATTGGATTTGGCACAGATGCCCGAGCCTCGCTTGATTCTTCTGAGGCAGCAGCTTTCGCGCGTGCCGGCGGAAGCACTGTGCAGATCGCACACCGTGGAGAGCGGCTGCATCTCGCTCGGCATGACAGCTGGGAGGACCTCGACGGTGTGTTCCTTCCGCGTCTCGTACCGGTTGGTTGGGCCGCCGTGGTGCGGCCCGACAAGACCGTCGTTCACGATGGCCCGGCGACCGATGCGTCTCGGCTCGTGCGCGAGAGTCTTTCCTTGCTCGGTCAGCACTGCTGGGTCATGCAGTGATCGCGAAGCCGCATGCCGTCTCGAAACCCCATTCACACCGTGTGATCTCTTATCGCCATGAACCTGACCACTGTACAACCAGCCCGTCACCCCGATCCTACGACGAAAGCGTCGGCATTGGCCTATCTGATATTCGACCGGCCAGATCTCGAGAAAGCCGAGCAGTTTCTCAGTGACTTCGGGCTCCGAACGGTATCGCGCGGTGAAGCGCTCCTGCTGCTGCGGGGAACGGGTGCTTCACACTTCTGCTATGTCGTCCGGAAGGCCTCGAAATCCCGGTTCGTTGGTTTTGGGCTACAGGTCGACAACAGGGCCGAGCTTGATGCACTTGCAAAACTGCCGGGCGCCTCGGACGTCGAACGCTCGCCCCTGCCCGGCGGCGGCTATACGGTACGGCTGACCGATCCTTCAGGCTTTCGCGTCGACGCGATATGGGGCCAGCAGCCAGCTTCGACGTTGTTTCATCGGCCACCCTTGCCGTTCAACTCCGTGGATGCGACGGTCCGGATCAACGGCACGCAGCGACCGCCCGAAGGCGCGCCGGAAATTATCCGGCTCGGACACGTCGTGCTCGAACTCGTTGACTATCAGGAAACCTGCGCGTGGTATACGCGGCATTTCGGCTTCATCCCCAGCGATGTGCAGGTGCTTTCCCGATGGTTCGCCCGCCGTCGCGTTCATGCGGCTCGATCGCGGCGACAAGCCAGCCGATCACCATACGCTCGCGCTTGCACAAGGCTTCGTGCCCACCTACAGCCATAGCGCGTACGAAGTCGTTGACGCCGACGCGGTTGGCATGGGCCAACGCATTCTGCGCGACGAAGGTTGGACGCACGCGTGGGGGATCGGCCGGCATAAGCTGGGCAGCCAGATCTTCGATTACTGGCAAGACCCATGGGGCGACAAGCACGAGCACTATTGCGACGGCGACCTCTTTACGGCGGACGCGCCGACGGGTGTCCATGCGGTGAGCCGCGAGGCGATGGCCCAATGGGGACCGACGATGCCACGCAGCTTCACGAAGCCCAGGTTCACACCCGCGAGCGTCGTGGCACTTTTCAGAAACCTGCGCCGCAGCCCCGACCTGACGTTGAGCAAGCTGCGCACGTTGGCGAAGCTTTTCGCCTGAACCACCCCACTTTCATAGAATCCGGAGATCGATAAATGGCACTTCACGTTCTGCATTACCTTCATGATGGCCGCGCCCAGTGGGGCGTAGTCGCCAATGGCGCCATCACGCCGATTCATGGCGAATTCAAGTCGACCGCCGAGTTTATTGAAGCCAATCCCGTCGAACGGCTGGCGGTACTGGACGGTTCTCCGATTCCCGAATCGGATGTGCAATGGCTGTCACCCGTGACGGCCAACCAGCAGTTCATCTGTCAGGGCGCGAATTATCGCCAGCATATGATCGACTCCGGCATGGACCCGGACGTGAAGAAATTCAACATGATCTTCACGAAGGCGACGAGCTGCATCGTTCCTGCCGACTCGCCCCTCGCGAAGCCCAGGGAGGTGCAGTTCCTCGACTACGAGATCGAACTCGGTCTGGTGCTCAAACGCGACGTCACCTCCCGCGAAACGGTCACCGACGAGAACCTGCATGAGTACATTGCTGGCGCCGTGATCGTCAACGACTACTCCGCGCGCGATATCCAGATTCCGCAGATGCAGTTCTACAAGGGCAAGAGCTACCGCACGTTTGGCCCTGTCGGCCCTTACCTTTGCCTCCTTGAGAAACATGATATTCCGAAGTTGAAAGAGCTCGTGCTGACACTGACGGTCAATGGAACTGTCCGCCAGAATGACACGACTGCGGGTCTCGTCTATGGACCGGCAGAGACCTTGACGGAGCTTTCCGGCGTGCATGATCTGCGCATCGGTGACCTGCTCGCGACGGGCACGCCATCTGGCTGTGCACTGAGCATTCCGTCGCCCGAAAAGCAACGCGCCGCGGCGCAGCTGCCTGAAGCGGAAAAATGGCGTCTTTTCCTGAAGATGCAGGCGGACAGGCCGCAGTACCTGAAGGTGGGGGACGTCGTGGAGGCGCATATCGTCAGCCACGATCGCTCGATCAATCTGGGCGTCCAGCATAACGTCGTTGTGGAAGAGGCAGCATGAAAGGCATCGCAAACGTAGACGAAGTCCTTGCCATGGAAACGCAAGGGCTGCCGGCGGATCTCCCGTCGAGCACCTACGAGATGATCTGCCGGGGCGCGGCGATTAATCCATCGGCACCGGCACTTTCGTTCTTTGCAACGGCCGACGACTATCGGAACGCCGAGTGCTGGACGTATAGTGAACTCGTCCGAGATATCACGCGCACCGCGAACATGTTCTCGCGCCTCGGAGTACAACGCGACTCAGTCGTCGCATATGTTCTACCCAACCTCCCTGAAACGCACTTCGTGATCTGGGGTGGGGAGGCCGCCGGAATTGTCTGCGCGATCAATCCATTGCTTGAGCAGGAAGCCATCGGCCAACTCCTCAACGCTGCAGGCGCCAGCGTGCTGGTAACGCTGGCGCCGTTTCCCGGAACTGATCTTTGGCAAAAGGTACAAGCGGTGCTGCACAAGGTTTCTTCGCTGAAGGATCTGGTGCTCGTGAATCTGGCCGAACGTGTGACGGGTTCAAAACAGTCCGCGACGCGGATGCTGCAGCGTAACGAGTGCTCAAGGCTGCACGGCGAGGGCGGCGTGCGGGGCGCGGTTCCTGCGCATATCGAGATCCACGACTTCGGCGTTGCCATCGCGCAGGAGTCGGGAACGGCACTTCAAGGCGCGCGGCACTTTGGCGCCGACGACGTGTCGTCGTACTTCTGTACGGGCGGGACGACCGGCCTGCCGAAAATTGCGATGCGCCGCCACGGCAATGAGGTGGCTAATGCCTGGAGCACGGGTCAATTCTTCGGCGACAGCGTCGGGCCAGGCAAGACGCTTTTCTGCGGACTGCCACTCTTCCACGTGAATGCCGTCATGGCAACGGGTCTCCTGCCTTTTTCCAAAGGCGCCCAGGTCGTGCTCGGCACGCCACAAGGCTATCGCGGCGATGGCGTTGTCAAACGTTTCTGGGAAATCGTCGAGCATCACCGCATCAATTTCTTCAGCGGTGTCCCGACGCTTTATGCGGCGTTACTCGATATTCCAGTCGGCGAGCACGATGTGAGTTCGCTGGAGTACGGACTGTGCGGTGCGGCTCCCATGCCGGTCGAAGTTTTCCGGACTTTTCAGGAAAGGACGCGCATCCGGATTCTCGAGGGCTATGGCCTGACCGAGGGGACCTGCGTGAGCAGCGCCAACCCGCCGCTGGGGGAGCGCAGGCTGGGCTCAATTGGGCTGCGCATTCCGGGCCAGGCGATGAAAGCCGTCATCGTCGACGCTGACGGGCGATATGTACGGGATTGCGAGATCGATGAGGTCGGCCTGCTGACTATTTCCGGCCCGAACATTTTCCTCGGGTATATCGTGCCCGAGCAGAACAAGGGGCTCTGGCTGGACCTCGGCGATGGCAGGTGCTGGCTCAATACCGGCGACCTCGGTCGATGCGATGTCGATGGTTATTTCTGGCTTACTGGTCGCAAAAAGGAAGTGATCATTCGTGGCGGTCACAACATCGATCCGGCAGCGATCGAGGAACCGCTCTATCGCCATCCCGCCGTCAAGATCGCGGCGGCGGTCGGTCGTCCCGATGCACACGCCGGGGAGTTGCCGATTGCCTATGTCCAGCTCAAACCGGGTGCAACCGCGACTGAGGACGAACTCGCCGAGTTCGTGCGACTCGAGATAGGCGAGCGCGCGGCACTGCCTAAACGGATCAGAATCCTGGATGCGATGCCGTTGACAGGCGTGGGCAAGATTTTCAAGCCGGGGCTGAAACAGCGCGAAACGGTAGACGCGTTACAGTCGGCACTCGTGGAGGCTGGCGTCGAGGGAGCAACCGTTAGGATCATTGAAGATACTTCGCGCGGGCTTTCGCTTCACGTCGAACTTCCCGACCCCGCGCTCGAAGCAGTGGCGACTTCCGCGCTCGGGCGCTTTCCGTTCGCATTTTCGCTTTCGGTTGCCGCGAGGCCATCGCGGAGCGAGCAATGTTGATGTACCAGCGGCGATAGAGACGCACAGCAGGTCAAGGTGATAGGAGCCTGACATCAGCGGGGGCGTTCAGTCCCGCGCACGCGGCTCGATGCGGCGTTTCAAACGCCAGTGTCATAAGTTAAACGCTCGCGTCGGTTTAGAGGAAAGAGGATGAATACTGCTTCAGAAAGGTCCTTGCGCTCGCTTGTTGAAAAATGGCTCGGGCCAATATCGGCGACTGCGTGGTAAGGATAACGCGAAAGCGTATTTCCACATAACGTGTACGAGGCAGTAGCGGTGTTCTAAGCATTCGTGCCTATTTCATGTCATTTAGTAAAACTACCTAATCAGACATAACCGGCGGACCCGATAAGCGGTCGAAGCCTATGAGGAACGACGCAACGACCCCAGACGGAGCGCCGCATCGGTTCCACAGGAAGCACCACGGGTTCACAAAAATGCCCGGGCAACGAGACAGGAGAAGACACGTGAGGAATTACCGACGAATGATCAGCTCTGCCGGTATGGCGGCTTGCCTCTGCTCGGCTGCGCTGACCGACAATGCAAACGCCCAGTCGGCGGGAAGCATTACGCTGTCCACAGGATGGCTTCACATCGCGCCACAGGGCGACGCAACGCCACTCACCGTGGAGAGTATTGGCGGCGAAACGGTAAATCGCCAGCTAGCCGGTAGCGGGGCGCATGCGACGTCAACGAATACGGTGGGAATTACCACCGAGTACTACGTCACGGACAACATTGGCGTCGCGATGCTTCTGGGACTGCCATTGACAGTAAATCTGGTTGGCGATGGGACGCTGGAGAAGTATGGCAACCTCGGCTCGACGAGGCCAATGCCGCCCGCCATCGAACTTCGATACCACCTGTTTTCGGCCGGCTCGAAATTCCGTCCATTCATCGGTTTGGGTGTGAACTATACGTGGTTCACCCAGGTTCGGACAACCAATAGCCAGTTTGTCACTGATAGCGTTGGTCCAGGTGGTTCGGCACACGCAACACTCAGTTCATCGTGGAATCCGGTATTCGAGATCGGGGCAAGTTACGCCATTACACAGCACTGGTCTGTCGGAACCTCTGTGAACTATATGCCGGTGAAGACCAACCTTACGTTAGACGGACACACCGCGACTGGAACGCAGATCGTTTCCAAATCGACGCTCCGGCTCGATCCCCTGAGCGTCTTCCTGAACGTCGCCTACACGTTCTAGCGCGTACGACTCGTTAATGCACCGATCGAGAGATTTGAATGCCCATCGAAGACATCGACTACGTTATTTTTCGCGCCCCGGGCCTGGCTGCGGTCCGCGACGTCATGCCACCGCTAGCGCACCCCGCTTCCCTTTGGATCGAATAATGAAACGACAGGTCCTCAAGACTATTCTTTTTGCTTTGCCCAAGGTTCTTGGCCTGACGGCACGCCGCTTTCCCGCTTATCGTGATCGCCTGAAGGAGCGCGATCTCGTGGCCTGGATCGGACTCGCGGACCAAAGCATCGGTCGCGTCATCAGATTAAAGAACGGACGTGTTCGGTCCAGCGCCGGCAGGCATCCGCGGCCCGACGTGAGCATGGTCTTCAAGGACGTCGCCACCGCCCTGAAGTTCCTTTCTCCCAATCCGGACCAAGGCGAAATCATCCACGCTGCCAAGAACTTCAAGGTGGTCACCGAGGGCGAGGACGAACTGCTGGTTTGGCTCATGCAGACCCTGAGCATGATGCGGACCGTCGGCCTGTCGATGGGCACGCCTTTGCGCGACGGCACCCGCCGCTACACCACCTGCACCAACGGCGGGCCTCTGTTCGTCTACGTCAAGGATGGCCGCGTCGTTCGGGTGACGCCCATCGAGCTGGACAGCACGGATGCGCCAAGTTATGTGATCGAGGCGCGCGGCCGCCGTTTCAGCCCGCCACGGCGTGGCCTGGTCGCGCCCCACGCGTTGACGCTCAAGTCGCTGGTCTATTCCGACAAGCGCATCCTTCACCCCATGAAGCGGGTCGACTTCGACCCTGACGGCGAACGCAATCCCCAGAACCGGGGCAAATCCGGCTATGTGCGTATCAGTTGGGACGAGGCCCTGGACATTGTCGCCAGGGAAATCAACCGGCAGAAGCGCGTTCACGGTCCCGGTTCCATCACCTTCCCGATGTCGTCCCATCACCAGTGGGGCAACGTGGGTTACTACCTCAGCGCGCTGACGCGCTTTGCCAACCTGATCGGCTTTACCCGGGTCGCGGCCAATCCGGATAGCTGGGAAGGCTGGTACTGGGGTGCCATGCATCATTTCGGCAACTCGATGCGCGTCGGCGTGCCATCCGGCTATGGTGGCGTCGAGGACTGCCTGAAGGAAGCCGACATGATCGTCTTCTGGTCCTGCGACCCCGAAAGTACCAACGGGGCCTATGCGGGATTCGAGGGGACTCCGCGGCGCCTGTGGGCCAAGGAACTCGGCATTGAGTTCGTTCATATCGACCCGCACTGCAACCCCACCGCGCAGTTGCTGGGCGGGCGCTGGATTCCGGTCCGACCGCAAACCGATGCTGCTCTTGCCACCGCCATCATGTACGTGTGGGCCGTGGAGGGCCTGTACGACGAGGATTACATCGCCACCCGCACGACCGGTTTCGACGAGTGGAGGGCCTATCTTCTGGGCGAATCCGACGGCGTTCCCAAGACGCCCGAGTGGCAGGAGGGCGAAACGGGCGTGCCCGCCAAGGACGTCCGTGCGCTTGCGCGCCGATGGGGGAACAGGAAGGTCCATCTCGCGGTCGGGATGACCGGCGCGGGATTTGGCGGCGCGGGCCGCGGTGCGACCGGAGCGCAATGGGCGCGCTGCATGATCATGATGATGGCGATGCAAGGCTGGGGCAAACCGGGGGTCAATTTCGGCTGCCTTGAAGCCGGGGTGCCCCACGACCTCCATTTCTATTTCCCCGGCTACGCGGACGGCGGCATATCCGGCGACCTGGCGTGGACCGCCAATGCGGTGAACAATTACCAGCGCATGCCGCACATTCTGTCCATGAATCCGGTCAAGCAGATGGTCCCGCGGCAGCAACTGCCCGACGCCATCATCAACGGCCATGCGACGGGCTACCTCTGGGACGGCATGTCCCAGGAAGCCCAGTTCGCGCCGTTCAGCTACCCCATGCCCGGATATTCGCCGATCCACATGATCTACCGCTACGGCGGGTCCGCCTTCAGCACGGTGACGAATTCCGGACGCTGGGCTGAAGCCTACCGGCACCCGAGCATCGAGTTCGTGGTCAACCAGTCGATCTGGATGGAGGGCGAGGCCCAGTTCGCCGACATCATCCTGCCTGCGTGCACCGCGCTGGAGCGCTGGGACATCGGCGAATGGGCGAATTCCGGCGGCTACGCCCATCATGGGTTTAGCACGGTCAATCATCGCGTGATGACGCTGCAGCACAAGTGCATCGAGCCTTTGGGCGAGTCCCGTTCCGACTACGACATCTTCACTGCCATCCTGACCCGGCTGGGCCTTGGCGGGGTGTTCACCGAGGGATGCAGCGAGCTGGACTGGGTCAAGCGGGTCTTCGACTCGTCGGATCTGCCCGATCGCATTTCGTGGCGCGAGTTCTGCCGCAAGGGCTATTTCGTCGTGCCGCCCGAAAAGCCCGACTTGCGCCATCCGGTGGACATGCGCTGGTTCGCGGAGGGACGGCGCAAGGACCTGCAGGAACCCCATCCGCTGCCGTCCCAGTTCGCCGAAAAATTCGGCATGGGCCTGCAGACGCCGAGCGGCAAGCTGGAGTTCGTGCCCGAGTTGCTGAAGCGGCACACTGCGGACAATCCCGAGCGACCACCGCTCAACCGATACATCCCGTCCTGGGAGGGGCTGCGTTCGGACCTGGCCCAGCGTTATCCGCTGCAGTTGATCGCCACTCACAGCCGTTACAGCTTCCATACCCATTGTGATGGCAAGAACTCCTCGGTCAACAGCATCGATGACCATCGCGCGCTGATTGGCGGGCACCGCTTCTGGCTGCTGAGGCTTGGTCCGGCCGACGCGGCTATTCGAGGCATTGCCCATCGCGACCTCGTCAAGGTGTACAACGACCGCGGCGCGGTGATTTGCGCAGCCGACGTCTCGCCGCTGGTTAGCGCGGGAGTGGTCAAGTCGTATGAGGCGAGCGCCGAATTTCAGCTGGTCGAAATAGACGGCGAGTGCGTCGAGATTGGCGGTTGCATGAACATGCTCACCCCTGACCGGCCTCAAACCGCCGGCACGAGCAGCATGAGCCCAAATTCCTGCCTGGTGCAGGTCGAGAAGTGGCAAGGCACCGAAGCGTTCATGCTCGGTCGCGCCGCGTGAGGAATTTCGAATGAGCAAGTGGAACCTGATTATCAAAGTGGGGCGTTGCGAGAACTGCCAGAACTGCGTGATCGCCGCGCGGGACGAGCATGTCGGCAACGACTTCCCCGGTTATGCCGCGCCCGCCGCCGCCAATGCCGACAGCCCGATCCAGATCCTGCGCCGCGTCCAGGGCGACTCGCATATGGTCGAAACCACGTATCTGCCGGTCATGTGCAACCACTGCGACGAAGCGCCTTGCTTGCGGGTGGGCGGCGACGCCATTCGCAAGCGCGCCGACGGCGTCGTCATCATCGATCCGGACAAGGCTCGAGGCCGCAAGGACATCGTGAAGTCCTGCCCGTACAAGGCGATCGTCTGGAACGATGAGCTGCAACTGCCGCAGACCTGGATTTTCGATGCCCATCTACTCGACCAGGGCTGGCCGCAGCCGCGTTGCCAGCAGTCGTGCCCCACCGACGTCTTCGAGACGGTCAAGCTCGATGACGCTGCGATGGCCGAGAAGGCCCAGCGCGAGGGGCTCAAGGTCTTGCGGCCTAACCTGGGCACGAAGCCGCGCGTGTGGTACAGCGACCTCGAGCGCTGGGAAACCTGCTTCATCGGCGGAAGCGTCAGCGCGCGGATGGGAGATGTGGTCGAGTGCGTCACGGATGCGGCGGTCGCCCTGTACCTCGGCAATCAGAAGGTGGCCGAAACCGTCTCGGACGGCTTCGGCGATTTCCGGTTCGGCGGTCTGGCCAAAGGAAGCGGCATGTACCGGGTCGAAATCCGTCATGCCCTCGGCAGCGCCTGGCGCAAATGCGAATTGGGCGAAAGCGTTTACCTTGGGGAGCTCAGCCTCGCACAGTCGATAAACGGTATGGAAGTCGCGTGATCATGGGCACCGCAACGAAGCTGCTTGCATGAGACAGGCGGACCGCTCACGCTTCGGTATGACGGTTCCGATTTCCTCTCACGTGTGCCATATTCCGTTGACTTTATTGACAACAAAATCAGATATGAGTCTAATGTCACATAAACCACGAGACGGCCTGATCGGGCGTCGACGGATCATTGCGAAACCCGTCATCTGACAAGCATGCCGATCTGGCGGCACCGCAGATGTCGGCCTGACCGGTACTTTATGCCATGAAGCGGGAACGCCTGACACGGGCACAGCGCAGAGAGCAGACGCGCGAATGCCTGCTTGAGGCTGCGCGGAAGATGTTCGTTAAAAAGGGATTCGCCGCGACAAGCGTGGAGGACATCGCTGAGGCGGCTGGCTATACGCGCGGCGCGTTCTACTCAAACTTCGGCGGCAAGCCGGATCTGCTGATCAGGTTGTTGCGCCGCGATGACGATAGGGCGCGGACGAATCTCCTGGCGATGGCGGAGAAGGGCGGCACGCCCGATGAAATGAAGGACCGCGCCATCGCGTACTACAGCCAATCTTTTGTTGAACACGATTGCTTTCCACTTTGGGTCGAGGCCCAGTTGCTCGCGTGCCGGGACACCCCGTTTCGGGAGCGCATTAACGCCTTCCGGCAGGAGAAGCTGGAACAGATCAGCGCGTACATCCGCATGCTTTCGGAGCGCAACGGCAGGCCGTTGCCCCGGCAGGCCGAGGCTCTCGCGGTTGGCCTGGTGAGCCTGTGCGAGGGCGTGCAGTTCTTCAGGATGTGCAGTCCGCAAACGGTGAGCGACAAGGTGCTTCAGACAGTGCTTGCCGGATTTTTTTCGTGCGTGTTGTCGCGACAGCCGGAAGAAACAGGCTACGACAATCATCGCCCGGACGTACCCATGGGCGCACCATAGCGACTCATATGACTGAATGGACTGGCACAGCCCAATTCCCGCGGCAGCCCCTTCCGGGTGAACGCGGCATGGCGGCGCCGAGCTGTCGCCAAGGCGACGCAACCGCTCGATAAGTTACCGCGGGCATCAGTCGGAGGCATCGACAGGTGCCACTCCACCCCCGCTCGCCACAACAGCACATTGGCGCACCCCAAGCGCCTTCGGCTGTTGATCGAGACGACCCGAAAGGCACGGCGTCAAGCCTTGCTGTAGCCGGCTAGACGTACCGCTACCTCCATTTTCAGGCAGCGCGCAGCATTTCAATTCCCGACGTGCAAGAAAGAACCAGATGAGTTCGGGGCCAACCCGCCGTTCGCGCTTTTTGCATCTGTCACTCATATCTGACATGCAAACCATATATGATTGCATTGTCAGTAGTGACGAGAAGGCGTACAATCCACGCGTCGATGAAACGTGCGATCCGAAAGTCGTTATGACTGACGGCGCGCGGGTCGTCAACGCTACTCGTGATGGGCGCGGAGGTCTCGATACGTGGGTGAATCAGTGAAGGATATAGTCTCCGGACAGGCGCTCGGATTGCGCCAGATGTTCGCCAAAAGTGCTACGCGTGTGGTCGCTGTCACAGGCGGCTCGAAAGGAGTCGGCCGTACGGCTGCCGTTGTCAACCTGGCGATGGCGCTGACCAGACAGGGTATGGACGTGCTGGTGGTGGACGAATGTCCTGGCGCGCGGTCGGCGAGCACAATGCTTCAAGATATTCACGCCGCAGGCGTGTTCGCTCCCGCGGTACATCGCAACTTGCCGCGCGTGCTGGCCGTTGACCGTGGTCGACGTCAGTTCCACTCGACTGGCACCGGCCATACGGATCACGAAAACTTCGCTGGCCTGCAGTACGACGCGGTGCTCACGAGCCCGCCGAACATCGTGCTGATTGATGCCGCGCTTGTTGGCAACGGCGCGTTTTCACCACTTGCGTTGCAAGCCCACCACGTCATCGTCGTCATGCACCTGTCGGCCGCTGCAGTAGCAGACACTTACGTTTGCATGAAGCGCCTGCGTCTCGCACAGGGCATCGAGGAATTCCGCATCATTGTGAATCTGTTCGATGGTGAAGCGGACACTCACGCGCTGCTGGAAAGTCTCGGAGCCATTGCCCGCGATTATCTGGCTGTCTCGGTTCTCAAGGCAGGCTGCATCTCAATCGATCCGTGTATCGCGCAAGCGGCAGAGCTTTCGCGCTGTGTCGTCGATGCATTTCCTGGGTCCCCGGCGGCGAGCGATTTTGCACGCGTTGCTGCCGATATGCAGTCCTGGTCGAGGCGGCCCGCAGCGTCCTGGCTGCTACCTGCGACAACGCACATGGCGGCACGGGGGCAGCGCACGCATAGGACTTTGGGCCCGGCAGCAGCATACCGGTAAAGCTTCGAAGAACGATCTCCCCGACCCCGGGGGACTTGCCGGGGCCACGGTGTTTTTCGGGTAGGCGCCGTTCATGAAAACGTGACTATGTTCGCAGGGGCAAAGACATCAAAAAGCTCTTTGCCGACGCAATCGGACCGGTAATTATCGACGGAAGAGAACAGCTATGGTGGGCAGCGCTCACGCGAAGCGCAAGCGTTCGAGCTTGCACAGAGGGAGCCAGGTTATGAATCGCGTTGTTGATCCGTGGAGTATGACCGTCAGAAGGCTTGGCGATTGGAGACTTAACGAACGAGCCACTGCGCACGGATCTGCCTTGAACGGTTCCTCTGTTCGACAGTCGATCGCTTCGACCGGTAAGCCAATCATACGGGTACTCGACCAACCGACCGCGCAAACACTGATCGTTTCTTGGTGCGATGCGCGCTCCGGACACTATGGATACCAGACATGGTGCGGAGGCGCCGCGCGGGTGCCAGGCATCTGTGCGCTGACCGGTCGGCTAATCGAAGTCGGAGATGCCATCTACAGGCCGCGCCTCACTGGGCCCACACCGGCTAATGCTCACGCAATGATCTGTGCGAGAAGCGTGAGCCTGATAGAACAGCCGATCTGATGTGAATCGGTTCTCTGGTGTCTTTACGGCAGAATGCTCAGCGCTTTCATGTGCGGCAGTGACACCAGGCGCATCCACGCGCGCGAGGCGTGACCGGACAGTACCCCTGGTCGCGATTGCACGGCATTGGACTATGTTCCACAGCGTGCGGTGCGGTACAGGTCCACGAACAGGACTGATATCCAAAGGATATCTACACAAGTCGTCAGATAGCAGATGGGACGTGAACCATGGAATACATTGAAAGCTTGCGCCTGTTCCGGAGTATCGTCGAAGTCAAACACTTCAGACGTGCCGGGGAAATGATGGATCTCTCGCCATCGGTCGTTTCGCGGGCGATCGCATCGCTGGAAGAGCGCCTGGGCACGCGACTCTTCCATCGCTCGACCCGACAGTTTTCGCTGACGGAAGCCGCGGAGCGCTTTTACGATGGATGTTGTCGCATCCTGGATGACCTCGATTGCCTGGAAGCCAGTGCGGCGGGCCACGGTCGAGTGCCGGCGGGCATGCTGCGACTGGTCGCACATACGACCACCGCATTGACGTGGCTCGCACCGCTGATTGCGTCCTTTAAACGCAAGCATCCGAACGTCACCCTGGATATCACATTGACCGAGCGGCCCGTGGACCTGACGGCCGACGGTTACGATCTGGGTATCGTCCTGCCTTTCATGCTGGCGACGGATCTGGCAGTGACGCGGCTGCTGCAGCGGTTGCCGCTGGTCGTTGTCACAACGGAAGCTTATCTGGGCAGGCGTCCTCGGCCCCGGCATCCGGCTGAGCTGGCCGACCATGTGTTCGTCACGGTCCCTCCTTCGATGCACAAACCCTGCGTCACCTTTCGAATGGATCAGGAAAACATCGCGGTCCCGATCAGCTACGAAATTGCGTCGAACAATCCCATATTCAATCGCGACATCGTACTCGAAGGATCCGGTATTGGTCTGCTTCCAATCGCCCTTGTTGAGCAGGACATAAAGGCCGGACGGCTCGTTCGTCTGCTGGAAGACTTCGAGATCGCCGATACTTTGGCCGAGGTCCGCCTGGCATACATCGGACGCGCACTGTTGCCCGCGAAAGTCAGGGCGTTTATCGACCATACCGCGGAGTTCTTCGAGCAGGGCATGGGACCTTCCACTGCTGGTTAGGTGGCGCACGCGGGTGAGTCCGCGGCTTGCGACGCAGCACACACGCGGCGCGCACGAGCTCATCCGAGACGTTGGCGCGCTGCGCGATCGCGGCGAGCTTCTCATCGAGCACGCCGGCGAACGCGAGCAGGTCATCGCGCTGGTTCTGCAGCGCGATGCGCACCGGGCGGATGCGGCGCGCATCCAGCGCTTCGCGCACGCCCAATTCCTCGACGATGCAAGCTTCTCTGCAACCAGGCAACGGAATGAGAGCAGTTGTGCCGGGTTCAGTCGCTTCGCTTAAGGAGATTCATGAGATGGACCAGGTTACCCAGCTGACACGCAATCACGAGATCGCATTGAAAATCCTGCGCCTGTTGCACAATCGCCTGGAAGAGGCCCGGCAACGGTTCGGGCAGAGGACGAGCGACGCAATCAAGGGGGGCGACGGCACGTCCGAGCTCACCATTCCCAACCTGGCGCAGTTCACACCATGGGGTGCCTGGCACTATACGGCCGATTTCGCGCAGCGCTCCGTCCTGTTCTGGGATGCCTTGCGTCAACGCGGCAACGAGTTCATCGAGCGCAACAAGGCCGGGATCAAGCCGGCGTTGCATTTCGACTATGACACAGTGCTCGACGCGAGGCACTTTGAGCGGCCCGTCAACTACGCTCTGCTGTCGATACGGCCGCCGGAGGGTGTCGTGGTCGACGTGAAGAAGCGCCCGTATCTGATCATCGATCCGCGCGCCGGGCACGGTCCCGGCATCGGGGGCTTCAAGGACGATTCGCAGGTCGGCGTTGCCCTGCGCGCCGGTCATCCCGTCTACTTCGTCGTGTTCTCCCAGGAGCCAGAGCCCGGCCAGACCCTGCTCGACGTGTGCGCGGCCGAGCAGCAGTTCGTACGGAAGGTGCGCGAACTGCATTCAGACAGCCCAAAGCCCGCGATCGTCGGAAATTGCCAGGGCGGCTGGGCCGCGATGATGCTTGCCAGTTCGTCGCCGGAAGACACCGGTCCCATCCTGGTCAACGGCGCGCCCATGTCTTACTGGAGCGGGGCGTGGAGCGAGAGCGAGGTGCCCAATCCAATGCGTTATGCCGGAGGCATTCTGGGCGGCACGTGGCTCTCGTCCCTGGCGGCCGATCTTGGCAACGGCAAGTTCGACGGCGCGCATCTCGTGAACAACTTCGAGTATTTGAACCCCGCCAACACGTTCTGGGACAAGTACTACAACGTGTTCGCCAACATCGATACGGAACCGGCGCGCTTTATCGAGTTCGAGCGGTGGTGGGGCAGCTACTACCTGATGAACCGGGAAGAGATCGAGTGGATCACCCGTAACCTCTTCATCGGCAACAAGCTGTGGTCCGGCGAAGTGTCGGGCCCGTCGGGCAAATCCTTCGATCTGCGCGCCATCCGCTCGCCCATCATCCTTTTCGCATCGATGGGCGACAACATCACGCCGCCGCAACAGGCGTTCAACTGGGTCGCTGACATATACAGCAGCACCGAGGAGATCAAGGCGCGCGGCCAGGTCATCGTCGCCCTGATGCACGAGGACGTCGGCCATCTCGGCATCTTTGTTTCCGGCAAGGTGGCGAAGAAGGAATACACGCAAATCTTCAACGTGCTGGAGACAATCGAGACGCTCGCGCCGGGCCTCTACGGCATGTCGATCAAGGAGGGAAAGGGCACAGACGGCAAAACGGAATACGAGGTCTCGCTCACCGAACACCGGCTTGAAGAAGCCGTCGAGCATTTCAACGAGTTGCGGCGCGAGGACGAAAAGCCGTTCAAGGCCGTGGCGGTGGTGTCGGAGTTCAACCAGCGAGCCTACGAGCTGTTCGTTCAACCCTTTGTGCAGCATGCGTCGAACGAGATGACCGCGCGGTTGCTGCGCGATTTTCATCCGTTGCGTCTGCAGCGCTGGGCATTCTCGGACCTGAATCCGTGGGTGGCCGCGCTGCGTCCGATGGCCGATGCTGTCAGAGCCAGCCGGCAGCCCTCGAGCGACCTCGAACCGTGGCGCAAGGTAGAGCAGCGCGGCTCAGAACTGATCAGCGCCTCGCTCGATCAGCTCCGGGCGGTAAGAGACGCCAGCATCGAAGCACTGTTCTTCTCCATCTACGCGAATCTGTTCGCAATGTACGACCCGGACCGCCTCGGCGAGCATGGGGCCGGCACGTCCGCCGCCGCCGATCCTCGCAGCCTGCCGTTCGTCCAGGCGGCGCTCGCCTCGCTGAGGCAGGGCGGCTACAACGAGGCGGTCGCGCGCACCGCGTTCCTGCTCGCGCCAAAGGGCGAGCCGCTGCCGCTATCGCGCATCGAGACAGTCAAGCAACTGGTCGATGAATATGCCGACGACCTGCCGCATTTGCCTCCTGCCGACTGGCGGCGCATTCGCGGGGAGCAGGAACTCATCGCGACTTTTGAGCCGCAACAGGCTATCCAGACGTTGCCCGATCTGCTCGCCAGCCCGGAAGACCGAAACCGGCTCCTGACCTTGCTCGACAAGCTGCTGGCCGACCGGCGGGTGCTGCGCATCCCGCCGACACCCGCGCAGGAAGAGGCGCTGCGCGCCATCCGGTCAGTGCTCGGCGCGACAACCGCGCTCGAGTCGCAGCCCCAAAAGGCCCACGCACCGCGCGTTCGGGCCACGGCATCGTGAGTGCCGCCAACCCGTCAGTGAGGGAACCCGCCATGGAATCCAGACACGTCAGGTACCACGAGGCAGATCCCTTTCGCGTTCAGGCAGCGCCGCCCCAAAGCTACCATCGCGAGTTTCCGAAAACCGTCATTCCCGTCACGACGGCGGACGCGCCGGGCGCCTGGCGAGGGCAACCTCGATGTCGAGTCGAAGTCAGCATGCAAGTGCCTTCACGACCTCGAACAACTGACCGCGGCCGCCTTGCTTCGTCAGTCGCGGCGGCCGATTGAACTGGCGTCAATCAGAAGGCCTTGGTCGAAAATCGTGGACCTCGATCGCGACGAGAGTCGGAGCTGGCAATGGAGCATTGCCAACCGGCAGCGGCTTTACCGTCCTGCGAGTCGGTACCAGGAATCCATCGAATTCGCGAAAGTCCTCGCAGATGTGAGCGGCTCGCGCCCAGCGTCCGATAACCATGGCGGTGTAATCGATCCTGCAAAGGCGATGTTGCCTATCGAAATAGAAATCCTGGACCCGGCTGTGCGTTGGAATGTCGCTGGGAAAGGTCGCCCGGATTCTTGGCCATATCCCGGCCGAAGTCGCCAGTGGCGGAAGTTCTTTGAACGTAAAGCCGCCGCGCAAGAATAAGAAAGGTGCTGTCAGATAGTTCCAGAACGCGTAGGCGCCGAAATAGACAAAGTCGAGGTCGTCCCAGTAGATTTGCCGTCGCCAGCCACGAAATGCTGTTCGCGGTCCGTCGCGGCGAGCCAGGATAGCCCCGTCTCGCCCGACGACGCGAACAAGTGCTTCTCCTTGAAGTTCACTCGTTTCGCCAACCTGCGGAAAATCGTTGAAAGCGAAACGAGGCTCGTGTGTCGACGCGCGAACCTGCACCTGTCGCAGTATTGGCCGTCGCTTTGCGGTGAACAGAAGGCCGCAGGCGGAAACCGTCGCCTCGATCTCCGCCAGTTCGGCCCATCGCGCTGCACCGCCGTGCGCCTCAATCGCTGCTCGGATCGAATCCGGCAATGCGTTGCTCTGTTCCATGTCGATGCTCCTCCATTACCGCGTTGCCTGCGCGCCTACCGGTGAGTCCAGGAAACGATGGTTTGATAGATGCCAATTAGTCGGGAGCCCGATATCGCGGGAAGCCTTGTAAAAAGCATCCAAGATCAGCTTCCATCTTTCAACGTCCCGCTATACCGAACGTTTCTCGCACAAACTGGATAGCGCACGCCGATGTTCAAGCGGCCGCCATCGCACATCAGCGGGCCAAGCGCTGACCGTGCACCCACCTTTCATATTTGCCGTATCGATCATGTATGATATTATAATCATGTATGATTCATTAAGCTTGCTCTCCTATCGCAGTGCGGCTCCCTCATTTCATGCCCGGCCGCGACCGAATGCAACACCGCTTACATAGGTATCGCGTGCATGAGCCAGATCTCTCAAATGCATACTCTTCGCCGCGCTTGCGCCGCGCGACAGATAGTTGCAGTCATTTTTCACCTTATCGCGCTGACGATGTTCGGCCTGATTCCGGTTGCCTCCAACGCAGCGACACTGCCGCCCCTTAGCATAGATGCTCCTGCTGATTTTTCGCCATCCATGGGCGCGGGCCTCCGAGGCATTACAAAGGCTCGGCGCGCTTCAGGAAAAACAGGACCAGATCCGGCAGCGTGCTTCGACGGCAACAAGCGACGCGCAGCTGTCCGGGCTGGACGCATTGAGCCGGCGCGTTGCCGAAGACGTCGACAGGCTGATAACCACGTCGCTGGAGCCCGATCGCGCGAAAACGCATGCCCAGCTCGACGTACTCGGAACAGCACCCGCTTCCGAATCCGCCGCGGAAACTCCCGCGGTCGCCGAACAGCGCAGCGTTCTCGCTGCTCAGCAATTGCAACTCGATGCCGAACTCAAGCAGGCGGCAACGATCAAGGAGAACCTTGCCAACCTGAGCGCCCAGATCACGCGACTGCTGCAAAACCATCTGAAAGATCAACTGGCCCTTCGTTCCGACAGCATAGTCAGCGCCGCGTTCTGGGCGTCGGCGCTCCACCCGGACACGGCTGACTATCAACGTCTGCGAGACTTCAAGGCGCAGATCGACAGGCAGATTCAAACGACATGGCAACCGGGGCAGCGGGTTGCAACCGCCCTGCTTGTGCTGCTCGCCCTGGCCGTTGCAACGATTGGAACGCGGCTTCTTGACAGAGCATCAGAACGGTTCTGCCTACGCCGCCTTCCGGAAGGCCGGATACGGCGCAGCGCGATGGCGATCTCGACCGTGTTCGCGTCTTTGGTGACCACCATATGTGCCGTTGATCTGCTCTACTTCGCGTTGACCCGTCAGCAGGCGCTGCCTCCTGCGCTGCAAGGCTTCGCCAGCGAAATCATCAAACATGTTGTGACCTGCGCGCTGGTCGCTGCTCTCGGCCGGGCATTGCTTTGCACACGACATCCGTCATGGCGGTTGCCGGCCATCGCGGATCCCATCGCTCGCGCGCTACGCCCTTTTCCACGGACACTGGCCGCACTGCTGCTGTTTTCAGGAGCCATCGAGCAGATCAACCGGGCTGTCGATACCAGCGTGCAACTTACGCTCTTTACTCGCGGCGTGGTGGCGTTGGTGGTCGCTCTGACCATCGGGATGTCGCTTTTACGCGCAAACCGGGTACTCACTGCGCTCGCCGCTGCCGGAGAATCGCCTGAGGCGCGTTCTACCCTCGCTGGCATTATTCATGCCGCCGTCAGCCTTGCCGTCGGAGCTTCTCTGATTGCGTTGCTCTGTGGTTATGTTTCGTTCGCGCGGTTCCTGACTTACGAACTGGTCTGGTTCGATCTCGTACTGAGCAGCGTTTATCTGCTGACGAAGCTCGCTCATGATGTTTGCGAAACCGTATTTTCGCCATGCCACGCCAGCGGCAAAACAATCAGGCATCTATTCGGGCTGCAAGATGTTCATCTCGAGCAGGTGGCAACGGTACTCTCCGCCATTCTTCGCAGCGCATTGATGCTCGCCGCAGTCATCGCACTGCTAACGGGCGGCCTCGGGACAACGCCCCGAGATCTGGTCGATAGCATTCTCGACGTACTCGGTGGCGAGCGATTACATGCGCTCAATATCGTTCCCGCCCATATCTTCAGCGCTATCTTTACCTGTGCAGTGTGCCTGTATCTGGCTGGGCTCATGCGCAAATGGCTGGACGCCGAGTTTCTGCCCAAGACGCAAATGAGTTCGGGTATGCGCGCGTCGCTGGTGACGGTCTTCGCCAACGTCTGCTATGTCCTCGTCGCGCTGCAAACCTTGTCCGTACTCGGCGTGAAATGGCATAACCTGGCGTGGATCGTCAGCGCATTGTCGGTAGGTATCGGCTTTGGTCTGCAGGAAATCGTTAAAAACTTCATTTCCGGGCTGATATTGCTTGCTGAACGGCCGGTCAAAGTAGGCGACATGATCAGTATCACCGGCATTGAAGGCGATATCCGGCGCATCAGTGTACGTGCGACCGAAATACAGCTCGCAGACAGATCAACGGTGATCGTTCCGAATTCGCACCTGATTTCTCAGAATGTGCGCAACGTGACAATGGGAAACAAAACGCAGGGAGTTGTCACACTCGCCCTTACTTTTGCGCTGGACGTCGATCCGGAGCAGGTGCGCGATGTTCTTCTGCAAGCTTACGTGGATCACCCATCGGTTCTCGATCGTCCCGCGCCATCGGTGATCTTTAGCCAGTTGACGCCTGACGGTATGACATTGACTGTTACCGGCTATGTCGGTAGCCCGAGAATCGCCGGGGATACCAGAAGCGATCTGCTATTTGCAATCCTGAAGCGACTACGTGCTGCAGAAATACCGCTGTCGATCTCTCGAACCGTCGTGGTCCGAAGTACGAGCGATATCATCTCGAACCAGGAACCCACCGATCGCAATTCCGGTCCGGTAGAGCTCCGTGTCCTGTCTGCAATCAGCGAGAATAGATAGTCGTCGAACCGATTTCTCGCGGTCGTGGGACTAGTAAAAGCCGTTATTGGTGGCGTGCTGGCCCTCGTTACACCGGTGATCGCAGCTCTACGCTATCGCCCACGCGGAACCGCTTTCCGCCGGGCGAATCCAGCGAAACGCGTTCCTTGGTGTAGGTTCCGTTCGCTTGCAGGCATTCCGAGTAACTGATAACTGTCATCCAGTCATAGACTTTTCCGTCCTGGGTCAGTGCAGCGATGCGCTCTGCCATGCCACGCGGCGCACGAGCAGTCTGCTGCAGTACACCGTAATAACGGCATTTGCTGTCCGCTGACCGTAGCGCGACGAAGCCGCCGACCTGATTCGTACCTGCGACGTTTTCAACCGTTGCGTTCATCGAGGAATCGCCGGCTGCATGCGAACTCGCTGCGAATGAAATCAGCAGCGCGGCAAACCACTTTTGCATTAAAGACTCCGATGGGTTAAAGGAAGAATAGCGGCTGCTTTTGCGCCGACGGCATCGGTGGCGCGACCGGGAGCGTGAGTGTCGATTGCTGCCGGACCTATACCAATCAGTGCATCAGTGTAAATAACGGAGCCGGTATCCACCGCAAAACCGAGCACATGCTGTGTCAGATGTGGGTTGCAGTATAACGACAGCGCGTCGTTATTCGACGCGCGCAATTGTGAGTTGCCATTTCATGAACATGGAGGTTGGGTGGCTCGCGAATCGTTGACCTGCCCTGTCGTTTCGCGACCGCTGCGCGCGGATAGATGCCTCTCGACGTTGCAAGCACGGAAACAATGTATTGAAGAGAGCTATTTCTAATTAAACGATAAGAAGATGACGGACCTCAACGGAACGGGCACACGGGCTTCAAGGACCTTGCCTGGTCGTTGTTTCGCTAACCCGGCGCCTGTTGTTCCTGGCGCCCGAGACTGGAAGCTTCATCATGGCTAAAGCGTTCATGCCCGTTCTCACTGTCGTGTCAGTCATCGCTCTCCCCACGGGCACCTCTGCTCAGGGCAACGGTCCTCTGACGCGTGAGCTAGTGCACGAAGAAGTCATCCGACTGCAGCTAGCGGGCTCTGACCATCCCAACGGTGACGCACACTATCCGGCGAACATCCACGCGGCTCTGGCGAGCGTGGCGGCTCAACAGCAGGCGTTCAGTGGGCACGGTGGCGTGAAATTGGGCTCCGCAGTTTCGGGGGTACCGGCAATGGCTCAGTTGGCCTCGTATCGTTCTATCTACAACGAAAGTTGATTGGACATCACGGCGGGGCAAGCCGCAGCCTTGTCTGGCTTTCCATGGCGACGTCGGCGTACCCCCTCCGGACGCGAGGTTCAGCGCAAGGCGTAGATCTCGGGAATCTGCATTCGGGGTCGGCCGGCCCCGGAATCACCAGGTTCGGCCACGCGGGATTCACTTCAACCAGCACCAACGAGATCCCTTTTTTGTCGCGCAGCGGAATTCGCCCGGTTGAACCCGTTCGGTTTTTTGCGCCATGGCCTTACCGTTTTGCGCCGGGTCGCGGCAGGCCCGCTTCATCGAATAGGAGAAAGTTTGTGAGATCCAGGATAGTTTTGCTTGCGCTGATCGCGACTACGGCCGTATGCCTGAATAGCACCGCGCAAGCGCATGTGAGAGTCGGTGTCCTTGTGGGCATCCCGCCCCCCATAATCATGGCGCCCCCCGCCGTCGTCTACGCTGCGCCCGCCCCACTCGTCGTCCAGTCGGTCCAGCCAAACCCGACCACCGTCTACGTCGAAAAAACGCAGACGAGTCCGCCGTCGGGTACCTGGTGGTATTGCCCGGTGACAAAAAAGTATTACCCGTACGTGAAGGGGTGTTCGAGCGGCTGGGTGGAAGTGCCGGTGAGGCCAACCGGGCCGAAATGACATGAGCAAAATGAATTCTCTTTCTCTGGCAATGCGAACGAAACGGGGCGTATCCGCGCTAGTCACCGCCGCGGTCAGCCTGAGCTGCATCATCGCGCTCGACGGCTGTGCAAGCATGCCGATGGGTCCCACAGTGATGGCCCTGCCCGGCACCGGCAAGTCCTTCGATCAATTCCGCGCCGACGACGCGACATGCCAGCAATTTGCTTCCCAGCAGACCGGCGGCGTGAGCACCCAACAGGCCACAGCGACGGGCGCCCTGGGCGGTATGGCCGTCGGTACCGCGCTCGGCGCGGCGGCCGGTGCGGCGTTCAACGGCCGCCGCGGCGCAGCGGTCGGCGCAGGCGCAGGTCTGCTCGGCGGCAGCATGATCGGCGCCGGCATGGCGCAAAGCTCGGCCGCCAGCCTTCAACACCGCTACGACCAGGCGTACGTTCAGTGCATGTATGGCAATGGCCACCGGGTGCCTGTGCCGCGCAGCGCCGCCGATGCGTACCGGACGCACGACGAAGCGACGCCTCCGCCGCCGGCCTACGATACGGCGCCTCCGCCAGGTTACTGAACCAGGCACGCCGACCACGCTCGCGTTGTCGACGGGGAGCGAGCGCTTGAGCGCTTACTCCCGTCAGCTGGCCTGTGGAAAAGCCGACAGTTGTTCTCTCATCCTGTACGACGACTCTTGCAGTACGAGCTTTCCGCTCAACCAGAGTCGGTCTGACACGGCAGAAGGGCAGGGCCGTCGTTCACGCCGCGGTCGCCTGTTGTGGTTTGAGACAAACGGCATGAGGGCACGCATTACGCGGCATGGTGTGGGCGTCTGGCCGGGCTGCTTCTCGGTGTATTGGGCGATATCGCGTTGCAGGGGATTTGAGAGAAGAGGTATAGAGGGTCGGCCGGGATTCGTTAATATCTGAAGCTTAAGATATTCACGAGCCGAGCTTTGAGCAGGGCGCTACCTGCCTTCCCGTCAGACGGATTCCGCGGTCGTCCCCGATTGCGGTTCCGCGATGGGCGGCCGTCACTTGCCGCGCCTCCACCGCCCACGTAATGACAGTTCAATCGCGCCAATACCGACGCCAACCGTATTGGACGTTCAATGCGGTTGATACACTTTGAAAATTCCTCCACCGGGCTGCTCGCATCGTCAGCGGAAGCGTCATAGCCAGGCGCTTGCATGCCCGCGCCGCAACGCTCTGGCGCGGGCAGGACCGGGAACACTGGTTGCGGCTTGATCACGATGGCCGCGGTTAGCCACGGTCACCCGCAATCTCACATAGGAGAGCGTCATGACTTTGGACAAGAATTCGAATCGTCAGCCGTCGAATCCGGCGCAGCCCGGCCGCGACAGCGGACAGCAGCAACAGAACCAGACTCCTCCGACGCATCAAGGCGGCCAGCGGCAGCCCTGAGCGCGATGAGTGACGGCGTGACCAGGCGTCGTCGCTCGAAAAACCGGAACCCCGACGTAATAGCGCCCGCTAATGGCGGATCGTGACTACGAAGGCGAAGTGGAAAAACTACACATCTATCTGTTCGGCGCGCACGATGCGGTTCGGCACGAGCAGGCGCTGATCCGGCTCGACAAGGCCGGCTACATGGTCACGCTCGCGCGGGTCGTGGTCGAAGATCTGCCGACCTATGCGCAGGCGCGCGACCGCTGCGAGCTGCAGAGTCTGATCCGACGAATCGCGCCGCGCGACACGCTCGTCGTGCTCGAGCTGGCCGCGCTCGGCTGCAACGCGCGCGACATCCTCGCCACCGTGATGCAGTGCCGGAAGGCCGGCGTGGCGCTGCGTTGCGTCGAAGTCGGCCATACCGATCTGGCCGGGCGCCCCGAGCCCTCGGCGGTGAAGGCATTGCGCGCGCTGGTGCGGCTCGACGCCGCGTGCCGCAGCCTGCGCAGCCGCGACAGTCTCGCGGCCGTTCGCGCGAGCGGCAAGCACACGGGCAGGCCGCCGTCGCTTTCCGAGCAGCAGCGTCAACGCGTGCTGCAATCGCTCGGCAGAGGACAGTCGGTCAGCGAGGTCGCGCGGCGCTTCGGCACGTCGCGTCAGACCGTGATGCGCATTCGCGCGGACACGCCAGCCGTGTAGAAATTGCGTGCCGCCGTGATCGCGTGAAGAACGGCGCCGCGACGTCGGCAGCGCTGCGCCGCTGGCTCAATGAAGGCGAGCGGACGTGGCTCCGGCGCCGTCCATGCCCGCAGGCGGCGGCGTGTGCTGACTCGCCTCGATGCGCGCGCGGAAATAACGCGCGGTGCGCGGCAGCCCTTCGTCAAGCGACGTGCCCGGCTGCCAGCCGAGCAGTTTTGTCGCCAACGAGATGTCCGGCTGTCGATGCCATGGATCGTCGGCCGGCAGCGGCCGTGATTCGAGCGGCGACGCGGAGCCGGTCACCGCGACGATGCGCTGCGCGATCTCGCGCATCGACACTTCGTGCGGATTGCCGAGGTTGACCGGGCCGCCTGGATCGTCGGCGCTGTTCATCAGCAGGATGAAGGCGTCGATCATGTCGTCGACATAGCAGAACGAACGCGTCTGCGAGCCGTCGCCATAGACGGTCAGCGGCTCGCCGCGCAACGCCTGCATCATGAAGTTCGACACCACCCGGCCATCGGCCGGATGCATGCGCGGGCCGTAGGTGTTGAAGATGCGCGCGATGCGGATCGACAGACCATGCTGGCGGTGATAGTCCATGAACAGCGTTTCCGCGCAGCGCTTGCCTTCGTCGTAGCACGAGCGCGGACCGATGGGATTCACGTGGCCCCAGTAGTCTTCTTTCTGCGGATGGACGAGCGCGTCGCCATACACCTCGCTCGTCGACGCCTGGAAAATCCGCGCTTTCACGCGTTTGGCGAGCCCGAGCATATTGATCGCGCCGTGCACGCTGGTCTTCGTAGTCTGCACCGGATCGTGCTGGTAGTGGATTGGTGACGCGGGGCACGCGAGGTTATAAATTTCATCGACTTCCACATACAACGGGAACGTTACGTCGTGACGCATCAGTTCGAAGTTCGCGCAGTCGAGTAGATGCGCGATGTTGTCCTTCGTACCGGTATAGAAGTTGTCGACGCATAGCACGTCGTGTCCCTGCGCGACGAGCCGTTCGCACAGGTGCGAGCCGAGAAAGCCGGCGCCGCCGGTGATCAGAATGCGCTTGCGGGTAAGTTCTTTCATGGTGCGTGATCCTGTGGTTGGACCGCATGAACGTTGAAAATCAGCGTGGCATCACGCCGTGACGTGCAGCAGCGCGTCGTGCCAGTCCTGCGCGAAACGGTCGATATGAAAGCGTTCGAGCGCCGTGCGCCGCGCGCCGTCGCCGAGCCGCCGCGCTTCGCCGGGATCGCGCAGCAGCCCGAGCATGGCGTCGACGAGCACGTCGACGTCGGTATGCACGAAGCCGTTTTCGCCGTTGCGGATCACGGTGGCGAGCTCGGCCGTCGCGAGACCGACGATCGGCATGCCGATCGTCATCGCCTCGACGATCGCGAGGCCGAGGCTGGTCCAGCGGATCGGATTGAAAAAGAAGCGGTAGTGCGCGCTGAATGCGGCCAGATCGAGGTTGCCGATTTCACCGATGCCGTCTAGCCGCTGTGCGTCCATCCCGACGAGATCGAGCGGCACGCGCGTGCGCGTTTCGCTGAAGACATCCGCGCCGAGCCGCCGGCCGCGCTGCGCGAGATGATTGACGACCACGATGCCGCGCTGCAGTTCGCCGCTGTAGCGCACGCCGTCGGGCACCACGACGCCATGTTCGATCACGCGCGTCGGCGTGACGCCGCTGTCCCACATCAGCCGGTTGAAGTGCGTGACGTGGACCAGCAGCGTGCCGGGATCGTCGACCCAATGCCATTGCTCGAACGGGTTCTCCTGCGGCGGGTCGTGCTCGACATAGACGCGTGGCAGACGTTGCTGCGCGGCGCTCAGCACGCGCTCGCGATCGTGGTCCCAGTGGATGCGATGCTGGTACAGCACCACGTCGAACTCGCGGTTGGGCACGTCGTCGATTGCGATCTCGTGCACGTTGTCGCCCCACGGCAATACGCCGACCTTGCCGGCATAGGCGGGCGGATGACCGGGTTTCGTCACCAGATAGAAATCGTGCGGCGTCTGGCTCAGGTAATACATGTAGTTGCCGTGCACGTGCCAGGTCAGCACGCGCAGCCGGCGGCAATTACGCAACATGGTGCAGATCCTCGAAAGACAGCGAAACGGTTCCCTCATGCAGGCTGCCTGGCGCGCCTGGTTGCGCGCCGGGCGCGCGCGCAAGCTGCTCGCGGGCGGTCTCGACCACCTGTTCGACCTGCACGTTCAGCGCGCACGGATGACCATACGGGCAGTCGCGGAACATGCACGGCCGGCACGCCGGATAGTCGGCCAGCACGCGATGCCGCGCATGATCGAGCGGCGCCCAGCGCCGCGTGTCGCTGCCGCATGCGATCACGACCGACGCGCTCGCCATCGCCGCGGCGATGTGCGAGATGCCGGTGTCGTTGCAGACCACGAGCCGCGCATGCGCGACCAGCGCGGCGAGTCCGCCGAGCGATGTCGCACCCGCCAGATGCAGCGCGGGCGCGCTCATCGCACCGAGCACCGCGCAGGTCAGCGGCGCTTCGGCGGCCGTGCCGGTGATCGCGATCTGCCAGCCGTCGGCGGCGAGGTGGTCGGCGACGGCCGCGAAGCGCTCGGCGGGCCAGCGGCGCGACGGCAATTGCGAACCGGGGTGAACCAGCACGAGCCGCTCGTCTTCGATGCCGTGATACGTGCGCAGCGCGGTGTACTCGCCGAGGTCGAGCTCGGTGAGCGGGAACGTCAGACGCCGGTCGTGCGCCGGCGCGCCGAGCGCGCTCATCAGCGCGAGATAGCGCTCGGGCTCCGGCAGCCCATCGGGCCAATCGATGAAGCAACCCTCGCGCGGTACCTCGTCGGGCTGCACGAAGCCGGCGTCGGCACATGCGCCGAGTTGATGCAGCAGATCGTTGGCGATGCCGCCGCTGCCGTGCAGCTGGATCGCCAGATCGAAACGCCGCTCGCGCATCCGCACGAAGAACGCGGGCAGGCCATGGTTCGTTTCGGGCTGCTCGGGAAAACCGACCGCGCCCGGAAACACGATCAGCTCGTCGACGAGCGCCGCGTAGCGCTCGACGAACGCGCGTGCCCACGGCAGTCCGATCAGCGCGATATGCGCATCCGGCGCGGCCGCGCGCAGTGCGCGCAAGGCGGGCACCGCGCACAGCATGTCGCCGAGCTGCAGCGCGCGAAACACGGCGATACGGCGCGGCGCGAGCGCCGCCAGCAGCGAGGGTGGGGTCATGGAAAGAACACCTTGAAACGGATGGCGCCATAGAGCCGCCAGTAGATCGATAAAAACGGAATGGGGATCGACGTCCAGAGCATTTCGGCGACGTGGCGCCAGCCGTGGTTGCGCCCGCGCAGCCGCCGCGCGCAGAAATAGCCGGTCAACCCGCACCATGCGCTCAAACCCGCGCCCGCGAGCATCGGCTGATCCGCGAACGAACCGCCGATCGCCAGCACCGCGGCGCAGAGAATCGCGTAGTACAGCAGCGGCGGCCGCGAGCGGATGCGGGTTCGAAACAGTTCGGAATGCTTGCGATAAAGCAGCGCATCGAACTGGCTCTTTTTCTGCTGCGCGATGCTGACGCCCCAGCGCGCGGGCCGCACCGGATGCACGACCACCGCGTCGCGGGCGCGCACGATCTGGCCGCCCGCGGTAAGCAGCGTGAACTGCAGGTCCGAATCCTCGCGCCACGCCGACGTGAACCGTTCGTCGAAGCCGCCGGTCGCGACGAGCGCCGCACGCGTGACGAACACGTTCGCGGTCGCGAATTCGGCGCGCGCGAGGCCGCTCGCGTCGGCTTCGTAATCGGTCGGCAGATCGGGCGGCGAGGGCAGCGGCACGACGATCGTGCCGGCGGCCGCCGTCGCGCCTTGCGCGAGCGCCGCGACGCCAGCCGTCAGCCAGTGCGGATCGGGCAGCGTGTCGTCGTCGGTGAAGGCGATCAGCGAAGCGCGCGCATACTGCCAGCCCGCGTTGCGCGCGCCGGCCGGACCCTGGGTGCGCGTGACCGGCAGGTAGTGCAGTTCCAGCCCTCGGGGCGCCATCTCGCGCGCGAATCGTTCGACGCAGGCGCGCGTGGCGTCGTCGGGACCGTCGTCACAGACCACGATCTCGTAGCGGTGCGGCGCGAACTGCTGCGCGCATAGCGCGGCAAGGCAGTTCGCGAGCATCGCGGGACGGCGGTAGGTGGGCACCACCACCGACACGTCGGGCCACGACTGCGTGCGCAACGTGCGGCCGGTTTCGTCGGCATCTTCGCTGCTGTAGCGCGCGGCCACGCCGCCATGCAGGGGCGACGGACACATGACCGAGGCGTTCATGCGCGGCCCCCCGCCTTGTCGACGAGGAACGGGCCGATCACGAGCGCGTCGAGCGGCGAGGTCCAGAACGACTCGACCGCGTCGCGCGGCGAATTCACCATCGGCTCGCCGCGCGTGTTGAACGACGTATTGACGAGCATCGGCACGCCCGTGCGCTGCTTGAACGCCGCCAGCAAGTCGTAGTACAGCGGGTGCTGCGCGCGGTTGATGGTCTGCACGCGCGCGGTGCCGTCCACATGCCGCACGGCCGGAATACGCGCGGCCCTGTCGGCGCGCACGTCGAACACGAACAGCATGAACGGCGCGGTTTGGCCGTTCACGAACCATTCGTTGGTTTCCTCTTCCATCACGACCGGCGCGACCGGGCGAAAGTCCTCGCGATCCTTGATCTCGTTGAGCTTCGCCTGCATCCGCGGATCGGCCGGCGACGCGAGGATCGAGCGCGCGCCGAGCGCGCGCGGCCCGAATTCGGTGCGCCCCTGATACCAGCCGATCACCTTGCCCTGCGCGAGCAGATCGGCGGTCTCGCCGGCGATATCGGCGAGTCGCCGGTACGGTACTTTCGACCAGCGCAGGAACTGCTCGATTTCCGCTTCGCTGTATTCGGGCCCGAGATACGCATGATCCATTCTCCAGTGACGCTCGCGGTCGCCGCGCGCGGCACGCTCGCGATAGTCGGTCCACAGTGCCGCGCCAAGCGCGGTGCCAGCGTCGCCGGCCGCCGGTTGCACCCACACTTCGCTGAATGGCCCGGCGTCGCGCACCTTCGAGTTCATCACGCAGTTCAGCGCGACGCCGCCCGCCATGCAGAGCCGGCTCAAGCCGGTCCGCCGATGCAGCCAGTGCGCGAGTTCCAGCACGGTCTCCTCGAGCACGCGCTGCAACGAATTGGCGATATCGAAGTGGCGTTGTTCGAGCGGCCCGCCGCGTTCGCGCGCGGGACCGAAGCGTTCGGTCAGCCGCGGAGCGTCGACGGTATAGCTGCCGTCGTGCCGATAGCGGACGATCTCGCGGAACACCTCGACATAAGCCGGCTTGCCGTACGACGCGAGCGCCATCACCTTGTACTCGTCCGACGAGTGCAGGAAGCCGAGCCAGTCGGTGACCGCTTCGTAGAGCAGCCCGAGCGAGTGCGGCAGCTCGACCTGTTTCAGACGCTGGTACTCGCCGCCGACGAATTGCCCCATGCTGGTCGTCACGCCCTCGCCGCGGCCGTCCATCGTCAGCACGGCGGTGTCGTCGAACGGCGCGGCGAGAAACGCGCTCGCCTCGTGCGCGAGATGGTGCTCGACGAAGTGCCATGCGAAGCCGTGCTCGCGATCCACGCCCCGGAAGCGCTTGCGCAGATGATGCGGCGCGCCGTCGAGCAGCTGGCCCTTCGCGTTGGCGATATAGCTGAGGAACAGCGGGTCCCACGCCGACGCGGACGGGTTGTCCGGGCGCGTGCCGGCCGGATCGAACGGCAGCTCGATCGTCGCACCCGGCCTCTTCGGCATGCCGCCGAATAGCGTGGGGTCGTACGAGTAAGCGACGTGATCGATCGCGGCGAGCGTAATGCCGGCGGCCTTCAGGCAGTAGTCGATCGCATCGAACGGGAGCTGCCAGGTCGAGAACGGCACCGGACGTTTCGCGTGCTTGACGTGCGTGAAGCGTTCGTCTTCGGCGGCGGCGAGCACCACACCGTCGCGCAGCAGCGCGGCGGCGCTGTCGTGATAGACCGCATTGATTCCGAGTGTGTACATGGCATTGGCAGTGGAAGTGGGTTCAGGGGACGGTTGGCTGATCGATCAGCGACGGCGTGCTCGTGTCATCGGCGCGACCGGCGCGCTCCGATACACCACGACGCGGCGCATGCGCATGCGCTTGCCGCAATTCGAGTGCCGCGTGCACGACCTCGTCGGTCGGAACGCCGAGCAGGCAGGCGTGATGCCCGTGCGGACACACGCTGCGATAGCACCAGCGGCATTCGACGTCGCGATACAGCACGCGTTGCGGCGTTTGCCACGGCGTGTGCTGCGGGTTGGTCAGCGCGTAAAGATCGACGACCGGCGTGCCGAGCGCGGACGCGACATGCACGGGGCCGCTGTTGTTGGACACGAGCACGCTCGCGCGTTCGAGCAGCGCGGCGAGTTCGGCGAGCGTCAGCGCACCGCTCAGGTCGTATAGCTGCGCGCGCGCGCCGGGCGCGGCCGTGCGCATCACGGTCTCGACGAGCGCTCGCTCGCTCGCGCCGCCGGTCACGAGCACCGAGGCGCCGGTCTCGCGCGCGAGCTGCGTGGCGACCTCGCCGAAGCGCTCGGGCGGATAGCGGCGCGACGCAGCGGTCGCACCTGGATGCAACACGACGCACTCGGTGTGGCGGCAGATGCCGAGCGTCCTCAGTTTCGCGTCGAGCGACTGGCGCGCGTCCGGCGGCACGCGAAAGCGCATGCCGGTATCGCCCGTCTGCGCGCCGACGTGATACACCAGATCGAGCTGGCGTTGCACCTCGTGCCGGGTGCGCTGCTGCGGCTCCGGCTCGCGCAGCCAGTCGGTCAACAGCGCGTACGGGTTTTCACGGCAATGCGCGAGGCGGCGCGGAATCCCCGCGAGATAGCACAGCATCGCGGCCGGCAACGGGCTCTGGCTATAGACGGTGAAAATCACCGCCGCGTCGAAGCCGCCGCGCCGCAGCCGCTGCTGCATGCGGTGATCGTCGAGCAGATCGCGCGTCACGGTCGACGCGGGCGCGACCCACGGCGCGTCGTATTCGATCACATCGTCGACGTCGTCGAGAAACGGCGCGAGCGCGACGCCGCTGCGCGACGCCAGCAGCGTGAGATGGCGGTCTTCGGCGGACTCGCGCAGCGCGTGCAGCGCGGGCGTGGTCATCAGCACGTCGCCGAGATTGTCGAGGCGCACGCACAGAATCCGTTTGACCTCGCCGCCCCAGCACACCGGCTGCGACGTATCGGGCGCGCGCGCGTGAGCCAGCTTGGGCGGCGCAAGTGGCAGAGGTGCGTTCACCGCGGCGCCTCCTTGCGGCGCGCCGCGGTGCCCGGCGGCAGGCCGTGCAATACGACGCGTTGCGCGGCCTCGTGCAGACCGGCGGCGCGCGCGCCCGGCGTGCGCTGCGGGCCGGTTCGCCATTCGGTTTCGTGGCCGTTGTCGAGCAGGATCGTGCGGCAGCCGGCGCGATTGCCCGCTTCGACGTCGTCGAGAATGTCGCCGATGAACCAGCTGTTGGCGAGATCGAGCTCATGCTCTTCGGCCGCGCGCAGCAGCATGCCGGGCGCGGGCTTGCGGCAGTCACAGACGATCGCGTAACGCGCGACGCTGCCCTCGGGATGATGTGGACACCAGTACGCGCCGGCGAGCGTGGCGCCGCACTCGGCGAACATCTGCCGCAGCCGGCGTTCTACGTCGAACAGCGCTCTGTCTTCGAACTTGCCGAGCGCGATGCCGGACTGATTGCTGATCACGAACAGCGCGTACGGGTACGCGGCGAGCAGCGCGAGCGCTTCGCGCGCGCCCGGCGCGAAACGCATCAGCGCGGGATCGGCGTTGTAGGGCACGTCTTCGAGCAGCGTGCCGTCCTTGTCGATGAACACGGCGGGTAGCGTCATGATGGTTCGTGGTATGCGCGAGCTTCGGTCAAAAAAGTCGGAAAAAGACGCGCCGCAGCCGCTGGACCGGCCGCGGCGTGTTCCAGATGCGCACACCGTGCGGGTTCGCGCGGCGTGCGCCGTCGTCAACGGGACGACGCTCCGGCTGCTGCTCGCAGCGGTAGCTGCGCCGGCTCGGACGCGGTGTCGAGCGATGTCTTGGTCGGTGCGAGCCTTGCCGCGCGTGCATAGATTTGCGCGAGCGCATCGCTGACGCCGCGCCAGGTGAAGCCGGTCCGCGCCCGGTCGAGACCCGCTTCGCCCATCCGGCGCGCGAGCGCGGGGTCGCGCCGCAAGCGGTCGAGACGCGCGGCGAGCGCGTGCGGATCGCGCGGCGGCACGAGAAAGCCGGTCACGCCATCGAGGATCGAATAGCGGATGCCGCCGACATCGGCGCCGATCACCGGCGTCGCGCAGGCCATCGCCTCGATCGGCGTGATGCCGAACGGCTCGTACCAGGGCGTCGTCACGAACACGTCGGCGGCGCTGTAGAAGTAGCGCAGCCGCGTGCGACCACGCCGGCCGACGAAGCTCGTCTGCTCCGCGACGCCGCATTCGCGGGCGATCTCGCGCAGGCGCGCGATCTCCGGCGTCGCGATTTCGTTGGGCGCGTCCGAATTGCCGCCGACTATGTACAGCTGCGCCGCCGCGTTGAACGTGTGCTTCAGCACGCCGACGCCGCGCACCACGTTGTCGATGCCTTTGCGCGGCACGAGCCGGCCCAGTTGCAGCACGATGAAGTCGTGCTGGCGCCAGCCGAGCGCATCGCGGGCGGCTTCGCGCTCGACGGGCCGGAACTCCTCGGCATCGAATCCGCACGGCACGATCTGGATGCGCGCTGGATCGGCGCGATAGTGTTCGAGCAGATCGGCTTGGTCCTGCGGACATTCGGCGACGAGCACGTCCGAGCCTGCGACCAGTTCGTCTTCGATCGCGAAGCGCTCGTCGGGGAAGCCGTCATCCGTTCCCTGATGGATACGCCGCACGCGGCCGAGCGCGTGAAAGGTCGTGACCAGCGGCACGCCGAGCGCAGCCTTCACTTGCAGCGCGGCGAGGCCGGACATGAAGAAGTTCGCGTGCATCACGTCGTAGGACTGCGGTTCGCGGCGAAAGAACGCGCTCAGAAACGCGGCGAACTCGTCCATGAATGGCAGCAGTCGTTCCTTTGGCAATTGCCGCGGCGGTCCCGCGGGCACATGAATCACGCGCACGCCGTCCATGTCGACGCGCTCGGGCAGCAGTGCGCGATCGCGGCGCGTGAACACGTCGACCTGATGGCCCATTTCCACCAGTTGACGCGCGACGTTCGCGACGTAGATGTTCTGTCCGCCGCTGTCGACGCCACCGGCGACAGCAAGTGGCGACGCGTGTTCGCTGATCAGGGCGATCTTCATTGGCATTCCTTCCTGCGATGAGCGGCTATTGATGTTGACTTTCGTAAGCGGCGCACAGCATGTGGTGTGCCATTCGCATCCTGCGGTGCGGACAAACGACGCAAACGTCGCGCGGAACCGTACGAAGCGCTGTAGCGTGTCCTTTTTCGTGGGTAGAGAAGCGCTGTGGCGTCCCCTGTTTCTACATACGGTCATGTAACTTCGAACCGCTTGCGCCGCGCCGGTACTAGGATGGGCGAAGGACCCCGCCCAATTAACAAGTAAGAAGTGCGCGGAAAAGGGCTGGAGCCAGCGCCTTTTTTGCTTGCGCCCGGGCGCGCCGCTTGCGCGACGCCACACTTGTGCGACGTTCCTTCCGGGTGCTCCCACCACGACCTCATGCCGAATTCCGCCCCGCCGCCTCGCTCCGAACTGACGCGCCGAATCGTCGGCGATCTCGCGCATGCGGTATGGCGTTATCGCTGGCAGACCAGCGGGGCGCTCGCGCTGATGATCGCCGCGCGGCTCGCGACCGTGCTGATGCCGCTCACGCTGAAGCACATCGTCGACGAACTGAGCCATCCGCTCGCGCAGGTGGCGTTTCCAGTGTTCCTCGTGCTCGCCTATGCGCTGCTACGATTTTTCGGCGACGCGCTGAACGAGGCGCGCGACGTCGTGTTCAGCATCGTCGTGCAACGCACGGTCGCGGCGCTGACCGAGCGGACCTTCGCGCATCTGCATCGGTTGAGCGCGCGCTTTCACGCGCGGCGCGAGACTGGCGCGATCGTGCGCGACGTGCAGAAAGGCGCCGACGGCATCGGCTTTCTGCTCGGCACTGCGCTGTTCGCGATCGTGCCGACCTTCTTCGAGATCGCGGTGATCGTCGCGATCATGGTGCATAGCTACGCGCGCGAATTCATGCTCGTGATCGTCGTGACCTTCGTGCTGTATGCGGGCTATACGTTCGTGTTCACGCGGCGGCGCGTCGCATTCCAGCGCGCGGTCAATCTGCTCGAAGCGCAATCGGACGGGCGGCTCGTCGACAGTCTGCTGAACTACGACACGGTCAAATACTTCGCGACCGAAGAAAGCGAGACGCAACGGCTCGGCAACGTGCTGGAGAAGTGGGTGCACGCGCGCATCGCTAACCAGAACGCGCTGACCGCCTTGCACGTGGGACAGAGCGCGGTGATCGCGCTCGGGGTTGCGGCGGTCATGCTGCTCGCCGCGCAGCACGTGGTGGCCGGCAGCATGAGCGTCGGCGACCTGATTCTGGTGAACGCCTACCTGATCCAGATCTGCATGCCGCTGAACACGCTCGGCTTCGTGTTTCGCGAGACCAACGACGCGCTCGTCAACGTCGAGCGCATGTTCGTGATTCTGGCGGCGCGCGGCCGCGTCGGCGAGGATATCGATGCGCGCGACGCGCAGCCGCTGAAGGTCGGCGCGGGGCTGATCGAGTTCGAACACGTCGATTTCGGCTATGACACGGCTCGGCAGGTGCTGCGCGATGTCGACTTTCACGCGTATCCGGGCAAGACGCTCGCGGTGGTCGGCGGCAGCGGCTCGGGCAAATCGACGCTCGTGAAGCTGCTGTTTCGCCTCTATCGGCCCGAGCGCGGCATGATCCGCATCGACGGGCAGGACCTCAGCATGCTCACGCAGCGCAGTCTGCGCGAGGCCATCGGCATCGTGCCGCAGGACACCGTGCTGTTCAATGAAACGATCGCCTACAACATTGCCTATGGACGTCCGTCGGCGACGCGCGCGGACGTCGTGCGGGCGGCGCGGGCCGCGCAGCTCGACGAGTTCATCGAGCGCTTGCCCGACCATTACGACACGCGCGTCGGCGAGCGGGGCGTGCGGCTATCGGGCGGCGAGCGGCAGCGCATCGCGATTGCGCGCGCGATTCTGAAGGACCCGCGCATCATCGTGTTCGACGAGGCGACCTCGGCGCTCGACACGCGCTCCGAGCGCGCGATCCAGACCGAGCTGACGCGCCTCGCGCAAGGCCGCACGTCGATCGTGATCGCGCATCGACTTTCTACCGTCGTCGACGCGGACTGGATTCTGGTGATGGAGCACGGCCAGGTGGTCGAGCAGGGCACGCATCGGGAACTGCTCGCGCGCGAGGGCGTGTACGCGAAGATGTGGTCGCTGCAATGGCAGCAGGGTGAACTCGAACACGCGCAGCGCCGGCTGACCGCGCGATCGGTCAGCGTCAGCGCATTGACGGCGGGTGTGATCGATGCCTTGCACGACGAGATCGCCGAGCAGCGCGTCGTCGTCTACGCGGAGCCGTCCGACCACGAGCTGCGGGTGACCGGCGATCCGAGCGTGCTGCAACCGTTGATCGCCGAGTTGTGCCGCAATGAGATCGCGCAGGCGAGCCCGGGGCAGCGCATCGCGTTGCGCGCGCAGCGGCACGGCAATCATGTGTGGTTCAGCGTGCTCGGCATGGGCGACAAGCCGGCCGAGCTATCGCAGGCGGTGGCGCGGCAGATGGAAAGCGCGCTGGCGGCCGCGGGCGGCGGCTTCACGCTGACGCCGCTGAACGGGCGGCTCGCCTATGTGGCGATGCTGCCGCTGCGGCCGGTCGCGGATGCGCAACCGCCACTGGCGTCGGCGCCCACGGCGCCGGATTCGGCGGAGCCCGCTGCGCTCGATGGCCTGTTCGTGCTCGTGATCGACGACCTGGAAGAAGCGCGCGACGCGCTCGAAGCGGTGCTGAGCACGAGCGGCGCACGCGTACGGCTATGTGCAGCGGGCACCGAAGCGCTGGACTGGCTGCGCGCGACGGACCCGGCGCAATGGCCGCACGTGCTGCTGTGCGATCTGATGCTGGCCGGCGAAGATGGCTATGACGTGCTGAGCCGTTTGCGCGCACTGGAAGGCGGGCGGCCGTCGATACGCGGCAGGCCACTGCCCGCGATCGCGCTGACCGGCTACGCGGACGCACTCGACGAACAGCGTGCGCGCACCGCGGGTTTCGACGCGCACTTGCACAAGCCCATGGCGCCCGCAGAACTGATCGCCGCGATCCGGCGGCTCGCGCAGGCGCCGTCGCGCACGGACACGGCGTTGCCGCGATAATGATGCGCGCGATTCAGGTCTGAGCGAGGTCTCAGATCGGCGCGTCGAACTTGCCACCAACAGTCGTCGTTGCGGCCGCGTCGAGATTGCGCTCGGCCGCGCGCACGCGGTCGCGCATCGCGAGGATCGACCGGGGGACCACCCGGCGTTCTCGCACGGTCCACGCCAGCCCGGCCAGTAATTCGGTGCCGTCGCGCATCAGCGTGCCTTCCCGCGCGAATACGTCGAGGGCGCGCACAGTCGCGCTCAACGCTTCGCCCAACGGCAGACGCAGCCATGCGACCCACGCGGCGTTGCGCGCGAGCATGCGACGGCGCAACGCGCTGTCGCGCACCGGCGACGGATGGTGATGGAGCGTCAACTGCTCGCAGTAGACGATCGCATGTCCCGACGCGAGCACGTCGAGCGAAACGAGTGTTTCCTCACCGCCGATGAAAAGACGCGGCTCATAGCCGCCGATCTCGCGATACAGCGCCGCGCGAAACACGCACGCGCCCGCCATCAAGCCGATCAAGGAGGGCCCCGGCAGACCGACACGGCCGAGCGGGCTTGCGCGCATCAACGCACAGGTCGGATCCGTCGTGTTGTCCGCGCCGACCGCGACACGCGCATTCAGCACACCGACGCGCGGCCATGCATCGAGCAATTGCATCGCGCGTTCGAGCGAGCCCGGGCCCCACCAGGTGTCGTCATCGCAGAACGCGACATAGTCGGTCTCGACGCACGCGACCGCGTGGTTGCGCCCTGCCGCGCCGAGATTGCCGTTGCATTCGACGACGCGAACGCTCGGATAGCGCGCTTCGACGAGTGCGACCGTGTTGTCGGTGGAACCGTTGTCGGCGACGATGATCGGCGGGTTTTCGGGTAACGCGAGCAGACGTTCCAGGGTAGTGAGCAATTCGCCCGCACGGTTATACGTGAGAACGACGACCGAAATACGCGGGTGGGGGGCTTTGGTTTGCATGCTGTGCAATCGCTTCGACGGTTGGACTGCGACGACGCAGCAAACCTTGTGCCGTACGTCACGCGTTTTGCGTAGCTGGAGCCGATTCGTCGCGGCCAAGCTGCCAACAGCGTTCAGGCGAAAAGAGGCTCGCCTGTCCTTCGGGACCGAATGCGCGCAGTTGGCTGCGGTAGGCGTCGATTGCCGCGCGCTTCATATGCTCGTGTTGCGTGGTGTCGGGCACGTTCAACGCATGCGGCGTGTTGGCGGCATAGCCGCGTTTCGCGAGGTCGGACAGGCGCGCTTGCACGACGCCGGACATGCGCCGGTAGGGCACATCTTCATAGGCGATGAACGGAGTGGCTGGCTGACGCCGCATCAGGGCGAGACAGGCATTGGACACGAGAACGTGATCCGAATGGAACAGGCCCAACGGCATCACGATCAGCGTGGGTTTTGTTTCGGAAACAGCGTGGTTCAACGCGGTGATCAACTCGTCCGCATCAGGCGATGCGTGGTATTGCGCGTCGCGAAACAGCAGATGCAGGGGAATCGCCGACAACAACCCTAGCGCCTCCCGGTCTTCCGCCTGACGTGCGCGCATCGCTTCGAACGCGTCGGCGAAACCGGCCGCGCGGTCCCAATCGGTCGTCGTGTTCTCGGCGGGCGGCGCGGTGAAAACCGTGCAGACGACCGTGCCGGGATGCGCGGCGATCAGCAGTCCGCAACTGAGGACCGCATCGTCGAGATGCGGTGAGATGACGAGCAAGCGCTGGTCCGATTCCATACCGGCGAGTAGCAAGCTGCATTCCGCCGGCGCGGTGCGCGAAGGGTCGGTGCGGGAATAGCACTTGCTCCCGTTGCGGTTCTACTACTACGCGAACGTGCGCGCACGGCGCCACGCACGCGCGCTGATCGAAGGCGATCCGGTGCTGCGCATGGATATGACGCGGGCCATCATTCAGGCGCAAGAGGCGGGCTACGTGCTCGGCTATGCATCGATCGACGAGCTGATGACGATCGTCGACTACCTGATGACCTACGCACCGCCGTTCAGCGAATCCGATGTGATTCACTGTCCGCTGAACGCGGTGCTCGACTAGCCGATGTGCATGCCGTCCGGCTACGCGCTGTTTCGCGACCCGGCGCTCAACGCGCAACTCAAGCACGTGCTGAACTGCTGGTGTGGCTTCCTGAGCGGCCCGCATTCACGCGCGCATTTAAATACGTCGTCGCCCGACGGCTGGTTCAGCCCTGAGGCCGACAAACGGATCGGCCTCGCACAACGCGTCGTCGTCGCAAAGCAACGGATAGATGCGTTGCGCCCCGTCAAGCCGCTAGTTCAGCCGCGCAGCCGCGCGAAAATACTCATCAGGTCTTCGAGAACCACCGGTTTTTTCAGGTGCGCGTCGAAGCCCGCTTGTTCGGCCGCACTGACGTCCGCCTGCTGTCCAAAGCCGCTGACCGCGACGCAGATCACGGACTTCATCGCCGGCATACCGCGCAGCTTGCCGATGAACTCCATGCCGTCCATGCCCGGCATGCCGATGTCGGACAGGATGATATCGGGCGCGTTGCCGTTGATGATCGTCAACGCTTCCTCGCCGCTCGTCGCGGTCCGCACTTCGGCGCCCTCGCTTTCCAGCAGCAGCTTGAAGGTTTCGACGGTCGCGGCGTCGTCGTCGACCATCAGGATGCGCGTGCCTTTCAACGGCTCGGCGGTGACTTCGATATCCGCGCTCGTGCGGGTGGCGAGCCGGTGGATGGGCAGGGTCACCGTGAAAGTCGCGCCGCGGCCGACGCCGTCCGACTCCGCACGCACCGCGCCGCCGTGCAGGTTGACCAGATCACGCACCAGCGCGAGGCCGATGCCGAGGCCCCCGCGGCGCAAGCCCGGATCGCGGCTCTGCTGGAACATCTCGAAGATATGCGGCAGCAGCGACGCCTCGATGCCGATGCCGGTATCGCTGACGCGCAGCACGGCCTCGGCGTGATCGTTGACCTGCAACGACACCTGAATCGAACCGCGCTGCGTGAACTTCAGCGCATTGCTGATCAGATTCCACACGATCTGCTCGATCCGCGTGAGGTCCGCGTGAATGATCACGGGCGCATCGGTGATGTCGACCCTCAACGCGACGCCGCGCTGCGCCGTATCGTCCTGCACCGCGCTGCACACGCGCTGCACGATCTCGCGCATGTCCACTACGGTGCGCACGACCGACAGCTTGCCCGTGCGCACGCGCGAAATGTCGAGCAGATCGTCGATGATTTGCGCCTGGCCCATCACGGTGCGGCGGATCGTATCGGTCGCGCGCGACACGTTCAGGTTCTGCCGCGTTTCCGGCGCGCGCGCGATCAGCTCGGCGCTGGCCGAAATCAGGTTCAGCGGATGCTTGAGCTCGTGCGACACGACCGCGAGAAATTCGTCGCGGCGCCGCTGCGCGTCGCGCTCGCTTGCCGCGCGCAGCGATTCGACATGGGTGCCGCGTCCCGAGGTCGGTTCGTTCACATATTCGCCGAGATCGCGCGTGATCTGCGCAAAGCCGCTGATGCCCGGTTCGTCGAGGCGGGACAGCACGCCGCTCGCGAAAAAGCGCGTGCCGTCCTTGCGCAAATGCCAGCGCTCCTCTTCGGCGCGGCCATTCAGACGCGCTTCGGCGAACTCGCGTTGCGCGACGTTGTCGGCGCGGTCCTCTTCGGTGTACAGGATGTCGGCGGACTGGCCGATCATATCGGCTTCCGTATAGCCGAAAATCCGTTCCGCGCCCGCGTTCCAGCTGTTGATCACGCCGTTGTCGTCGAACGTGATGATCGCGTAGTCGCGCGTGCTTTCCGCGACGATGCGCATGCGCCGCTCGCCTTCGCGCAGCCGGTCTTCCGCCTGACGCCGCCCGGTGATATCGATGAACGACAGCACCGCGCCGTCGATGCGGTCTTCGGTCGTGCGGTAAGGCACGAAGCGCGCGAGATACCAGCGCCCGTCGTTGCTCTTCAGCTCGCGTTCGATCAGGCGCAACGAGTCGAATGCCTCGGCCGCGTCGTCGGCGAGCTTGTCGTATTCGAGGCGGTGCGTGATGTCGAGCAGCGAACGGCCGATGTCCGACGGAATGATGCTGAAGACGTCGGTTGCGCGCGGCGTATAGCGCTTGATGCAGATGTTGCGGTCGACGAAGATCGTGCCGATGTCGTTCGCGGCGATCAGATTGTGCAAATCGTCGTTGATCTTGCCGGTTTCCTCGACCTTCGACTTCAGCTCCGCGTTGACCGTGGTCAACTCCTCGTTGATCGATTGCAGCTCTTCCTTGCTGGTTTCGAGTTCCTCGGTCGCCGAGCGCAGTTCCTCGTTGATCGCCTGCAATTCCTCGTTCGATGCCTTCAGCTCCTCGGTTGAGGTTTCCGACTGCTCGATCGTGGACTGCAACTGTTCCTTCGTGCGTTGCAGTTCCCGTTCGAGCTGAGTGATGATCGGGTCTTTCTGCACGTCGGCCGGCGCCGTTTCGGCGTTCGCCACGCTGTCCTCGACCTCGTCGAACAGCACCAGCACGAAGTCCGCGTTCGCTTCCGGATCGTGCACGGGCCGCGCGGTCATGTTGACGAAGTACGACCGGCCATCGCGCTCGATGCGCACGCGGCGCGCTTCGACGCTGCGGTTCGTGTGCAAGGCCTGATAGATCGCGGTGCGCAGTTCCAGCCGCAGTTCCGGACGCACGACGGCCACGATGTTGTGCGACGGCTCGCCGCCGGAATACTGCAGAAAACGCCCGGCGCGATCGGACAGATGAACGATTTCGGATTCGCGGCTCACCAGCACGCTGGGCGGCGCATATTGCTCGACGAGCCGCTGATGCAGATCGCCGAACGAAAAGCGCCGGCGCCCCGGCGGCTGCACCGTGGTCACGACAGGCCGCGAGCTCATGGTGCCGGAAATCGCGATCGGCAGCGGCGTGTCACTGCGTACCGCCATGTTCGCGCGATAGATGCGGTTGCGCTTGTCGACCACGGTGAACATCGAGCTCACGCCGTCGGCCGACTCCGAGCTGCCGAGGAACAGCATGCCGCCGGGACGCAGCGCGAAGTGGAACATCTTCAGGATTTCGATCTGCGCTTCGCGGTCGAGGTAGATCAGCAGGTTGCGGCAGCAGATCATGTCGAGCCGCGAGAACGGCGGGTCGCTCAGCACGTTATGGTGGGCGAACAGCATGTGCTCGCGCAGCTCTTTCTTGATCCGGAAATGCGCGGCGTCCCTCGTGAAGAACTGGCGGATGCGCGCCGGCGTCAGGTCGGCGGAGATCGAGTCCGGGTACACACCGGCGCGCGCGAGGGAAATGGCGCGCTCGTCGATGTCGGTCGCGAATACCTGAAAAGACACGCCCTCGGGCGATTTCAGCGAGCGTTCCTGCAGCAGCATCGCCAGCGAATAGGCTTCTTCGCCCGTCGCGCAGCCCACCGACCACACGCGGATGCGGTCCTGTTCGCCGCGGCTTTCGAACAGGGGCGGCAATACTTCACGTTCGAGCACGTCGAACGCTTCCTTGTCGCGGAAGAAATTGGTGACGCTGATCAGCATGTCCTGCAACAGCGCCTGGGTTTCTTCAGGGTGCAGATGCAGATAATCGCGATACACCTGCAGGTCGGTAATGCCGTTGACTTGCAGCCGGCGTTCGATACGCCGCAGAACCGTAGCCCGTTTGTAATGTCGGAAATCGTGTGCGGTGCGGGTGCGCAGAATCACCATGATTTCGCGCAGCGCGCGCTCGGCCGACTCGTTGACCGTGTCTTCCTCGGGCTCGTCCGTCTCCGCGGCCGGCAGATGGATTTCCCGCGCGGTGGACCACAGATCGAGCAGCCGTTGCGGCATCTCGGCCGCGGTCATCACGAAGTCGGCCATGCCGGTCGCGATTGCGCTGCGCGGCATGCTGTCGTATTCGGCCTCGGAAGGGTCCTGCACGAGCGTGATGCCGCCCATTTCCTTGATGCGCGACAAGCCGACCGAGCCGTCCGAGCCCGCTCCCGACATCACGATGCCTATCGCGCGTTCGCGGTGCGCCTCGGCGAGCGTGCGGAAAAACAGATCGATGCTCGCGCGGCGTCCTTCCTCGGGCAGCTTCCGCGTGACGCGCAGGTAGCCGTCGACCATGATCATCTCGAACGAGGGCGCGACCAGATAGACGTGGTCCGATTCGATCGGCGTGGGGCCTGTGACCTGCTGCACGGACATGCTGGTGACTTTCTGCAGCAGTGAGGCCAGATTGCTTTCGTGATCCGGCAACAGGTGAACGACCACGACGAAGGCCATCGACGTGTGCGCGGGCAGCGCCTCGAAGAATTCCGTCAGCGCGTTAAGCCCCCCCGCCGATGCGCCGATACCGACGATCGGATAGAGTGCCTGGCTAGGCAGAGTTTGCCCTCGCTTCTTTGACATGGCTGCGTGTCCCTTCTTGGAAAGGATAGTGTTCAGCGGTGGATTTTTATAGGGCGACGAGCCCATTTCTTGCTGGCTCGGACGGCTATTATCCCGCATCGCACTCATTTTTCCATCAGCATCGACTGCAGCAGTTCGGCCGCGTGCCTCGCGCGCAGCGCATTATCCTCCTCGCGCTGTTGGGCGGCGGTATCTCCGGTTTTGGCGAAATGGTCGCGCAACTCGCGGCTGAACATTTCGCGCTCGCGCAGCGCACGCAGCGCCTTGCGCAATGAGTCCTCGGCATCCGTCATGCGGCCGTCGCCGAGCGACGCGGCCGAATACGCATGACCGGTATGACAGCGATAACGCATCACTCGAGATCCGGTCATGCGCCACAGCGTGCCGTTGCATTCGGGGCATGTGAAAGTCGAGGGCGTCGCGAGTCCCCTGATTGCTTCGAATGCCGTGGTGCCGGCCAGCCACGCGTCCTGTTCGAGAACGATGCGATCGGTCGCCTCGCGCCGCGCACGGCCGTTTTTTCCCAGCGCGCCGGCGTTGCCGCCGGTCAGTTTTACCAAACATTGCCCCATTTGATCGAGCGGCAGCACGTGGTCGGCAAACGGCGATGCATGTCGCGGCATCTCGCTCGCGAACGCGTCGGCAGGGTCCTGGACGAGCGTCGCGCCGCCGCACGCCTGGATTGCTTCGAGGCCCGCGGTGCCGTCGTCGAGCAGGCCGGTCAGGATCACGCCGATCGCGCGTGGCCCTATCTGCGCGGCCGCAGTGCGAAAGAGAGGGTCGATCGCCGGGCGCGCGAAGTTCTCTTTCGCGCCGTGCAGAAGCCGCAGTAGCCCATCCTCGACGACGAGGTGCCGATCGGGCGGCGCCACGTAAATTCTGCCGGGCGCGTAATGTTCGCCATCCTGTGCGTGCTTGGCGGGTAGCGGTCCGGCCTGGTTCAGCAGCGCGGGCAGCATGCTGCCATGCGCGCCGATATGCAGCACGACGGCGATGCTGGCGGGCATATCGACGGGAAGCTGCGAGGCAAGCGAACGAAGCGCATCGACCCCTCCCGAGGACGTGCCGATTACGATGAAGTCGCGGTGGGTCAAGTGGGCTCCGGGACGTGGAAGCGGGGCGTGCAAGCGGACCTTTCCTGTTAGTCAAACAAACTAGCAAGCCATATGCCGTCGCTGCATTTTTTGGGGCGTTGCCGGTAAAAACGTTCTTTTGGCGACGGCGGTCTTCAGCCTCCGCCACAATCCAGGCACGCGGGCCGAAAGCGCCGCGCGAAGCTCGCACAATGCATATGACGAATGTCGTGCAAGATCAGCTGCCGGGCGAATCGACCCAGTTCGTGAATCTGGTCCGCAAGTGGACATCGCTGCGGCAGTGCTCGCGGTGATGCAGAGCCGGACGCCCCGCGAAGCCGAGATGCGCCGCGCGGGCGGTCCGGTTAACGCAATTACACCGGCGCGGGCTGACTGCCCGTTGCTCGCGGGCGGCCGCTCGTGTCGTGCGCGAGCAGCGCGTCGTAGATCGTCAGATAGTCGTCGGTCATGCGCGCGGCCGTGAAGCGGCGCTCGAACGCGCGGCGGCACGCGCCGCGCTCGATGCTGTCGATGCGCGCAACCGCTTGCACGGCCTCGTCCACGTTATCGACGATCAGGCCGCTCACGCCGTCTTCGATCAATTCGGGCACCGCGCCGCGGCGAAACGCGATTACCGGCGTGCCGCATGCCATCGCCTCGATCATCACCATGCCGAATGGCTCGTCCCATTCGATCGGCAGCAGCAACGCGCGCGCGTTCTCGATCAATTGCCGGCGCGCGAGGCCGCCGACTTCGCCAAGGTATTCGGTGAACGCGCCCGAGCGGCGCAAGAGCGGATCGATGCGTTCGCGGAAATAGTCGCGTTCGCCGGGATGAATCTTCGCGGCGATCTTCAATGGCAAGCCGCTGCGCCGGGCGATTTCGATCGCGAGATCGGGACGTTTCTCCGGCATCATGCGGCCGAGAAAAAGCAGATAGGAACCGGCCATCGGTTGAAATTCGAACTGGTCGAGCGGCAGTCCGTGATGGACCGTGCCCTGCCAGTTCGCCCACGACACGGGCCGGCGCTGACTCACGGAAATCGACACCACCGGCACGCGCGCGAATTCGCGAAACAGCGGGCCATGATCGTTCAGCAGCAGACGGCCGTGCAGCGTCGTGAGCGTACGGCACGGCAGGCGCTCGGCCCACGCGAAATGCAGCGGCTCGCCGTGAAAATGAACGACGTCGAAGCGGTCCGCGTCGCGAATCACGCGCGCGAGCTGCCTGATGTGATGGGTTTGCGTGTCCCACACGTTCGCGTCGCGCCAAAGACCGCGCGGGCAGATCGGCACGAGCCGCGCGGCGCTCTTCGAATCGGCGCTCGCATAGAGCGTCACGTCGTGGCCGCGCGCGACCAGCTCTTCGGTCAGATACGACACGACGCGTTCGGTGGCGCCGTACGCGAACGGCGGCACGCTTTCGTAAAGCGGAGCGATCTGGGCGATTCTCATCAGTCGTTGAAAAGAGGAAGGAGAGGTTAGCGCGCGACATGCCGCGCCGGACCACCAGCAGCAAGTGACGTACCGCCGCGGGACCGTTGGCGCGGTATGGCGTTTGCTCGATGCGGGCACTTGACCGATTGAAGGAGCCGCCATGAACCGCCCAACGCGATCCGCTACCGACGACACGCAGCCCACCGCTCGACGCGAAACCGCGAGCACGCCCGATGCGCTCGCGCGGCTCGAGGCCGATCACCGCGCCGTGGAAAAGCTGTTCGACGCCTTCGGCAAATCGCGCGGCGACGAGCGCGACACGCTCGAAGCCAAAGCCGCGCTGACGCAGCGCGCGTGCGAAGAGCTGACGATGCACACGATCATCGAGGAAGAGCTGTTGTATCCGGCCGCGCAACAGGCGCTGCCCGACGACGACAAGCTCGATGTCGATGAAGCCTACGTCGAGCATTTTCTGGTGAAAACGCTGATCGCGAAGTTCGAGACGCTGAAGCCGGGCGACAAAGGCTTCGACGCGACGTTCAAGGTCATGTCCGAGCTCGTGCGGCATCACGTCGAGGAAGAGGAAGGCGAACTCTTTCCGGCCTTGCGGCGCACCGGCTGCGATCTCGCCGCGCTCGGTGAAAAGATCGCGGCGCGCAAGCAAACGCTGCAAGCCAGGCTGAATGAGGCGGGCAGTCGCGCGGTCGGCGACAAGACCTGATGGGAGCCTTGAATTTGCGCGCGGCGCTCGCACTGATTCGTTTAAGACGTCGCTGCGACAGTCATGTCCATAAGTTGACACTTACGGACGTGCGCACCCTGTTACATGTCCATTACCATCGATTTCAGGAGGGTAGAACAGGATCGCCTAATGCAGCAGGGGAGAGCCATGTCAAGGAGAAAGCTGAAACTGACGCCGTATCTGGCGGCAGGGGTCGCCTCGCGCGACGACTTTTCCATCTACGTCACCGCGCGCCGCAGCGCCGATGGGCGATTCTATGCCGATCTACTGGTGAGCCGTAAAGTGGATGGCCGCCGTCTGTTCCCGTTCGATGGCGCGCCCGAAGTCGGTCCGTTCAACAGTATCGAGGAAGCGCGGCTCGCCGCCGAGGAGTACGGTGCGCGAATCGTCGCGGCCGACCTTGCCTGTCCCGAGGCGTGAGCGCGCGGCCCGCCGCGATATCGCCTGGCGACACCCTCCCCTTCAAACGCTTGTCCTGGTTCACGACTGGCACGCGGTGGATCTGTGCGCCCGCTGTTTTCGTTCTGACGTCGTCGACGTCGACGTCCTCGAGCACCAGTCCGGCGGCGCGCTGATTTGATTCGCACGTCGAATAGCGGGTGCCATCGAACGAACGTGCGACGCGCGGAACAACGCTTGCTGGCCTGTGGCTCGCCGTCATTCGGGCACGGTGCATGTGGCGCCGTACCGCGGCATCGCTCACGTTCACGGAGAAGCACATATGGACAAGGAACTCGAAGCCCGCATTCGCACGCGGGCGTACCAGATCTGGGAAAACGATCCGTCGCCGGAAGGGAAAGCCGACGACCATTGGGAAGAAGCGCGCCGGCAGATCGAGGCGGAAGGCGCGGCCGACGACGCTGCCGTGCCGCAGGAGCCGACCGATCAGTCCGCGGAGCGCGAGCGCGGCTCGCGCATCGCGCCCGAAGAGCAACTGCAGGAAATGTCGGGCGATGACATCGAACCGCCGAAGCGCGCCACGCGGCCGCGCGCCGGATAAGCGAGCGCCGCCCCTTTATACCGACGCCGGCAATGGCGTCGGTGCCACCGGCAATGCGCGTTGGTGGCGCGTCGCGCTCTCTCATCAGTGGTCCCGCTCGACGCGCGGGAGTTGATCGAAGTAATGCTCGACGCGCGACAGCGCATACAGCGCGGCGGCCGATCGCACGTCGTTGCGGTCGCCCGAAAAGCGCCGCGTCTCGGCGAACGTGGTGAACTCATTGCCGCGCCGTCGGAACGACCACGCGAAGCATTGCGTGCCTGGTGGCGGATCGTCATCGGAGCCGCCATGCGCGCCGCTATCGGCGAGCCCCGTGTTCGATACCGCGATGTCCGCGCAGCAGCCTTGCTGGCGCAGCGCGCCCTCGGCCATTTCGCGCGCGACCGCTTCGCTGGTAAGCCCGTATTGCTTCATCGTGCTTTGCCGCACGCCGAGAAAGCCGGCTTTGCCCGATGGCGAGTAGCTGACGAAGCCGACATCGAGACACGCGCCGCTACCCGGCACGCTCGCCAGATACGACGCGATCTGACCGCCGGTGCAGGATTCGGACCGGCATTTGGTTCGTGCAATCGCTCCCGAGAAGCGCGCAGCAAAGATCGGTCCGGGCGCGCTTCACGTTTCGCGCATCGCCACGAGTACCTGCCGGCGGTATGCTCATTGCTGAAGCGTGAAAGAGCAGCGGACTCGCGCGCCGCCCCGTCGCAATGCGTGGCGCGCGCAGCGCTGCGCATTCGCGAGGAGGCGGCGATGAGCGATTTCGACGAAGCGCGCGCATGGATGGTCGAACGGCAGATCGTGCAACGCGGCGTGCGCGACGACTACGTGATCGAAGCGATGCGGCGCGTGCCGCGCGAGGCATTCGTGCCATCCGATCTGCGCGAATTCGCGTATGACGATACGCCGCTGCCGATCGGCGGCGAGCAGTCGATCTCGCAGCCGTACATCGTCGCGAAGATGCTCGCGGCCGCCGAGTTGCAGCCCGGCGATCGCGTGCTCGACATCGGCACGGGCTCCGGCTATGCGGCCGCGATCGCCGCGGAGATCGCGGGCCGGGTGGATTCCATAGAACGCGACGCGAGCCTCGCCGAGGGCGCGCGCGAGCGCTTGCAGCGGCTCGGCTACGAGAACGTCGAAGTGCATGTCGGCGACGGCACCGCAGGTCTTGCCGCGCATGCGCCCTATAACGCGATCATCGCGGCGGCGGGCGGGCCGCGTGTGCCGCGAGCGCTGCGCATGCAACTCGCCGTGGGCGGACGGCTCGTGATGCCGGTCGGCAGCAGTCAGAGCCGTCAGCGGCTCGTGAAGATCGTGCGGCGCGACGAACACGACTACGACGAAGATGCGTTCGGCGACGTGCGCTTCGTGCCGCTCGTCGGCGACGATGGCTGGCCGGAGCCAGGCGGCGCGGCGCGCGCGGATTTGCGGCCCGCATCCACGTCCACGCCGATCCCGCTCACGCCTATGCCGGCCGCACCTATGCCGGCCGCGCTCGAACTCGCGATTCGCGACGCGGCCGAACCGTTGCCCGACATCGATTCCGCGGAATTCGCGGCATTTTTCGACCGCTTCGCCGGGCATCGCGTCGTGCTGCTCGGCGAGGCCAGTCACGGCACGTCGGAGTTCTACCGTGCGCGCGCGGCGATCACGCGGCGCCTCGTCGAGCAGCACGGCTTTTCGATGATCGCGGTCGAGGCCGACTGGCCCGACGCCGCGATCGTCGACCGGCATGTGCGCGATCGGCCGATGCCCGGCGGGCGGTCCCGCCCGTTTCGCCGCTTTCCGACCTGGATGTGGCGCAACACCGACTTCATGGGCTTGGTCGCGTGGCTGCGCTCGCACAACGCCGCGCACCCCGAGCGCGAAACGCGCTTTTACGGGCTCGATATCTACAGCCTTTCCGAATCGATCGATGCGGTATTGCGCTATCTCGACAGCGTCGACCCTGCCGCGGCGTGCATCGCTCGCGAGCGTTATGGGTGCCTCAGTCCGTGGCAGAAAGATCCGGCCGTATATGGACGCGCCGCGTTGAGCGGCGGCTACGCGCAGTGCGAAGAACACGTGGTCGCGCAACTCGGCGATCTGCTGAAAAGCCGGCTCGACTATGCGCGCGAAGACGGCGAGCGCTTCCTCGACGCGGCGCAGAACGCGCGGCTCGTGGCGGTCGCCGAGCACTACTATCGCGCGATGTACTACGGCGGGCCGCAAAGCTGGAATCTGCGCGACACGCATATGTTCGACACGCTGCGTCATACGCTCGACAGCCGCGGGCCGCAGGCGCGTCTGGTCGCGTGGGCGCACAACTCGCATATCGGCGACGCGAGCGCCACGCAGATGGGCCGCATGCAGGACGAGATCAATCTCGGCCAGCTGTGTCGCGCGCAGTTCGGCGACGCGGCGGCGCTGATCGGGTTTGGCACGCACAGCGGCACGGTCGCCGCGGCGAGCGATTGGGGCGGACCGATGGAGGTCAAAACCGTGCAGCCATCGCTCGAGGGCAGCGTCGAATTCAGCATGCACGGCACGGGTCTCCCGCGCTTCCTGCTCGACCTGCGGCCCGGCATGCACGACACGCTGCGCGAACGGCTGCGCGCGCCGCTATTGGAGCGCTTCATCGGCGTCATCTACCGTCCCGGGACCGAGCGGTATAGCCATTACGCGGAAGCGTCGCTGGCCGAGCAGTTCGATGCGTTCGTGTGGTTCGATCGCACGAGCGCGGTGAGCGCGCTGCCCGTTTCCGCCGACGAAAAGAACCACGCGGCGGAGACTTTTCCATTCGGTGTGTGAGGGCGATCGGCACGCTCACGCCTCAGGCGAGGAACGCGGCTTGCAACGGAACGGACAGTGCATTCCAGCTGGTCCGAACCGAGGGGTCGCTCATGAACAAGGTTGTACAGCGCCTTGCCATCGCCGCGATGTCGGGTGTTGCCAGTGGCGTCGTCTGCGCGCAAGGCGCCCGGCGAGCTGAGCCGCGACCAGGCGAACCGTGAACATGCGGGGCGCGCGAACCAAGCAGCGGTTCAGCACGGACAGTGCCGCCGGCATGGCGCGAGCAGTGCGCGCTAGCGGCGACGCGGCCTGGCTGCCGCCACCGCCGCGCGTGCTCGCGATTCCGCCATGAAGGACGAACCGGTCTGGTTCCTGCTGATCGGCGCGCTGCTCACGTTCATGGCCGTCGCGCGCGGGCCGATCCGCCGCTTGCCGCTGACCGGCGCGATGATCTATCTGCTGGTCGGCGTGGCGGTCGGGCCGGCCGTGTCCGGGCTCGTCGGGGTCGATCTGCTCCGCAATACCGCGTTGCTCGCGACGCTGGCTGAAGTCGGGCTTGTCGTGTCGTTGTTTTCGATCGGCATGCATCTGCGCGTGCGGCTGCGCAATCCGCTGTGGTTGTTGCCGCTGCGGCTCGGCGGCCCGGCGATGCTGTTCACCGTCGCCTTGATGTTCGGCTTCACCGCTTTGGTGACCGGACGCGCGGACGGCGCGGCGTTGTTCCTCGCGGCCGCGCTCGCGCCGACCGACCCGGTGCTCGCCAACGAGCTGCGCGTGACGCAAGCTGGCGACGACGAGCCCGTGCGGTTCGCGTTGTCGGGTGAAGGCGGCCTGAACGACGGTGCCGCCTATCCGTTTGCGGTGCTGGGACTGACGCTTGCCGGCGCGAGGCTGTTCGGCTCGGGCAGCGGCGTGCATTTCGTCGGCTCGGTGCTGTGGGGGATCGTCAGTGCGCTCGTGATCGGCTGTGTGTTTGCGATCGTGTTCGCGCGCGCGATCTTCTTTCTGCGCACCCGCTACGGCGAAGCGATCGGTCTCGACGGGTTTCTCGCGCTAGGCCTGATGTCGACGTCGTACGGCGCGTCGCTGCTGCTGCACGCGTATGCGTTCGTCGCGGTGTTCGTGGCCGGCGTCGCCGTCCGTCACGAGGAGTTGCGCGCGACGGGCGACAAGAATCCCTCGGAAGTGCTCGACGAGGTGCAGCACGGCGAACAGGTCGATGTCGCCCAGGATCCAGAAATGGCGCATGCGGTCCTCGCCGAATCGATGATGGGCTTCATGCGCGAAATGGAGCGACTCGCGGAGTTGTCGCTGATGCTGATCATCGGCTGCGTCGTGTCCGCGCACTGGCGCGAGATGTTCGATCTGCGCGCCGTGTTGCCCGCGGTGTTTCTGTTTTTCGTCGCGCGGCCGCTGTCCGTCGTCGTCGCGATGATGGGTGCGCGCATCGACAATAGCCAGCGGCATCTGATGGCGTGGATGGGGATTCGCGGCGTCGGCGCGTTTTACTACCTGATGTTCGGCCTCGAATACGTGCGTGGCGCGATGACGCCGCTGCTGCCCGCCGTGCTCGATGCGATCGTGTTGTCGGTGCTGCTGCATGGCTCGACGGCGAACTATCTGTTGCGGCGGTATTTCGACCGGCGTCGCTGAATGAAGCGACGGGCGCGATGGCGCGCGTGAGTTGTCGCGCCGCGCTCCGCCTGGCTCCCGTTTGCCGCTCCTTGTATCGCAATGTATCCGCGCGGCCCGGGGATACGTGCGCTTACCAAACCCGTTGATCCAGACACATGCGAGATACGTCGGCGCGTTATAGCCATGCCCAAAAATACCAGATGGAAGTTGACTGTTGCGGGAGATTCCGATAGCTTCGAGTTACCTCACCGTTCGGTGCTGTCGACGATGACTTACCACGTGATGTACAGCGACCCGTCCGTGACAACCCGAGCAGGATTCGGAAAAGTCGCGGGCTTGCCCTACATACTCGATTCACGTCCCGGTTACCACCGATTGGGCAGTCGGTATTTGATTGACCGTGGGTTGGGTGTTTGGGACCCGGTTAAACGTGGGGTAGGTCTTCCGGAGGCGTTGCCCTCCGACCAGTCGATGAAGGATTATGCGGATTGGTTAGCAAACTTCCTTGAGTATGCTGACGTCCGCAAAATTGATCTGCGGACGTGTGACTACATCACAGCAATTAGGGACGGCTATCAGAAAGAACAAGTTGAAGGCACGTGGTCCCGAGACGGTCAGCCACTTGCTCCCAATTCCGTAAATGTGCGCGTCGACCATGCGTGCAACTTTCTCTTGTGGATGGTGGATAAAGGTCTTCGGCCGAAGTTCGACATTCCTTCGGTTACCGTAACTGTTTCATCGCGAAAGGCGTCGAATTCGAGAGGACACAGTGAAACGACGAAAGATGTTCGGGCTGGAAGACTTCGAAAAGACAAACGAACTCTCCAGATGCCGACCGAGCAGGAGCTTAGGAAATGGCTTGACGCGGTCTATCGTCGCAACGGCTACGCGAAAGGGCTGATGTGTGAGTCAGTGTTGCTCACCGCAATGCGCCGGACAGAGATCTCGCGCTTTAGAGTTGACGGTCTGCCTGAGGACAGGCGGAATTGGCGAACGCACAGTCCAGACGCTCCCCTGAGACAGCAGAAGGTTCTTATTTCCATCCGCTATGGAACGAAGGGGCCAGACTATGGAAAAGACCACGGTGACAAGATCGGACCGAGCAGGTCCATATGGGTGCCAGTAAAACTTGCGCAGCGTTGGGATGAATACCGGAAAGCCAAGCACGGCCGCATCGCTGCGCTCAAAATATGGGTGAGCGGCGCTAGAACAAAGAGCGAACGTAAGGAGCGAATCGACAACGCCGTCCACATGTTCCTCGACGAGCGAACTGGCTTGCCCATCACAAGCAAGCAACTCTACCACGCATGGACAAATGTTGAACTGCCTTACGACGGCTGGTCTTGCCATCTAGGCCGTGATTGGTGGGCGTGCGCAACGCTCATCGCGTACATGAAACCGTATATTCCGGCCGGGCGTGTTGATGCCGCGCAGGAGCGGAAATTAGAGATGGCAGCTGTCGATGTCATTCGTTTTGTCATTCAACCGCAACTTGGACACGCGGATGACGAGACATCGATGATTTACCTGCGCTGGTTCATGAACCTCATAGCGAACAATCTTTGGATCAGTTACGAGGATGATTTAAATAGTGGTTCGGTCGGCAACGGCGCTTGAGGGACACATTATGAGTATACGCAAGCACGACAAGGATCACAAACGCCCGCATAACCCAACCGAAGAAGATAAGCCCCCGGTTTCGATTCCAATGCAGCGCCCCGAATTTGGCGACCCTCTGCAATTCTGGACGCTACACTCCGAGCCGGTGTTCGTGGACCTTCACCCTTTTAAGGACGGGCAACTGGAGCCACGGGGGTATGGGCTCTGGAACGGAATGTACAGGGGAAGGCCTGAATTGATATATGAAGTTGCCCCCGCCTTCCAGGCATTGACTGAATATCTCGCGCCGTCAAGTGTTGCCTTAGATCTCACGACTTTGCGCAACTGGTGGCGCATATTCGACCAAATCGAGTCAGAATGCGTCTCGAGCGGCGTGCCAGTGATTCGCGTGAAAAATTTGTCAGATATAACGGAAATCCATCGGAATCGCGCGGTCGAAAGTGGAATGGACGTCACACAGTTTCGACGCTTCCGGCGTCTTCTAGAGCTTGCTAGGCGGATGCGGGAATTGCCCAAATTGCATTGGGCAGGTATGAAAGATCCGATTCCCCAAAATTATCTCCCGCCACCAGACGGGATTAGGATGATTCGCATTGAATTAAAGCATTCTTGGTTTCGACTTCTCTGGCGATGGGAGCGGACTGACAATCTATTACGGGTCGGAGGAAAATCGTCTTCGTCGGAAAACGAGAGACTGCGAAGAAACTACAGACGTTTCCGCATGGCTGTCAATAGAAATGCGCAACCTCGCCCGCGTAGCGAAGCGCTTTACGGGAATGTCAATGAAAAACATTTCCGAAAGCGAGGCTATAGCATAGAAGATATGTTTCTCGGATTTTACCCAGACGGATCTGATATTAGAGATGCATTTCATTTGTGTTTGGCTGCAACCGGATGGAATGCTGCAGTCCTAATTCAATTGGATGTCGACGAGGACTTTATCGTCCAGCATCCAAAGGATGCTACCCGATATATCATGTATGGGAAAAAAAGGCGCGGAAATTCAGAGCAGATTTATGAAGGGTTGTACAAATCTCAAAGCTCTGCCGGGATGGTCATAAAGGCTCTCATAGAGCGCACGGCTCCTTTGAGGACTCAGCTGCGGAAGAACCTGATAGCATTGGAGGGTCGATATCGCACACTTCAGTCGAGCGGTGCGAACGCACAAGATCTCTCCGATTTAAAAGAAAAAATCGAAGAGTTGAAACTCGGGGTTCGGTCACCATGGCTCTATGCGAACTATAGATCTCCGGCGGACATGCAATGGCTCAGCAGCAACGACTATGGGCGTTCTCCATCGGGCCCTGGTTCATATATTAACGTCGTTATCGAGCGCGTGAATCGTGGTTGTCCGCCAGAGAAGCGCATTCAACGCTTTGTGGCAGGGGATCTCAGAGATGCATTCGCTGAGTATGCCTATCGGGTCAGTGGCGGAATGCTCTTATATGTCATGAAGGCGTTAGGACAGAAGACGCTTAAGTCCACGGTAAGGTACGTAGACAACACTTTTGTCAACGCAGAGACTGACAAGCTCTACATGATTTTCAGCGAGAATCTATGGGATGAAATCAGGCAGACCGAGAAGGTCGATCCGGCTATTCTCGCCATACGTTCCCGTGATGGAAGCGTGACAACGAGCCAGAGGGGGCGGCTCGATGAATACCGGAAATTGAGTCGTAGCCGAATCGGTATGGGATGTAAAGATCCTCACAATCCTCCACGCCACATCGCGCCAGATTTTGTTCCCGATGGGAAATCGAATTGTCCCGTTCAGAGATGCACACTATGTTTAGAGAATGGCGTAGTCTTTGCTGAGAGCATTGATGGACTTTGCATGCGTTTCGTAGAACTTGAGTACATAAAATCACACATATCTGTTACCGCATTTCTTGAATCATCGTTCGGAGAAGAGATTGAAAATACAGAATTCGCACTGAAGCATTTCGACGGGCGAGAGGTCGAGTTGCGCCTGCAACAATGGCGGAAGCGAGTGAACTCGGGTGAGCATCGTGTCGTTGACCTAGATGGCGTTTGAGCGATGAGCAAAAGAAATGTCTCGCAACGGTCAGTGCCGCAAGAAGAATGTTTAGACTGTCAAGTATTTGACGAGAATGGTGTTGACGGGACTGCTAACCGCGCGCGTCTGCGGGTGGAGGTCGAGTCCATACAGCGCGCTGGCAGCGACAGTCTGACGACGATTCAGTCTCTCCTCCGGCATGGGAGCAAGTTCGGCTATTGGGATACACCGCGTGATTGGGCGCCTACGCAGGTTGGCCAAGCAACACTACATGTGGATTTACGAAGCCGAATTATTCACTTTCTACCCATGACCATGAAGGGACTATGTCCTGAGGGGACGCCCTTGAACGCGAGAGGTCGGGAATCGGAAGCGGAGAGGCTTGGCCGAATTGTGGAGGGGGCAGTTCTGATCATCACACGGTACTTGCTTCTGCTTCGGATTGGTCCGGTCGGATTTCGTAGCCGTGATTCCTCTCTTGATCCGACAACCATACGGGGCCTTGCGTACGACATACTTCCTAAGCTCTTCGCGGTGTCCATCGCCTCATTCGTCTCTAGCATATCAGCGAACGAGGCGGACGTTCCAGCGGCCTTTCTAAGGCATGTCCCACTCGAATATGTCGATTCGCTTGCGAAGACTGCAAAGAGGAGAACTGTTGCTGAGCTTCAACGTATGTTCATGCTCGAATCAATGGGTCTCTGGAATCAAGTGCCGGTTCTTGAACACGATAACCGACGAACAACCCCCGTAGCCGGACCGGGGAAGCCGAAAACTGACGAAGACAAATCTGTACCGTACCAGCCGTTGCCAGATGACTACGTTGCAGCAATGGGTGCGAGAAGCTTGTGGCTTATCGAGAATATTGGGCCAGTCATAATCCCGGTGCTCCGGAAAATGAAAGAGATTTATGTCAAGGAAGATAAGCCGGAATTGGGTACAAAGGGCGTGAGGACTAGGCGGAGACGCAAGTTAAAAGAGTTTCTTTCGGGTCACGTGTGGAAAGATCGCGAAGGTAACACTATCGAGTCGTTACCCTTCCCAATATACTCTCCGAACACGGCAGGTCGATACTCGAAGGTAAGCGGGCTAACTCCTGAGGCCGGGGCTGGTGATGCAGAAATACATCGTCTTGCATGGCCGCCGAAGCTGCCCTCAGAAGTGTTTGCCATCGCAAACACGGTTCAGCTTGCACACATGTTCCTTGTAGGTATGACTTTAGCTGGTCGCAAAGGAGAAATAATTTCGCTGGAGCGTAACTGCGTGCGATATGCCAGGAATGGAAGGCCCTATGCGAATGGGAAAACCTATAAGTTGGTCGAACGGCATGGCGGTGAATGGAGAGATTGGATCTTACCTGACATTGCTGCTGCGGCAATCGAGCAACAGGTTCGGCTAGTTCGCGCGTTGGAAACCATCGGAAATCAAGAGCCAGAGCGAAGTGTCGAACGGGAAAAAGGCACAAATTTTGGAACACATTTGTGGTCGCAATCCGGCATCGGGTACGGCGATCGTGCATCACCGCTGTTGAAATTCAACTGGGCGTTAGGGCAATATGCGCGAACTCTCTGTTTGGAAACGCATCCCCGGTGGAATGGCGTTTACCTCGCATAGACTGAGAAAGACGGTGGCGCGGCTCGTCGCGCTAGCGCTTACACAAGCCCCAAAGATACTTATGAGGGTTTTTGGGCATAAAGCGGTTGAGATGACGATGACCTACATTATGACCGACAAAGGTCTCCGTGCGGAGATAGAGCAGCTATGCCGCGAACTCAGGGTCATGAGGGCAACCGAAGTTGTACAGAAGATGATTGAAGCCGAAGATGCGGAAGGTCCTTCGTTGGTCAATGGCGGATTTGGCGGGCCTGCAGCAACGACGTTCCGACAGGCCGTTGCGGTTCAGAAAGAAGGGCTACACCATGCCGGAATGGAGTGGGGCGCGGAGAATGCAAAGGAGCTTGCCGAGGTACTCACGTTGCAGGGCAAAGCTTGGCACTACGTCCGGCCTGGGATCATTTGCACGAAGTTTCCGGGCACCGAAGCGGGTCCATGCAATAAGAGCCGTGGGCACCCCGAACCTGCTCGATGCCAAACGCATTGTCGACACCGACTCGAAGAAGCGTTTCTAAGGGAAGACGTCGATGGAGCGATAAGAGATTCCATCAAGGCCTACAACGAAGCCTCCGTAGCGGGAGAGGATCTGATGCGGGAATCTTGGGCCGGTCAGATAAGAATGCACATTCGGCGATTTGAGGACATTCGCGCGAAGTGGAGTAATGACCCAACTGTTCAGCTTGTCCTCAATGAGGTCGACCACGACGGAGCGGTAACATGACGAGGGCGTACTTGAAGGGGAAGAGGGTTACGTCAGACGCTTCTCGCGCTTTGATGCGCGATAGTGCCCTAGAACGAGGGAAGGCTCGATCACAGGATGTTGAAAAGCGTGTCCGAGATGTTATGAATGGCATCGATGAAGAGATGGCAAGAAACGGTGGTGTCTATCCGCATAATGGCGGCGCGGTTTCAGCAGCGGAGGTAGCGCGCCGGGCCGGGATTCATGAAACGACGTTTTACACTGCTAAGCAGCGTGACCTCGGGAAAGAGGTCAAGGCGTGGATTTCCGGGTTAAAGGCCACGAATGTGGTTGGCCGGGTTCGTCTTCGCAGAACGGTCGCTGAACGGCTGCAAGAATGGATGGAAAACTATAAGGGCCTCGCTCAGTCACACCGTGACACTGAGCTGGAGCTACAACAAGTCGAAGCCGATCGGGACGCGGCGCTAGTCGAGCTGGAAAGACTGCGAAACGAAAATGCAACTCTTCGCGAAAATCTTTCCGTGTCAGCGGCAGGGCGGGTTGTCGGATTTCCGCCTCAAAATCGCTGATGTCTACTGCGAGCCTTGGCGATTCCTTGAGAACGGGGTTGTTTGCTATCTCAGGGGCCGTTAAGGATGCTTTGACTCAACAATTCTAACAAGTGATTTCAGTGTAGCGCCTAGAACGCGCGCCACCAGCGTAGGCAGCCGGCGGTACGTTCTGTCGCATCGTCTGCTGCAACCGTGGAGCGGCCCCCTGAATCTCCGGACACAGTCTCCCACTAAAACAACGGGTAGGTATAGGACTGTGTTAATGGGATGGTCGCCCCCGCCTCCGTGGCAAGAGTACGCTACGGAGGCAATCACCGAGGGGAACCATCATGGAAGAAGTGACGCTCGTCGGAATCGATCTTGGGAAGCATTCGTTTCACTTACACGCCCAGGACCAAAAGGGTAAAGAGGTCTTTCGCCGGAAAGTGACACGCAGGCAGCTCGTTGAGCTATTGGCGAATTTTCCCGCCTGTACTATTGCAATGGAGGCATGTGCCGGTGCGCATTTCATGGCGCGCACGCTGGGTGGCTTGGGCCATCACGTCCGGCTCATTGCCCCACACCTTGTTCGGCCGTTCGTCAAAAGCAATAAAAACGACTTTGCCGACGCCGAGGCGATCTGCGAAGCGGCATCGCGCCCGTCCATGCGATTCGTCACACCTCGAACAGAGCCGCAGCAAGTCCTGTCAGCACTGCATCGAATTCGGGAATCGTTCGTGCGCGACCGTGTGTGCACCGGAAACCAAGTTCACGGAATTCTTCTGGAGTTCGGCGTCAGTTTGCCCGTGGGCAGCACGGCGTTGAAGCGTTTGCCAACCATCATCGCCCAGCATTCACTTCCCCCCCGGCTCGTGATGATGCTTGAGAGGCTTCATGCCCACTACAAGTATCTCGACGGACAGATTGCCGACCTCGACAAGGAGCTGGCTCGCCAGTTGAGTGACGATGATCTCGGGCAGCGGCTACTGACGATCCCCGGAGTCGGCCCAATTACGGCAAGCGTGCTGTCAAGCGAGGTCGGTGACGGGAAGCAGTATCGAAACAGTCGTGATTTCGCTGCCTCAATCGGCCTTGTTCCGCGTCAGCACAGTACAGGCGGCAAAGCGACTCTGCTCGGCATCAGCAAGCGAGGGGACAAGAATATCAGGCGTCTCCTTGTGCAGTGCGCGCGCTCCTATATGCGTGACGTCGAAAGAAGATCTGGTCCTCTTGCTGACTGGGTACGTGCTCTCCTCGGGCGACGACACTCGAGCGTTGTGGCCTGCGCGCTGGCCAACAAGCTGGCCCGGATCGCGTGGGCCATAGCTGCACGGCACACGGTATTCGAAGCTACCGGTTCTCGATTGCAGGATGCCTGAGAGAGGCTGTTAGCGTTGGATTAACCATCTGGTTTTGCGATCGCTGGAAATTGATGAGGTGAACGGCATACCGGCCTGAACGAACAACCCGATAGTCAAGTAGGCTTCCAAAGCCGATGTGTTTTTTAGGATCGTCAGGTGCGACTCTCATCGTGGCGCTGGGGCAGTGACCCCATGAGGACGCCAAATAGATTTGCGCAAGCCCGTAACATCGTCGAAACCGGCATTTGCAAAAATGGGGGCGACCATAGATTTGACTAACTTCAGGCAGGAAGTGATGGAAGTGTTGACGGGCCCGGAGCGTCGGCGGCGCTGGACGGTGGAACAAAAGCTGGCGATGGTGCGAGAGAGCCTTCGAGCCGGGAAAATCGGTTTCGATGGTCGCGCGCCCGCACGGCGCGAACCCGAACCAGCCGTTCCACTGGCGCAAGCTTTACTAGGACGGGAGCCTGTCAGCGGTCAAGGCTGGCGAAGAAGTTGTCCCTGCATCGGATTTGGCCAATGCACTCAAGCAGATCGCGAACTGCAACGGATGCTCGGCAAGAAGACAACGGAGAATGAGAACGTTTGCGAAGCAGTCGAGTATGGTCGGGCAGAAATGGATAGCGCACTCGCCTTTGCTGCCGGAGGAAGACCAGTGAAGCTGGTTTGTGAAGTTCTCGGCGTGTCGCGCTCGAACGTATCGGCACGACTGTCGTGTCCGGCTACCTGGCGAGATGGACGTCAATCGAGGCATACCGACGATGCGAGCGTGGTCGAGGAAATTCGCCGCGTCGTCGGCGATTTGCCGAGTATGGCTATCGCCTGGTTCGGGGCAAGGTGCGCAACGAACGCGTTGCGCTTGGGCTGGTCCCGTTCAATGCAAAGCGCGTCTATCCCGTCATGCGCACATACGACGGCAGGCCATAGCGGCGACATCGTGCGCGACGTGATGCTGACTGCGGTGGGAAATCGCTTCGGCAATGCGTTGCATACGCCATCAGAAATCGAGTGGCTGAGCGACAATGGCTCGGGCTACACAGCCGACGATACGCGCCAGTTTGCGAGGAACATCGGGCTGAAGCCATTGACCACTCCGGTCTATAGCCCGCAAAGTAACGGTATGGCTGAGAGCTTCGTCAAGACGATGAAGCTTCATTACGTCGCCTTCATGCCGAAGCCGGACGCAGCGACCGCTGCACGCAACCTGGCCATCGCGTTCGAGCATTAGAACGAGAAGCATCCCTATAGCGCGTTGAAATACCGTTCGCCTCGCGAGTTCCGCCGCTCGATGGATTCAGCAACCATAGTGTGAACCTGTGTTCGAGATTACAGGGTCAACTCCAAACCGCATTATAGTGGGCGGGTGCAGTAGCTGGCAGGAGCCACACCGATGCCCACATTGTGCGCGCGGCGTACTGCGGCCAATAGCCCTCTCTGTACTGTGAAGTTCTCGAGGCGCTGTTGCTCCGTCTGGACCGTGTCGCGCTGGTGCGCGGTTTCACGCACTAGCTGTTTGGAAAGCCGCGCACGCTCGGCGGCAAGTTGGCTCTCATCCTTCTACGCCGAGTTGGCGGCCCCGGCCTCCAGCTGCGCCTGCAGAATCTTCAAGGGTCGCAGTCCGCTTCGTGGCCCGTTCAATATTCGCACAGCCACCGCTAGGGCGGCGTCTCGGGCGCTTAGCTGACTCCGCACGTCCGCGAACTCGACCCGCAGCAGTTCGACCTTCAGCGCGGCGTTGTGCTGTGCCTCAGCTGCGGCTCCCACCAAGGCTTCGGCCTCGCGGCATAGCCGCACCGTACTGTCCAGCTGCGTGGCGACTGCGGCCTCCCACGACACGGGCATCTGCGCGGCGATCTCCGGCGGCACGTCGGGCAACGCGAAGCCGGTGAGGCCCGCGTGCACAACCTCCGCCTCGATGGCGTTCAGGTGCCGCGAGAGCGTGGCGGGGGGCGCCGGCGCCGAGACGTGCCCCGAAGCTTGCGCAACGAGACGATCTTCCGGAAAAGGGGCATCGGACGCGAGGGTGGGGTCGCCCGCCTCGGCGAGCATCGCGAGGATGGTGGCGCGGATCGCGTCGGGGGTCACGGCGGCGGGGCGGGCCATGGAGGACCTCCTGCAGCGGACCGGCCACAGACGGCAAGCAAACGGGCAGCAAACGACGGCGCGTGGCGGGACGTCGGGAAAGGCCAGCCGCGCGAGGCGCAGGGCGGTTTATTTAGTCTGTATTACGCACAGGCCTGACGCAAGAAAACCGCATTTGTCGCGATTAAAAAAGGTCTCGCCGCGATAAACGCCCTTATCGCGGCCAGCGCACGACTTCGCCCGACGCCCGAAGCCGCAGCCGACAATTGGTCACCGTGGCGCGTGGGACAGGCATCGACGCAGGGTTAAGCACTGCGGGATGGGACCCACTTCCGAGCACTTTATTAGTGAGTAAGCTACCTCGTACGGACCTTCAGGAGCGGCAGCTTGCCCGTGCGGACTTCACGAACTCGCACCGTATCCATCAGCGCATCCCGTCTTGAACGCACGTACGCGCGGCGCGAGGGTGTAGCCATCGTAACGACGGAGCAATGCGATGGAGAACACCACGGGAGAGACTGTATCGACGGGCACGCGGCGGCCTCGGCAGGGCGAGGCGTTCTGGCGAGAGATGGTCATGGCATGGAAAGGAAGCGTACCCGTTAGCGTCCTCAGGAACGCGACGATTGCGTCAATGTCCGATTCCGCCAATTGTTTGCCGACCTGATATATCGCCATGTCACGTACAGCTTCGCGCAGATCGATGCGGCTGCCGTCGTGGAAATAGGGCGCGGTCAGCTCAACGTTGCGCAGCGTCGGCGTCTTGAACGCATGGCGATCGAGCGGATCTTTCGTAAAGTTGGCGCGGCCGTTGTCCGCGTCGGTGCGCGCGTAGCCCCGCGCGGCGAAGTAGTCGGCCGCGAGGCCCATCCGTTCGAACGACTGCCCGCCCAGATTCTTGCCAACGTGGCAGGTCGCGCAATGGTTTGCCTTGAATAACTGGTAGCCGCGCAGTTCCTCGCTATTCAGCACACCCCTGTCGCCGCGCAGGTAAGCATCGAAGCGACTCGGCGTTAGCAGTGTCGTCTCATATTCGGCGATCGCGTCTGTGATGTTCTCGCCTGACCAACCGTCCGGGTACACCCGCAAGAACTGTTGCGTCAGCGATGAGTCCTGTTTCAGCTTATTGATGATCTCACTCCATGACGTGGACGCCATTTCGACCGGATTCAGCGGTGGGCCGCCGGCCTGTTCCTGCAGCGTGGCGGCGCGACCGTCCCAGAACTGCTTGCGGTTGAGTGCCGAATTGAACACTGTCGGTGCGTTGATTGCACCCAACTGGCCACCCACGCCGGACGAAACCTTGTTTCCATCTACGCCGCCGATCGCTAGCTTGTGGCAGCTCGCACACGATATCGTGTTGTCCACCGATAGTCTGACATCGTTGAAAAGCTGTTTCCCGAGCGCGACCTTGCCCGCGTCAGTCGGCAAGGAATGTGGCAACGGTTGTACCGGCTCGTTAGCGAACTCTGGTGCAACGCCGGGCGTCGCATATGCGCTGTGTCGCTGTGACGCGATCCAGTCGACAAGCGCGCGTTGATCGTCGCCGCTCAAGCCGGTGGTCCAGTGTACGAAGCGGAACAGCTTTGGTGGCATGCTGCGTTCGTTCACAACGGTTTCCAGCTTTGCAAGATCGGCTTCGGGGGCCGGTACGCCACTTTCGAGCGCCGCGTACAGGCTGTCGATGCGGAAGTAGGCGAGGCCCGTCTGTATGTCGTGCTCGGCTAGCTGACGAATGCCCGGTAGCGCGGCATAGTTGGGCAGGACAGTTTTCGTCGAGTGGCAGTAATAGCACGCGTTTCGATCCAACACTTCGCGGATGCCGAATGCTTGTGGGGACGCAGCCAGTCTCACGGCCGCTCTTTCCGCATAGTCCTTGTCGTGTATGTACGCGATACCGCTGATGCAGAGATAGCCTATCAGCACGACGGCGATCGACACGATCAGCAGTTTTTTCACTTGCTCTCCTGTTTCGATTTTGGTCGGAATCCCATACCGTTTACATCGGGTAGGTCTTGATGTTGATATCGGCTGCAGAGCGATGACGTGCTGATCGTACAGAACGCACAGGAATTGACTGGTTCCGAGACACGCGCGAAGGGGGTGTCTGCCTATATAACGGACGGATCCTGAGCGAAATCAGTGACGTAGTGCCATGCCGAAAAGCGTTCGTCGAGTTGTTTGCGGGAGAGGCGGCGCAGTGGATGTCTTCGGTCGGCCTACTCTTGTACATCTCGCACCGACTATCCGTAGTACTTGGCATTCTCTAGCCACGCCGCTTAAAGCGCGTCGATGTCAGAAGGCTCGCATGCGCATCGTCTATCTGAGCCAAGCCGCGCTCGATCAAACGCGGCTGGAGATAACTGAAGTTTAAGCGTACATGGGCTGCACCGCTCGGTCCATGGTGCTTTCCTTCGACGAGTTTCACATTGTGCTTCCGGCGCACCTCGCCGACCAATTCGGCGGAATCGACGCCTTCGGCAAGCGAGACCCAGAACGAAAATCCACCACTCGGAATCTCGTAATCCCGTTTGCAGAATCGGCAGGCCTGTAACAGCCTATGCATTGCGTCGCGCTTGCTCCGGTAGTGCGTCCTTAGGTGTTCGACGTGAGCGTCCAAAGACGACGACTGCAATAAGGCGAGCGCCATATTGCTGACAATGGGACTCACACCTCCATCGCATTTCAGGTGGGCCAGGCGGTCGACAATTTCCGGCTCGGCCAGCACCCAGCCTACGCGAAGCCCGGGGCCTGAGATTTTGGAGAAGCTATGCACATTGATGATGTTACCACCCGCCTGCAGAACCTCAGGTGACGCGCCATCATAGGGCAACTCGCTATAAACCAGGTCCTGCACCAGCCGCACGCCGTTGCGGGACAGGAGAGCCTCCACCTCGACCATATGCCGGTGTGCAAAGTATCGTCCAGTCGGATTGTGGAACGCCGGAGTGGTGTAGTACAACTTGGCTCGCCCCTTTGCGTGCAGCAATGCTTGTTCGAGCAGATCGAGGTCGACACCCGAGGAATCCGCACCTACTTGAACCACCGTCGCGCCCGCAATAGAGAAAATGCGCAACGCGCCGAGATAGGACGGGTCCTCGGTCAGCACGACGTCTCCTGGGTCGATAAAAGCATCGGCGAGCAGTTGCAGGGCTTGTGAAGCGCCGTTCGTCAGAATGACATTGCCACGCGCCATCCGGTACCTTTGGCCAAGCTGTCCGCGCAGTTCGGGAAGGCCATAGGCGTCGGTGTACTGCGGTAGGTCGGAGATGCTGACGCCCGTCTCGACGGAAAGCGGGTCCGGCCATTGCAGGCGGGCGAACGTCAAAGGATCGGGAAGCCCATAGGCGAAGTTGACTGTGTCCTTGCCTGAGGTGTAGTCGAATACCCCATAACTGAGCGAAGTGCGACTGCGCATCGACATGACTGGCTTCATCGTTGGTTACGCGGCATCGACGGCGCGCTGGAAGCGCGATTGATATTGGCGGATGAACGAGTCGGCAATCGGCATTCCGAACGGCGGAAATTCGGCCGTTGCTCTGGGAGGCGTAGCCAATAGCATGGCGTTTGCGCCGAGTGCCGGTGTCCAATTCTCGCCAAAGAACACGTTTCCATAGCGTTCGGCCAGCACTGGCATCACGGGATGGAGCATGCTCAGAAAGACGGATACGTGCACCGGCCGCCACGTTTCCGGGCTCGTGCCGAAGCCCGTCGCGACGAAGTATTCGTCAATCAGATCGAGGGCGTTCCAGAAGCGTACCTGGTCCATCGCGGTGATATAACGTTGGACTATGTCGTCGTGCGCCGGCGTAAGACCGCTTCCATCGACATTCGCCGAGTGCAGTGAATCGCGGCGGAGGGCGCTTTCCCACGCAAGGATGTGCGAAGCCGACCGGATCAGTTCGCCGATCTGGAAATCGTTATTGTTGGTGCCGAACGGCTTGGCAAGCCGAGCGAGCGCATAGCGCAACACACTCGGGTCGACCTGCCGGGATACTTCATCTGCCCAGAGTGCATGGTCGCGGCTAGTCGAGAATTTCTCGCCCTCCAATTTATAGAAGTCCTGGATCGAATGATTTGCCGGAAGCGGATAGCCGCGCGCAAGCAGACTGCCAGTCACACCGATGGTGTAGTAGAAGCGATTATCTTGGCCCATGAAAAACAGGAGGCGTGTATCGGGGTCGCGCATCACGGTGTCGTAGTCGACCTCGTCGCGCGCGCACTGCAAGCGGATCCCCGTCTCGAAACACCAAAGCCCTTCGAACCACGTCATCAACGTTTGCCCCGCAATCTTCGCGGGTGCTTCAAGTGTCACACCCCGGTCGAAAATGCGCGACATAGGCAGCGGCCGCAATTCGTCACGCAACCATGCACGCGCTTTACGCTGGATCGTTTGATCCCATTCACTTCCCTTGATCGCATCGTCAAGCATGGCTGCTATGCGAGGGACGTCGAAAACCGCCTGTTCGATGGGGCGAAGCGATAGCGGTTTGCCGCACGACGTGTGGACTGGCGCTCGCAACTTCGAGTGCTGTTGCGCCAAACCGCAGTTTTCGCACAAGTTGCTGTCGGTGGACGCATCGCACGCGGGGCAGCGGCCGACGGCAAGCGAATCGGCCACGAACTGGTCACAGTTTTCGCAGTAGAGTTGATGGCCATCACGCACATCAATGTAGCCTGCAGCTTCCAGCTCGCGAAAGATCTTCAGACTGTTCTGCTTGTGCGTAGCGTCCGTTGTTCTGACGAAGACATCGGGCTCGATGTGCATTGCCCGCAAGCAATCCATTATCTCGTCAATATGCAACTGCGCGACTTCGTCAATCGGACGACCGAGCTTGCGCGCCTTCACTACCGTATAGGTGCCATGCTCGTCCGCACCTGTGACGTGGTAGGCGCGGTGACCTCTCATACGTTGAAAGCGAACGAAAAGATCGGTGAGCAGATAGACCCCGCCAATATGGCCGAGATGCAGCTTGCCGTTCGGGCAGGGCGGTGCGGGGCAAACGAAAAAAGTGCGTGTGGTCACGTTAGTCCCACCATATCGATAGAAATTTCAGGCTCGCTGCCGGATCGGCATTGCGAATCGCGTGCTCCTGATTCGGCTCGATATAGAGCAGCGTTGAATCTGCCACTGGCCGCGCCTGACCATTCACCTCGAAGACTCCCTTGCCTGAAATGAGTACCCACAGTTCATGCTCGGAATGGGAGTGCAGATTGACAGCGCCCGCGGGCACGACCTCAACAATCGACGTGCCGAACGCTTTTGTCAGGCCAGCGGGCAGATGTTCGAGCAGCCGGCAAACTAGAACGCCGTATTCCGGCCGCATCATGGATGAGTCAATCTGCTTTGTGTACACGCACATCCTCCGGTGAATTACATTAGGTGCGATAGAAAATGCCATTTGGCGGCTTCAGATCGTGGATATCCGATTCCTTTCCTTCGGGTGGGTTGTAGGCACGCTTCAGTTTGTTGTATTCCGTACGCGTGGGGCCACCAGTTGAGGCGCGCTGGAACACCAGATAGAGCACGCGGCGCGAACGGTTACTTTTGTTGGGCTGCGAATAGTGCGGCGCGTAGTCGTCGAAGACGAAGATGTCGCCGGCCTTCCAGGGCACGGGTTCCCACTTGAACGTCTCGGTCACCTCCGGATGAATCACGCCGCCGGCGTCCATCGGAAACACACCTTTCTGATGGTTGCCCGGACTGAAGAACAGGCCGCCGTTGTCCGGACCGGAATCGTCGATGCCGATGGCGACCACGGCATGCACCATGCGTTCAGGAATGTTGTGCGGGATGTGATAGATGTCCTGATGCGGACGATAGCCGCCGCTGTCCGGGTACTTGAAGATGAGCAGTTCCTTGAGCATGCGGGTATCTTCATCGAGAAGCGATTCGACAGCCGTCTGGATACGCTTGTCGGCTAGCAACAAATCGCGCAGCTCATTGTTGAAGTCCAAAAAGTTCTCTACCTTTGAAACGATCCTGCGATCGTCCTCGGTCTTCTCGAACCACATCATCCATTTGTTGTCGCTGATTTCCCAGCGCGAGACATCGTTGACCAGAGCAGAAATCTTTTCGCGGGTGACCGGATCGAAAAAGCCCTCTACTTTTAGATATCCATCTTCATGCCACTTGGATTTTTGTGTTTCATTCAGCATACGAATCACCTCGTTAAAGAACGGAGTTTTCAAGGAGAAGTCAGGCGGCGAAATGTGCCTTCATTCGCATGACGCCGAGTAGCACGACATTGGCGAGTACGGCGCCTAGCAGGGCGACGAGCATTGCATCGGCGCCGAAAACGTGAATCAGGGCGCCACATAGGAAAGGGAATCCGAACAGACCGATGAAATAGGCAAGCGTAAAAATTTGCGAAGTCATCGGCACCGAAACGCCGTGGTCTTGGGCGAGGTTCACGGCCATGCCGTTCAGGGTCGAGTAGCTAAGTCCGTAGCCCGTGGCGAACAGCGCGGTAGCGACGATATAAAGCGTCGTGCTGCCGCGGTTCGACAGGAACAGTACGAGCGATGCGCCGGTCAGCAAAAACAATGCGAGCGCCAGTCGCGCGGGGTTGATGCGTCCCAGGCTTCTCGCGAGCGACAAGCGCAGTGCCACGCTGGTTATCGTGAACGTCAGGAAGAACAGGTCTGGCCTGAGGTTACGCGAGACGGCATAGGGTGTCTGGTAAGTCGCCAGCCCGGCGAAGACACAGGCTGCCAGTGCGATCATTGCGATCGGCACTGCTGTTCGTGCCCTGAGCAGGGCCAACGTGTCGGTCGCGGTAATGGCCACGCGCGTCATCGGCAAACAGGACCTATCCCTCATCGCCTCGCCGGCGATCTTGACGCAGACTGCCGCCACCGCGCATGCCGCAGCGAACAGAAGGTAGGCCAGCGCGATCGAGCCGGTATGTTGGGCGATCAGGCGGCTCAAAGGCGCCGCCATGCCTAGGCCGGCCATTTGCGTGCCGGAGACGAAGGTCAGGTACTGGATACGCGCGTTGGGGCACAGATGATGGATGATTTGCAGCGGCGCGAGTATGAAGAACACGGACCACCCAGCGCCCAACAGCAAACCGCCTGCATAGACGGCACGAATGTCCATTGGCGCAGCGGCGAAGCAGAGCATGCTGCCTGCCATGACGAGCGAGGCCAGCGCAATGGTCGGCATGACACCGATACGCTGGGCTATGCGCCCAGCCACGCAGCAGCAGATCATGGTCGAGACCATGCCGCTCGAAATCACGGCGCCGGCGACATCGCTCTTCATGCCCAGGGATTGCAGGTACTCGGGCAGGAGAAAACTCGTCCCGTACGAAGCGGCGATCACCAGTGAAGCGATCAGAAACGGAATGAACGCCCGTAATTGGAGGGATGCCGGCAAGTGCTCGGCGTGTGAGATCGCACGCTCGCCGGTCGATAGATAAACGGAGGAGCTAGTCATGCGCTTACGCCACTGCCGGATGACGCGAGGCCTGATGCGCGTCGCACAGTATCGATCCTGCTTCAGTCTCCTGATCCTCAAGACTGTCGAGCAGTTGCCGGTCCGGAACATCCGGATAGAACGCACGACCTAGCAGACTGTTGATGATGCGGGTGTTCCTGTACGCGACCAGCGAAAGATTGACGCTTTGCAGGCCATGCTGGACGCGGCTTTGGTTTTGCAGATACACGGGACCGGGCATTGGCGCATCGAAGCGCACGGCGTAATCGGGATCGAGCGTTGGCAGACCGTCTTCACGGCTTGCGCCGTCGAGCAGCTTCTGAACGAATGGCAAATGGCGCGGCTGAAAACCGGTTGCCAGGATGATTCTGTCCGCGCTTATGCCGTTGCGCTGCGACGTGACGAGCGAGGTCAACCCGATATGCCAGCGACCGCTGCGGCGTGTGATCTCGTCCATCGTCACCGAAGGCAACAGACGAAAGCAGTCGGCTAGCGTGCTATGGACGCTGCGTTCGTACAACGCTTCATAGAGCCGGTTGCACAGGCTGGCGGAGATGCCGTCGCTGGTGAGCTTTTCGCTTTCGACAATGGCCCGGCGCTGCTGGATCGGCAGCGTGTGAAAGCGTTGGCTATAACTGGGTATGTATGCTTCATTGACAAATGCGTTGTCGTCCATCGCAAACAGATTGGCGCGCGACGTCGCCCAAGTGATCTTGTCGGGACCTGACTCGGTCAGCATGTGCTCGACGACTTCCGCGCCGCTCTGCCCGCCGCCCACCACCAGCACATGTTCGTCTTCGCTGAACGGTTTCCGGTTAAGGTAGTCGTCAACGTGATAGACCGTCTCGCCAACCACCTGCCGCGCACATGCCGGCACCTTGGGTTCGACCCCGACCCCGACCACTACCGCGCGCGCATGATATGTGCGCGCGGTGGTGGTCACGCAATAGCCCTTATTGCAAGGCCTGATATCGATCACCTCCTCGCCGAATCGAAGCGTGTCCAGGCATTGCGCGACCCATTGGTAATAGTGGGTGAACTCACGTCGCGACGTGCTGTTTCCACCTTTATTCACGAAGCTGTACAGGCGTCGATGTACAGCGAGATAGTTGAGAAAGGAATAGGGGCTTGTGGGATTCACCAGGGTCACGCAATCCTTGAGCGGCGACACCTGGAGTTGACTTTGGGGCAGCATGAGCCCCGGATGCCAGGAGAATTTTATGCGCTTCTCAAAGAAGAGCGCTCGCAAACCGGTGGGCTGAATGAGCGCCGCGAGGCTTAGATTGAACGGTCCGATACCAATACCGATGACGTCTAGCATGTCCATAGGAACTTGTTCCGCCGTTAGAGGGGAATTGGCCAACCGAGATAGTGCAGCGCAATTCCCGTGGACTAAGATTGAGGCGGTGGTGCCGGCGTACTGCGTAGCCGATGCCCGCTGCAGGAAAACGAAAGCAGTCGATGACGATCGCTTTTCTTCCCAATAGCGGCATTCTGACCAGCACTATGCTTGGTTTGACATTACCTCGGGCCGCCTGAGTGAATCATACGAGGAATTGAGAAGCTGAACACTTTGAACATACGCAAACCTTGCGGTGCGTCAATTGTCCACGCGTGTTGCGGCAGTGGTGCACCAACGTCATGCGCTCAAAGGTCGAGCCGATGAAGGAAGTGGCGCGAATGATTCACCAGCACTTCGATGGCATCGTCGCCTGGACTCAGACCCGCCAGACCAACGGCTTCATCGAGGCCATCAAGGCTTGTTTCAAGCTGCCAAGCGCAAGGCTCGCGGTGACACGCGCTTCACGACGATGCGCACCGTCCTCTTTCTCATCGCCGGCAAGCTGGATTTCTCCAGCTTTAACCCGCACGCCCCGTGAGCCCCATTACCCACTGCATTTTGAAGAAGATGCCACGTTTCCGAGGATGGCATCGAGGTTCCGCAGGTCGATGAGCAACCTCCGCCCGGGATAAGTGCTTGCGAAAATCGAGCCAAGGGAGGCCGGCTGATCGTCTTCGGACCGTAGCGATAGAGCGAGCTGCCGGGACAATTGACCGCGTCGTACTGACCACTGAGCTGCAACGTCAGCAATCTTCGAACGGCAACGTAGCGAAAAGTGTTTCGTCGACTGACGGCGACAGACCAGTCCTGGTCAGTAACAAACCATCGCACCACACACGTTCGACGCGTCCCCACGCACAGGCTGAAGCAGCGTCCGGGAAGAAACCTCGTCCGTGATAGTTGGCGCTCGTGTTGCAGAGCAACGGAATACCCGTCAGCTTTTCGTATTCGACCAGAAGTTGCGCCACCGGATGCTCGGAAGTTCTCGAAATGGTCTGCAATCGGGCAGATCCGTCGAGATGCACGACGGCAGGGATTCTTTCTCGCCATTCCGCGCGCGTCTGATGATCGAACAACATATAGGGATCAGGGCTCCCCGGGCTAAAAATGGTCGGCGCACGATCCTCAAGGCAAATTGGCGCAACGGGACGGAAGTGCTCTCGAAACTTGATGTCGTTGAGATGATCCTTCATTGTGGGCAAAGTCGCGGCGGCCAGAATGCTTCTGCCCCCCAATGCTCGTGGTCCGAGTTCGGCTCGGCCGGCAAGGAAAATGACGGGCTTGCTAGTGGCGAGTATGCTGGCGAGTTCTGCAATGGAGCAAGTAGACGCCGTCCATCCGGGCGGTACTTGGCAACCTTTTAAGGCCGGTCCGCTATATACCGACCACTCCAGCGGCACGAAGCCCTTCTCGACTGCCAGCGCGCAACAAGCGGCGCCAATCGCAGACCCGCTATCGTTGGGAAACGGCGGCACCCAGATTGCGTCGAACAAACCGCTTGCGCGCAGGGCGCTGTTCCATTTGATATTGAGTCCGCATCCGCCGGCGATGCACAGATTTTTCGGCCCCGCAATCGAATGGCGCTGCAGCGCGATACCCATTTCATCAACGAGAAGACGCTCGAGGAATACATGGAACGAGGCGAGTACGTCTTCGGGCGGCTTGGCTTCCAGTCGCAGCGCGCTTGCTTCGAAGAACTCTCCTACAGCCGCTAGTGACGCGTCCGCGCTGTGGATGTTCTCGCGATAAGCTTGCGCACACTCCGTGTCGCCAGCAAAGCGTGCCTGATAAAGCTCGCGAAATACCTCAACGATATCTTCGTCAACGGAGCCCAGCGCGATGTAAGCCATCAGCTTGCCGGCCACACCCAGATCCCACCGGGCGCCGCCCGGCTTCTTATAAGGACCAAAGTGATGACCCGCCGCAGCGTAGATGTGACCTATCACGGGGAACAGGCAGTCAATATGGCGGGCGTGGTGGCGTTCTACATGATAGAGGCGTGGGACGATGCCACCATCCCACACCAAACAGAATGCAGGTTGCCCGCTTTGGGCAAAGGGACTGGTGCAGTACGCGGAGGCCACATGGCCTGACACGTGAGGATAGCTTTTATAAGGAAAGGACTGGCCCCCGACAAGCAGTCCGGAGCCGTCGATCGAAGCGAGAAGATCATCGGCTTGGCGTTCGGCATAAGGGGCCCCTTTCAGGCTGACGGGAATCGACCCACTGAGGACGCGAAACTGCGACTCGACTACTCCGTCCCAGCCGTCGATGACAAACTGGTCGATATCGTGCGCATCGAAACCATGCTCGGCCAATGCGATCGCGATCGCGTCGAGGTCGTCGATTGCCTGATACCGCGGATTGTTGTCTCGCTTTTCCTGCTCCACGCAAAAAACCAGTTTTCCATCCTCGACAAGGGCGATCGCTCCGTCGTGCGTCAGTTTGATCCCACAGATGCGCATAATATCTCCCGGCCTAAGGCTGGTAAGTTGGTCCACACGAAGGCGAAGCCGCGTTTCGAAAACTGGCGAGCAGACAGTCTTCATTCAACGACTGACCGACGCACCTCAAACGATCGATTTCAACCAGCTCTTCTTCCAGGATGGCTATGACCGTCTCGGCTCCGGCAATGTGGCCCCATCGCCGGCAATTGGCGTCATGTGCCGATCCGAAAACCAGCTGTCCACCGGGCGCAAGCATCCGTGCTAAATTGCGGACAGCCGCGCGCACCTCGGCGCTGCCGTCGAGGTAATAAAGAACCTCCGCCACCACGACCAGATCGAACTGTTGCTCAGTCGAAAAATGCTGGACATCGGAGACGATCCAATTGATGTGTGGTGGGTCCATCATCCGTTCGCGTGTCCTGGCAATTGCGTGTGGCACGATATCGATCACGGTGAGCCGTTGGCAGTGCGGTGCCAATATTTCCGTGAAGGCTCCGCCTGCGCATCCGACTTCGAGCGCATTTGTGACGGATCCCTGCGAAAGTGCCATCCGAAGCATTTGCCTGTGGCGCTCCTGCTCAAAGGGATTGCTGTCGAGCCGCCATGGATCGTCTGCGTCCAATTCCCGACGCAGCAATTCGAAGTTCGTTTGATGTGTCAATTCCGCCTACCTTTATGGTGCGCCACTGCAAGTGTCCGGACCTTGGGCCGGGACTGGTGCTCCGTTGGACACCGGCGTGTTGGTACAAGAACTACACGGCGGCCAAACGCTATTGTTTAACGTTCTAGACAAATAGCTCGCGAGCGCTGTTACCTGGTTTCAGATCTTCAGCCACTCATTGGAAGGGCGTCGTTACCGTGACAACGCCCGTGAGGGATGTAGCCGAACCCGACGCTGTTCCCACAATCCGCGCAGCTCCTCGACGAGGGCTTCACGTCGAGTCTGCTCAGGCGTAAATGTATCGAGAAGATGTCCGATTACGGCTTCGCCTTCGATCTGCATCAGCAGATCGAACAACTCATGTGAAATACGCACACTGTCACAGTTGGAGCCGCCGGTGCGAATTTCGCACACCGTCTCCTGACGATCCCGCGCTGTGTGAGCGCGGACTCGATAGAGCGATGCATAGGGCGGCAGTGAAACCGCGAGCGCAGTCCAATGTTCCTGCGTTGCGGGCCGCTTTTTGACGAGGAACGGCCCGACCACAAGTCCATCCAGCTCTGTCGTCAGAAATGTGGCAATCGCGTCTGCAACCGAATCTACGATCGGCTCAGCGTTGTTATTAAAGGAAGTATTGAGCAGAATTGGGATTCCTGTCCGCTTCTTGAACGCATTAATAACCTCCCAATAGGGGGGATTGGTCTTGCGCGATACTGTTTGCAGCCGCGCTGTACCGTCAATGTGCGTGATGGCGCCGAGCAAGGGACGCTTGGAGTCGCGCACGCGAACTACAAAATTCATAAAAGGGAATTCGCAGGTGCGCTCTGGGAGGTCAAAAAATTCGCGCGCATCGTCCTCGAGCACTGATGGCGCGAACGGTCGGTAACCCTCACGCTTTTTGACCATGGCGTTGATCCGGTCCTTGTTTGCCGCCGGCCTGGGATCGGCAAGAATGCTGCGGTTGCCAAGCGCGCGTGGCCCGAACTCCGAACGACCCTGCACCCAGCCGATCACGGCGCCATTGGCCATCCAGTCCGCTGCTCTGCCTGCCACGTCATCACTGCGTTCAACGTCGAGGTGTCCGGCCCACGCATTCAATTCTTGCTCCACGACCAGATCGCTCCCCAGATCGGGCCCCCAATAAACCTCCTGTAATCGCTCACGTGGCGCGGGCCGACCGAAGTCGTTTGACATCATCAGCGCAGCGCCTAATGCGCAACCGGCGTCATGCGCTGCGGGCTGCACGAAGATGTCTTCGAAAAGTCCCGAATACAGCAGCTTACCGTTCATGGTGCAGTTATGAGCTACTCCTCCGGCTATACACAGCCGCTTCATACCGGTGACCTCGCGATGATGGCGGAGAATGTGAAACACGATCCGCTCCAGCGCTTCCTGCAATGAAGCACCCACATCTCGATGCTGCTGTGTGAATGGCATTCCCTTTCGCCGGACCTGGATGCTGCGGAGCAGCGTCGGACCGATGCGGTCCAGGTATACGCGGTACTCACCGTTGGCGGACAGTTGATAGAATTGCTCGAAGAGCCCGCGATAGGGAGCGGGATCCCCATAAGGTGCAAGCCCCATGACCTTGTATTCGTCGAACAAGCCGTAACCGAGATACCGGATTGTTTCGAGATAAAACAGCCCTAGAGAATTATGCTCTGCGAAAGTCGCGAGTTGCGTAATTTCGGTTCCAGATCCGAGCGCCAAGAGCCCTGAGAGGAAATCACCGCCGCCATCGACCGCGAGGATCAGACTTTGGTCGAATCCAGACATCGCAAACGCGCTCACGGCATGCGCCAGATGGTGACTCACGAATGAGACTCGCGAAGGATCGACCTCGGTACCGAATTCCCGCATTAGTAAGTTACGCAGAAACAGCTTGGCATCCACCGGATTGGAGATGTTCGGCTGGGACAGGCACAGGCGTTCGAGCATAACGTTGCAATAGGCCTCGGTAGCGTAAAACGCGATGTGGTCGATATCGCTGAGCTGAATCCCTGCGGATGCGAGGCAGTATTGAATTGAACTGCTCGGGAACTTGTTAGAGTGCTTGATCCGGTTGAGGCGCTCCTCTTCGACGGCCGCTATTACGCGTCCGTCCCGGACAAGCACCGCAGCGCCGTCGTGCAGAAATGTGTTCGGCAGTTCGAGTGAATTTTCATGAACTTTGTCTAGCCCGCCGCTCACTCCTAAGCACAGCATGTTTCTCTCCTTCATCGTGGTAGGAAGCCCCTATTGGCAAGACTCGAACCCCTACCACATAAGTAAGGTAGGGTATCGCTCGCCGCTGCGAACACCGGTCAGACGTCACCAGCCCCAAAGAATCTCGCGTAGGGTCCGTCTGCAAAATGGCGCCGCAATTCATGAAAATTCTGTACCGTTTGGTCCAGGGTCGCGTTTCTTGGCGCTGAAGGATGGCGCGACCAGAAAGCTGAAGCGCTGGAACCCCGAGGAAATCCCCAATCGTTGCCAAACATGCGGCTGGTTCGCGAGGAGGGCTCCCGATGCATGTGATTGATCGACAACTGCTGCAACGTCATTTCCTCGGCTTTGCTCAGTTCTACGACACACTGCATCCAATACCCCGGCACCACGAAGGTGCCAGCAGGTTTGCGAAATTCAATCGGATTTACAAGGAACACTATCCTCCATGCCGTACAATTCGTAAAATCGTTTGTCTTGATGGAACACATCCACACTATGGATAAGTTGGGATCATGCGTTTCAAAGGCCTCGATCTAAATCTCCTCGTCGCGCTCGATGCTCTGATGACCGAGCGTAACCTCACTGCGGCGGCACGCAGCATCAACCTGAGCCAGCCGGCCATGAGCGCGGCCGTCGCCAGGCTACGCGCCTATTTCTGCGACGAACTATTTACGATGAGGGGCCGGGAACTTGTCCCAACACCGCGTGCAGAAGGGCTCGCTGCTCCAGTCCGGGAGGCTCTGGTGCACATCCAGCTCTCCGTTATTTCCCAGGACGTGTTCAACCCAGCCAAATCGGATCGCCGCTTCAGGATCATTCTTTCCGATTTCATGACAGTCGTATTTTTTCGAAAGATCGTGGAGCGTATTGCACGGGAAGCTCCCGCCGTCAGTTTCGAATTGCTGCCACTTGCCGATGACCCCGATGAGGTTCTCCGGCGCGGCGAAGCCGATTTTCTTATCTTGCCGGAATTTTTCATGTCGAGCGCGCACCCTAAAGCGAAGCTGTTCGAGGAGACGCTCGTGTGCGTAGGCTGCCGCACGAACCAGCAGCTATCAGGGCAACTCACATTCGAGAGATATATGTCGATGGGGCACGTTGTGGTCAAGTTCGGGCGGGCGCGGCAGCCCTCCATCGAGGAATGGTTTTTGCTTCAGCACGGTCTCAAGAGACGGGACGAGGTCATCGTGCCGAGCTTTAGCATGATCCCGCCTATGCTATTAAACACTGACCGTATAGGGACGATGCCGTTAAGGCTGGTCAAGTATTTCGAAAAAGCGATGCCTCTGCGGATCGTCGAACTTCCGCTGCCACGTCCCGCATTCACCGAGGCCGTCCAATGGTCTGCCCTTCACAACAGTGATCCGGCAAGCAATTGGATGCTGGAGATAATATTGCAGGAGGCGTCACGCATGATTCCTCCGCCTAAGACCACGCGAAGACCAATCCAGCCAAGTTAGGAAATGGGATCTTTCAGCAAGGTTTTTGCGGCATGGATTTGTGGGGTTTCGGGGGTTTTGTGGCGATATAACGTGTATCGGCACACCGGGCCTCATTCGGCGCGGTGACGGCAAACGCCTGATCGAGCAGGTTCGGCGCGACCGGCAAGCCGTGTGTCAATCTGGTTGTTGCCTTGATTTGCGTTTCTGGTTGCAACGCAACCCCTGCTTGCGACGCGGTCTCTTTATCGGATGTACGCCGAATTGTCGGCAGCGCTGGGCTACCGGTTTCCACGGCTCGCTGAAAAAGCGTCCACGGCATGAAGCGAAAAAAATCCTCTACAAGCACGTGTGCGAGCGCGAGGCGTTGATTATCTGCAAGGCTTCAAACTGCGGCGATTGTGCCGATTTCGCGGATTGCTTCGGGCCAGAATGAAGATCTGACTGTCTAGGTAGGCCAGCGTGCGCGCCCGCGCGAAGTGTGCGGTGAGCGTCGGCTTTGACTACTGAAACGATCGCCATGAACTGCAATGGAGTTCTGCCATAGCCATGCCGGGGACATATTGTCAATCTGTCAGTTGATCTTCCGGCGGCGATTATCGGGATCCGGACTGTGCGAGCAAGGCTTCCACGACGTCCAAGCCTATGCAATCGATCGGGTCCAGCCTGCGCAGCTTGGCGATCAGCCTCAGTGCAACGGCGCGCTCACCGCGCCGCACGCTGATGAACGCGAGCGCCTTCAGTGTGAAGAGCCAGAAGCGGCCCGGACCAGGAATGGTGAAGTCGGTGTCGCCCGGCTGTACCGCACACCAGTCGCTGTCGAGCGATGCCTGCCGGGCGGCAACCGCCAAAGCCTTGGTCGCGACCTCCTGCGCCTCGCCAAGTTCACCCCGGTTCGCATGGAACTTATACAGCAGATAGTAGGGGGGCAGGCAGCGCGGGTACGACAGGACCGCAGTCCACAACGCGGCGGCCACATCGTCGTTGCTGCCGCCGCGGGTTCTCTCGATCAGCTGTAGCACGGGGGAGGGAACATTGCCGCCGAAGAGAACGGTCGATTCGATACCAGTAATGAGATTCATCAATTTGCTCCGATATGATGAGGCGTCCGGCCGCTTTTGCAGCGCTCGGAAGCCGATGTGACGATGGATGTGTTTGTCTACGCGAACCTGAACTGGATGCGATTCCCGCCGCGCGGACACGCCCATTCGAGGTTGTGATGGTCCGTGCACAGAATGCGGCAACTACGGGTCAATGTTCAGCTCAGTGCAGTCGGCGGTGAGGCCGGTCAAGAGCGTCGTTGCGACAGATCCGGCGAGATCCCGGGCCATCGAGGTTGCACCGAGCAGCAGAATCTCGGCGCGGTACTTGTTGACCAGGTCGGTCAGCCCCTTCGTGAACGGTTCGTTGCGATGGCCGGGCGACACAGTGTCGTGAATCACATACGCTTTGTCCGCGTCGAAACTGAACGCCTCACTGGCAAACTGCTCAGGCGGCTCGTCGGTACCGCCGAGCACGGCCACAGCGACACGACTGCCGAGTTTGTCGGCGAGCTTGTGCGCCTCACCGAGCAGCTCCCACGACACGCTATGCACGTGGCCGCGGTCGTGCTCGAGAAAGACCCAGACGCCCTGGTAGGCTTTCAGATGTTCGGGCAGATTGAGGTTACGGCCGGCGGCCCGTTTGACCGGCGCGGCCGGCTTCTTTTCCGAGGCAGCGGGCGAGTTCATGGGGCCCTCTTCATCAACAGGTCCGCCTCCAATGTCGGATGGCGAGCGAATATCTTGTGCACGAGTTTCAGCGACACGTCGCGCAGGCTGGACGCTTTGAAGACCTTTTGCTCCGCGGGCGTGGATACAACGAAGTCGTTGTAGGCCTTCTGCAGTAAGCATCGATAGACGGCGAGCACGGCCGTCGCGTTGTTACGCGGTAGTTCTTTCTGTTGCTCGATATACTGAAAGAAGCGCTTGAGGACGTGCAGGCGGCTCACGTTCACCACCTTCTTGTCGAATGCGATGTCGAAGAATCGCAGGAAATCCTCGGCCGACGACGGGTGACGCAGTTGTTCGATAACTTCTTGCATGTCGTTACTTCTATTGGACAAGTTTGGCCGCCATAACCACACTCACGACACCTTCACCCGCGTGCTGTGGGCTTGGGTCAGGAAGCGGCGCAGATCGCTTGCATTCGGCGCCTGCTTGTACTGCGTGACGAAAGAGCGGATGCGCGCAAGCAGGAGCGGGATGAGCCGCTCCGACACCCTCACGCCTAGAGCGTCGTAGGCCTCACGCACACTTTGAGATCCAGAATGTTTCCCGAGTATCGTCGACCGTTGCCGGCCGAGCTCTGCCGGATCGAATCCCTCGTAGGTCGTGGGGTGCTTCGCGAGGCCGTCGGTGTGAATGCCCGACTCGTGAGTAAAGATGCTCCTACCGATGATGCTCTTGTTGAAGGAAACTGCGCGGCCTGAGGCTTGTTCGACCAGCGACGAAATGTCGGGCAGCGCTCTGGTGTCGACGCCAGTGTCTCGTCGCAGCAGGTGCCGCACGCCCATCACGACTTCTTCCAGCGCTGCATTGCCGGCGCGCTCACCCAACCCGTTGACGGTGGTGCTCGCATGGGTCGCGCCGGCCCCAAGGGCGGCCAGGGTGTTGGCTGTGGCGAGCCCGAGGTCGTCGTGCGCATGGATTTCGATCTCCAGATCGACGGCGACGCGCAGCGCTGCAATGGCGTAGAAGGTCTTAAAGGGGTCCAGGATACCGACAGTGTCGGCAAAGCGCACGCGCTGGGCCCCGTGCTGCTGCGCGCATTGAGCCACTTCTATGAGAAATGAGGGATCCGCGCGCGAGGCGTCTTCCATGCCAAGGGAAATCTTGGGATGGTTTTTCGCTGCCTCGTCGACGACGCGTGCGATCTGCGCCAGGACCCAACTGCGCGACTGCCGCAGCTTGTGTTGCAATTGAATATCCGAAACGGGAACCGAGAGATGAACGATATCGGCATCGCAGCGCAATGCCGCGGTGAGATCCTCGTCCGTGAGGCGCCCCCAAACCATCAGACGGGCGTCGAGGTTCAGGTCGACGATCGCAGCGATGCACGCCATTTCGTCTTCGCCCATGGCAGGAATTCCGATTTCGAGTTCGGCCACGCCGGCTTGCGACAGTGCGGCGGCGATCGCGCATTTTTCCTCGGTGCGAAACGCGACACCGGCGGTCTGCTCGCCGTCACGAAGCGTCGTGTCATTGATGATCGGATTGAGCATGTCAGGTCTCTTGAGTTGTCGGCGATGGATCGCAAGCGTTGTGCCAAGCGAGCATCTACAGTCGGAGCACAATTTGCGGGATGTTGACCGGCACAATGTCGGGTTATGGCGGTGCATCATCCGATTGTTCGTGTCGCGAATGTTACGTTCCGGACAATGCGGCAGCGCTGGAGGTGGCTCGATCGGTTCCATCCGCTAGCGGACAGAATGTCGAACTGATGTCGGTGGCGTCCCGCAGCGTTTTCGGAATTTCCGATAGATCGGCATCCCGATAAGCGTCGCCGACAAGCGGGTCTGGCAATGCCAGCTTCTCGTCGATGCCCGCAAGCCCCGCCGCGATCAGGGCCGCAAAAGCGGGATACGGATTCAGATCCGCACCGCCAATGCGGCACTCAACGCGGACGGCGTCCGAGCCTTCGCCGTAAAGGCGGAAACCGACCGTCCGATTGTCTTGGCTCCATGCGACCTTGGTCGGCGGAAACGTACCGATCTGGAATCGCTTGTAGGAGTTGATGTGGGGCGCCAGAAAGAGGGTGATGTCCTTCGAATATTTCTGCAGGCCCCCAAGGTAATGGTGCATCAGATTGAGACGTTTATATGTGGATGCGGTACGAACGCTTTGCCGCGCGGGCAACGCTTCACAGGGGAATCTTCCTGTCCGTGCAAAATCTGGCGGTGGGCCAGTGCCGAGCTGATTGCGGTAAGGCTCAGAAGCTCCCAGGTTTCACGGAGTCGACGGATGCACAAATCGTTAGTCGGTAAGGGATTTTAGAAACCAACTGCTAGATTCTCAACGGAAAGCACGAGCGTCATCTAGATGCTTTGGGAGTGCGATGGACTCCAGGCATGCCGAGAGCGCGCGCGGGTCCTCGTTGAAGCAGGGAACGATGACATCCACGCCCGGCAGAGTGTCGGAGTCGACCAGGCCGTCCGACAGCGATGACACGTTTGTCGGCTGAGCATAAAGCGTCTGAGTGCTTTTATAGACAGTCGAGAGCAGCGCATAACACGAGACAGCGACAGTGCTAGTTGCGCCAAGCAGGTTCATAGGGTGTCTGGTTTGTCCGGTGAGGTTGAGGAAGCGATCGGATTGCAAACCCCCGGTCATGCAATGCTGGAATCATGAGGGAAAGCGCCATGAGGGTCTGCTCGCGCCGACTAGCGAGAGTGCATCGTCCCAATTCATCGGGAGGGCATCCGTCGTGCAAGAGCACAATTGCACCCGGCCGGACAGAGGCCAGCACTGCGCTGACAATCGCGTCCACGCCGGGACGAGACCAGTCTCGCGGGTCTACCGACCAGTGGAGGGGCGCCAGACCAGCGCTCGCTGACGTAGTGAACACTGCTTCGGTCCACATGCCATACGGGGCACGCATATACCGCAGCGAAGCATGGGGGCTCGCCATCCTGATGACCTTGCTTGCCGTTAGTATTTCTTGTTGTACTTCGGTGGGTTCGCATCTGGACAGGTCCGGATGAGTCATCGTGTGGTTTGCGACCTCGTGCCCTTCTGCGATCATCCGTCGGATCAGCTTCGGCTGGTCCGCTGCGTACGCACCGATGACGCAGAAAGTAGCTGGCACCCGGTGTTCCGCCAGCACATCGAGGACGTCCGGTGTGCAAAGTGGATTAGGGCCGTCGTCAAACGTCAAATAAACGCTGCGACGCCCGTTGGTGTCAGCGCACTCGCTGCGCGCTTCGGATAAGCAGTGCCTCACAGCTCTGGCCCGTTCCGATCAATTATCGTTCCGGTCGGCCAATCGCTCATTGACCGTCCAATCGGTAAGACGACAATGAGTACGTCCTCGATGCGCGTGGGCGGCGTGTCGAGATGCACTTCTCGAAGGGTCGACCTCACGCGAACTCCAGACACAATAGTCGCCAGACCGTGTCGGCCGAGCAGCCTTGCAATATGTTGCCGCAACGCGTGTCGAACCGTGCCGAAGCCGAATGGAACGTCAAGTTCCTGCAACACGGGATACATCACGCGCATTAAATGAGGGATTCCGAGTCCCTCGAGATCCGGACGTACCGCGTACAATCCTAGTTCGGCCACTAGTAGATCGACTGCGCCAACCTTGATGAAACGACGCAGTGCGCCGACATGAGCCGCTACGCCGCGCGCGTCGTAGCCGATTGCACGGACCTCTGGCCTCGCACCAGCCCAACTGTGATTGCCTTCGAATGGTTTTGCATTAAACGCCCCGGTCGGTCCGTAGGTCTTTTGGAAGAACTCGGACAGTTCGATGTGGTCGGCGAGTCGCAACTCATTTTCCCAAGCCAGCCTCCACCGCACCTGAGAGCGCAGGGAGAGAGGTCCTCTATCTGTGGACACGGCCAAATTCACGACTGCCTCCTATGCGCCGTCCGGCCTTTGAGGGTGGACCTGACGCACGCGAAGGACTTGCTGAGAAAGCGGTGCGATTTCAAGAAATCATCTGCACTCTGGAACAGTGCTGGGATGAAGCCCGAAGAAAAGAGTATTTCCGTCAACGCTTCACGGACCGATTGAACCTCTTCCACGATGGAGATTACATCGACTGCGCGTGCCTTTCGCACCGGATCTACCAAAGACTTCCCCCGCATCTTCCGCACGATCTGACCGCGATTGACACGAGATCCATTTGGCCGGGTCGCTGAAGCATTTGGCACCTGCAATCGGCTGCTCCCGATTTGTCGCGAAGCCCAGCCGAAGTCGAGGGTTGCCTCAACTGTACGAAGGTAAGCGGCCGATATAGAAAGGGTTTGGAGAACTATGCGAAGTTTTGCCGGTAGTAAGCGCCTACGCGACCTGCCAGACGCTTGCCGCGTCGTGTCGGCGCGATCCAGCTTGCCCATGCCGCCGAAGACCGTGGCCGCATTGGACATGTGCCTCGGTTGATGCTCGGCGTACACCTGAGGATTTTTCTCGGAGTCAGGGCAAAGATCGACAACCATCTTGATATGCCCAAATTCTATTTCTCCGGCCCGACGTTTTGCTACAGTATTCATGAGAGCGTCCACGAGAAATTGACTTGAAATTCGGTGCCGTATCCGCCGAGAAAGTTCAGCGAGTTCGGGATCGGCGATTTCCTTCGTCCAGGTGATGAAGCGTCGCCAGTGCTGCTTCATGTGCCCACCGTTATGGCCGCCCATCGGGCCGTACACGCCGCTGTTGCGCCATGCGTGAGCCGGTCACGGACCGACTGCCCGCTCACGCCGAGTTGCCCGGCGGCGAGCTTGCGCTTGATCCTGTGTCCGCGCAACGACAGGGCCGCCGCTCGCGTGCGCGTGTCCCGATGCATGTGAGTGATCGACAACTGCTGCAACGTCATTCCTCGGTTTCGCTCAGTTCTACGACACACTTCATCCGCTACCCCGGCACGACGAAGGCGCCAGCAGGTTTGCGAAATTGAAATGGACTTACCAGGAACACTATCCTCCATGCCGTGCATTTCGTAAAATCGATTGTTTTGATGGAACGCATCCACACTATGGATAAGTTGGGATCATGCGCTTCAAGGGCCTCGATCTAAATCTGCTCGTCGTGCTCGATGCTTTGATGACCGAGCGTAATCTCACCGCGGCGGCACGCAGCAAGGCCCAACTCAACGTCGTTCGCTACGCCGATGACTTTATTGTGACCGGTATGTCGAAAGAAGTGCTCGAATTCGAGGTGCTTCCGGCGGTCAGGCAGTTTATGGCCGCTCAAGGTCTGGAGCGCTCGGAAGAGAAGACCCGGATCACGAACATTGCAGACGGTTTCGATTTCCTTGGCCAGAACGTGCGCAAGTACGACGGCTACCTGCCCAGCGCCTGCCCGCTCAAGGAACGATGTCACCCGGCGACTACCGTCGCATTCGACGATGGGAACATGAGCATATAGTTGAAGCCATGCAGCGTCGGCTAGAGCGCAAGCCTGACGCAATGAACATCCGCAGAAGCACATGTCGAATATGTCTTCGGCACGCTGAAGCACTGGATTGGGGGCCACACACTTCCTGACCCGAACGCTCGGACGGGTCAGCACCGATAGGCTCGGATCTGACGATCTGAAAACAGTTTCCATACGTTCTCGGCCAGTTCAAGAGGAACATTTTGTCGCCCGACACGGAAGCGCTTCTTGTGCCAAATATCCCGCTGCGCCGGGGTGGGCATGCCCGAAGAGGTCGCAAAGATAGATCATCTTCGTCCTATGCTCGGATGCGGCGAGTTATCTCACGGGCACCGAGGCAGAAATCAATGATGGACGACACCTGTAATCGGCTGCACCTGGAGTAGACAAATCGCAGTTGATTTGAGCGACATCAATGGAACTCGCGTTCCTAACGGAATCCACGCAGCGAAATCGCAAAAGCAGAAAATAAGTACATCAAGGCACTACAGTTTCACCGTCCTTCCATGAAAGGGCATTATCTTTTGAAGTCAGCCCGTGAAATTGGGCGCTAGATCGAGGATGATATGCAACACAATGCCCGCAAATCCGAACAAGGTGACGGGGAGCACGGCCCCCACAACGGGGACGTCGTCATGCTGCATATCGCTTCCGTACGCGAAAGGCCTGGCTCAAAGTCCGAGACGGACCACGCGGTCCCTATTGTGCAGTGGCACGAGAGCGTGCTTACCGGCATCTTCGAAATATCGAAGGTACTCACCGCCCCCTACCGGCTCGAAGTCACGTTGGCCAACGTCATCGATCTCCTGCAATCGTTTGTTCAGATGCGACTCGGTATCGTCTCTCTCTTCGACGATGATGGCGTACCGGACATTACCGTTGGCGCGGACTGGAGCGAAGGCAGCGATGAGCACTACCGGATGCGCCTGCCGCAGAAGGCAATTGACCAGATCATGGCGACGGACAGGCCGCTCGTCGCCGAGAACATAGCGGTGCATTCGGGCTTCAGTGCCGCCGACATGGGCGTGCTCGGTGCCTCCGACAACATGCGAGTGTCGTTCATTGGCGTCCCTATTCGCATCGACGCGAAAGTCGTAGGCACGCTGACCATCGACCGCATCCTGGGCTATGAGTCGAACTTCCGGCTCGATTACGACGTGCGGCTGCTTACCATGGTCGCCAACCTGGTGGGGCAGACGGTGAAGCTGCATCGCTTTTTCAAGAGCGACCGCGAGCGACTGATGGCGGGGAAGGACGGGCTGCAAAAGCCATTGTCCGAGCTCAAGCACCCTGCAGGTGAGCGTAAGAAGTTTCAGATCGAGGGGATCATTGGCGACAGCCCGGCGCTGCGCGGGCTGCTCGCGAAGATCGCGGTGGTAGCCGAATCGAACAGCACAGTTCTGTTGCGCGGCGAATCCGGTACCGGGAAGGAGCTGGTCGCCAAGGCCGTTCACGAGCTGTCGCCGCGCGCCAAGCGGCCCTTCATCAAGCTCAATTGCGCGGCGCTCCATGAGACGGTGCTGGAATCCGAATTGTTCGGTCATGAGAAGGGTGCCTTTACCAGCGCCTTCAATTCGCGCAAGGGGCGCTTCGAGCTCGCCGACAAGGGGACGCTGTTTCTGGACGAGATCGGCGAGATCTCGGCCTCGTTCCAGGCAAAGCTGCTGCGCGTCCTGCAGGAGCAAGAATTCGAGCGCGTCGGCAGCAACCAGACCATTAAGGTCGATGTTCGCGTGATTGCCGCCACGAATAAAAACTTGGAAGAGGCGGTGGCAAGGAACGAGTTCCGCGCCGACCTTTATTATCGCCTCTGCGTGGTTCCCTTGCTGTTGCCGCCGTTGCGTGAAAGGCGCAGTGATATTCCGCTCCTCGCCGTTGAGTTTCTCGAGAATTTCAACAGCGAGAACGGCCGTACGCTGACCTTCGATGCGAGCGCGATTGAAGTATTGATGAACTGCGGTTTTCCCGGCAATGTCCGCGAGCTCGAGAATTGCGTGCAGCGGAGCGCGACCTTGGCGCCGGGACCAGCGATCGTGAGAAACGACTTTGCCTGCTGCCACGGCCAGTGCCTGTCCGCGATGCTGTGGAAGAGCCGATCGGACGAAATTGCGCTGCAGCCCGGGCGAATCGTACCAGTGCCCGTGAAGCCGGCTACGCCGCGGGCTGAGGCTGCTACGTCGGGCGCAGTTGCTGCGGTCCAGCCTGTCGGCAGCGAGCGGGCTCCGTTGGCGGCTGGCGGCGCAGTCCTCGGAAGTGATGCGAAGATGACCAACCGCGAGCGTCTCATCGCCGCCATGGAAAGGTCCGGCTGGGTGCAGGCAAAAGCGGCGCGGCTGCTTGGACTGACGCCGCGCCAGATTGGCTACGCGCTGAGGAAATACGGTGTCGAGATCAAGCGTCTCTGAAAGGACTGTCGGACTTGCGGCGTGTCGGGGCCGCGACATCGCGACTGAGGCGAATGGCTCGGAGAAGTCAAATCTGGATTTGGCGCGGACCTTGGCACGATCACGATGGGGAGCGGCCCGTATCTCGACTAAGGTGGTGCGAACGCGGCGCTGTCATCGCCGGTTCGTTGGGCCATGTGTCTCCTCAGACGGCCCGTTGCAGCGACGCTCCCACTACGGGCCGAGGCAGCCCGAATATGTGATCGCGACGGTATCGGGCGCCTGGCGTTTCTGCTGTTCCGCCCAGAAGACCTTCAGCAGCGCGGCCGAGCCCTTGCCGCCCGCGCAGGCGCCCCGCGGATGCGGCGGCGGCCGGTTCTCGGTGCAAGCAAACACATGTCGTTCTGCTTTGGCAATGACGATGTTCCTCAACCGAACTTGAACAGGATGCCGTGACCACCGCGCGGGTAGTCCCACTCGATATTCTGGTGGTCGGTACAGAGGATGCGGCAACTGCCGCATTCGAGGCAGCCGTCGGTGATCAGCGTCACCGCGCCGTTGCCTTCGGCCTTGTAGCACGAGGCCGGGCAGACGAAGGTGCAACTCTTCGCGCTGCATTCGCTCTGGCAGACGTCGGCATCCTTGATGTGGACGTGCGGCCGTCCTGCATCGACGCGATAACGGTTCTGGAACAGCTTTTCCTCTACGTTGACGGGTAGGGTGCTCATCGGAAGGCCCTCAGGAGTTTGTAGGCGTCACCCACGATGCCGGAAAGCGAACGGGCTGTGCGGAAGCTCGAAAAAATCTCGCGCTCCTTGCTTTTCTTGTCCTTACCGTCGACCGTGATCATCGTGCGCGCGGCGCGTGCCATGAGGTCGGGGTAGGTCGTGAAGAACTGCGGATTCTGGTGCAGCACGGCCGGCATGTCGCGGTACTTGTGCAGGTCTTTCATCACGAAGCTCTGATCGAGCGCGGCCTTGTAGGCCTTGAGCGTGCCGGCGCGGTAGCCGTGGCCCGCGGCTTTCGCGTGGATCACCGTTTCGGCGGCGAGGCGTCCCGTGGTCATCGCAAGATTCGATCCTTCTCGGTGCGCGGCGTTCACGAAACCGCCTGAATCGCCAACGATCATCCAGCCGTTGCCGTAGACCTGCGGGATTGCGTGAAAACCGCCTTCGGGAATCAGATGCGCGCAATACTCCTTCATCTCGCCGCCCGCAATCAGCGGTGCGATCGACGGGTGCTGCTTCATCTTTTCGAGGAGCGCGTAGGGGCTCGTGCGGTTGGGGTTTTTCTTGAAGTCGCTCAGCATGCAGCCCACGCCTATGGTGAGCGATTCCTTGTTGGTATAGAGGAAGCCAGTGCCCATCATGCCGTCGGTGATCCTGCCGACCATCTCGATCACGACGCCGTCGTCCTCGCCGACGTTGAAGCGCTGGCGGATCGTCTCCTCCGGCATGAAGAGAATCTCCTTGACGGCGAGCGCAACGTTGCCGGCCCCGATCTCTCCATGAAAGCCCGCCTTGCGCGCGAGCGTCGAATTCACGCCGTCGGCGAGCACCACCACGTCGGCATAGACATCGCCGTGCTCGCGGTCGCACTGCACGCCGACCACCCGGTCGCCGTCCATGATCAGTTCCTTCACCGTGGTCTCGCAGAGCAGCAGTGCGCCGGCTTCGCGCACTTTCGATGAAAACCACTTGTCGAACTGCGCGCGGATGATTGTGTAGCGGTTATAGGGCGGCTTGTTGTAATCCTCGCTGCGCACATGTGTACCGACAAACGACGTATCGTCGAGCATCCACATCCGCTGCTCGATGATGTGGCGCTCCAGCGGCGCATCGTCGCGGAAGTCCGGGATGATCTCTTCGAGCGCCTTCGCGTACAGGATCGCACCCTGAACGTTTTTGCTGCCCGGATATTCGCCCCGCTCGATCTGCAGCACTTCCAGACCTGCCTTGGCCATCGTGTAAGCGGCAGCGTTGCCGGACGGACCGGCGCCGACCACAATCACATCGAACTGTGAAGGTTTTCTCATCGTGATTCTCCTCAGGCAGCCTGCTTGCGGCGCCGGGTCAAATGCTCCGCAAAAGCCTGCTTCAGCGCGGGCAACACTTGCAACGCATTGCCGACAATCCCGTAGTGTGCGAAATCGAAGATGGGTGCGTTCGGGTCGGTGTTGATCGCCACGATCACGTCTGCGCTTTCCATGCCCACGCGGTGCTGGATCGCTCCGGATATGCCGGCGGCGATGTAGAGCTTGGGCCGCACCGTCTTGCCGGTCTGTCCCACCTGGCGCTCCCCCTCGACCCAGCCGGCCTGCACGCATGGCCGGGTCGCACCCACTTCGCCGCCGAGCACGTTCGCCAGTTCGAACGCCAGCTGGAAGTTCTCAGGGCTCTTCAACCCCTTGCCGCCGCTCACGATCACATCGGCATAGGGCAGGTTGATCCGGTTGCTGCTCGCATCCGGGATAAAGTCGAGCAGCCTCGTGACGATGTCCGTCTCGATCATCCCCAGCGTTCCATGGACGATGTTGCCGGTGCGTTCGGCGTCGCGCGGCGGCATCGGCATCACGCGGGGGCGCACCGTCGCCATCTGCGGACGGTACGCGAGCGTCATGATCGTGCACAACAGGGAGCCGCCGAAGGTGGGGCGCGTCGCCGCCAGCGCCCGCGACGCGGGATCGATGTTGAGTCCGGTGCAATCGGCGGTCAGCCCGGTCAGCAGGGTCGTCGCTACGGAGCCGGCGAGGTCGCGGCCCATCGACGTCGCGCCCAGCAGCAGGATCTCGGGCTGATGCCGGTTGACGAGGTCGGTCAGCCCTTTCGTGAACGGCTCGTTGCGATAGCCTTGCAAGACCGGGTCGTGGACGATGTACGCATCGTCCGCACCGTAAGTGAAGGCTTCTGCGGCGAACTGTTCGAGCGGTTCATTCGCGCCGCCGAGCACCGCGATGCCCACTCGGCTGCCGAGCGTGTCGGCCAATTTTCGCGCTTCACCGAGCAGTTCCCACGAGACGCTGTGCACGTGTCCACGGTCGTGCTCGATAAAGACCCAGACGCCTTTGTAGGCCTTCAGGTGTTTCGGCAGTTCGAGATTGCGTCCTGCGCGGCCGGCGGGTTTCTTCGCGGGGGCGGCGGGTGCGTTCATGAACCCTCCTTCATCAGCAGGTCAGCTTCCAGGGTAGGATGGCGCGCGAAGATCTTTTGCAGCAGGTTCACCGACACGTCGCAAAGACTCGTTGCGTCGAGGTCGAGCATCTCCGCTTTCTCGCTGCGCGGCGTCGGTCCAAAGACTTTACTGACCACCGTCGGCGAGCCCTTCAGGCCGATCTTGCCAAGATCTTCGATGCCGGCCTGTTCGCAGTTCCATTTGTGCACCGGATAGCCGGCCGCGTGAATCATCGCGGGCAGCGTCGCAAAGCGCAGTTCGTTGGTGTTCTCCAGCATTGTGATCAGGCACGGCAGCGCAGTCCTGAGCACGTGCACGCCGCCCTCGGCGCGGCGCTCGACGGTGATCGTGCGCGCATCGAGAGCGGTCTCGACGATGCGCGACACGTAGGTCAGCAGTTGCAGCCCGAGGCGTTTGGCGATACCGGGGCCGACTTGCGCGGTGTCGCCGTCGATCGTCTGCTTGCCGGTGAACACGATGTCCACCGCCTGCTCCTTCGCGATCTGCTGGATACCCGCTGCCAGCGCGTACGACGTAGCGAGCGTATCCGCGCCAGCGAATGCACGGTCGGTGAGCAGCACGGCGTCGTCCGCGCCGAAGCTGATGCACTTGCGCAGCGCTTCCTCGGCCTGCGGCGGGCCCATGCAAAGCAACGTGACCTTGCCGCCGAAGCGGTCCTTCAGTCGCAGCGCCTCTTCGAGTGAAAACAGGTCATACGGGTTGACGATCGCCGGAACACCTTGGCGCATGATCGTGTTGGTGACCGGATGAACGCGGATCTGCGTCGAGTCCGGGACCTGCTTGATGCAGACGACAATGTGCATGGTCTTAACGATGTGCATGGTCTTGCTCCACCTGTCCGGCAAGGGTGCGCGCGGGCAGCGACGCGCGCAGACTGTCGAGTGAAACGTGCTGCCGCCCATTTGTGTCCCGGAACACCTTGAACACTTTTTCCTGCGCCGGCGTGGAGGTGACGAAGTCGCCGTAAGCCTTCAGCAGCAGCGCGTGATATGACGCGAACAGGGCGGCTTCGTCGCCTTCCGGCAGCGCGTCCTGTTGCTGGATGTACTGAAAGAAGCGCTTGAGGATGTGCAGTCGACTCACGTTGACGACCTTCTGGTCGAACGGAATGCCGAAGAACTGCAGGAAGTCCTCGGCTGAGGACAGCGCCTTGAGTTGCTGGACAAAGCTTTCCATCGCGTTTACTCCTTGCAAGCGGATGAGGATAGGTGTGGACAGAACGTCGGCTCGGCGAAGTACTTGTCGCAGGCGCCGCTGGTGGGGCACGGCGTCGTCGTGCCCGACTGTTCGGATCGCGCGACGCACTTCGTGAAGCCGACCACAGCGCCGCTCATGACAATTCTCCGACGGTGTAGCGCAACTCGATCAGGAAGCGATAGAGGTCGGCGGCGCTGGGCGTTTGCTTGTGCTGGGTGGCATGGTGGCGGATACGGGGCAGCAGCAGCACGAGCAGCTTTTCACTGACGGCCAGGCCGAGCGCGTCATAAGCCCGGCGCACGCTTTGCGAACCCGAATGCTTGCCGAGCACGACCGAGCGTTCGCGACCGAGTTCGGCGGGATCGAAGCTCTCGTATGTCGATGCATTCTTCGCGAGCCCGTCTGTGTGGATGCCCGACTCGTGCGTGAATACGCTGGCGCCGACAATGCTTTTGTTAAGCGCGACCGGGCGTCCTGAAGCCCGTTCGACAAGCCGCGAGATGCTCAATAGCGCGGTCGTGTCGACGCCGGTGTTGCGACCCATGATATGGCGCACGCCCATCACGATCTCCTCCAGCGCGGCATTTCCGGCGCGTTCGCCGAGACCATTGACAGTGGTGTTGGAGTGGGTTGCGCCGGCGCGCAGTGCGGCAAGGGTGTTCGCGGTCGCGAGCCCGAGGTCGTTGTGCGCGTGGATTTCGATTTCCAGATCGACCGCGTCGTGCAATCGCGCAATCGCTTCATAGGTCGAAAAAGGATCGAGGACGCCGAGCGTGTCCGCAAAGCGGATGCGTTGCGCACCACACTGTTGCGCGTGCCGCGCCACGTCGGCAAGGAACGAGGGGTCCGCGCGCGAGGCATCCTCCGCGCCCAGCGAAACCTTGCGGCCGCTTTTGACGGCGGCGCTGATCACGCGATTCACCTGCGCGAGCACCCACGAGCGCGGCTGGCGCAATTTGTGTTGAAGTTGGATATCGGACACGGGAATCGACAGGTGAATGATGTCGGGATTGCAGCACAAGGCCGACGCCAGGTCCGCGTCGGTGAGACGGCCCCAGACCATCAGATCGGCGTCGAGATTCAGCGCGACGATGGTCTGGATGCAATCGATTTCCTCGGCACCCATCGCGGGGATACCGATCTCCAGTTCGGGTACGCCGGCGCTTGAGAGCGCCTCGGCAATCGCGCATTTTTCGGCAACCGTGAATGCGACGCCAGCGGTCTGTTCGCCGTCGCGCAGTGTGGTGTCGTTGATGATCGGATTCGACACGGGAAGTTGTCCTTTAGGCATTTGATCATACGGTTTGCAAGTACTGCGCCATGCACCGTTAGTGCGAATAGCCGCTTGCCGCGGGGCTTTCCCGTGTTCGCTGGCGCTGTGATGAAGCGGTTCCAACGAAGACCTGTCGCGAATGTCCTGTTTCGAACAGCCAGGTGTAGCGATGAACACGGCGCTGCAGAAAGCGATGCGCGATGCGATGGGCGTGGTCAGCCAGGATGTGCGGATGCGGTCGGCGCGATGCAAACGCTGGAGGAATTGGCTATCCATGGCGACGGCGATGCGGGAAGAAAAACACAGGCGGCGGCTATCAGCGCGGCTATGACCGCTATGGCGCTTGAAGAGGCCGCACAGCGCTAAGGACGCATGCCCTCAATGCTCACGCGCGAGCTCGCGCGTATGTGGCGGCAGTTCGATCGTCAGGTCGGCGTTGCGCAGCTTCACGCAGCACGCGAGACGCGATTGCACGTCAAGGCCCCACGCATTGTCGAACTGGTTGTTCTCCTCGTCGTCGGGAGGCGCCAGTCAGTGAGATTTCATGATTGCCTCACACGGAAAACGAACTGCCGCAGCCACAGGTGCTCTGCGCATTGGGGTTGTGAATGACGAAGCGCGAACCTTCCAGGCTGTCTTCGTAGTCGACGCGCGCGCCGGGCAGGTATTGCTGGCTCATCGAATCGACCAGCAGCGTGACGCCGTCCGTGACGGTCTGCATGTCGTCGTCCGCCACCTGGTCGTCGAACGCGAAGCCGTACTGCAAGCCCGAACAGCCGCCGCCTGACACGTACAGCCGCAGCTTCAGGTTGGGATTGCCTTCTTCCTCGATCAGCGAGGCCACTTTCGCAGCGGCCTGAGGCGTGAATTCGAGTAGGCCGGGCATGACGCCGGGTGTGGCGGAAGCCGGTTGGGCGAGCGTTTCCATGGAGGTTCCTCTCAGGCTTGAATGGACTCATTTCGGGTTAGACGAGCAGGTCGGTTGCTCGGCGAGTTACAGGTCGTCGGCTGCTGCGCCTCGAATCGTCTGGCGCGAGCGAAAGTCAGACACGGCCGCCTTGATCGCGTCCTCGGCGCGAGAATCGAGCAGTGGATCTCGATCGGCGGCAATGGCAGTTCCTCGACGATCTGATGCGTGCACAACGTCCCCGAGCGCATGCCGCGCTCGTGGACGCCGCCGTGCAGTTGGCACGCGATCCGCATGCGCGGCCCGAGCCCCACGAGGTCCAGACAATCTCGTCCGGGTCCCCGTTGACGAGCGAGCTGACCTGCTCGCGGGCGAGTTCCACCGCTTCTTCGCCGACCCAGCCGTAGGCATGCGAACGGCTGGCGGGATTGCCGTACATCTCGGTCAGGTAAGGCAGCATGCGTCTGATCACGCACGGATCGACCGGCGTGGTGGCGGCATGATCCAGATGCACCGGGTGGGCGCCGCGCGGATGGAGGCTGGTACTGACGCGTTGGAAATCCGACATTGCAGGCTCTTGAAAGCGGGGTAATGCGACCTTGAGGGCAACTTCCATGCCACTGGATTGTCACGCTCTAGTGGCCTCTTTCAGCTGGGCCGCTGTTGTTTCGCTGTTGTTTTTGAGTCGATGCGCCCGACGAGTGAGGATTGCCGCCGTTCTTTTTGTCGGATTTGTCGTTACGCGCGCGGGATTGACATGCGCGATGGCTGAATCGTCAGGCGTTGAAATGCGCTTACTTCAAACGCTGTGTCTTTGGGTCGATCGTGCGCCTTGCGCTGGTACATCGAAAGCGCGCAGCGCACGAAGGGGAAGTCAACGGTGAACATTCAGGCAAGCGTTGGACGGCGTCTACGAGGTGAGCAAGACGCTGGTTTCGTCGCTCGATGTGGCGAAAGCCTTCCGCGAGTCCCTGAACTATCTTGTGCAGACGATGGAGTGGCGGCGCGCCTTTGTGGTGCTGGCCGAACCGGACGGGCAACTGCGCGGCCGTGAGCGCTACGGGACTTTCGCGTGACGAGCAGCAGCGGGCGACCACACGTTCGCGAAATCGCAAGCCAGGGAAGCCGGAGGGTGAACGCGAACGATTGATCTGGTTTGTGCGGGTCCCTCTCGCTGGTTTAGAACATGCCGTCCGGGTCGTGTGAGATTTGTCGCAACACCGACACGACGCAACGAAAATGTAGGGATACGTCGCGCGCCGGGATCAAACAGAACTGCGAAATATATCCTAACCCATTGATTCCTGGCGTTCTTGTCGAGTGGCATGGATCTGGCTCTATGGCTTGCGCGCGGCCGCCGTTGGTTGCGAGGAGATATCCATGCAAGCGAGTTCAAATGCGAGCGACTTGCCCGCAGCGGCCTATATCAGCATCGGGCAGATTAAACCGCTCGGTGTGAAGATCGAAGACCCGTCCACCGGTGCCGGCTGCGGCACGCACGGTGGCGAGGGTAAGGCCAGCTGCGGCGCGTTGGGTAGTCTCGACGACATGCCGCCGGACATCTGGGAGAAGGTCAAGAATCACCCATGCTACTCGGAAGAAGCCCATCATCACTATGCGCGCATGCATGTGGCGGTGGCGCCGGCTTGCAACGTCCAGTGCAACTACTGCAACCGCAAATACGACTGCGCGAACGAGTCGCGTCCCGGCGTGGTCTCTCAGAAGCTAACGCCGCAACAGGCAGTGAAGAAGGTCGTGGCGGTCGCAAGCGAGATTCCACAGATGACGGTGCTTGGCATCGCCGGTCCCGGTGATTCGCTGGCGAGCCCGAAGAAGACCTTCGAGACGTTCCGGATGCTGCAGGAACAGGCGCCGGACATCAAGCTGTGCCTGTCGACCAATGGCTTGGCGTTGCCCGACCTCGTGGACGAAATCTGCAAGTACAACATCGACCACGTGACAATCACCATCAACATGGTCGACCCGGCGGTGGGCGAGAAAATCTATCCGTGGATTTTCTGGAAGCACAAGCGCGTGACCGGTTACGAAGCAGCCCGAATCCTTCATGACCGGCAGATGAAGGGTCTCGAGATGCTCACCGCACGCGGCGTGCTGACCAAGATCAACTCGGTGCTGATTCCCGGCATCAACGAGGAGCACCTGATCGAGGTCAACCGCGACGTCAAGAAACGCGGCGCGTTCCTGCATAACATCATGCCGCTGATCTCGGAGCCCGAGCACGGCACTCACTTTGGCCTGAGCGGCCAGCGCGGACCGACTGCGCAGGAACTCAAGGCCGTGCAGGACGCCTGCATGGGCGGCGCCAACCTGATGCGTCATTGCCGCCAGTGCCGCGCGGATGCGGTTGGCCTGCTGGGCGAGGACCGCAGCGAGGATTTCACGCTCGACAGGATCGAGCAGATGGAAGTGGTCTACGACCTCGACCGCCGCCGTGAATACCAGCAGCGCGTCGAAGCCGAGCGTCAGGCGCAGCACGACGCGAAGCAGGAAGCGCTGGCTGTCTCTCGCGAGATCGACGTCGCCGACGACATGAAGGCGCTGGTCGCGGTCGCAACGAAGGGCGGCGGCCGGGTCAACGAGCACTTCGGCCACGTCACGGAGTTTCAGATCTTCGAGGTCTCGGCAGCCGAAGCGCTGTTCGTCGGACATCGCCGGGTGGACCTGTATTGCCGGGGCGGTTACGGCGACGACGAGCAACTACCGTCGGTCGTGCGCGCGCTTCGCGACTGCCACGCGGTGCTGGTCGCGAAGATCGGCGCCTGCCCGAAAGACGAACTGGCGCAAGCTGGCATCGAGCCGGTCGATCAGTACGTCGGCGAATTTATCGAAAAAGCGGTGCTTGCTTGGTTCAACGACTACCGCAGTCGCATCGCCAGCGGCGCCATCGTGCACCTGGACCGCGGCGATGCTTCGATCCGCCAGGGTGCTTACACCTCGTCAGCCTCAGCGGCGTGACACCCCACACCCTTCCAGACAGGACAACAGGAGAGCCTCCATGTCTCTGAAGATTATTGCGTCCACCTGTACGGGATGCTCGGCCTGCGAACCGGAATGCCCCAATGTCGCGATCAGCGACAAAGGCGGCGTGTTCGCGATCGACCCCAAGAAATGCAGCGAATGCGAAGGCCACTTCGACGACCCGCAGTGCGTCGCCGTGTGTCCCGTGGACGGCTGCATCGTTCAGGTTTGAGTCTGGCTCGTGGCCGGGCCGGCCATTCATCCATCAGGAGACTACGCATCATGCTGTCCAACGTAACTGTTACGAGCGCCGCAGAGAAGTTCATGCGTCGTATCGTGCGCTTTTCGGGCCTGCCGGCTGGGGCCGGCTTTCGTCTGGTGGTGAGCGCCGGCGGCTGTTCCGGCTATACCGCGAAATTCACCGCCGAGCCGGCGCTGCAACCAGGCGAACAGGAACTCGACATCAACGGCCTGCGCGTATTCCTGCCGGCTGAGAGCCGGCTGATGCTCGAAGGCATAACGATCGATTTCGCCGACAGGCTAACCCAGTCCGGCCTGATCTTCTTCAATCCGAACCAGGCCGCTTGTGGTTGCAGTAGTAGTGCGGAGTCGGCGCCGCCGGGCGTGGCGACCATCGATGTCAGCGCGATTGGCCGCGGGCGGCCGCCGCTGCCGCGTCAGATCTCCTGAAGAGGAGCGATGGCGATGGAGTCCGGCGACCGTGCCCTCGACGACGTAATGACCGCGTTTGCGCAGAGCGCGATTGGCGGCGGCTTGCCGTCGGGCGTCAATGCATTGATCGCCGAGGCGGGTCGGTTGCGCGAGCGCCCCGGCGAGGCGCTCGCGCTGTTGCAACGCGCCCGCGCCGCCGCGCCGCGCCATCCGGTGCCGTTGATCGCGCTGTACCGCTTTTACTTCTACGACCATCAATTGGCGCAGGCGCGTGCGATCGGCGAAGACGCGCTGGCGGTCGCCCGCACCGCGCTGGGCTCAGATTTCGGCGATGAACCGCATGCGGCCGCGATCGTGACCACGCGTTATGACGCGGCCGCGCGTTTTTATCTGTTCACGCTGAAGGGCCTCGCGTACCTCAACATGCGTCTCGGCGACTTTGAAGAAGCGCGCATGCGACTGCGCGAATTGCGCCGGCTCGATCCCGAAGACCGGGTGGGGGGCGCGCTGCTTTCGCAGGTCTTGGATCGTCATGAGTCCGGCGTCGGGTCCGACGATGCAATGGATGCGCTGAGTGCATATCCGACGCGCGGCTGGACGGGGACGAAACCATGAGCGTACAGAACGTGCGCGTACCAGGCGGCGACATTGCACCGCGCCACTGGCAGGGCGGCCCGCTCGACTGCGCCGGCTGCGGGTGCGTGCGGTTGCGCGAGTTGCCGGCGGAGCACGATTGCGGGCCAGCGAGTCACGCCGGTGTGTTTTGTCTGCCGGCATTGCTCGGCGACCCGGACGAGATGGTCCGGCTGCAGCTCGCGTTGCGATTGCCGCAGGCGCAACTGGCACGCCTGATCCACGATCCGCATCGCGAGGTGCGGATTCGCGTGGCGCAGCGCCTGTCGCCTGCTGCATTGATCGGCATGCGGGGCGATGCCGACTACGGCGTGCGTGAATGGGTGGCGCGGCGTCTGCCGCTCGCGCTGCTGCCGCAGATGATCGGCGACCCTGATCGCGGAGTCCGGATGCGACTGGCCGAGCGTCTTGAGATGCCCGCGCTGCTGCGTATTGCCGACGACAGCGAGGCCGAGGTACGCCGCATCGTTGCCGAGCGTCTGCCCGCGACGCTGCTATCGCGCCTCGCGTTCGATCCCGATTGGCGAGTGCGCTGGCAAGTCGCGCGGCGCGCCGCTGGCGAAATCGTGGCGTCGCTGATGGATGACGCGGACGAAGAGGTGCGCGCGCTCGCGCGGCAGCGCCGGCAGTCGGGCGAGGTCGCGAACCTGATGACCACCGGACAGACGCAACGATCAGCAGGAGTGAAGCATGGCTGACATCAACCGCGATGACGACCTGATCGAGGTCGCGTTTCCCCCGCGCTTCAACTACGGCGAGCGCGTGATCGCACGCGCGGTGATCCGCAACGACGGCACCTACAACGGCAAGGACATCGGCGAAGTGCTGGTGAACAAGGGCGAGATTGGCTACGTCACCAGCATCGACACCTTCCTTCAGCAGTTCTATATCTACGCGGTGTATTTCGTCGAGAGCGGCCACCGTGTCGGCATGCGCGCGAAAGAGCTATGCACGCTCGACAACCTGCCGGACGACGTGCTGCAAGGCTTGGGCGAGCGGGCCGAAGCGCTGCACAAGATCGGCACGCGGGTCCAGCCGGAAACGTCGCAACCGCAGGAGCCGTCAGCATGAGTATCGAACCGGTTCAGCCTGCTTATCAGTGGGGCATGCGCGTGATCGCGCTGGATGACCTGTGCAACGACGGCAGCTTTCCGGAGCGCGGCCAGGACGATTGTCTGGCCGAGGCGGGTACGGTCGGCGAAATCGTCAACGTCGGCCAGGTGATTGAGAGCGGCGAGCCGGTCTATCTGGTGGAGTTCGGCAACTGTGTCGTCGGATGCACGGAGAATGAAATTGCGCCCGCACCCGCCGGCCTGCTACCCGAAGAAGGAGCCATGTCATGACGGTTCAGGCGAGCGCGCCAGAAGCGGCGGCGCCGCGCGACGGTTTGCGCGCGGGCCGCCCTTTCGACCTGACCCAGCGCCAGATCGAGCAAGCGTTGCGCGAGCGTACCCGCTACCGCTATGTGGTGCCGCGCGTGCTGCGCGATGGGCCGGGGTTCCGTGTCGAGAGTCCGTGCTGCTCCCGCAATGTCGACGCGAATGGCGGGCTGATCGACATAGCCTGGCTCACGCGCGATGAAGACGGTATGTGGCACCTGAGCGCGCGCGATCATGCATCGCACCGATGGATGCCCCAGCATGAGAGCACCGGCCTGGCCGAGTTGCTGGACACGCTGTGCATCGATTGCGAATGCGTGTTCTGGCCGTGAAGCAAACTAACGGAGCCGGGCGACGATCTATGGTGTGCCGCGCGATGAGGCGCTGGCGGCGGTGCGGCTGTCGCTCGGCGAAATCACTACGGCGCAGGACATTGAGTACGTGCTCGCCCATCTGCCGCGGTTGCTTCGTCCACTGCTGGAGGAAGCAGCGCATCCCGCTTGAACCTGGTTTGAACCTGTCATCAACCTCCGGAGTCCGCAACCATGAAAGTCATGATCCGCAAGGACAGCAAGGGCGCGCTGAGCGCCTACGTGCCAAAGAAGGACCTGGAGGAGCCCATTGTCGCGATGGCGCAGCCCGGGATGTGGGGCGGTCTCGTCACGCTCGCGAACGGCTGGCAACTCGAATTGCCCGCGATGGCCGACGATACGCCACTGCCCATCACGGTCGAAGCGCGGCGTATTGCGGGCGTGGAGGAGTGAGATGAGCCTGAACGCCGAGCAATTGGACTTCGCGGCGGACCTGCTCCGCACGGCACCGACGCTACGCGACGCCGCCGCGCAATGGCACGAACGTTATCCCGAGGTGCGCACAATGCATGTCAGCGCAACGGCGATGCGCGACGAGACAGCAGCGCTCCGGTTCGGTGTGCGCAGTATCAATTTCGCGATATCGGCCGGGTATTACAGGACCATCACGCGGCGGCCTGAAGAGGCCGATGCGTTGATCCTGACTGAGGACAAGGCGCATGGAAATCGATGAGATCGCGTTGAGCGAACCGGCTTGCGCGGCGCGCGAGATCGATCTCGTCAACGCGGTGCTGCAATCCTCGCGTTGGAGCGACGGGCCGATGCTTGATTCGTTCGAGCGCGCGTTTGCGGGCTGGGTTGGCCGGGAGCATGCGGTCGCGGTCGCGAGCGGCACGCTCGCCACCTGGATTGCGTTGCGCGCGACGGGGATCGGCCCGGGAGACGAGGTGGTCTGCGCGTCGCACACGTGGCATCAGGTGGCGCAGGCGATCACGCTGGCGGGAGCCGTGCCGGTGTTCGCCGACATCGACTACTGGAGCGGTTGTCTGAGCGCCGAAAAAGCCGCGCAGAAGATCGGCCCTCGCACGCGCGCGATCCTCGCCGGCAATACCAACGGCCACCCGGCCGCGTGGGCGCTGCTGCGCGAACTGGCCGACGCGCAGCGCTTGCGGCTGATCGAAGACAGTACTGAGGCGTTGGGCTCGCGCTACCGGGGCCGCAACGTCGGCTGTTTCGGCGACGTATCAGTGTTCGACTTCTCCAGCCCGTCCGCGCTGTGCACAGGAGCGGGCGGCATGCTCGTCACCGACGATGACGAACTCGTCCATGAACTGCGCTATCTGCGCGAGCGGCGCGTCACGGACCGCGCGTCCGTCTCGGTCGGCTCGCGGGTGCCGCTGCAGGCGGGCATCAGTGATCTGACCGCCGCGCTCGGTCTCGCGCAACTGGCCGAACTCGACACGCGCCTCGCGCAGCGAAAGCAGGTCGAGACCTGGTATCACGAAGAGATGCAAAGCTTCGAAGGGATCAAGCCGGCCTACGTGGCCGAGGACGTCGAAGAAGTGCACTGGATGCTCTATGTTGTGCATTTGGGCAAGCGTTTTACGCAGAGCGCGCGCGCCCAGATGATCGACGACATGAAATCTTGCGGCATTGAGACGGTGGCCTACAGCCATCCGCTGCATCAGCAGTTCCACTACATGAACTCGGGCGATGCGATCGGCCGCAAGAGCGGCCTGTTGCCCGACACCGAGCGCATCGGCGATCGCGCGCTGGCGCTGCCGCTGCACACGCTGCTCGACACCGACCAGGTCAGGTACATCGTCAAGACGCTGAAAGACACCGCGACCAACGTGGGCGCCGGCGCTGCCATTTATCTGTGAGGCGCACTGCATAACCGTTTCAGTCCAGACCATCGCCGAACGCCTGCGGGCGGCGTCATTCCGCACCTGGGACCGGCGCTGCTCGCGCTGTGCCCCGACACGGCCGTCCCTGCCACGCCGCTCGCGCTCGCCGAAATCATCACGGCCAAGGTCAGCGTGCTGCACAAGATCCGCACCCGGCTGACCCAGGCGGCGCAGTTCATCGAAAACTTCAAGCATCGCAAGTCGCTGGTGAGCGTCATGAATGAGGCCTTCGCCATGACGCCGACGCCGTCGGCACTGCATTGCGCGCTGGCGCAGGCGCGGCCGCAGGGCGGCTGGGCGCAGTTGCAGGGGCTGTCGCAGGCCGAGCATTTCGGCCATTGGTTCGCGGCCTATAGCGCAGACGGCGCGTTGCTGGATGACGTGCCGGCCTCGGGCGCGCTGCTCTACAAGCCGATTGGCGGCCATGCGCCGGCCTCTAACTACCTGGTCTCTGACAGCGACTTCGTCGAAGTCATGACTGAGATCGATATCCAGACGCCCATTCCGCCTGCCGTGCAGGCGTGGCGCAGCGGTCGCAGTTTTTTGTTTCTGGGCTTTGAGCGACGAGATGACCGCGGTCGAATCGCTGGTGGTCGAAGTGGCCATCGTCGGCGCGGGTCTACGCGGCCTCGCGCTGGCGCGCGTACTGCATGCGCAGGACGTTTCCGTCGTGGTCATCGAAGGGCGCGAGCGCGAGGGCGGCCGTGCTGACGCAATGTTGCGAAGCCACGCGTCGATATACGGTCAGATGCCCTTCGCGTGTTCCAGCAGGCTGTCGGCGGTGGCCCGATCCAGCGTGCCGGCCATGAAGACGGTGAGACTGAGTGCCATCTCGTAGGCGCCCTCGAGGTTCATCTACATCGACAGCGCGATTCCCCGTTGGGCTCAGCGCAGCAGCTTGCGGCGCTCGGCCGGCGAATAGTTGCTGAGGTGCCCTTCGCGCGCCGCCTGACGCCGCGCGCGGGAGATGATCGCGCGGCTCTTGCCGGGCGAGGCCGGCGCGCTGACCTGCTTGTCCAGCGCGGTGCCGCCGCATTGCGGGCAGACGGGCGTGTGGCCGGCGCGCACCAGCGTTTCGAATGCGTGGCCGCAGGCCGCGCAGCGGTAGTCGTACAGAGGCATAGTGACCAGATCTCCGTTTCAGGTGGATGGGGCGCAGCGGATCGCCCGTTGGTGCGAGCTGTGGTCTGTCATTGCGCGCTCGCTAGAACTTCATCCCGACGCCTATTCCCAGTACCAGTGGGTCGATGTCCAGTCGGCCCAACGAACTATCGCCGACCGAGGCGTCCGTGTGCATCCAGATCTTCTTGATATCCGCGTTGAGAAAGACGGTCTTCGTGATCTGCACGTCGACGCCAGCCTGCACCGCCGGACCGAAGCTGCTGCGTGACACCTGGATGCCTTCGGAGCCCGCGCTCAGGCCGTCGTTGTAGAAGTACGTGTAGTTGACCCCCGCGCCGACATACGGTCGGATCATGCCAGCATGGTTGAAGTGATATTGCAGCAGCAGCGTCGGTGGCAGCACGTTCACGCCACCGAGATCGCCGAGGCTGGACGTCACGTGGTGCCGCGAGGTGGCGAGAATCAGCTCGATGCCGATCGCGTCGCGGATCATATAGGTCAGGTCCAACTCCGGCACGAGTGCGTTATTGACACCCACGCCGAGCGACGACAACGTGCCGCTGGTGTGCACTTCGGGCTCGATCGAGATGGCACGCAGACGCACGAGCACGTCACCGGCGTGGATCCCATCCGCCGTCACCTCGCCTGCCATCGTGCTTCCGTTCGCGCTGACGTCATCCGCGTATGCCAGCACTTCGAACAAACCGGTAGCGCACAGGCTTGCCACGATCATGACGGCCTTGATCATGTGCTTCATCGCTTTCCCCTTGTTGATGTATGCGGGGAATTGTCGCCGCGCAAATCAGGGCTGCCCTTGCGCAGGGTCAACCGGTCCCGATCCCGAAGTCAGGATGCGACACCGGGTCACGCGGAGGAATGTCGAGATAGCGGGAGCCTTGAGGCCGGACTATTGGCCTTCAACCGCATTGACTCGTACCCAAGATGTTTCTCGCACCCGGAGACACCGATTTCGCAGCCATTGCCGGACTGGCTGCAGCCGCCGAACGGCACGCAGATCATTCTGCTACTTCTGCGCATGCAACAAGGTCATTACGCACGACCATGGCTGCAGCGCCAGATATCTGAGCTACCTCGTTCGTGAGATGGATCTGGCCGCGTCACATCTCGGACCTGACCGGCGAACCGTGCAGCTGCATCTGGGAGGTGGAACGCCGACCTTCTTCCCTGTTGCCGAACTCGAAGAGCTTTCCAGCAACTGCAGAACCGCTTCGCGTTCTCGATCGACGCAGAACTTGCCATCGAAATTGATCCGCGAACCGTCAGCACCAAAACGCTTTCACCACTCGCGCGCCTCGGCTTCAACCGAGCGAGCTTCGACGTACAGGACTTTGCTACCGACGTTCAGCAAGCTGTCAATCGCATCCAGCCACTCGATGTGGTGGAACGCGCACTCAGCGGCGCACGCGATGCGGGATTTCTCTCAATCAACGTCGACCTGATCTACGGTTTGCCGCAGCAGACTGTCGTCTGATTTAGCCCGCGCACTGCGTCAGTGCACCGCACCCCGCCGCTTTGTTCGTCCTTGATCGACATCAATCACAAAGCTGGCCGGTTGTCGGACCATGACGCTGCGAGTGTGATGCCGCATGCGTCAAGCCAGCTTCAGGTCGAAAGTGCCACAACCCGGACTTAACCACTATGACAGACAGAAAAGCCTTAAGGAAACGGTCGATAGCCATCGTCACGACATTGAGCGCCTGTCTATCGGGATGTGATCTGACTGTGCTTGATCCAAAAGGGAGCGTCGGCGCGGCCGAGAAGTCGCTGATCGCCACCGCCACGTGGGCGATGCTGATCGTCGCGATCCCGGTGATCCTGCTGACGCTGTTCTTCGCGTGGCGCTACCGTGCGTCGAACCGTCACGCGGTCTATGCACCCAAATGGGCGCACTCGACGGCGATCGAGATCGTCGTCTGGACGATCCCCGCCCTGATCATCCTGTACCTCGGTATCCTGACCTGGCGCACCACACATGAGCTCGACCCGTACCGGCCGCTGCAGTCGAGCGTGAAGCCGATCGACGTCGAGGTGGTCGCGCTCGACTGGAAGTGGCTCTTCATCTACCCGGACCTCGGCATTGCGTCGGTGAACCAGCTCGCCGTGCCAGTCGATACGCCGGTAAATTTCCGGATCACGTCCGATTCGGTGATGAACTCATTCTTCATCCCGCAACTCGGTACCCAGGTGTATGCAATGGTCGGCATGCAGACCCGTCTGCACCTGATCGCGGATGCACCGGGAAATTTCGAAGGCATGTCCGCCAACTTCAGCGGCAAGGGATTCGCCGACATGAAGTTCCGTACGCTCGCGACGAGCGCCACCGACTTCGACGCATGGGTGCGGAAGGTCAAGGCTTCGCCGGACCGCCTGAGCATGGACGAATACGCCGAAGTCGCGAAGCCGAGCGAGAAGCAGTCGGTACGCTACTTCTCATCGATCGACCAGTACCTGTTCCGCAACATCGTTGCCCGATACAACAACGGCAACGTCACGGCCTTCCGCGACGCCGCCTGTCGCACGCAGACCACGGAGTAAGCCATGTTTGGAAAACTCACGCCCGGCGCGATTCCGTTCGATCAGCCGGTCATCATGGGCGCGGCCGCGTTCATGGCGCTCATCGTGCTGGCGGTCATCGTCACGCTCACGAAGCTCGGCCGCTGGAAGTGGCTCTGGACCGAGTGGCTGACAAGCGTCGATCACAAGAAGATCGGCATCATGTACATCATCGTCGCGGTGCTGATGCTCGTGCGCGGTTTTGTCGACGCCGTAATGATGCGGCTTCAGCTCGCGATCGCGTTTCACGGCCCCGGTTACCTGCCGCCGCACCACTACGACCAGATATTCACCGCGCACGGTGTCATCATGATCTTCTTCATGGCGATGGCGCTGATGGTCGGCCTCTTCAATCTTGTCGTGCCGCTGCAGATCGGCGCGCGCGACGTCGCCTTCCCGTTCCTGAATTCGCTGAGCTTCTGGATGACGGCGATCAGCGCGATCCTGATCAATCTGTCGCTCGTGATCGGCGAGTTCGCGCAGGTCGGCTGGCTCGCGTATCCACCGCTGTCGGAGCTGCAGTTCAGTCCGGGCGTCGGGGTCGACTACTACATCTGGAGTCTGCAGCTCTCCGGCGTCGGTACGCTGATTACCGCGATCAACTTCTTCGTGACGATCGTCAAGCTGCGCGCGCCCGGCATGACGCTGATGAAGATGCCGGTGTTCACGTGGACCGCGCTGTGCTCGAACGTGCTGATCATGGCAACGTTCCCGATCCTAACCGTGACGCTCGCACTGCTCGGCCTCGACCGCTACGCAGGCATGCACTTTTTCACAAACGAGCTCGGCGGCAACGCGATGCTGTACCTGAACCTGATCTGGGCGTGGGGCCACCCGGAGGTGTACATCCTCGTGCTGCCCGCGTTCGGCATCTACTCGGAAGTGATCGCGACCTTCGCGAAGAAACCGCTGTTTGGCTACAGAACGATGGTCTACGCGTCGTGCGCGATCACGGTGCTCGCATTCCTCGTGTGGGCGCACCACTTCTTCACGATGGGTTCCGGAGCGGACGTCAACGCGTTCTTCGGCATTATGACGATGGTCATCGCGATCCCCACGGGCGTGAAAATCTTCAACTGGCTGTTCACGATGTACCGCGGTCGCATCGAGTTCACCGCACCCGTGCTGTGGACGATCGGCTTCATGGTCACGTTCACGATCGGCGGCATGACGGGCGTGATGATGGCGATCCCGGGCGTGGACTTCGTGTTGCACAACAGCCTGTTCCTGATCGCGCACTTTCACAACGCGATCATAGGCGGCGTCGTGTTCGGCTATCTCGCAGGCTTCCATTACTGGTTCCCGAAGGCGTTCGGCTTCAAGCTTAACGAGAAGCTCGGCAAGCGGGCGTTCTGGTGCTGGTTCGTCGGCTTCTACGTATCGTTCGTGCCGCTCTACGTGCTCGGCTTCATGGGCATGACCCGGCGCCTGAATCACTACGACAACCCGACCTGGCATCCCTGGCTGTTCGTCGCCGCATGCGGCGTGGTGCTGATCGCACTCGGTGTCGTGCACCAGATCGCCCAGGTCGTCGTGAGCGTGATCCATCGCAACGAGCCGGAATACGGCGACCTGACGGGCGACCCGTGGAACGGCCGCACGCTCGAATGGGCCACCTCGTCACCGCCCGCTGTCTACAACTTCGCGCGCATACCGGTCGTCCACCAGCTCGACGCGTTCGCGCACATGAAGGAAAGCGGCGCAGCAAATGCCGCACTGGCGCATTACGAGGACATCCACCTACCGTCGAATACCGCGGACGGGTTCCTGATCGGCGCATTCAGCCTCGTGCTCGGCTTCGCCGGCGTCTGGCACATCACGTGGCTCGCCGTGCTGGCCTTCGTCGCGATCGTCGCCGCGCTGATCGCGCGTAGCTTCCGCGACGACCATGGCTACGTGATTCCGGCCTCGCGCGTGCGCGAAATCGAAGCACGACGCGGCAGCGCACCCACCCCGGCCGCCCTTGAATTACCCGAATCCGCGGAGACCTGATCCATGACGCAATCTGCATTACTCGTCCATCACGGCAGGTCGAGCGCTGACCACGGCCCAACGCCCACCGTGTTCGGCTTCTGGCTGTACCTGATGACCGACTGCATGCTGTTCGCGTCGCTGTTCGCCGTGTTCGCCGTAATGGCGCACCAGTTCGCGGGTGGACCGTCCGGACGGGACCTGTTCGACATCCCCGGTGTCGCACTTGAAACCGGCGCGCTGCTGCTGAGCAGCACCACCTACGGCTTCGCGATGCTCGGCGCGCAGCGCCAGGGGCGTGGTGCCGTGATCGGCTGGCTCCTCGTGACGTTCGTGCTTGGCGCGCTGTTCCTCGCGTTAGAACTGGGCGAGTTCTCGCACCTGGTCGCCAACGGTGCCGGGCCCAGTCGCAGCGCCTTCCTGTCGTCGTTCTTCACGCTGGTTGGCACCCACGGCCTGCACGTAACAGCGGGCCTCGTCTGGATGGCCGTGCTCGTCGTGCATGTCGTCCGCTCGCCTGAACTGTCCGGTCGCGACCTCACGAGTCTGACATGCCTGAGCCTCTTCTGGCACTTCCTCGACATCGTGTGGATCTGCGTGTTTTCGTTTGTCTATCTCGGGAGCATGCTCTAAATGGTCCATTCACACTCGACGTCCACGACCGCCTCGCGTGGTGACGTCGCCAGTTATATCACCGGTTTCGTGCTTGCCGTGGCGCTGACGGCTGGCTCATTCTCGATCGTCACGCAACGGTTGCTGCCGTCCGGCTCCGCGATTATGGCGCTCGCGTTGCTGGCGTTCGTGCAGATCGTCGTGCATCTGGTGACGTTCCTGCATCTCGACCTGTCGCGCGGCCAGCGCTGGAACGGGCTGGCGTTATGCTACACCGCGCTCGCCGCGCTGTTCCTGATCTTCGGCACGATCTGGGTGATGCACAATGTCAGTATGAACATGATGTCGCGCTGACTCGCCACCAGCGCGAAACGGTCTGGTCACATCATCGCGGACACGGCATGTAGCCGTTGGCCGCGTGCGTGGTGTTGTGCTGCACCGCTCTACCGGTCTTCTTCATGAACAGTCCGAATCACCCCGTTCCCGCCAATGAGCCATTGCCCCATCGCAAGGTCATCCGCTCGTGGCTGACACCGTTCGCCGAACGCTGCACCGCCTACGCGCTTCTGCTGCTCGTGTTCGACTACGTTTTGCTATTGTGTGCGCTCGCCGCGAGCGTGTTCGCGCACGGGTTCGTGCTGAAGACCGTATTCGGATGCATGGCGGGCTTCGTCATCGGACGGCTCTTCGTCATCGGTCACGACGCATGTCATGAGAGCCTGACCCGGCACCGCACGCTCAACCGCTGGCTGGGCCGGATCGCCTTCCTGCCGTCGCTCACGCCGTACAGCCTGTGGCAAGTGGGTCACAACGTGGTGCATCACGGCTACACGAACCTGAAAGGCGTCGATTTTGTATGGGCACCGCTGACGATCCAGGAATATCGCGCCTTGAGTGGGCCACGGCGCGCACTGGAACGTATCTATCGCAGCGGCTGGGCGCCTGGTCTCTACTACATGATCGAAATTTGGTGGACGAAGATGTTTTTCCCGTCGCGGGCCGCAATGCCGACGCGGCGCCTCGTGTTCTTCCGTGACTGCACGCTGGTATCGGTGTTCGCACTGCTGTGGATCGGCGCGCTCGCGTGGATCGCTCGCGCGACGCAGCGGGGGGTGGTCCCGTCAATCGCATGCGGGTTCGGGGTGCCGTTCCTGTTCTGGTGCGCGATGGTGGGTTTCGTCGTGTACGCGCACCACACGCATCCGCAAATCCGCTGGTACGACGATCGCGCGAAATGGGGGCGTTCGGATCCGTTCGTATCCACGACGGTGCACTTGACCTTTCGCTGGCGTTTTGGCGCGCTGTTTCATCACATCATGGAGCACACCGCGCATCACGTCGACATGAGTCTCCCTCTATACGGGCTCGTCGGTGCTCAGCGAACCCTCGAAGCGATGCTTCCGGAACGGATCGTCGTGCAGCGGTTTTCGTGGCGTTGGTACTTCGACACCGCACGAGGCTGCAAACTATACGATTTTTCGACTGATCAGTGGACCGACTTCGCTGGTCGCGCGACGCACGTCCCTCTTAAGACTCGCTAACAAAGCCTGTCATCCGAAAGCAAGCAGCAGTTGCAGCCCGAGGTCGGCTGCCATGTCGAGCGCGCTGCGGCCATCCGGTGCGCACAGTTCTGCGTTCGCCCCATGCGCAAGCAGCATCTGCAGGACGTCGAGGCGACCGCTCGCGGCTGCCTGCATTGGGCATGTGATGTCGTCGTCGTTCACATGGTCGATCGGCGCGCCGGCGTCGATCAGCCGCAGGATGGTCGCGGGGCCGCCGTGCAGGCACGCGAACCAGAGCGCATGGTTGCCGTCGTCATCGAGCGCGTCGGCGCGTGCGCCGAGTGCGAGCAACGCTTCGACGACCGCGTCCTCGCCATGCTGCGCGGCGCGCATCAACGGCGTTTCGCCGTTCACGCAGCGCGAATGGGGAGCAGGGAAGCCGTGGTACGCCAGCCAACTGGAAAGTGCGGCGGGCACGATCGTTTCGAGTTGTGCATCGGGGTTCCGGACAACGCGCGAGGCCAGGCGTTCGCGGACGACGAAAGCAGTGTCAGTGTGCATGATCATGGTCGCGTTCGGGTGCAAGGGAACATCGGTTGGCGCAGCCGTCGGGACCCGAGCCTCAGACGGGCCGGTTCTCGTTGGGGTTGCGCACCGGCCCCATCAATTCAAGTCCTTCGCTGTAGGTGATCGTGTCGAAGGTCACGTCGAACTTGATGGCCGCGTCCGCTACCGCATCCAGCTTGCCGCCTGAGTCCTTTTTCTTCAATTCGTTCTTCTCGAGGTACAGCAGTTCGAGCATCTCGTTGTAGACGGTGGACTCGAGAATCGGCAGCACATAGAACATCGCGCCCTTGTACGGCACCTGATATCGCTTGCTCAGGTCGATGTTGTCGCAAAACAGAAAGTACTTGCCGTCCGCCGAGAGCGTGTCGCTGAGCACCTCGGCCACGTCCTTCAGATGCTCGAAGCTCAACAGATACCCGGCGAAGAACGGCAAGTGCTTATGGCCGATCGTCGCGCATGCCATCACCTGATCGCAGGTCAGCTCCGGCGGCCGCGCTTCGTCGGCGAGCTTTGGGGCAAACCGCAGCGCAAGTTCGCCGCGGAAGCCGACCCGGTCGAGCCTGTTCGTCAGCCCCTTGAGAACCGGGTTGAGCAGACGGCCTTCATGTTCGAGACGGGCGAACGCGGTGTCGTCGATCTCCTTGTGCGCGAGCGTTTCGGTCATCACAGATCCTTGGGTTAAACAGCGTTGAAGAGGGATTCACGTCTGCGTATTGCGCATCCGGTCGGCGATTTTGAAAAAGGCCTGCATCAGTTCATCGCGTAGCACCGGATCGACACCCGTCTCGTCGAACGCGGCGCGCATGCAAGCTAGCCACGCATCCCGTTCGGCGGTGCCGATCGCGAATGCGGCATGACGCGTGCGCAGCCGTGGTTGGCCGCGCTGTGCCGAGTACCGCTTGTCGGCGCCGAGCCATTCGCACAGATACAGCACCAGCACGGCCTTCGTCGAAGACAGGTCCGGGTGATGCATCGCGCGAATGCGCTGCGCGTCGGCCCGCGTATCCATGTGCCGATAGAACGCGTCGACCAGGCGGATGACGGCGGTCTCGCAGCCTAGACGGTCGAAGTGCGTCTCGCGCGGCACGGGTCGCGAAGCTTGGGTGGCTGGTGTGTCCATGGCGCGATCAATGCAATAACCGAACCAGGCCGCAACCCGGCGATTGTCCGGCTGCACGCAGGCCAATGCGACAGAAATCGCACGACAAACGCGCCCGAATGGTTTCATTGGCGACGAAGTTCGCGTGGTTTGTCGCGAAATCGACAAGACAAAAGAGGAGTCCGCAAAAGTCCCGTACCAACCCCCGCAGCGCGGCGGGGCGGACGCGTCGCAGTACCGCTGGTGACGTGGCACAGAAGCTGCGTTTGGAGTCCAGCGCGGACACAGGTCCGGCCGATGCGTGACTCGATATAAGAAGACCCATACAGGCACGACAGGCTGACATGGTCGCGGTTACGCAACCCTGGTTTCAACCCTTCTTCCTGAATGGAGAAATGCAATGTCTAAACTTCGGCAAATCGCTTTCTACGGTAAAGGCGGTATCGGCAAGTCGACCACCTCGCAGAACACCCTGGCAGCCCTGACTGAACTCGGGCAGAAGATCCTGATCGTCGGCTGCGATCCCAAGGCGGACTCTACTCGCCTGATCCTGCATGCAAAGGCGCAGGACACCATCCTGTCGCTAGCGGCCGAAGCCGGCTCGGTGGAGGACCTCGAACTCGAGGACGTGATGAAGATCGGTTACCGCAACATCCGTTGCGTGGAGTCCGGCGGTCCGGAACCGGGCGTCGGCTGCGCGGGCCGTGGCGTCATCACGTCGATCAACTTCCTCGAAGAAAACGGCGCCTATGACGGCGTGGACTACGTGTCGTACGACGTGCTCGGCGACGTGGTGTGCGGCGGTTTCGCAATGCCGATTCGTGAGAACAAGGCGCAGGAAATCTACATTGTGATGTCCGGCGAAATGATGGCCATGTATGCGGCCAACAACATTTCAAAGGGCATTCTGAAGTACGCGAACAGCGGCGGTGTGCGGATCGGCGGGCTCGTGTGCAACGAGCGTCAGACCGACAAGGAACTCGAACTCGCCGAAGCGCTGGCGAAGATGCTCGGTTCGAAGCTGATCCACTTCGTGCCGCGCGATAACATCGTGCAGCACGCCGAGCTGCGCCGCATGACGGTGATCGAGTTCGCGCCCGAATCCAAACAGGCGGAAGAGTATCGCCAGCTCGCCACCAAGGTGCACAACAACGCGGGCAACGGCACGATCCCGACGCCGATCACGATGGATCAACTGGAAGACCTGTTAATGGAGCACGGAATCATGACGTCCATCGACGAATCGCAAGTCGGCAAGCCTGCAGCGGAACTGACCGCCTAAGCGAGCGGCGCTGCGCGCGGCCCGGTGTTCTTCTTCACGCGAAGAACCGGGCCATGCCGGCTACCCGCTGCCAGGCTTGATACTCACCCTATGGAGCATTCCCCCATGAGCGTCACTGTTGAAGAGCGCAAGGCCGCGAACAAGGCCCTGATCGATGAAGTGCTGAAGGCCTATCCGGAGAAGATGGCCAAACGGCGCGCCAAGCATTTGGGCACCTTCGAGGACGGCAAGCCCGACTGTGGCGTGAAATCAAACATCAAGTCATTGCCGGGCGTGATGACGATTCGCGGTTGCGCGTACGCCGGCTCGAAGGGCGTGGTCTGGGGGCCCATCAAGGACATGATCCACATCAGTCATGGTCCGGTCGGTTGCGGCCAGTACTCGTGGGCCGCGCGTCGCAACTACTACATCGGCACTACCGGTATCGACACCTTCGTGACGATGCAGTTCACGTCGGACTTCCAGGAAAAGGACATCGTCTTCGGCGGCGACAAGAAGCTCGACAAGATCATCGACGAGATTCAGGAACTGTTTCCGCTGAACAAGGGCATCTCGATCCAGAGTGAATGCCCGATCGGCTTGATCGGCGACGACATCGAGGCCGTCTCGAAGAAGAAGAGTGCGCAGTATGAAGGGCACACCATTTTGCCGGTGCGCTGCGAAGGTTTTCGCGGCGTTAGCCAGTCGCTGGGCCACCATCTGGCTAACGATGCGATTCGAGACTGGATATTCGACAAGGCCGATCCGGACAAGCGGCCCGAATTTGTTTCGACGCCTTATGATGTTGCGATCATCGGCGATTACAACATCGGCGGCGATGCCTGGTCGAGCCGGATTCTGCTCGAAGAGATCGGCCTGCGCGTGATCGCGCAATGGTCGGGCGACGGTTCGATCGCCGAGCTCGAGAATACGCCCAAGGCCAAGCTCAATTTGCTGCATTGCTACCGCTCGATGAACTATATCAGCCGGCACATGGAAGAGAAGTACTGCATTCCGTGGGCGGAATACAACTTCTTCGGCCCGTCGATGATCGAGAAGAGCCTGCGCGAGATCGCCAGCCACTTCGACGACACCATCAAAGCCAACGCGGAGAGGGTGATCGCCAAGTATCGTCCCCTGGTCGATGCGGTGAACGCGAAGTTCAGAGCGCGCCTGCAGGATAAGACCGTGATGCTGTTCGTTGGCGGCCTGCGTCCGCGCCACGTGATCGGCGCCTACGAAGACCTCGGCATGAACGTGGTCGGCACCGGCTACGAATTCGGCCACAACGACGACTATCAGCGCACCACGCACTACGTGAAGGACGGCACGCTGATTTACGACGACGTGACCGGCTACGAGTTCGAGAGGTTCGTCGAACAGGTCCAGCCCGATCTGGTCGGCTCCGGCATCAAGGAAAAGTACGTGTTCCAGAAGATGGGCGTGCCGTTTCGCCAGATGCACAGCTGGGACTATTCCGGTCCATATCACGGCTACGACGGCTACGCCATTTTCGCGCGCGACATGGACATGGCCATTTCCAGCCCGGTATGGGGGCTCGCCAAGGCGCCCTGGAAGAAAAACCCCTAAGCGCCGGCCACCGCACCGATCACCGGACTGATCACCGGCCGGCAGGCCTTTGAATTGAATATCAGGAGCATCCCGTGCCCCAATCCGCAGACCAGATTCTCGACCAGGAACTCCTGTTCCGTGAGCCCGAGTACCAGAAAATTTTCCGCGCGAAAAAAGAAAACTTCGAGTTCAACCATTCAGACGAGCAGGTCAAGCAGATCGTCGAGTGGACCAAGAGCGAAGACTACCGGCAAAAGAACTTTGCACGCGACTCGCTCACCATCAACCCGGCCAAGGCCTGCCAGCCGCTCGGCGCAGTGTACGTGGCCAACGGCTTTCACAAGACGCTCAGTTTTGTGCATGGCTCGCAGGGCTGTGTAGCGTTTTACCGCTCGCACTTCTCGCGTCACTTCAAGGAGCCGACCTCGTGCGTCAGCTCGTCGATGACCGAGGACGCGGCGGTGTTCGGCGGCATGAACAACATGATCGACGGCCTCGCAAATGCGTACAACCTGTACAAGCCCGACATGATCGCGGTCTCCACGACCTGCATGGCGGAAGTGATCGGCGATGACCTCGACGCGCTCATCAAGAGCAGCAAGCAGAAGGGCAGCGTGCCGGAAGACTATGACGTGCCGTTCGCGCACACGCCGGCCTTCGTCGGCAGCCACGTGACCGGCTACGACAACGCGCTCCTCGGCATCCTCAGGCACTTCTGGGACGGCAAGGCCGGCACAGCGACGCCGCTTGAGCGCGTGCCCGACGACAGCGTCAACTTCATCGGCGGCTTCGACGGCTACGTGGTCGGCAACATGAAGGAAATTCGCCGCATCTTCGATCTGTTCGGCGTGACGGTGAACATCATCTGCGACCCATCCGAAACGTGGAATACGCCGACCGACGGCGAGTTCCGGATGTACGAAGGCGGCACGACCAAGGAGGAAGTCGAGCGCGCGTTGAACGCGAAGGCGACCTTCGTGTTCCAGGAGTACTGCTGCGAGAAGACCAGCAAGTTCATTGGCGAGCATGGCCAGGAAGTGGTGGTGCTGAACTCGCCGGTTGGCGTCGCGGGCACCGATCAGTTCCTGATGGAAATCTCGCGCGTGACCGGCAAGCCGATTCCGGCGCAACTGGAGAAGGAGCGAGGCCAGCTCGTCGATGCGATGGCCGACAGCCAGGCTCACCTGCACGGCAAGCGCTTTGCACTCTACGGCGACCCGGACCAGATGCTGGGCTACACGCAGTTCCTGCTGGAACTCGGCGCCGAGCCGGCTCACGTGCTGGCGACCAACGGCAACGAAACCTGGGCTGCGAAGGTGCAGGCGCTGTTCGACGCGTCGCCCTACGGCGCCGGCTGCAAGGTGTATCCGAAACGCGATCTGTGGCACATGCGTTCACTGCTGTTTACCGAGCCGGTGGATTTCCTGATCGGCAACACCTACGGCAAATATCTGGAGCGCGATACCAAAACGCCGCTGATACGCATGGTGTTCCCGATCTTCGATCGCCACCATTACCATCGCTTCCCGACCTGGGGCTATGAAGGTGCGTTGCGGGTGCTGGTCATGCTGCTGGACGAGTTCTTCGAAGCGCTCGACGCCAACACGATCGACGTGGCGAAGACCGACTACAGCTACGACATCATTCGCTGACGAGGAGAGCGCGGCCATGGCAGACACAGCAGATGCATCGGGCGCGGCAGATGCCGTTCTGGTCAAGATGACGCGGGACGGCCGTAACGTCGAGGTCATCAACGGCTAGGTTTGCCTGGCCGGTGTGGGCGATGCCGACCACCTCGTCCCGCTGCTCGAACACCCGAACCGGCAGATGATCGCCCAAGTGCTGCCCGGGGGCCCCGCGCATGTGGCCGGCCGGTTGCCATTGACGCACGAGGAGGTTGCGATTGCACAGGGTGCGATGTCGGCGGCTCGGCGGCAGTTTGACGCGAGCCCGGCGGGCATCGCGCCGCGGTTACCTCGTGCGGTGTGGGCGAAGATTGCGGCGGAGGGTGTCGAGTAGCGGGGCACCGCTGAAAACAAAATTGCTGCGCTGTTTGTAGCTAGCCTGCGTGACGAACCTAAGCGAGGGAGCGGGGCATGATTTATGTAGTCGAGCAGTCTGACTTAGGGCCGCTGAGTGCGCGGTTCGCCCACGACGACTTTGAGCGCGAGGTGGCGGCGTCCGACCCGTTGAGCCTCGCGGAGATCAATGACGAGGTAACGCCGCGCGAACTGCTCGCGTTGTCGACGACGTTTCCGATGCGAACAGACGGGCAGAGTACCTGTCGATCTGTGCGGTGGGACTACGCGAAAGCTCCACGGATGCGCCGCGCGCTGACTGCTTACCTGGCGGTTCGCGAACCCTTGGGGCCGGATGCGTTGCTGGAGGCGCGCGCGAATGCGATCGCACGGGTCCTGCTCCATACGGAACGGCAAGGCAGGCAGTGAACGTATGTTGTCGTTTTCTGTGTCGCGAACCGTCTGTCGCAAACCGTTCGAACCCGCCATTGCGATGCGCGCGAGCGACTGCTTCAGCGCCAATTGGCACGTTTTCAAGGCGTTTCCCGGTGGGATGGAACTTGCCACTAGAGAAACGTTCATCCATCAGGAGCACGTCATGTCTGCTTCGCTCAATGCCCAAATCGCCGAAGTTTTCGACGAGCCGGGTTGCGACAAGAATCAAGGCAAGAGCGAGAAGGAACGCAAAAGGGGCTGCGCGAAGCAGCTTTCGCCGGGTTCGGCCGCAGGCGGTTGCGCGTTCGACGGCGCGAAGATCGCTTTGCAGCCGGTGGTGGACGTCGCACACCTCGTGCACGGGCCGATTGCCTGTGAAGGTAACTCGTGGGACAACCGGCACGCCGCTTCGTCCGGTTCGCAACTCTATCGCACCGGCTTCACCACCGATATCAACGAACTCGACGTGGTGTACGGCGGCGAGAAGCGCCTGTTCAGGAGCGTGCGCGAAATCATCGAGAAATACGATCCGCCCGCAGTGTTCGTCTACCAGACCTGCGTCACTGCGCTGATCGGCGACGACATCGAGGCGGTCTGCAAGCGCGCCGCCGAACAATTTGGCAAGCCGGTGATTCCGGTCATTTCCCCCGGATTCGCCGGGCCGAAGAATCTGGGCAACAAGCTTGGCGGCGAGGCGATCCTCAACTATGTGATCGGCACGCGCGAGCCCGAGTACACGACGCCGTATGACATCAACGTCATTGGCGAATACAACCTGTCGGGCGAACTCTGGCAGACCAAGCCGCTGCTCGACGCGCTAGGCATCCGTATCCTCTCGTGCATCTCCGGCGACGGGCGCTACAACGAGATCGCAAGTTCGCATCGCGCCAAGGTCAACATGATGGTCTGCTCGAAGTCGATGATCAACATCGCGACAAAGATGCAGCGGCGCTACGGCATCCCTTACTTCGAGGGCTCGTTCTATGGGATCGGCGACATGAGCGACACGCTGCGCCATATCGCCAGCCTGCTCGTGCAGCAGGGCGCGCCGGACGATCTGCTCGAGCGGACCGAGCGCCTGATCGCCGCCGAGGAAGCGCGTGCGTGGGAGCGCATCGCGCACTACAAGGCGCGCCTTACCGGCAAGCGGGTGTTGCTCATCACAGGTGGCGTGAAGTCTTGGTCGGTGGTTTCCGCGCTGCAGGAAGCAGGGCTCGAAATCGTCGGCACCAGCGTCAAGAAGAGCACTAAGGAAGACAAGGACAAGATCAAGGAGATCATGGGCGACGACGCCCACATGATCGACGGTATGACGCCGCGGGAGATATACGCGATGCTCAGGGACGCGCGGGCCGACATCATGCTGTCGGGTGGCCGCTCACAGTTCGTCGCACTGAAGGCCCGCATACCGTGGCTCGACATCAATCAGGAACGCCACCACCCTTATGGCGGCTACGAGGGGATCGTCGAGCTGGTGCATGAGATCGACCGCGCGATCTACAACCCGGTGTGGCAACAGGTGCGGATCCCTGCTCCGTGGGGCGACGACGGGGGAGTGCTCGGTGTGGTCCAAGCGCAAGCCGCGCGCCCGCTGTCGAGCGCCGCGCACGGGGGAGCGCTCGGTGTGGTCCAAGCGCAAGCCGCGCGCCCGCCGTCGAGCGCCCCGGGGTGGGGGCGATGAGCCTCGAACCCGGTATACCGACCTGACGCCCCCGAACTCGAGAACATGCCATGGCCGATGTCGTCGAATCTATGAAAGCCTGTGCGGTCAATCCGCTCAAGATGAGCCAGCCGCTGGGCGCGAGCCTCGCGTTCCTTGGGCTCGATGCCTGCATGCCCGTGATGCACGGCTCGCAGGGCTGCACGTCGTTCGGCCTCGTGCTGCTGGTGCGCCACTTCAGGGAGGCGATCCCGCTGCAGACGACAGCCATGGACGAAGTCACCGCGGTGCTCGGCGGCTACGAGAACATCGAGGCCGCGCTGCTCAACATCCGCAAGCGCGCTGCGCCGAAGGTCATCGCGATCTGTTCGACAGGTCTCACCGAGACCGAAGGCGACGACGTGGACGGCTATCTCGTTGCCGTGCGCAAGCGCAAGCCCGAACTCAACGACACTGAGATCGTCTATGTGTCGACCCCCGACTATGTCGGCGCATTCGAAGACGGCTACCGGCATGCGATTACCGGCATCGTCAACGCGCTGGTCAAGGCGTTGCCAACGGTGGCCAATCAGGTGACGCTGCTGCCCGGCAGCCATCTGTCGCCTGGCGACATCGACGAACTGCGCGAGATCATAGAAGCGTTCGGCTTCGATGTCATCGTGCTGCCCGACATTTCCGGCTCGCTCGACGGCCATATCGCGCCGGACTGGCGCGGCACCACACTGGGCGGTACCACGCTCGCGGAGATCCGGGCCGCGGGTGCATCGGCATTTACGATCGGCGTGGGCGAGCAGACGCGCGACGGCGCGGAGGCATTGCATGCTATCGCCGGCACACCGTTCGAAGTGTTCGGGCGGCTCACCGGACTGGAACCCAACGATCGTCTGCTGCAATTGCTCGCGCAGCGCTCCGGACGACCCGTCCCCGCGAAATACCGGCGTCAGCGCAGCCAATTGCTCGATGCGATGCTAGATGGCCATTTCTACACTGGAGGCATCAAGGTCGCGATCGGCGCAGAGCCCGATCTGTTGTTCGCGGTCGGCAGCATGCTGCACGAGATGGGCGCGCAGTTGCGCTGCTGCATCAGCACGACGCGATCGCGCGCGCACGCGTTGCTGCCCGCTGATCAGGTCGTGATCGGCGATCTCGAAGACATGGAGCGCGCCGCGGCGGACTGCGACCTGCTGATCACCCATTCGCACGGCAGGCAGATGGCCGAGCACCTGCAAAAGCCGCTCTTCCGGATCGGTTTTCCGGTCTTCGACCGGGTTGGAAACGCACATCGACGCTACGTCGGCTACCGCGGCACGATGAACCTGATCTTTGAGATCGCCAACCTGATGATCGAACGGATTCCGCATCACGATCCGGGCGACTGGCCGCTGCCGCAGGCCGCTATCGATCTAGCCGCGCGCGATGCGGCGCGCGAAGCGAACATTCCTGTTGTCGCGGCCGGTGCTTGACCCACCTAAAGGAGCACACAGCATGAAGATCGCGTTCGCCACCCAGGACAGGCAGTTCGTCGATGCGCATTTTGGCTGGGCGAGGAGCATCGTCACCTACAACGTCACACCGGACGGCTACCAGTTCGTCGAGGCGTTCGACTTTGGTGACAAGCTCGAAGAGGACGGCGACGAGGACAAGCTCGCGCCCAAGCTCGAAGCCGTCAAGGATTGCGCGATCCTGTACGTCGCCGCAATCGGCGGCTCGGCCGCGGCTCGAGTGGTTGCGCTGAAGATTCACCCGATCAAGGTGCCGCGGCCCGAGTCCATCGAGGAGACTCTCGGCAAGTTGCAACAGGTGCTGAAGGGCACGCCGCCGCCGTGGCTGCGCAAGGCGCTGGCGAAGGATGGCGAACGTGTATACGACTTTGAAGACGATGAGGTATCCCATGGCTGAAACATCCGCAATTCCGTCCAAGGCCAGCGACGAACTGCTGCTGGTCGCACCGTTTGTGCAGCAACTCGTCAGGCAGTTGCGCGCGCAGGACACCCACGGCGTGTGGGACGGAAAGACCGACCTGCAACTGCTCAAGCCGTACATCCACACGCAGGAGGAACGCCGCGCGATTCCGGTCATGGGCGACCCCGACCCCGACACGCTGTGGCGGCTCGAGCTTTTCTATAGCGCGATTGCGGTGGCGATCGAGCGTGAGACCGGCCAAATGGTTTCGCCGATGATGACGATGAGCCACGAGGGCTTCGGCCGCATGGTGTTGATCGCGGGGCGGCTCGTTGTCGTCAACAAGCAGTTGCGCGACGTACACCGGTTCGGCTTCGCTTCGCTGGAGAAGCTCGCCCAGGCGGGCGCAAAGCTTTTCGACGAAGCGGTCGAGGTGATCCGGATGTACCCCGCCGTCGCACAGTACGGCGCCTGAAGGAATCGTGAGGGGACCGAGACGATGAGCACCGATGCCGATGAACTCAAAACGCACCTGAAGAAACTCAACGCGCAAGCGACCCGGGCGAAGTTGGACCTGCACGACCTCTCAGAGGAACTCCCGACCAACTGGGAGAACATTCTCGCTGTCGCCCAGCGCTGCCATGACGCCCACGCCGCGCTGATGGCAGCCCGCAAGGCTGCCGCTGCGGCAGCGGCCTGAACCAGCGAAGCCATGGAGCCACATCATGAGCGATACCTTCAGCGTTACGCTGCCGAGCGGCGCCACCTGGACGCCGACGTTCGTCAACAGGCTCGACGAAGAAAAATGCATTGGTTGCGGACGTTGTTTCCGTGTCTGTCCGCGTGGCGTGCTGCAACTCGTCGGGCTTAACGAGGACGGCGCGCACGTCGCACTGGACGGCGACGACGAAGACGAAGACGAAGACGACGACGAGTACGAGAAGAAGGTAATGATTATCGTGCATCGGGAACTGTGCGTCGGCTGCACCGCGTGCGCGAAGATCTGCCCGAAAAAGTGCTACACGCACGCGGCGGCCGTTCTCTGAGCGATGCCGCGATGGACGCCTATGCAACCCTGATGGCGTGTGCGGTGGATGCGGGCGATCCCACCGTGCTGGCTCTGGCCGGCGTGCTGTCGAGCGGGTTCGAGCACCACGGCGTCGAGATGCTGCCGATGCCCGGACTGGACGCCGACCAGACGCGCCGGATGCTCGCGCGTTGGTTCCCGGGTGCCGGCTCGGCGCTCGGTCTTACGTGCGTCTTGTCGCCCGCCACGATGCCGCGTGGCGACGAGCTGGAAGATGTGGTGGCGTTGCTCAATCACCATGCCGATCCGCGCGCCGGCCCGGCAGACGAGGCGAACTGCGTGGCCCATGCATTGGCCTGCGCGAGCCTCGGGCAAAACCACCTTTGGCAAGACCTGCTTCTGCCGTCGCGGCGCGAGTTGTCCGCATTGATCAGCCACTGGTTTCCGCGGCTGGCCGCGAAGAATACGCATGACATGAAGTGGAAGAAGTTCTTCTACAAGCAACTGTGCGAGCGCGAGGGCCTGTTCATCTGCAAGGCGCCGAGTTGTGGCGTCTGTTCGGACCATGCGCTTTGCTTTGGAGCGGAGTAGGCAGCACGCGTCGGTCACCGCTTCGATTGTGTCGCGTCGCGGGTGGCCGACTTCGTGGTCGAGTCCTGCGGCGGCTGCTGTATTACGGCGAGCGGCATGCGCATCTGCAGGCGGGCTTTCGGGCCGCCGTTGCTGTTTGACGAAGAGGGCCGCGAACCCTGGCTGATTCAACTTTGGCACGCGTTCGACGACGTCGGTTTCCCGCCCGCGCTGCGCGCCGACTTCTGGGGCTGGGCGAAGCCGCTGTCCGAGCATCGGCTGGCGCCGCACGCGCGTCATGCCGGCCGGACGCGCTACACGTACGACACGGTGCGTAGCTGGTTTCTCACTCCGGCAGCGGGCGAACGGCTTGCGGGCCATGTCACGAGGCGCTCTCCATGAGACCCATGCCGCCTGCCGTTGCCGTAACGGTGCGATCCGAAGCGCAGCCCGTCATGAATCAGAACCGCGGCACATGCCTTCCCGACAGCAGTGCGAGCCTGTCGCTGGAGCGCGCGCGGGCACATGTCGCGAGCCTGCAGCACGAGTTGTTCGCGGTTGAGCAGGCGCTGCTCGACGACCGCGCACTGACGCGCGCATTGAGCGGGCGTCGATGGGTTTATGTGGGCGGGCGGCCAAGCATCAACGCCGTGCTGCGTGCGCTGGTGGAGGCGGCCGGAGGCGAGTTCGTTCATCACACCGGGACCATCGACGACGATAGCCGTGCCGAAGGCTTCGAGGCTTTGCTGTCGGGCGCCTACCGGGTGCTGTGCCCATTGGATCTGATCGACCCGGACTCGCTGGTCGCGCTGCGGCGATTGTGCGCGCGTCACCGCGCGCCGTGGTCCGCTTTGCGTTCGTCGAGCGTGACGAGCTTCATCGCGGGCGTGTTGCGGGCTCGGCCTGCCCAGCCGCACGGCGTGGTCGCAGCGTCGCGCTTCTGCCTGAGGCATGGCTGACGTCGTCATGACTTTACGTACCGCGAGATGTGGGCGCAAAACTTGCCTTTGACGTGGTCTTTCCACGAGAGGGCCTGCCATGTCGGATTCCGCACAACGCTACGGCCTTTTCCTCAACGTCGGGAACCCCGACGGCGACGCGCGCGATGCGCTGAAGCAAACCGTGCGTAATGCGCCGGCCATAGCTGGCATTAAGACATGAGGCGTCGACGTAACAGCGCCACCGACAGAAAGAACGGCAACACCGTGCAAATGCAGAGAGCGCCAATATGCAGGGCAACACTGCCCACCGGGCGTCCGAGCATCGCGGGACGGATAAGGTCGACGGAATGTGCGAGCGGCAAGAAGCGCGCTACGTCGCAAAAAACGGCAGGTAGCTTACTGATCGGGAAGATCACGCCGCTCAGGAGCACCATGGGCGTGAGAACGAGCGTTTGATAGAACACGAAGTAATCGTGACTGGGTGCAAGCGCCGTGAGGATCATTGCCAGACTCGCGAAGGCGAGGCCAGTCAGGGCTATGGCAGGCAACGCATAGAGAATGGATGACCACGCTGCATAACCCAGCACGGTGGCTACCACCATGACGGCGATGCCGGCAAAAAAGGCCCTGGTGGCGGCCCATGCCAGTTCACCGAGAACGATATCGCCGAGCGTGAGCCGTGTACACAGGATCGCTTCCCACATGCGCTGAACATGCATGCGAGAGAAAGCTGCGTAAATCGTTTCGAAGGTCGCGGAGGTCATCGCGCTCGTGGCGACCATACCCGCCGCGAGAAACGCGATATAAGATGCGCCATCGACGCGACCTACCATTATCCCGAAACCAAAGCCGAGGCCGAACAGATAAATCATAGGATCGGCAAGGTTACCGAGAATCGAGGCAAACGCGACTTTTTTCCATGCCAGATAGTTGTGGCGCCACACTGCAACCCAGTTCCACACGTTCGCGGGCAGGGCCGCTGCATAAAACTCTCTCATCGTTCACTCCTTCATCCCGCGCCCGGTTAACTGCAAAAAGACATCCTCGAGATTTGCTGGACGCTGTAAAAGGCGCAGCGCCGCGCGCCCGCGCAACTGTACACACACCCGTTCCGGATCGGACACATAGCAGAAGAGGGTCCCACCACTGACCTCGATACGCTGCGCGTGCGGCGCGATCAACGTGCGCAGCTCATGCGGATTGCCGCCGTGGATCTCGACCACGTGGCTCCCGATCTGTTCTTCGATTAGCACGCGAGGCCCGCCTTCGGCGATCTTTCGCCCCTCCTCCAGCACACACAGTCGGTCGCACAACCGCTCGGCCTCTTCCATGAAATGGGTGGTCAAGAGGATCGTCTTGCCGCGCGCCAACAATGAACGCAGGCTTTCCCAGATCAGGTGGCGCGCATGCGGGTCGAGACCCGTTGTAGGCTCGTCCATGACCAACAACTGTGGATCGTTGATCAGCGCGCGTGCCAGCATCAGCCGCCGCTTCATGCCACCGGATAGTTCGGTGACGCGCGCATCGACCTTGCTTTCGAGGCAAGCGAATTCGAGCAGTGACGGCACGACCGCTTCAATTTCACGTGTGCTCATGCCGAAGTAGCGCCCAAACACCAGAAGGTTCTCGCGTACGGTGAACCCGGGCTCGAGGTTGTCGAATTGCGGCACCACGCCAATGCTCATACGTGCCGAGCGAGCGCGCGCCGGCACTGGCTCCCCGAGCACGATGATCTTGCCTGCGTCGGGCGGCGCCATGCCGAGAACCATACGCACCGTCGTGCTCTTGCCCGCGCCATTTGGCCCTAGCAGACCGAAGCACTCTCCAGGCGCGACGCTGAACGACAATCCGTCGACTACGATCTTGTCGCCATATGACTTCCTTACGCCGGTGAAGCTGATTGCTGCTTTGGACATGGAGATAAGAAGGAAAATTACGCACTCGTCTTAGAGAAAAAGAAGCCGTTCTGCTGCCGCGGCCCGATTGAAAACGCCCTGGTCGATAGAAGATCCTTGCCTGCCACGCGCGAGAGTTACTGACAATGGAGTACCAGGATTTCGGTGAATGCACTGGCGTTGGGAAGACGACAATCGAGCCTTTGCGTGAGACGATCGCACTCAAGCGGACCAGTGCCGATGGTGGGCGGTTCTGGGTTGGCGCAATACTCGAGATCTATATGTACGATTAACTAATCGCCATCGAATGCTTCGTCAGACGTCGCTAATGTTGAAGACTCGCACGCGTGATCCTGCCGCCGGTTTGGAGTCGCAGATCTTGACGCTGAAGTGGCGTTCGGCTTTGTGACCGGATTCGGAGTATCGACCGGTTTTTCACGAACGTTCGATACGTTCCCTGCAGAGCCACGGGACAGCCAATCGCTATTGCTCAATGTACACAGCGCATAGACTTTCAGGGGGAGCAAGAGAAAGAGGTTAATGGGTGTGTGAAGAGAAAAGCCAAGAAATCGAACCTGGCGAGCGCGAACCGATGCCACGCTACAGCGGATCATGGTCGATGATGCGATTATCAGGGCAGTCCACCACGGCACTGTCGCTGTCAATGCGAGCTGCGCGAGACCCGCTAGTAGCGATAAGCCGAGAAATAGCGAGCCCAGATTGTGTCCGATCACGTCCAGCGTAAGGTAACGATCGAGACGGGGCAGCAGGCGCAGCGAAAGCAACGTGTCCCGATACGTACTGCGCGCCCAGCGCAGTTGTTGGCGCAGATACGCCCCCAGTCTGTCTGGAACGACTGTCGCCGCAATGGCGTCGTGAACGTACACGGTCCGATAACCTGCCGTCAGCATGAGAATCGTCAGATGACGGTCCTCGCCGAAGTCGCTCGGCTTCCCGCGAAAAAGTTGCGTCTCGTACTGATCTAGCAGCAAAAGGAGCGCGGACCGGCGGTACATAGCACATGGACCGCAGCAACACATAACAGCGCCGAAGCGAGCCTGTGCGGCACGTTCTTCATTGCAAGCCAACCAGTACTCCATATCGATCAGACGGGTCAACCAGGTGTCGCTGCGGTTGCTGGCCGTCAACTGCCCCATGGCGGCGCCTATCGTCGCGTCTCGCATTGTCAATACGAGCTTCTTGACGACATCGGGCGCCAGCGTCGTGTCCGAGTCGACGTTGAGTACCAGTTCCCCGGATGAAGAGCGTATCGCGGCGATCTGTGCCTTGCGCTTTCCCATATTTTGGGGGAGCGTAATGAAGTTGAATCTGGGGTCGCGCGTGTGCGCATCGTATACCGGCCTCACGGCGTCGAGATTCGCAGAACCATCATCAACCACATAGACGCGCAGTTTTCCGGCGTAGTCCTGGTTTGCGATGGACTCCAGGCATGCCGAGAGCGTGCGTGGGTCCTCATTGAAGCAGGGAACGATGACATCCACGCCCGGCAGAGTGTCGGAGTCGATCAGGCCGTCCGACAGCGATGACACGTTTGTCGGCTGAGCATAAAGCGCCTGCGTGCTTTTATAGACAGTCGAGAGCAGCGCATAAAACGAGACAGCGACAGTGCTAGTTGCGGCAAGCATGTTCATAGGGTACCTGGTTCGTCCGGTGAGGTTGAGGAAGCGATCGGATTGCAAACCCCCGGTCATGCAATGCTGGAATCATGAGGGAAAGCGCCGTGAGGGTCTGCTCGCGCCGACCAGCGTGAGTGCATCGTCACAACTCATCGGGAGGGCATCCGTCGTGCAAGAGCACAATTGCGCCAGGCCGGACAGAGGCCAGCACTGCGCTGACAATCGCATCGATGCCGGGGGGCGAGACCAGTCACGCGGGTCTACCGACCAGTGGAGGGGCGCCAGACCAGCGCTCGCTGACGTAGTGAGCACTGCTTCGGTCCACATGCCATACGGGGCACGCATGTACGGCCCGAGTAAATCGAGAAAATTCGGTATGAAAAAGGAATTGGTACTGTCGTCAAGGGTTAAGTAGACGTCGCGACATCCGGCGCGATTGTGGCACTCGTCGCGCGCCGCGGATACGCAATTGAGGACCTTCACAGCTCTGGACCGTTTCGTTCAATTATCGAGCCAGTAGGCCGATCCACGGTCGATAGTCCCAACCGAAAGGCTGCGACGGGCACGGTTCCGGTAAGCTTAGGTGGCGCGTCGAGAGATACATCTAAAGGTATGATCATCATGAAGACACGTCTAAACATTGTCGTACTACTTATAAAGTTGAAGTATTCGATCAATCAACTTCGATTCCGATTTCCGCAACGAGAGGCTTCACTGTGCAACACAAAAATTGATTTGTAAAATCGATTGCGTTGATGCCTTACATCTATAGTGTGGATATGTTGAGAAATGGGTTTTATGGGTTTCGATCTAAATCTGCTCGTTGCGCTCGAGCGCATAGACCAATCCGCTGGCGTTAAGGTAGCTCCGTTTTTGGAGCGACCGACGATGCCGGCTGATCGCACAACCATGCGAAAAATCAAGGAAGTACTCCGCCTGAAGTGGGCATGCGATCTCACGCACCACCAGCGTGCAGGGCGCCCTCAGCGTCGGTCTGGGGACGATCACGCAGTATCTTCAGCTTGCCACAGCGGCAGGACTGGGCTGGGCGTCGGTCGAACATCTGGAAGAAGACGAGCTTGAGCGGCGCGTCCTGTCGCTCGCGTCGTCACCTTTGCGGTACTCGACTGCGAAGGTCATATCAGTAGCTGGTCGTGGTCATGCGCAGATTGCTCTGTCACAAAGGATCATTTAGGCGCGACACGACAGGTAGAGCACACTTGCAATAATTATGACCGTTCCGAGTGCTACCTGTAGAGAAATGACCTCCCCCCAAATCAAATAGTCGAAAATGATTGCCCATACAATGCTGAGGTAACCAAATGAGGCGACGATTGGGGTGGCGACAGTCGCGACTGCGATCGTTAGCATAAGTTGCGCTACACCTGCAGTCAGTCCAAATAGAACCATGTACCCGAAATCCCTTAGATCTGGCGTTACCCAAGCGACGGGAAGTGACACTCCGCTAACAATCGTCGCTATGATTGTGTAATAGAAGACGATTGTCGCTGGCTCGTCAGTTCGCGAGAGTCTCTTGACCTGGATGACTGAACCGGCGCTAAACATAGCACTCAGCAGAATTAGAATCATTGCGCGCAGCGACGCACCATTGGCGCTGAATGGTGAGGAAGCCACCGCGACTCCCGCGAATCCGGACATCGACGCTATCGCCGTAGGTAGACGAAAACGCTCACGCAAGAACACGATGCCGAAAAAGCAGACAAAGATTGCTTCTGTCTCCTTCAGCGTTACAGCGGTTGATAAAGGCAGATATGGCACGCCGGCAATGAAAAATCCTACTGCGGCAAGCCCTGTGACGGCTCTGATGAAATGACCGCCTAAGCGATAAATCGTCAGTTCCTTCCATTGAATGCGACAAGTCCCGAACACGAACGCGGCGGGAATTAACCCGGATAGCATCCGAAAGAACATCATCTCGTTCGCCGGATATCTTGCCGGAATGAGCCTCGCAACCGCATTGCTTATTGCGAAAAGAAGAATCGCGTAGAACATGAATGCAATCCCGCGCAGCTTTCTAAATCGTGTGCGAAAAAGCCGATTTTCGGTTGCCAACTTGTAGCCAGACTGCTCCGATGTCTCAAAAGAATCGTGACTTATATGAGGATTTCCTAACGTGACACGATTCAAACCGACATACCGCAGAAGGCAGAATTTCGTTGTGCGCGTCATCACGAAAAGTTTTCTCATGTTGCGAAGGTCCCGCGAAAAAGGAGTGCCTGCTCGATTGCGTGTGGTAACGAAGCCCACACGGCGCATACCGGCTAACTGTCGGGGCCATTTCAGCGTGGACGGAATTGAGCCGCGTTACGGGACGTCGCGGTTTGTCGAAATATCCCAGGTCGGATAGCTGTCTGCATGCAGCTTTCGCACCATGTCGGCCTGAAAGCTCGAAATCCCCGGTGAACGAACTTTTGGCGCATTTCGCGAAATTGCCTCGGCTGATATGGCCGCCGTCGGATTCCCGACAAACGGCGCGCGGTTTGTCGCAAGCGGTGCCTTCGTGTCCCGTCCTGGCGCGCGATTGGGTCTGTAACACTTCACGACGGATGACCCAGTCGCGCAGCGTCGGCTCTACGCGACGACAAATGGAATGAACGCCCCTACGTACAGATTGGAGGCTCTATTGGAGGTGTTCGCGGGCCTATGGCACTAGGGCGCCAAATTGAAGATCATTGAGATGTATCCGTCAGCTGAACTCGTGTTGTAAGAAGCTCGCACCAACATACCTACGCGATCCGAGTGCCAAAACACCGTTTTGGCCTTATAACCTTTCCGCACAGATGATTGTTCAGCGGTGGTTAATACGCATTGCCTTACAAACACGTCGAGATTCGGACAGATCTAACTCAAGATGCTGGATTTGTAACGTTCGCGACATGATCTGCACTGGACGAGGAATCGCGTCTTGTTCTCCTCACCACATTAACCGGTATATGAGCCGTTTAAAGAGGTGGCCTCGTTCCGCGGTGGCACGTTCGTTGCGTGCCGTCGTCGTGCTAACGCACAACTACTGATCGGCGTTCAGCCTTGCATGACGTCGCAATATTGGGTGGCGTCACAGAAAACTTCTGTTTGTTTATGCGGAGAGGACATGTCATTAAGGTTTCCAGTTTCAATCATCGGTGCCGGAAATTGTGGATGCGCTTTCGCGGCCGATTTGGCTAGTCGTGGATTCGAAGTTCTCCTTTACGGGAAGCCAGATCATCGTCGTAATATTGATGCGATCCGAGCGAACGGTCGCTTGTTGGCTAGCATGGCTATCACGGGTGAGTTTTATCCGACTGTAACTACCGATATGGATGAGGCCGTAAACTTCTCGCGTTTTCTCGTGATTGCTGTTCCAGCATACGCGCATGACGATCTCATTGGCGATCTAAAAGGTTTCGATTTGAGTCGACATGTCATCATAGTCAATAATGCCAATTTTTTTTCCCCAATGGGTTCAAGAGAGCTAAACCCGCAGGCAGTTCTAGAGACAAATTCCTCGCCCTATGCGTCGTCGGTCAGGGACGGCGAAGTCCGGATCACTGGAATTAAGAATTGTTTGCCGATTGCTGCTTTTTCGAACGCCATGGATGAGAAACAGTTATCGCAAATCACCGCAATCTTTCCGGAAAGGCTCTTGTGGTGGGATAACATTTTCGCAATTGGAATGCAGTCGAATAATGGTGTCATCCATCCTGTCGGGGGTATTTTAAATACGGGATGGATAGAAAGCACAAAAGGAGATTTTTTCTTCTATCGTGACGGGATCTCACCCTCGGTCGGAAGGGTCGTAGAGGCGTTGGACAATGAGCGATTGAAAATCGGAGAGGCTTTCGGTTTTCGACTGCCGACAGTCCTCGAGGAAATGATCGGCTTTTACGGCGGAGATTGTGCCAACTTCTCCGATTTCGCTTTCCAATCCAAAACTCATAACTCCACGAAGGTCAAAACGCCTGATCGTATGCAACATAGATATATATGTGAGGATATTCCATATATCTTGGTCCCTTGGTACGAACTCGGCGCCAGAGTGGGCATAGAGTCTCGGGCAATCAAAGCCGTGATTGAAATCGCTTCCTCCATCAACGGCGTTAACTATTTTCAAACTGGCCGTAATCTGAAGCGCCTCGGTGTAGACCACATGTCGAAGGCGGAGCTTTTGCGATTCGTAGATAGCGCGACTTTCCGATTGCCGTTAGCTTCGGCTACTAAGAAGTGACCGGATCCATCGGGTAACTTGAATCGCCTTCGGAATTCTGGAGGCCGCTTGGTTTAAGTCGATACCGGCTGCAACAGTATTGTTGAATTGCCGGTAGTAGTTTGCTTCAGCATCGTCAGGCGGGGCGGGATATGGTTGAGCCGTTCCATCACCCTATGGCAGTTGGGCGCCGAAGAAAGGGCCGACGCAGGCACGCGCTGATGCGACGAACGCGCGCCGACATGTGCAAGCGCAAAACATCACTCGCAGGAGATCACCGCGGAGGGCCGGCACGTGGGTGCGCTGGTGAGGACGCTCTCCGCTTCTGTAGGAACTGGGCTGGCGCAAGGCGCTGCCCAACAGGTTCGCTCGGAACGTGGACGAACGTCAATCGAGCGATATCTGGCCCGGTTTAGAATTTATGACGCAGGCCGACGCGCGCAACCACTTGATTGCGATTCGACGATACGTCATCGGCCACCGGCACAAAGGCGAAGTCGAGGGCGCTGCCAGTACGGTCACCACCGACGTGCTGATACGCACTCTGTACATAGACGTCCGTGCGCTTTGACAGTGAGTAATCAGCCATCAGCCCCGCAGTTTCGTAATTCGGCTTTAGCTTTCCAGTGGTGGCGTTGAAACCGCTCAGGGTGTACGTATACATCGCCCCGACGAAGAAGGCTGGCGTGAACTGGTACTTGCCGTTGATTTCGAAATTCTGGTAACGCAGGTTGGAAAGCGTGCCCGAGGCTGGCGTAATCTTGCCGACGTATCCCGAAGACACCGGATTGGCGACGAAGGTATTCGAATACGAGATGCCCACGTTGGCCGAACCAAACGTGTAGGTTGCCCCCGCGCCGAAGATGCGCAGCTTGTTCCCCAGAAAATTTTCATCCGCAGCGGGATTGTTCCCGATTGCACCACCGGCGGTGGACGACTGGTTGTTCGCCTGCAGATAGGCGGCTTCCAGCAGCAGGCCGCCTATGACGTATTGGACGCCCATGCTGTACGCGCGATTGTTGGCGAAGTTGGTGTCGTTGCTAAAGCCGTACGTGCCGCCAAATTTAAAGCCAGCAATCTCGGGGCTTGTGTACTTGACAGTATTGTTGACACGGAAGGTGTTGTCCGTGTTGTCGTTGTCGTACGGATGGGAGAACATGCCCCCGCCCCATGTGCCATTCGCCGTCGTTTGAGCCAGATAGTTGACGACGGAGTCGTACTGTCGACCGAGAGTAACCGTCCCGTATTGGTTGGATGCGACGCCGACCCACGCCTGTCGCCCAAACATCAGGCCACCCTGACCGAGCTTGCCATTATTGACATTAAAGCCGCTCTCCAACTGAAAAACTGCCTTGAGACCACCGCCGAGATCCTCCGCTCCCTTCAAGCCCCAACGACTCCCCTGGACCGTACCGCTCTGGAGCTCGAACAGCTTGTGGCCTCCGACGTTATTCGTATAGTTGATTCCTTCGTCGATCAGACCGTAGAGCGTCACCGTACTTTGGGCCATTGCGGGAGCTGCGGCGGCTGACATCACGAAAGCTGCAAGAAGTTTGATTTTCATTGAGGTCTCCAAACCTTATATTGTGTGTCTCGATGCTTTTTTATGCGCAACCCTGGGTCGGGCATGCGGTCTGTTTTGCTGGGCAGTTGACGTCGATTAACCGCCGTAAATGTCGAACGTGAAGTACTTCTTTGCAATTCGGTCATACGTCCCGTCCTTGCGGAGACTGTCGATCGCACCGTTGATTGCTTCGAGCAGGGCTCTGTCACCCTTTCTCACACCGATGCTGACACCGGGACCGAAGATAGCGGCGTCGTGGATGGCCGGACCTCGCGCGAAACCGAAATCACGACCCTGCGCAGTCTTCAGGAATCCCGACTCAGCCGTCGGCCCCGAAACCAGTGCCGCATCGAGCCGCCCACCCGCGAGGTCATTCCACACCTGGTCTTGCGAAGGGTAGGGCACAATGTCAACTCCATTTGTCCAATGCTTCCGTGCATAGGCTTCCTGTGTGCTTCCCTGCAAGACTCCGATATGCTTTTCGTTCGGCGATTCGGGCATTGTCACCAGAGCCGAGCCGCCCCTTACAACCAGCGCTTCGAAGTTGGCGTATATCTTGTGGCTGAAATCGATTGCCTTCGCGCGCTTCTCGGTCTGCGACATTGACGAATTGATCGCATCGAACTTGCGGGCCTGCAACGCGGGAATCATGCCGTCGAACGAGTTTTCAACCCAGACGCACTTCACCTTGAGCTTCGCGCAAATTGCATTACCCAGATCGATGTCAAATCCAACGAGCTCGCCACTCGGGGTTTTCGATTCAAATGGCGGGTAAGCGCTGTCCACTCCGAACTTAAGTTCCTTTCCATCGTACGCGAATGCCGCAAATGGAATGGACGTTGCGCACAGAGCGATCAGTAGCGTTTTAATCTTCATTTTGGTTTCTCATAAACTCCAAGTCTGGATTTGCGGCATAGTGCTTGTGGTTTTATTGCATCGGTGGCGTCGGACTCGGACGCCCATCGAGCGCCGCGCCGGATGTAATGACATCTAGGTTGGAACGGCATAGCCGTCGACCACAAGCCTCTTGAGGGTGTCGATTTGAAGCGGTCCAATCTCGGGAAGAATGTCGTTGTCCGCCACAAAGTTCCGACCGTAACAAGCGCCGAGAATTACCACGCCGCCCTCGTGCAAGGGTGCTCTCACCCCAGCCAGTTCGGCGAGTCGAAGCGTCGGTACCAACCCGAACGGCACGTCTTCGAGCACGTAGCGTGTGGCGATATCTCTCGGGCCGAGCGGATCACTCCCTTGCCGGACCAGTTGCTCCGATATTGCCGAAAGTGAGTCACCAACCACGCCAAAAGACAGCCTGCAATGATCAAAGGTCGTTCTCACTGACTTTCCGAATGCTGCTGCGATGGTAAGTCTCTCTTGGTCTAGAGCCTCAAGGAGCCTCCCGACTGTTGGTGTCAGATTGGAGTTTTGGCTCCAGCTTTCGCCTTTCTCAATACGGGTCAAGTTGGCTAGCGCAATACCCATGTGATCTTGCGGATTAATGTTGCTGAGCGTCAGCGTGAGCATGTCGTCCGTCAGTGCGAACCGGTCTCCGAAGAGTGAAACGCAAGTGGTATGAATCCGGTGGATGTGGCGGGTTGGAAATGCGGCCATGTCGACCTTGGCGCGGATCGTGCCTACCGTGATAGCTCTCGCAGACTGAGTCTTGCACGTTAGCACGGTGGTGCTCCAAGCTGCTATGGGGATGACGAGCCCCCGCGCCGCAAGGCGCTGGGAAATGTAGAGAGCGGCAAATGAAAGATGAGCGCTGATGATTACGCTATGGTGTGCGCGGATATGAGGGATGATGCTGTCGAGGACGAATCGGTATCCGTAGGCCGGCAATGCCAAAATAATGACATCGGCGTCGCCAACATCTTCCGCTTTCCCGCAGACTTCTAAGTAGAACTCTCCCTCGACCGCTCCCTTCACGTGAAGGGGAAGTCCAGCAACGAAGTCTGCAGTCCGGGCTCCCGATGGAGACCAAACTTTCGGTTTATGTCCACTCTGTATGAGATACGCCGCATAACCCAAAGCGATTGCGCCGGCTCCCACGATTGTCACTTGCATGTACCTTCTACCTTGGAATAGTCCACTGGCCGTGCACGACCTGGGCGGTTATGTACTAAATTTCTCAGCCCAAGCCCGAACCCATCGTCTTTAGGAGAGGGCAAACGAAACGTTACGTAGACGTTCTTCGCATATGAGATAGCATCGATCTGCAAAACTACATTGAGTGTGGTGGGTTTTGGTGCTCAATGCGATGATCTTACGTGCGAAAACACTATCGGTTGCAAGACAAGCGTTTGTCGTTGTAAAGGCTTTTATTGACTGCATCAAACTGCGGCAGAAAAGGCAAGTTCCGTCTTATCCAGTGAGAAGCAAAGCCAATGGGGCTCAGAATAGAGAGGCAAAAATCTCGTGTCAAAGTCCGGTTTGATTGTGGATGTATTCTGGGAGGTTATGGGTGCGGAGTTGCCTTTAGGGAAGCGAGCAACTCAGGCAGTTCACCTCGCACCTTTGCTCCGCGCCATTTGTCTTCATCGTTTCAGCAACGTCTGCAGCTTCGTGATCTCCCGCGCTGGACGTCGAGATCAGTGCATCATTCGGTACGCTGCGCGTGGAAAGGGGCTTCGGTCCCGGACAAAAACGGCATCCCGTCCGTAGTGCACCCACATATCCTCGCCTTTTTCTGGCGTTTATGCAGAGACGATGTACTCGCCAATAGACCCTGCATTTTGTTAAATGCTCGGGAGAAAGCAATGCAGCGCTATAACCTTCTGGAATGTTGACGTTTGAAAATCGGACTTTGATTTTTCGACGAGACGCGCCTAACATGTCTCGTCACTCGAGTGAGCGTCGGGAGGGTTGACAGTAGCATCAGCGCACAATTGTTATTAAGGACGGTCGGGCGTCGCAGATCGGCGTAGCTGTTGCCAGAGGTGGTCGGTTCGGGTTACTTGCGAAAAGCGGCATTCCGATTTTTCACGGCGAGTACTCGCATGCTCATTGACAAAGCTTCGAGTCGCCTTGGAGACGTTACGACCCGTCCGTCGTATCCGTGGCGACGACCAAGGGCTTCCATCGGATCCCTGGGCGGTCGCACGCGGTGCAATCATTTTGAACATAGATTTGTGCGTTACGCACGTTTGGTCGGTCACATAATTCTGGAACGTCATGAACAATTCACCGCCTGATGACGAGCTTTCTCTGCAGCCAAGCACGATTCATCGTATTGCATCTTATGTCGTCGAAGCTCGCGGTAGGCGGGTGTCCGGGGTTGCCAGGGAATCTGCGCTAAAACGCATCCTTGACCTCTTATGCGCGGTGGGGGCAGGGGCTAGCGAGCCAGGTGCTGTCGCAATTCGCGCGACAGCATGTAAATATCTGGGATCGGGCGATATACCGATGTGGTTCACGGGAACGGGCAGTTCGGTCGTCGGTGCTGCGTGGGCGAATAGCGCGGCTGCGTCGATGCTAGATCTCGACGACGGGCATCGACGCGCGCGCGGGCACCCGGGCGCGGCGGTCATTCCGGTGGCCTTTGCGGTTGCGGCTGAAATGGGAGCCGGGCTGGAAGATTTGATCGCGTCAATCGTCATCGGTTATGAAGTCGGCGTATCAATCGCTGCGGCCCGTACAACATACGGTACGACAGGTACGTGGTCATCCTACGCAGTTGTCGCGACAGCCGCGGCCTTGAGGTGTGCCTCGTGTAGTGTAGTCGAGCATGCGTTGGCTATCGCAGGCGAAAGCGCGCCCAATTCGTTGTTCATGAGCGCGCCACCGCTCTCCTTCCCAACACCGGAGAGCAGCGACATTAAGGAGGGCATACCATGGTCCGTAGTGACCGGGATGCTCGCGCTCGATCTCGCAGAAGGCGGGTTCACCGGTCCCCGGAACATACTTGACAGCGGTCTGCTCTATAGGTTTGCCGACGTATCGCCCCTCGGGGAGTCTCTGCATATCTGCAATGCCTACTACAAGCTCTATTGCTGCTGTCGGCACGTTCACCCGCCCTTGGAAGCCACCCTGAGGCTGATCGAGCAATATCGACTCGACGCGAAGGCGATTGAGGCGATCGACATCGAGACGTACGGCGGGGCGCTGCGCATCGCGAATCAGACCTGCCCAGCTACCCTTGTTGACGTTCAGTACAGCATCCCTTATTGCGTGGCCCTCGCCGCCCTCGCGGGACGAGAGTCGCTTTTGCCCCTCACGATAGACTGCTTAACTTACGAGGGAGTAAGCGCACTCGCCAACAAGGTCTCGCTAACGGTCGACGCCGAAATTGATAAACAATTCCCTGCCAGAACACTCGCGCGAGTCACAATCGTGTGCGGGGGACGTCTGTATGTATCGGAGGTTACCGAGCCACGCGGCGAAGCCGGTGACTCCCTCTCTTGGGAAGAACTCAAGGCAAAGTACGTTGCGGCGACGCGGTTTCACGCCACTGTTGCGCAGCAGGAGCAACTGCTCGCCGCGGTTGAAGAACTGCGCTCAAAAGCCGACTTGGAGCCGTTAAAGGCCTGTATGAGTACTTCGTACGCAAATAGTATTGCGCGTGCCAATGCCTAAGAAGCTCTAATAATATGATTTTTGGGGGGGATAACTTCAAGGATTGAGGTTAGCCTCATCACCGTTTCGGTGATGAAATGCGTGCGAATCGGCGAGGACATCCGGGAGAAGCTCGACTACGCACCGGGTGTATTTACATTAGAGGGACATATCGGGGGCCAACTGGTATGCCGCCTCGGCTACAGCCGTGCGAGCTTCATGCGCTTTGCCGCCGGCGAAGACGCGCGTATCGGCCGGTGGCTTACTACGCTTCGCGCAACTCAATAGGCAAGACCCGCACGCAATTTCAAGGACATCCTCACGCGCTTGCCCACGAGGGCCAGCCCATCGCCGCGTTATTGCCGCATCGCTTGCAGCCCGAGGCAAGCCAGCGCCTACCTCGCCCGTCAAGAGATCATTGGTCGCTTATGACATTGGTAGTCAAATTGCGGGCGCCCTGCCGATCGGCCGAAGGCAAACGAAAACCTTGGAACAATTTCGACCCTCAAGCGATCGTTAAATTGGATCGAAGAGTAAAAGGGGCTCGATCACGGAAGGTTCTGTGATGTGTTGGCGCCTGGGGACGGCCATTTTCGAAGGGGTGCGGCGGTCTCCTTGACATCAGAATGCTCGGATTGCGTACGCGGTGCAAATTGTGCCAAATCCAGAACGGGCACGCGACGAAGTCTGGGGCGCAACCTCAACATGCGCTCGTGCGACCCGCAAACGTGCCCGATGTAACGCAAGGAAGGTATAACCCGGAGGAATACCATCGTGTCTCAACTCGACTTTGACACCCAATTTGGGCATACGTATTCTGAGCTTATCCGCAATCGCTGGGCGCTGAGACGGGCGTAAATCGAGCGAACGACCGGCGGCCGCCTTTTTTTCGTCCGTCGAGTGTGCTTGGCGCTTACATCGCGTTCATTGCAGGTCCGAAAGCGCAAGGCAGTACAACGTTTAATGAATATCTATAACGATAATCCTTCTCAGGTTGACGTAAATGTCAAACCTGAGATGTTCAGTCATGAGGAGATGAGATGAAGGTGGTTAATGCACTTCGATCGGCGTACCAATCTGCGAGTTACGCCTTGTCAATGACCCCAAGAGGCGGGCGGGACCACGATCGGCATGGTGGGCCATAAAACACCGGCTCTCGTAGCCGATGGCATATACAAAAGTTACGGCGTTCACGAAGTGCTCAAAGGGGTCTCGCTTCAGGCTGAGCGGGGCGACGTGATCTCGTTAATTGGCAGTTCTGGGTCGGGAAAAAGTACGTTTTTGCGGTGCATGAATCTCCTTGAGGTCCCTACCAAAGGCCGCATCGCGGTGGGGCAGCGGGAGATCAGCGTGGACACCGACGCAACCGGTCGCGTCGTCGGGATGGATCGCAAGAAAGTTGACCAGATGCGCACGCAACTCGGTATGGTCTTCCAGGGCTTCAATTTGTGGTCCCATATGACCGTGCTGCAAAATGTGATGGAAGGGCCAGTCCATGTGCTGAAGCTGCCAAAGAACGAAGCGCGCGATAGGGCAATGGATTTCCTTGGGAAAGTTGGCGTTGCGGACAAGCACGCGTGTTACCCATCCGAGTTGTCTGGTGGGCAGCAGCAACGAGTAAGCATCGCGCGTGCGCTCGCGATGCAACCGGCTGCGCTCCTTTTCGACGAGCCGACCTCCGCACTCGATCCCGAATTAGTGGGAGAAGTGCTAAAAGTCATCAGGAAGTTGGCGGAAGAGGGGCGCACGATGATAGTCGTGACTCATGAGATGGGTTTTGCTCGTGATGTCTCCAACAAGATGATCTTTCTTGAAAGGGGACGCATTGAGGAAGAAGGGACGCCAGAAGAGGTTTTCAAAAATCCAGCATCGCCGAGATGTCGTGAATTTCTCTCGCGTGTACTTTGACTGACTTAAAACGCGATATTGAAATTCCGAGAATCGTAAAACGAAGAATATAGGACATAGTCCAGGAGATGCTCATGAAGTTCCTAAAAATCGGCCTGCTTATTGGAATGCTGTCTGCTGCATTTATGCTCAGCGACCCTGTTATGGCCAAGGAGTACAAGAGAATCACGATTGGTACCGAAGCTTCGTATGCTCCGTATGCCTTCAAGGACAAGAGCGGCAAGATGGTTGGCTTTGAGATCGATGTAGCTAGCGACTTGTGCCGACGGATGGGATTGCACTGCGAAATCGTCGATCAGGCCTATGACAGCCTAATTCCCTCTCTCTTGTCCGGTCGGTTCGATTCAATTATGGCTGCAATAGGGATCACACCCGCCCGAGAAAAGGTTATCTCATTTTCCAGGCCGTACGTAACCACTCCGATGGTTTTCGTCACCACATCGGCGAGCGATCTAACCGCTCTCAAAATATCGCCATCAAATCTGAATTTGGACAAATTTGATGCTGATGAGGAGTCAGCGATAAAAAAAATCACCTCCGCTCTGAAGGGAAAAACCGTTGGGGTACAGGTGGGCAGCAACTTTGAGACATTCATGAAGAAGTTCATGCCGAGCGTGAGAGTTTCGACATATGACACCACGGACGACATGATGCTCGACTTGACGGCGGGGAGAATTGATGCCGGAATGGTTTCGTTCAATTTCCTCAAGCCGTTGATGGACAAGCCCGACGGCAAGAACCTGCGGACATTTGGCCCTAGTATGACGAACGGGCCGTTCGGCAGCCGAGTGGCCGTTGGATTTCGCAAAAATGACGATCAACTACGTGCGATGTTCGACAAGGCGATCGGGGAAGCAATTTCGGATGGCAGCCTGCGCAGACTTGCCATCAAGTGGTTCGGCTTCGACAATTCGCCGAAGGAATAGGTAAGTGAATACGGTCGTTTATGCATAGCCGAACTCAATTTGATGGGGAATGAAAGTGAATATTTCAGTGCTCGCATGGGGAAGCACAGCGTGGGTTGATGAATTTGCGCGTGGCACCCTTATGACCGTTGCCGTCGCGGTGTGTTCATTTCCCGTCGGCATTTTGCTCGGCTCGGTTTTTGCCGCGGCAAAACTCTGTCCCTTCAGTTTGCTGCGTTTTCTAGCTGACGTCTATACGACGGTCGTACGCGGAATTCCCGAGCTGCTGATAATTTTTCTGGTGTTCTTTGGTGGGGATACGTTGCTCCGCTATGTCGCGAACGCTGTCTTCGGCTTCGAAGGTTATATAGAACTGCCCGTGTTCGCAGTCGGTGTGCTCTGCATCGGCATCAGTGCCGGCGCCTATGCGACAGAGGTCATACGGGCGGCGGTCATAGCCATTCCAACAGGACAAATTGAAGCGGCAGTGGCAATGGGATTGGAGCGGACAGTGCTACTTCGTCGGATTCTTATCCCACAGGCCGCGAGATTCGCCTTGCCCGGTCTGGGGAATGTCTGGCAACTGGCGTTAAAGGATACCTCGCTCATTTCCGTTGTTGGGTTGGTTGAAATCATGCGCACAGCTGCCATCGGAGCTGGATCTTTCAAAGAGCCGTTTACGTTTTATCTGGTCGCCTTCGTGATTTTCCTTTTGCTTTCTTCGATTTCTAACCAGGGATTTCTGAGAGCAGAGAAGTGGGCTAATCGCGGCGTAAGGAGTCGGTGATGGATTTTCAGCTGATATATGAGTCGTTTCCCAAGCTTCTTGCGGCGGTTCCTGCGACCGTCGCATTGGCTTCCGTGTCGCTTTTTGTTGGTTTTCTGCTTGCGGTCCCAGTTGCATTGGCTCGGCTTTCACACAGTAGACTTTTGGCTTCTCTCGGTTATGGTTACGTATATGTAGTGCGGTCCACGCCGCTTCTGGTGCAAATGTTCCTGATTTATTACGGATCGGGGCAGTTTAGAATTGTCTTGGAACACCTCGGCCTGTGGGCGCTATTTCGCGATGCGTGGTTTTGTGCGATTTTAGCTCTGTCGCTGAACACTGCGGCGTACACCAGCGAAATCATTCGTGGTGGTGTTCAGTCAGTACCATGGGGACAAATTGAAGCGGCGCGGTCAATTGGCATGTCGAGCGTCCTTTTATTCCGCAGAATTGTCTTCCCGATTGCAATGCGGCAAGCACTCCCAGCTTATGGAAGTGAACTTATGATTATGATCAAGTCAACGTCACTTGCGTCGACAATCACCATAGTCGAAGTGACAGGAGTGGCTAAGCAAATCATCTCTGAAAGCTACCGCCCCCTAGAGGTATTTCTGATAGCTGGCTGCATATATCTCAGCATGAACTTTCTTATCAGCAGAGTTATATTCATGATCGAAAGGCGGATTAGTCCGAAGAGACGCGATCGCGGCACGTTCGGATCTTCTGCGGCAGCGGCCATGCATTAAGCACTTCGGTACGGTGTCCGTCGCCCATGAACGCATCAACAGTTCGACGACGTAGAAGTGGCCTGACGGCACGAACCGACATTGTTCCGTTACGGGCGGCTCCGTCCGGGTACACGAGGGTAGTTGGGCCCTTGTGTACAGCTTTTTTCTCATGGCCGACGGCTTGATGTTTCAAGAGTGCCCGGCTGCGTCGATTATGGCAGGCCAACAGCAAAACGGGATCGTGGGTGGACATCGCGGTGTTGCGCATTAAAGTGTCACTTGCAGCCAACTATCAAGTTCGAAATGTTCAATTGATGTTATCGAGGCACCATGACGACTAATGTAATCGAGGACGAGCGTTATCCCCAAGGCGGGATCGTCCAAAAATTTTCCGCTTATATCGTGGAGGCGCGGGAAAATCGAGCTCCAGAAGAGTCGCTGGAATTCGCGCTCAAATGTATCTTGGATCTGCTCAGTGCTGTTGGCGCTGGAATTGGGCAGGCGGGGGCCCTTGCGATCCGAAAGACGGCTCACGAAACGCGACCTCCTGGCGACATTCCTATTTGGTTCACGGGAGAGACCAGTTCCGTCATTGGAGCTGCTTGGGCAAACAGTGCCGCCGGTTCTGCGCTAGACCTCGACGATGACACGCCGGCATCTCGGGGCCATCCTGGAGCCGCCGTCATTCCAACAGCCATTGCCGTTGCCAAAGAGACGAAAGCCACCTTGGGAGAGCTATTAAATGCGATTGTCATCGGTTATGAAGTGGGTACAGCGATTAGCGCTGCGCGCGCCTACGGAAGTAGTGGTACGTGGGCGCCTTATGCGGTCGTCGCAACGGCTGCGGCGCTTCGCCGGTCCTCCCGCGAGGTGATTGAACACGCTTTGGCGATTGCAGGGGAAAGTGCACCCAATCAGTCGTTGGCGAGCGCTCCCGCTCCCCGAAAACCGCATCCCGAGCCAAACCATGTCAAGGAGGGCATCACGTGGGCTGTCGTGACCGGCTTGGAGTCGCTTGCATCAGCGCAGAACGGATTTCACGGCGCCCGCAATATCTTGGACGCAACGCGTTACTACAATTTTCCGAACGATCTGGACCTCGGTTCTTACCAGTACATTCGCACGACGGGCTTTAAGCCGTATTGCTGTTGCAGGCATCTACACGGTGCGCTTGATGCATTAATCGAGCTGATCAAAGAACATCGGTTAGTGGGTCGAAATATCGACAGGATTGAGGTCGAAACATACGGGCCGGCCTTACGCATTTCGAACTGGAAAGAACCTCGAGATATAATGGATGTTCAGTATAGTCATCCATATTGTCTCGCGTTGGTAGCGTACTACGGTCACGAGGCTCTGTTGCCACTGACTGGCGATGTCCTAAACAATCCCTCTGTCACTGCGCTTTCACACAAGGTGGAGCTTTCGCTAAGTCCGGAGCTGGACAAGATCTATGCGGAAAGCGGCATGCTGCCGGCCCGTGTCACGGTCACATGCGGGGATCAGCGCTTTGTTTCACCTGTAACCTTCCCGAAGGATAACGGTCTTCCGTGGGATAAACTCGAGGATAAGTTTCGACAGGCCACGCGTTTCGTTGCCACTCCCGAGCAGCAGAACAGTGTGGTCGGGGCCATTTCGGACGCCAGACGAGGCGACATGCGTGGTTTGACGGAAAGCTTGTCGGAGATCCAGTTCGTTTAAAAACGGCATTTGTGTAGCCCGCGTAGTTCGGAAACTCATCGGTCATCGATGTAAGAAATGACAAAATGTCTCCGCTTGTTGAGGATCGTCCGCAAGCTGTGGCTACCGTTGCATACAGCGAGCGAGTTGCATTGTCTACCCGGCATCCAAGGAGCTGAAAATGGGTTGCATATGGAAGTGACTGCTAGCAGGGACGCTCAGCGGTGCCGGGTAAACGCTGCGACCGTCAGAACAAGCGTTCTTCACAGCTTCAAAAGGACAGATCGGCGACGCGGGCTACATCGGCGTAGACAAGCGCGAGGAAACCAAGAGGCTCGTTTACGAGCCAAATTTACCGAAATGAGCGCCGATTCGATTCGTTATCCGGAAATTTCGACGCCTGTTCTTCTGCATGCCGAACGGGCCGCACGTTAATCAGCATTTTCCTAGTCTAGGAATGACATTAGAAAAAGCAGCCGGCATATGAAAAGACAAATTCAACTACGGCAGATAGAGGCATTTAAAGCTCTCATCGAGCAAGGCACGGTGAGTCGAGCGGCCGAGGTTCTTCACGTGACCCAACCTGCCGTGAGCAAACTGCTAGTCCACCTTGAGGAGGAGACAGGTCTTCTACTGTTCGAACGAGTTAAAGGCCGACTAACTGCGACGGCACAAGGCATGCGCTTGTACGGTGAAGTCGATCGAGTATTTGCGGGTCTAAGACAAATTGAAGAGGCGATCGCAATCATCCGGCGAAAGGACATGAGTCACTTTGCTATCGGAGTGCTTCCGGAATTATCCGGATCATTCATCAGGCGGGCGACGATGATGTTCCTCTCTCGGTGTCCAGACGTTCGTCCGACGATCCATATGCGAGCGTCCAACATTGTGTCGGATCGCGTCGCCACGCGTCAGATGGACGTTGGATTCACAACGAGCTTGATGAGCAGCCCAAATTCGGTGGTGACGCCTATCATGGAGAGCCCGTTAGTTTGCATCATGCCAAAAGGACACCCGCTAAGCCAACTTGAATTTATCACCCCCGAGCATATTGAGGGAATCCCTTTTATCGGATATGCGGCAGATAACCGAACGACTAGTGCTTTCAATGACGCTATCCGTTCCTACGGCGTCGACCTCAACGTCGTGTTAGAAAGCGAAACTACGCCCACCCTGTGTGAATTCGTCTCGGCGGGACTGGGGATTTCCTTGGTACATCCCCTATCTGTCATCGACATGAGCTGTCGCTTAGATATCAGGCGGTTCAAGCCCGATATTCCCGAGTATTTTCATTTTTGTCATGCAAGATTGGCGAAAAACATCGAGCGTGTTCAGGAGTATGAACGATGCGCTAAACAGGTTGCGGAAGAGGCGTGGACGGAGATATTCGGTGAGTCGGCGACAAAGCAAACCTAGCAGAATGCTGAGATTGATCATCGTACTGATGAGTGCACCAAATAGTGCGGGATGCCTTATGCGGGCATGAAGACGAAGCGTTCGCGAGAAGACGGATTGAGGGCGCTCAGACCTGGCAAACATGACTGCCGGCCGGGCAGTGGCTGATTGAATCATGACCTTGCCCCTGTTTGGCGAATCCCATAGCTGAGAGATTTGCGCGGCTCGCCCCTCTTGGGCGGCGAACCAGTTTTTCTCGAACGTCATGGGGCTGACATAGTCGAGCGTCGAGTGTGGTCGGCGCGAATTATACAACGCCGTACGCTTGCATTCGACTTTGGGGTATCTGTCGCCCGTTTCCTACGAGGCGAAACCGACAGTGAAAGAACCCATCAGCCTGTCCAAAATAACTTGACCACTACAGAACGGCCTTGATTCCGCGTCGGCTTCAGTTGTCATTTGCCACTACTACATGCTGACCTGTGTTTGGGATAGCATGAACACGAGATCGTAGGGGCTTACGTTGAGCGCGCGAACATCCCGTCACCTTCTTCAGCGTGCGCACCGTTGCTTGCCGAATGCTCCCGCGATGCTCGCCCAACCAAAGCCTTGCTCGATTGAGTTGGTTTTTTTCTGCGAGATGACGTAACCCCAACTGGGGCGTTTGTCTCGACCGCAGCCGAACGCCGCCACAGAAGTTTCGTTGGCTGACTAAATTCGCGGTCAGCTACGGCCGCCTAACACGGTCCATTGATCGTATCGCCTTGGCAATGAAGTTATGCGTTGGGACCAATCATGGAGTGTGGCGTCTCGTTGCTGGGTTTGGGGCTTTTGCGAGCGCCCGTGCTGCCGAGATTGTTGTCGTGATGGAAGCGGTCGTCGCACTCTATTCTCGTATTCCGTGGGCACGCGAGCTCTATCGCCTACCGGGGGCGCCCGCGTTTTGGACCATAACCGCTGAGAATACCTCGTACCTCAAATTCGACTTTGACGCCTTGCTGCGACGATCATAGAGTTAACCAAATCATTCAGGAAAAGAGGCGGGCTTGATACGCGAAAACCATGACGTCATCATAGTTGGCGGCGGTGTTGTCGGCTGCGCATTGGCGCACGGGATGCTGGGGCGAGGGAAGCGTGCGCTTGTGCTCGACGGGGGTGATTGCGACCCGCGCGCGTCGAAAGCGAATTTCGGTCTTGTCGGCGCATACGGGAAGGGATATGGCGCGCCCCGCTACCAGCAGCTGTCACGCGAGAGCGTCGCACTTTGGTCCGTTTTCGCAACAGCGCTGCACGATGAAACTGGCATTGATGTCGAGTATGAAAACGATGGCTGCTTGCGCTTTTGCCTAAGCGAAGCGGATTTTGAAGAGGAAGCCGAATTCCTCGCGAGCTGGAATGCGCAAAGCCCGAAAATCGACCCGTGTTCGCGCATGATCGATCGATCGGTATTAGAAAGGCTGCTGCCTGGTGCACGGCTCGGGCGGGAAGTGGTGGGGGCTGGAATTGGCGTTGCCGATGGCCATTGCAATCCGCTTAAGCTGTTGCGGGCGCTGCAGCAAGCCATTGAGTTACGTGGCGGCACTCTAGCTGGCAATCACACGGTGTCGAAGATTGAGCCATGTCCTGACGGTAGTCTTCGTGTTCATGTGCAAACCTCGACAGGTCCGCGTTGTTTCGAAACGGGACAGTTGATCATTGCGGCCGGGCTTGGTTCCACAGCCCTGGGGGCAATGGTGGCGCTCGACGTCCCGTTGCGTCCCCTGCGTGGCCAGTTGCTGGTCACTGAACGGCTCGACCCAATTCTGCGCCTCCCCGCTAGCGGCATTCGCCAGACTCGCGACGGTACAGTAATGATAGGTGTAAGTCATGAGGAAGTCGGTATGGATCTCGGTACTACTACCTTCACCGCCGCCAAGATGACAAAGCGAGCCCTACGAATTTTGCCGGACCTTGCTATGGCTCGCCTTGTTAGGCATTGGGCATGTCTGCGCATCATCACCCCGGACGAGCATCCGGTGTACGCACAATCTTCAACGTATCCCGGTGCCTGGATCGCGCTCTGTCATTCCGGCATCACCCTCGCGGCGGTTCATGCTGGACCAGTTGCGGATGCTCTCGCGCGCAACGTACTGCCAGAAAACTTCGAGTTCTTCCATCATAGGCGCTTTGATGTTTCGCAAGTTATCTAGTCCCGCCGGGGACGCCGTGGTCACGGTATCGATCGACGGCAGGCGTGTGAACGCCGAGCGAGGCGAATCCGTGGCGGCTGTCCTCGTGCGCGAGGACAACCCCGTCGCTCGCACCACGCCGCGAAGCGGCAGTCCACGCGGACCTTTTTGCATGATGGGTGTGTGCTTCGAATGTCTTGCTGTCGTCGATGGTGTAGCGTCCACGCAGACCTGTCTGACGATCGTGCGCGACGGGATGCGCATCCAACGCCAACACGGTCGCCGCAATCTCAATGAGGCGATCGCTGAGTCAGAAGACGGTAGTGGCGATCTTCGTAGTGGTGAGGTGCATTCGTGATGCGAACGTTCGATATTCTGATTGTAGGTGCAGGACCTGCCGGCATGAGTGCCGCAATACGTTCTGCTCGTCTTGGAATGACCACGATTCTCGTAGACGAACAGCAGGCACCGGGCGGTCAGATATGGCGCGCCATCGAAGAAAACGTCCGACGCGGTGTTCATCAAGGGTTAGGCGCTGCGTACAGCGCAGGCGCGGCAGTGGTACAGAACTTTCGCGAATGCGGTGCGCACTACTTGCCGGAGACCCGTGTATGGCAGATCGAGCGAGCGGCTAGCCCGGGGAAACCGGCCGGTTCCGGGGAGTGGATTGTCTTTTTGAGCCGCGCGGATGGCGCCGAAAGTATTCGCGCGCGCCATGTGTTACTAGCGACGGGCGCACAGGAACGCCCCATGCCTTTCCCAGGTTGGACGCTTCCGGGTGTAATGACAGTCGGCGCCGCGCAGATTCTGCATAAAAGCGCTCACCAGATACCCGATCAACCCGTCTGGATAGCCGGTAGTGGTCCATTGCCACTGCTCTACATGACCCAGCTGCTCGACGCCGGCGGTAGGATCGCAGGTTGGCTTGACACGACTCCCCGCGGCGCCCTCCGTCGGGGCGTTCGGACTCTACGTGGCGCAGTTGACGGCTGGCATGATCTCCTTAAGGGGCTACTGTGGTCGGCAAGATTGCGCGGGAGGGGGTTCCCCATTGTTCGAAACGTCAGTAGCCTTCGCGGTTTCGGTATCGGCCGTCTTGAACAGATTGTCTATCGCACCGAGAACGGGCTGTCGGGCGATGTGGCTGCCGACATTCTTCTGGTTCATGAAGGCGTCGTGCCGTCTATACACTTCACTCAGGCGATGGGATGCAGCCATCGATGGAACGAAGCACAACTTTGCTTTGAGCCCGAAGTTGATACGTGGGGTGAAACCAGCACGACTGGTCTCTATGTCGCAGGCGACGGCGCCGGCATCGGCGGCGCGAAAGCCGCGTGCACACGCGGTGAACTTGCTGCTACCGGCGTCGCGCTTTCCTCGGGCGCACTCTCAGTCGAGCGCGCAAGCGAGCTTGCAGCGCCGCTGCATCGGCGGCTCGGACATGAGCTGGCGATGCGGCCTCTGCTTGATTCGATCTATCGGCCGCGTACGGAGATTTTCACGCCGCCCGATGAGACGATTGTCTGTCGCTGCGAAGAGGTAACCGCTGGCGATGTACGGCTGGCCGCGCAGCTCGGCCAGCCGGGGCCGAACCAGCTCAAAGCGTTCACGCGCGCGGGCATGGGCCCGTGTCAGGGTCGTCAATGCGGCTACACCGTTGCTAATTTGCTTGCATCTGCGCAATGTCGCTCCGTTGCTGCGGTTGGTTTCCAGCGCGTGCGGCCCCCACTAAAGCCGATAACACTCGCGGAGCTCAGTGCACTTGAAGAGTCGTCATGAGGGCGTGTGGGCATGCCTCGGAGCTCACGGCATGGCAATAAGAGAGTGTGGGTGCGGATGTTTCAGGTCCCGGAAAGGTGGAGCGTGTCGCGAGACTAATCGGATTTCCCCCTTTCTGAGAAGCGTGCGCCGCTGCACACGGCGCTCGTCGTCGAAGTTGCCGCAATGTCGCACATTGGACGTGAGCCGCAAGCAATCATTCCATCAAGCTTTCGCGTTTATGATCTGATGGGGAGGGCTTGCTGTTATTCCCCGACGGGCACTAATAGCGGCCCAATAGTTCTCCGGGATCATTCATAACGAATCTCCTGAAAGATTGATGTGAGCATGATGGTTCTTCGTCCAGTTGCACAGGCCAGATGCGCTTTGCCGATCGCTGTTGTCCGGCGTGGATTTCTGGCTGGTTGTACGACTCCGGATCAAGGAGAAAGTGTCTCATTAACGGACATCCAGATCGGCGGTGCCGTCTGCTTGTACTACCAGGTGTCTGACATGATCGGCACAGCCCCGTTGCCTTTGCAGCACGGCGCACGCACCCTCGACTTACAAGAGAACTGCCTGCTGCAAAAGTTCCAGCGCCTTCAGTTCGTCCAGTCGACCCGTCCGTGCCTTACCTGCCAGCGTCTTGATCAATGCTTCGGCGATTGGCGCGATGCCGTGAAGATTGTCCAGGCTTGTCGCGGAAGCGGGTTGCGTCGCCGGATCTCGCTGCGACGTCGCGGCGACTGGCAGCGGCTCACTTTTTGCCGCTGGGACGGACGGTAGCCCACTATCGCCGTTGGCGGCATTGCGACCGGCTGGCTCGTCGGAGGCATCGCCTGAATGATTTCGCTGGCTGACACCCATCCCGTTCGCTTCTACGGAATCTGCGGAAACAGGGGAGGCGCTTTCCAGAGCGCTCGCGACACCCGTGCGCGGGCGTGGGCCGCGCACCTTTGCCTTCGCATCTGCCGCCTTTTCCCGCAGGCTTTCGCTGGATGCGTTGGCGAGCGGCTCCTGTCGTTCAACAGGCTCGCGACCGCGCGAAGCAGGGGTCAGCAAACGCGACACCGATTCCGGAATCTCCGCTTCGGATCGCGGCGTATCCAGCCAGCCAGCGGGCAGGCCAAGCCGCTCAGTGAAACGGTTTGCTTCAACACTGTGTAGATTGTCAATTACGATGGCCGCCTGGGCGACAACTATCTTGGCCGGTCGGCGGGGTTAGTTGTCGCTGCTCAGCTCGGCATAGTTGTCGCTCCTTCCGATTCGGGGTGGGGTAATTGACGCCGCCGCGCGCGCTTGTTGTCGTCGGCACTGCGACGCCGGTAGCTTTCCACGTTCAGCTCGAAGATCGTCGAGTGATGGACCAGTCGGTCGATGGCGGCGACCGTCATTGAGGGATCGGGGAAGACATCATTCCAGCCGGAGAACGCGGCGTTGGCCGTGATGAGAAGGCTTCGACGCTCGTATCTTTCCGCGATCAATTCGAACAGCACGCTCGTTTCGGCCTGGTCCTTTCTGACGTACGACAGGTCGTCCAGGATGATCAGATCGAAGTGATCGAGCTTGGCGAGCATCGATGGCAACTGCAGGCTTTGGCGTGCCGCCTGCAGCTTCTGCACGATTTCGCCGGTGCGTGTGAACAGCACCCGGTACCCGGCGTCGATCAGCGCATGGCCAATGCCGGAGCCTAAATGGCTCTTCCCGGCACCCGGTGGCCCAAACAGCAGGATCGTGGCGCCTTTCTCGAGCCACGAGTCGCCGCTCGCGAGCGCCATTACATGTGCCTTGGACACCATCGGTACCAAGCCGAAGTCGAAGGCCTCGAGCGTCTTGCCTGGGTCCAGATGCGATTCGACGCGATGCCGCTCGATGCGCCGTTTCGCGCGCTCGGCCAGTTCATGCTCGAGCAGCGCGCCGAGCAGACGCGTCGATGGCCAGCCTTCCTTGTCGGAGCGCTGAGTGAACTCAGCCCATAGCCGCGCGATCGTCGGCAAGCGCAGCTCGGTGAGCATCAGCCCCATACGGGCGGCATCGTAGGTTGCTGGCGCGTTCATACCGATACCTCCTCGCCAAGCAGCGTGTCGTAGAGAGCTGGCGTGGGCATGTCGACAGCCACGTCTGGGCACTGCGCCTGCCGCGGCGCAAATTCATTCTGTAGTTGCTCGAGATCGGGCAGCTCACCGGCGGCGAGCAACGCCTCGAGCCGCTCAGCAAGAACGGCCTCGACTCCGTGATTCGCGGCCAGTTCCAGCAGTCCGACCATGGTCTTGCAGGCTTCGCGCTGCGTGAGCTGAGCCTCGAGCCGCTCCCACGTCCGGCGGTACGCCTCGCGCGGGAACAAGTCGTCGCGAAACGCCAGCCCCTTGAACGCCTGGGGCTTGCGCTTGAGCGCCTCGATGAAGTGCCGGTAGTCGAGCTTGCGACGGCGGCTATTGGCCGCATGCGAGCCCCGTGCTGTGTTGTGCACGAGCGCGCCGGACAGATAGCAGTCGAGGTGATCGGCATAGACGCGCACCTTCAGACGGTGGCCAATCAGGCGCGACGGCGCGCTGTAGAGAATGCCCCGCACGGTGAAGGTGCCACAGCGTGTCACGCGTGCTTCCTCTTCGATGAAGTCGGTCGTGCGATGTGCGGGCAGATCCTGCAAATGTTCGCGCTCAGCGTTAAACGCCGCTGCGTTGCGACGGTTACGGCGCATGACGACGTCGCGAACAAACGCCTCATAGGCAGCACGATCGTCGAAGTCGCGATGGCCACGCAGCATCAGCGCCTGGTCGATCGCCTCCTTCAGATGGCGGTGCGAGGATTCCACACTACCGTTCTCATGGGCCACACCGACGTTATTGCGCGTGCCGGCCATGCCGTAATGCACCAGCAGTGCGTCATAGCGAGCCGTGAAGTCCTCTTCAGTCTGCAAATTCTTGAACGCTGCCGATAGGCTGTCGGTGCGATGCTCATGCGGGCAGCCGCCGGCCTGCGACAGCGCGTTCTGTAATCCGGTGGAGAGCGCCTCGAAGCTCTCGCCACCTTCGACGACATAGCCGTATTCCCAGTGCGAGAACGCGAGCACGAAGTGATAGAGCCGGTGATCGAGGGGCGCGCCGGCGACCGTCACGCGCAGATCCCGCATGTCGGTGAAGTCCGAGAGCCCCTGCACGCCGGGCAAGTGCTGCTGCGGGAAGAAGATCTCCTTGCCAGGGCCCTCGAGTGCGCGCCATTGGCTGACGCGCCGCTCGAGCGTGCGCCGCATGCTGTCAGGGAAGAGGCCGGGATGCGCCTCCTGCAGCTTGCACAGCAGCGTGATGGCCTTGAGCCGGGGCGCGTGGCGCAGCAATGGCACGACCTCGCTCTCCCAGACTTCCGCGAACGGATCGTGACGTGTACGCCACGCGCGCGATGGCTTCTGCGACGGCAGACGGCCGTCATGCTCGATGCGCCGGGCCGTGCGAACGCTCATGCCCGCCATCGCCGCGGCGACTTCTTGAGTGTGATGTTTGCGCTTGCTCATATAGAGTCGGACCTGCTGGTCCGTCACGTAGGTTCCAGGCATGACTGTTCGCTTGTTCGACGCGATCAGCCATCGTAAAACCCCGCTACTCCGGCGCCGCCGGTAGTTCGTCGTCTCCGGCGGCTACGCCGCCTTCGACTCCTCACCACCGGCCACGGTAACTGTCAAAGGACCGGCCAGGATAATTGTCGTTCTCTACACTGTCCATGCGCTTCTTGCCATAAAGTCGATGGGCCATGTTCGATCCGCTCATGGACATCACCACACCCAACCTTGCTTTCGATCCGTTGCGACCCGTGAGAACGTGGAGGTTATCCCGTCGAACTTTTGCGACCGTGGCCTCGTCTTCGAGCGCCAGCGGTTGCTGCTGGATTGCTTCAGACGCTGCTTTCTGTTTCGATCGCGAAGCTTTGTGCGGTACAGCGGCGTCGAGCTGCAGGGTCGTTTCGCGTCTACTGCTCCTGGCGTTCCCCGGCGACCCGCCAGTTGCTTTCTTCGGCATTTCCGTTTCCTTGGACAGGTTATCTTCAGTAGATGATGGTTGGCCGCCGTCCGGTGCAAGCACCGTGTTGGATTCTTCAGTCACGATTTCCCGCTCATCATCCAGGCTCGCGAAATCAAGCGGCGACTTCAGGCGCGCTATGGTTTCGACCGAGAGAACCGGATGGGGCTGGTCAAAGAAGCCGTGCGGTAGCCCAAGCGTGGTTTCCATGTGAAATGCGGTCTCGGGCGTGAACCGTTCACCTTTTGTCAGTTCAGCCACTCGCGTCATGCTGGATTGAAGTCCTAACGCGATGTTCTCAGCACCCACAGCATCGACGAGGAACTTGAAGGAACGTGTTTTGAAAATCGAAGCGGTTTGTGCGGAGTCTCGAGGCGGCGCTTTCGCGTACGGTTGCCCCTGCCGGTTGGCTGGAGATTTTTTCACGTGACGGGGCTGACGTTGCGCGCTGTCACGAACTCCCGCATATCGTCCGCGGGTTTGACTCATAAAGTGGGGCTCCGTGCGGTCGTTGATGTTTGACTTCCGGACTATAGGCGAGGCAATGATGACATCACGCGTCCATAATTTCGTCAGCAGCTCACGTCATTTCTCCTCGTGCACGCCGATTTGATCTGACTGTTTTTGAACCGGTAGGCACCTGTTTGCTGGAAGCTTTTGTCGGCTTCCTGGCGACCTTTGGTGCGTTCTTCTGAGCGGCGGGAACGTTCACGCGCGTCTTGATAGCAGTCGGTGTTTTTTTCTTGGACCGACGAGCTTTTTTCAGCTTCCGTTCTACCTCGGCGAGTAGCTCGGCGGGCGAGCATTTCAAAGCGGTTGCCAGTGCGAACAGCATCGTTAGCGTTGGCTGGTGCTGGCCGAGTTCCAGCATGCTGACGTAGTTGCGACGTATATTGGCCTCGAAGGCGAGCTGTTCCTGCGTTAGCTCGGCGTGAATACGGCGCTCGCGCAGAAGGGCGCCAAAGACTTCGGCCAACTCCAAATTTCTCTCCCAGTGAAATGGGAGTACTGTCCAATCGGCGCTATAATTTGTCTTCCCAGTACACTGGGAATTAGATGGTTGGTATGTTGGCGAAGTCCTTATCCAGTAAGGATGTGAGAATTTTTTGATGTCGGCGTACGTGCGCGAAGCGATGGTGCTCCCGAAGAAAGCGCACGTCGGCATCAGGTGGTTGATTTATCGCGAAAGCGTTTGAGGTCGTGGTTGAATGTTTGTGACTAGTGAAAAGAACCGTTTGCCTTCGTCGGCAGTGCCGTTTGAGCCTGAGGGCGCAGGGGTGTGGGGGGTTATCTCGCAATTGATCCCGCGGGATGTACTGATCCTCCGGGTCTCGCCGCGGGGTTCGCGGGCCGTGCCGACGATTGTGATGATGGACCTGAGCGGAAGCGCGCCGTCGCTTGACCAGTTCGCGGGCGGGGATGTCGTACTGCGCGACGCGGCCGTGCTGAGCACGAAGCTGGCACGGGAGGTCGACCAGTGGACGCTCGAACCGCTGAGCGAGATCCGGGTGAGGGCAACCGAGCCCGAACAGTACAGCCAGGGCGAGCGACTGGTGACGGTGACCCGGTTCACGACGTCGGCAGGACGCACGTTCTCCGTGCCGTACGCGCTGGCGACGCGCCCTGCGCGCGGCAGGCGGTTATGGCGGGCGAAGGCGCCAGCCGTCGCCCGTCGCTGACCGGGGCTGGCAGCGGATGCACATCCGGAGGTGGGGTGATAATCCGCCTTATCGCGGCGAGCGCACCACCGGCGCATCGGCTGCGGCCTCAGAAAGGGATCGGTATGAGCAGACGCAAACGGGCGACAGCGCTTCCAGACGAAACCGCCGAGGCGCTGCGCGCGCGGCTGCGGCGCTTCGTGCGTGCGACCCGCGACGAGGCGACTGGGGCGACCGGGGCCGTCCCGATCCCGTTTCCCACACCCGTGACGGTGCTCGCCGGGCCGCTGCGGCGGATCCGCGGCGCGCGCGAACCCCGCACGGTGCCGGGGCCGGAGGTGCGGGCCGGGTCAGACGCGCGCAGGGAAGACGGCGACCAACCCGGATCAGCCCCGGGCGGGTTCGCGTGGGATGACACGGGGCGAGCCGACGGCAAAATGACGAAGTAGCGGACATGACGGATACACACTTTCACGGCGCCATGCGGTGGCCACTGCCGGCTGAACCCGAGCCGCAGGCCGGCTGGAACAACCGGTATTTCCTCGACACGGAATTCACCGACTTCCGGCAGTGCCAGCTGCTCAGTCTCGCCCTCGTGGGCGAGAACGGGTACGAGTTCTACGGCGAGCGGACCGATTTCGATCCGGCGCTGTGCAGCGACTTTGTCCGCGCCGTGGTACTGCCGCAGCTCGGCCAGTCCGAGGGGCGCGCGATGCCGTTCGCAGCGCTGCGCGAGGCACTGCGCGCATGGCTCGTGGCGGTGCCGGGCGACTCCGGGCCGGTGCTGTGCTACGACTACGAGACGGACCTGGCCCTGTTGCGGTTCCTGCTGGGCGGCCCGCTGCCGCGTGGCTGGCGGATCGAGAACATCGCAGGCACGCGCAACCCCGAGCGGCGCGCCGCCTACTACGCGCGCCATGGCGGCGAGCACCATGCGCTGCATGACGCGCGCGCCAATGCCTATGCGTGCACCGGTTGAAGCCGGGCGGCTGCCGGCCGGGCCGTCGTCCGGTCTCCGGACGTGCGGACGCATTTCTTCGCTCAAACAGAAACAGCCTCATGAAGGGGATCAGGATGGCCGGGATGCGTGTGTGGATTCCACGATCCGACGTACCGCGGATTGCACAGCGCCTGCGGACCCGACGCAAGGCGTTAGCGATCACACAGGACGATCTCGCGGTCAGGGCGGGGGTGGCGAGAGTGACCCTGGTGCACCGGGAGCAGGGGCGGTGGCCGCACACCGTCGCAGCCGTCACCGTGAACGCGCTGGAGGCGGCCCTGCAGGTGCCGCCGGGATGGCTGCTCGGTCCTGGGACGCGACCGTTGCCGGACCCCGTGTTCAATGCAGCGGATGCCGTCGCCCGCGAAGGAGAGGGTGACAGCGAGACGCGCATTCCCCCGTCCCGGTGCCGGGAAATCGGCCCCCACGCGCGGCGGCTGCGCAGTGAACTGGGCCTGGGCGTCGCGGAGGTGGCGCGCGCCTGCCATGTGTCCCGTCCCACGCTGTTGCAGTGGGAACACGGGACGTTTCCGAGGGCGCTCACCGTGGCGCGCCTTCGCACCTGGGAGCGCGCCCTGCTGCTCGCGCCCGGGCAACTGCTGGCGCCGCCGGCGTCGCATCCCCGGGTAGGCGATGGCCGCTGGCGCGTGACGATCGGCACGGAAACGCTCGAGGCTGCCATCCATCGCGTCGCGGCGTGCCTCGCCACCCGCGGACGCAACCTGCTCCGACCGGAGCAGCCGCTCGATGCACAGGCCGCGCGCGATGCCGACCTGCTGGCCCACCGCTATGGGGTGGGCGCGCATCGCTGGCCACTGGTCGACGTGGCCGTCTCATACGGGATCGATCCGTCGCACGCACGCCAGACCGTCGCGCGCATGGTCGCGCGCGCCGCCGGGTTCGCCTTCAGGATTCCGGCGCTGGATGCGATGCTGGCGGTGGACGCGGCGGGCTTTTCGTTCACGACCGCCGTTGCCGATGGTCGCATGCGTGACCTGCTGGGGCCTTCGCTGTCCATGGAGCACGCTGCGGCATTCGCCGGCGACATACTGTCCCGGCGGATCACCGGTGCTGATCCTGGCAAGGCGGTGGCCGGCACCCGCGGGCCGGCGAAAGCGGCGAACCCTTCGCTGGCCGCGGACGTCGTCTGTGTGGCGAAGGAACATCGCCTCGAGAGGTCATAAGCGGCGCAACGGGGCGTACGCAGCGTTGCGCCCGGCCGGCAGGACGGGGTATGGCGGAAGGAAAACGCGAAAGCCATCGAAAGCGACAACGCCTGCGTGGCGCAGCAGGGGCTTCCACGCGACGGCTACTGGAAGTTCTGAGGGGGCGTTCTGCTGACCGGGCGGAGCCACCGGGACGACCTGATTTGCTGGGGGGCAGGCGATCGCGGCGCAGGTCCGGGTCCTCGACCCGATGCGCGCCCGCGCAACTGCGGTACCGGATGACAAGATCACAAGGAAAGGCGAATGCTTCGAATCACCATTGAATTGCTGCCCGGTGGACGGGAAGACGGAAAGCGGGTCATCGCGACGGCGGACATCGCGCGCGTGAGGTCCGGGGCTCTTGCGGACTACAGGGTGGCCCTGGACGATGCGGTGCTCCGGCAGGTCGGCGAGCGGGCCACGGTGCGCGGCTATCCGAGATGGGCGGGCAGCGTATGGGATCTCGTTGCGCGCTGTGTTGCCGCTGCGCTGAATCAGGGCCGCGAAGCCCTGCCACCGCGACCCGCGCCACCGCAGGTGACGGTTCACGTGAATGACGCAGGCTACCGTTACGTGCGTCTGGATGAGATTCCCGAGCCTGCCAGAACGTACTTCGACAGGAAGCTGGCCGGTTCGGGCATTCCTGACCACGGCTGTGCCTTTGCGCACGACTGGTTCGACTTTCTCAACGGCCAGCGCTGATGCCAGAGCGGTGCGCCGTGCCGTGTAGCAAGTTGCAGCCTCGCACAACATGTCGATCAGATCGAACCAGCCGTCGCCGCACTCGAAACCCCACAGGGAGAAAACCGTTGGAATGGCATCCAGATCATCAGCGACTGTCGGGTTGACGTCGAAGATGAGCGGGTATTTTGCCCGCAGGATGCCTGACAGTTCTCACGCACCGTTCTCTCGCTCCCATTCCTGTACCGCCATTGCAGCAACGGGATCGATCGTCCCATAGTGAAAGGCTCTCCGGAACCCGAGTGCGGTGCACGGTCAGTGATGAGCGATGATGGCGTTCTGGAATGCGCTGTAAATTTGATAAGCGTCAGGCAGCGCGGCCGCCCGGCCAACCTGCTTCTCGCCCTACACCCTATACGCCGGGCATCGGAGATTGCGACAATGGCGCTCCCTGGAGCATATTGCGGTTATCGACTCGAGTCTGTCATGGCCGCATTCAGATCGGCTGCTCCATCGGGAAGAAGGGATAAGGCCGGAGCACCTGCGAACCTTTCTGGCCAACCGGGATCGCATGATGAACAGTGAAACGAGGGGCGGCTGTCAGTGACGCCGCTGACCGCATCCAGTATCTGCGCGATTGGCCACCGACAATCAGGGCATCGGCGAAACGCTCGCAAAAGGGACAGGGATTCACGAGTACCAGGAACCACATCAGGTATCAGGCGAAAGAGGGTGATCAGCCCGGCTGGGATCTCTACACCGAGATTCTTGAGCCGGAGGACGTCGTGTATCTCGAGCTCGACGGTGTAGCCGCTGAAGTCACGATGCTCGGCAACATGGAGCGCGGCCCGGGCACGGTGCTGTTGCGCCTGCCGGTCGACACTGCGAAGCAGCTTGGTCTCGTGCCGCCGGACTGGGAAAATTCGGACTGGGGAAAAGGATAGGTCATGCGCGAATACCGGGACAGGACGGTGCAGGAGGTCGCGGCATGCACATGCGACCGCTGCGGCCGGCGCATGACGCCCGTTGACGATCAGGGGGAGTGGTACGAAAAGATGTCGCTCGATTGGCGTGGCGGCTTTGGCTCGATTTTCGGCGACGGCGCCCATGTGAGCCTTGACCTTTGCCAGCAGTGTGTCCGCGATACGCTGGGGCGTTGGCTTCGCGTCGATCCGCCGTCCGGACCGGATGGCTCAATGCAAGCCCTGAAGGGCGTCGTGCCCCGACCCAATGCACCGGTATCTGTCGACAGGATGAATCCCTGGGAATTTCACGAGCGCGACTAGAGGGCTTACCGCCCCATGCGGCTCCGCGCGTCGCTCAGACTGCCGATCATGGATTGCCGTTTCTCACGGGGCATCCCGAACTCACCGTCGCGACACTCAGGCGGCTCGTTACCTTCGGTTGAACAGGTTAGCCTTCTCGCTGAACGAGTCTTGTCGACCGCATCGCCGCCGGTGCGACGTTGGGAGTTCAAGCGCAGATAACAAGATGGACCGGTCGTTCATGACGGCGCCTCAGAGGCAGCAGCTCGGCCATTGTGGTCATTGGGCCAATCTCCGGCCAAGGGCCGCTATGGGTTGCTCTGCTGTCTTTGGACCATCGGTCATTTCGAATGAAAGCTTTTCGCCTGCGCGAGGACAGCACACGACCCGAAGCGGGCGGTCAGCTCTTGCAGTTCAAAGTCCGCTTTCGATTGGATTGTGTTGAAAAAGTCTTGTTTGGGTCGGAGACGCAGGAGTTAGCGGCAGGTTTTCGAGTTGCGACCAAGGAAGAGTGTTGCTCAAAGATCAACAGAATTGACCGGACCGATGAAATCCATTTTCCCGAGGTCGACCCCATTCGTGCGCAAGATCGCGTAAGCCATAGATACATGGAAGTAGACATTCGGAATCACGATCTGCAGCAAATAGTTTTCACCAGTTAGCTTACCGGGCACCCACGACACCTGGACGATTCGATTCGCGGCGTCCGCGTACTGGTCCACAGCTACACTTTCGGCGAAGTCGATCGTCTTGCGAATGCGTGCACGCGCTTCGTCGAGCGTGTGTTCATTGTCCTCATGCCGCGGTGGCTGCTGTCCGGAAAGCCACGCGGCTCCGCCCTTCAAATAGTCGCAAGCGCTTTGTATCTGATAGAGCAACCCGCCCATGTCTGGGGCAAGGCGAGTCGATAGCAGAACCGCGACATCGAACTTCTTGGCATTCGCGGTGCGCTCGGCCTTGTCGAGATAGGTTTCCATTGCTCTTACTGCCTGAACGCATTGTGCGATAGCCTGTGCATACATTGGCGTCTCCCATGAGATGTGTTTCCGTGAACCGGCGCCGCACAACCGCCGCGAAGCGCCCGGTCATTGTGCAGCGAGGGATGTTTGTATCTCATACAATACTGCGAGCTGAACCTTACGTGAGCAAGCGCCTTGGACCGACTTGAAGCGATGGAAATGTTGCTGACTGCTGTGGACGGAGGCAGCCTCTCGGCAGCAGCGCGTCAACTGAAAATCCCTGTCAGCACGCTCACTCGCAAGGTGGCCGATCTCGAGGAGCTGCTCGGAACCCGCTTGCTCATACGCACCACCCGAAAGCTAACCCTGACCGAAGCGGGCATGTCGTATGTGGCGGCGGCCCGGCGCATCCTCGATCTCGTGCGTGAACAGGAGCACGAAGCCACGGGTGAGTTTTCGACGGCGAGAGGAGAACTCGTGGTGACGGCACCTGTGCAGCTGGGTCGCCTGCATGTCTTGCCTGTCATCAACCAGTTCCTCGCGCAATACCCGGACATCACCGTTCGACTGCTGCTTTCAGACCGGAACATCGACCTCATCGATTCGCACGCCGATCTCGCAGTGCGGATCGGAGAGCTTCCGGACAGCAATATGATCGCCACGCGTATTGGTTCATTGCGGCCGATCGTCTGCGGGAGTCCGGACTTCCTGGCAAAGCATTCACTCCCGCGCGAACCCGACGACCTCGTGAAGTATTCGTGTGTCGTCTTCAACAGCCCGTATCTGTCGCCGTGGCGCTTCCGTCTTCCTGCGAGCAACAAGATCTATATGCTCGAAGTGAAAGCCCGGCTCGAGGTCACGTCGCCGGACGCTGCCGTCAGCGCCGCGATGGACAGTGCCGGTATCACCTTCGTCTTCGAACACGATGCCGATGAAGCGGTTCGAAACGGACAACTCGAGATACTCCTGTCCGAGTTTGAAATCGATCCGGTGCCGGTTCATCTGGTGCATGTGTCCAGAAACCTGATGGCGATAAAGCTACGTCACTTCATCGACTTTGCGGCGCCCAAACTCAGAGAGTCGCTTTCCAGATTCGGCAAGCAAAAGCGGTCATAGCATCTTTCCCGCTTTCGCCACTTACGATTCTTCATCCTGATTGCCGAGTACCCGGTCGTTCCGGTTCTCGATGACCTCTCGCGTCGCCTTCGTCGCGCCTGGCCCGGGCGCAAACCGCACGTCCTGGTATTTCAATGCTTGCCCGCTAGGTGAGCGAACCCCCACGGCTTCTACGCGATGCCCGCTTGCATGTTCCACCAGTTCGATCGGCGGTTTGCCATTTCGCGCTAGCCACTTGTCGCCCCATTGCATGAGTGCGACCAGCACCGGGTACAGGTCTGCCCCTTTCGAGGTCAACCGGTAACCGAACGTATTCGCGCGTTCTGCAAGCGGGAAACGTTCGAGAATCTCAAGCTCGATCAAGCGCTCAAGGCGAGCCGTCAGGATATTGCGGGAGATACCGAGCCCGCTCTGAAATTCGTCGAAGCGCCTGCTGCCCTGCGTGCATTCGCGAACGATCAGCAGCGTCCACCACTCGCCGACCTCGTCGAGGGCGCGAGCGACCGAACAGTCCATTCCATCGAAGCGTTTTCTGTACATGATGGACCATATCGTAGCGCAAGTTGCGTCATGCAACTTAATCAGTTTATGGGGAACAGCTTCCCGATTTCGGCCAGTAGTGTGACGCAACTGCGTTACCTATAGTTGCGTCACGAAACTTAGCCGGTAGATGTCACGGGACATACCCGGAACGCGGCCAGCTTCCGGATTATTGGCGCTGCCTTCCTGCAAGACAGCAAGGAAGGATCACCTCACGGGCGAGTCAAGGCATACGACGCCGTTGTCCAGCCTGTATCCATACTTAGGAATACGATGAACATTCAAATCGATCAGTCCGAGACACGGAGCGCTGCTCCGGAACGCTCGGCAAACGCCGGGGCCGTTCGATGGGTCGGTAAAGGCGTCGCGGCCGTTGTCGTCATCGCCGTGGCCGCGACGGCGTTTCACCTGCATTCGTCGAGTTCGGCTCCTGTTGCCGTGCCGTCGCCGCCGTCCGTTGCAGTCAGTGCGCCATTGCAGCGCGATATCGAAGGCCGGCTCGCGTTCTTTGGCCAGTTCTCAGCGGTGAACCGCGTCGAATTGCGTGCGCAGGTCGGTGGCACGCTTACCCAGATCAACTTCAGGGACGGCGACATCGTGCATAAAGGCGATCTGCTCTTCGAGATCGACCCAGAACCGTATCAGATCAAACTGAGTGAAGCGACAGCCGAACTGGAATCCGCGAATGCCCGACTGGCACTCGCAACGCGGCAGCTCGCCCGCGCTCAGGAATTGCAGCGCTCGGAGGCAGGCACGGTCGAGAACGTCGATCAGAAAGTCGCCGAGCAGCGTGCGGCTCAAGCGGCCGTCGACAATGCAAATGCGCTGGTTCGCGACGCCAGGTTCGACCTGGATCGCTGCAAGATCACGGCACCGTTCACCGGCCGCATCGGCACGCACGAGGTGTCGACCGGCAATCTGGTGTCCGGCAGCCGCGCAGGTAGCGGCCCAACGACGCTGCTCGCGACCATCGTTTCGCTCGATCCGGTCCATCTGGATTTCGATATCAGCGAAAACGACTACGCCGCATTCCAGCGCTCGCGTGGAACGCAGAGAGGGCCGCTGGCCGACACGGTGAATATTTCGCCGACCGGCGATAGCGGTTTTACCCGCACCGGCACGCTTAATTTCATCGACAACGCGCTCGACCGGTCGAGCGGGACCATCCACGCGCGCGCAACCATTCCCAATAGCGATCTGTCGTTGACGCCCGGAGGCTTTGCCCGTGTCCGGCTCGCAACGACTGCACCGCAACCGGCATTGCTCGTGCCCGACGCCGCCGTACTCGAGGACCAGACGGACCACATGGTCTACGTCGTTGGAGACGACAACGTGGCCACGCCGAGAAAGGTCGAGACAGGCGATCTCCGCGGCGGTCTGCGAATCATCCGCTCTGGATTGAAGCCGACTGATCGCGTCGTGATCGACGGCATTGCGGCTGTCCATCCCGGCGCGAAGATTTCCCCGCAAGCCGGAACGATAAGGTTCTCGACGGAGCAGGGTAACGAAGGAGCGGCATCATGAAACTGACTCACTTCTTTATCGAGCACCCACGTTTTGCGGCGGTGCTCAACATATTCGTGGTTCTGATCGGTCTGGCAACCATGATGTCGTTGCCCGTGGCCCAATATCCGAACATCGTTCCCACGACGATCCAGATTACGACGTCGTATCCGGGTGCGTCGGCCGATACCATTGCCCGCACCGTTGCAACGCCGCTTGAACAGTCCATCAACGGCGTCGAGAACATGGACTACATTTCGAGCCAGTCGACGGGTAACGGTCAGCTGACGATCACGGTGATCTTCAAGGTCGGCACGAACCCGGACACTGCGCTGCTGCTGACACGTAGCCGCGTCGAAGATACCTTGTCGCGCTTGCCGCAGGACGTGCAGCTGCAAGGCGTCCAGGTGAAGAAGACGATTCAGGCCCTTCTGCTCGGCGTACACGTCTACTCGCCCGACGGATCACGCAGTCCTGAGTACATGTCGAACTATATGCTCAAGATCCGCGACCAGATCGCGCGTCTGCCGGGCGTGTCGGACTTCCAGCTATTCGGCGAGCGGCAGTACGCAATGCGGATCTGGATCGATCCGGACAAGGCTGCGTCGTACAACATCAGCGCCACCGAAATTCTGGCGGCACTTCGCGCTCAGAACGCGCCCTTGTCGGCGGGCGTCCTCAATCAACCGCCCGTTTCGAATAAAGGCACCGGTGCTTACCAGATCAACGTCGATGCGCTGGGTCGTCTCAAGACGCCCGAGCAGTTCGGCGATATCGTCGTCAAGTCTGACTCGCAGGGTCGTGTTACCCGGATTCGCGATATCGGTCGCGCCGAACTGGGCTCGGTCGATTACGGTTCCAAGGCTTATGCAGACCGCTACGCGTCGACGCCCTGGTTCGTGATTGCTACGCCCGATGCGAACGTCGTGCAGGTCGAGCATGCCGTCTGGAAAAAGATGGCGGAACTAAGGAAGAGCTTCCCGCCCGGCATCGACTACATCAAGATCTACGACCCCACGACGTTCGTCGGTCAGTCCATCGAAGAAGTCGCCAAAACGATCACCATTGCCGTGCTACTCGTGGTGGGGGTGGTGTATCTGTTCCTTCAGAACTGGCGCGCCACGATCATTCCGGTCGTCGCGATTCCGGTTTCGCTGGTCGGAACCTTCACGATCCTTTCGCTGTTCGGCGCGTCGATTAACAACCTCTCACTGTTCGGACTGGTCCTCGCCGTTGGGATCGTCGTGGACGATGCAATCGTGGTGGTCGAGAACGTCGAACGGAATATGGCGCGTGGCATGTCACCACGAGAAGCGGCGCATCAAACGATGAACGAGGTCTCGACCGCGATCATTGCCATCGCGCTCACGCTGTGCGCAGTGTTCGGTCCCACGGCCTTGATGTCCGGCATCTCCGGTCTTTTCTTCAAGCAGTTCGCGATTACGATTGCGGCATCCACCGTCATCTCGTGCTTCGTTTCTCTCACGCTGAGTCCCGCACTTTGTGCCGTGCTTCTCAAGCCTCATGCGATGGAGAAACCTCACGGCGGAGCCAGTATGCTCGGCCGCATCCACCATGCAGTCTTTGGACGATTCAACCTGTCGTTCGAATGGTTGTCGTCCAGGTATGGAAAGCTGACCGGCCGTTTCGTCCGCGCGACGACTGTGATGCTGATCGTCTATGCAGGGCTGATTGCTGCGACTGCATTCCAGATGTCGAGGATGCCAACGGGTTTTATTCCGGATCAGGACATCGGATATCAGGCCGTCATTGCATTCCTTCCGCCAGGTTCGAGCCTCGAGCGCACCGACAAGGTGATCCGGGAGATCAACGACATCGTTCTGAATACGCCGGGAATGAAGGGTGTCACGCATACGTCGCCGGTGGCAGGTTTCGATGTGACGACGGGCACCACCGCGCCTAACGTGGGTACGCTTTTCTATGGACTTCCCTCGCTCTATGGGAAGCACGTCCCAGGCGTCAACGCAGCATCGATGCTGGTCACGCTGCGCAAGCGGGTCTCGGTCGTCAAGGATGCGGTCGTCGTCGTGGTCAATCCACCGCCGGTTCAGGGACTGGGTTCAGCGGGTGGCTTCAAGCTGATGCTCGAAGATCGCGGTGGCGTGGGTCCGCAGGCACTCGCAAAGGCCGCTAATGTTCTGGTCGCAGCGGCTAACAAGGACAAGGTATTCGGCGGCGTCTTTACGCTATACAACGCCGGAGCACCGTCCGTGTTCACGGATATCGATCGCCTGAAAGCAGAGAAAGTCGGTCTCACGCCAACCGATGTGTTTTCGACGATGAACCTCTATCTCGGCTCCCAGTACGTGAACGATTTCAACTTCATGGGCCGCACGTATCAGGTTCGGGTGCAGGGCGATCAGGCATTCCGTCAGACGCCGGAGGATATCGGCCGTCTCAAGGTCCGCAATGCGGCCGGTGAAATGGTGCCTGTCAGCAGTGTCGCGACATTCCAGAACGTGACCGAACCCTATCGGGTGCCTCGCTACAACATGTATCCCGCCGCAGAAATCATGGGCGCGGCCGGGCCAGGCTACTCATCGGGAGACGCGATCGAGCATATGGAACATCTCGCGGATCAGGTGCTTCCGAACGGGGTCTCCTATGAGTGGACCGACCTGGCTCATCAGCAAAAAGAGCAGACCATGTCGCCGCTCGTGATCTTCGCGGCGTCTGCGTTGTTCGTCTTTCTGGTCCTTGCCGCGCAGTATGAAAGTTGGAAAACACCGCTCGCGATCGTTCTGATCGTTCCGATGTGTCTTCTCGCAGCCGCGATTGGACTGAACGTTAGAGGGATGCCGATCGACATCCTCGCGCAAATCGGTTTTGTCGTCCTTGTGGGGCTCGCGGCGAAGAACGCGATCCTGATTGTCGAGTTCGCGAAGCAGCGCCAGGAGGAGGACGGTGTCGGTGCGGAGGACGCGGCGGTCCATGCAGCCCACGTGCGACTGCGCCCGATCCTGATGACGTCGTTCGCGTTTATTGCAGGGGTCGCGCCACTTGCCATCGCAAGCGGGGCAGGCTCGGAAATGCGGCAGTCGCTCGGCACGACGGTGTTCTTCGGCATGCTCGGCGTGACGCTCTTCGGGCTTGCGTTCACGCCTGCGTTTTTTGCCTTCGTTCGCAAGCTTGGCATCAAGGACACGCCAGCGTTGCCCCGGCAACTCGGTAGAGGAGAAGTGAAATGAACACCGTCATATCCAGAACATCGAAAGCGATCATGGGCAGTCTGATCGTCAGCGCTTTCCTTGCGGGCTGTGCCGTCGGACCGGACTATGTCGCGCCCGACATCGAGATGACATCGTTCCACAACGCGAAGACAGTCGCTGACCGCCAGACGACGCTGCCGGCACCGAAACTCGATAGCTGGTGGACCGGGTTCGACGACCCAGAACTGGTCAAGGTGGTACAGCGCGCGCTGGCTCAAAACCTGAGTATTCAGGCTTCGATCGCACGGGTTGCGCAGTCGCGCGCTGCGGCTCAGGCAGCGGGCGCGCAACTGCTTCCTACCGTCGATGCCAACGCGTCGTATTCGGCAGAGCATCAGAGTGTCCAGAGTCCTCTAGGCACGCTCGCGAGCGCATTCCCCAATTACAGTCGCAACCAGAAGGAATATGTCGCGGGTGCGACTGCAAGCTGGGAAATCGATCTGGCCGGCGGCTTGAGGCGCACGCATGCAGCCGCCACTGACGAAGAACAGGCCGCCGAGGCTGCGCAACTTGGAACGCGCGTAACAGTGGCGGCCGACGCCGCGGACGCGTATCTGCAAATCAGAGGACTGCAGGCGGCACTGGCAGTCACGCAGGATCAGGTGGATACCGATGCACATCTGCTCGAACTCGTGAAAGCGCGCAAGCAGGCCGGTGCCGCCGACGCGCGCGAAGTCGCACAGGCGGGAGCCCTGTTGCGTCAGGCACGGGCCACTGTCCCGAGCTTACGGGTGACGCTCGAAGCTCAATTGAATCGACTCGATGTGCTGATGGGTGCGCAGCCGGGCACCTATGCGGTGGAACTCGGCGCGCACGCTGGCGCGATTCCGGAGGTTCCCGCGATCGGACGTATGGATCAGCCCGTCGATGTGCTGCGACGCCGCCCTGACATCATTGCTGCAGAGCGTCATCTGGCAGCCTCGAACGAAGCGATCGGCGCGGCACTTTCCGAGTACTACCCGAAGATTTCGCTCGCCGGCGCACTGGGATTCGACAGCATCACCGGCAGCGGCTTCCTCAGTGCGAAGTCGTTCCAGCCTGTCGGGACAGGCGCGCTGCAATGGCGTCTTTTCGATTTCGGCAAGGTCGATGCCGAGGTCAGGAATGCGCGCGGATCGTATGCGGAAGCACTCGCGCAGTATCGCGAGGCAGCGCTCAAGGCAACTGAGGACGTCGAAGACGCCTTGATGACGCTTTCTCAAACGGAGATCCGTTTGCAGGAAATCCAGCAGGAGGTCGACTCGTTGATGAAGGCGCGCGATCTCTCGGAGAAGGCGTATCGCGCAGGTTCGATCACGCTGACCGATGTGCTCGATGCCGATCGACAGCTTCTCGATGCCCGCAACGATCTCGATGCGACGGAGGCAGACGCTGCCCGCGCTGCGGTGAGAACGTTCCGTTCGCTGGGAGGCGGATGGGACGCTCCTGAGCAGCACGTCGCCCAGACGAACTGACTCGTAGGGGCGCGTTTTGTGCGCCTACGTGCGCCTACTTGCCGCTTCGTGCCGCGTAGCAGCAATGTGCGCGGCAATCCACCTGTCCGTTTTGTGGGGAACAGCTTCCCACTTCCGCCTGGTAGTGCGGCCCGCGCGGCTTACCTATAGTTTCGTCAAGCAACTCTACTCGCCATCTTTACGGAGAAGTCCCCATGGATCGCCGCCTTCTAACACTCGCACTTGGCATGTTCGCGCTTGGCACCGACAGCTTTGTCTTCGCGGGCATCCTGCCGGAAATTGCTCACTCGTTCGGCGTTAGCATCGGCGCTTCCGGCCAGCTGATCAGTGTCTATGCACTGAGCTACGCACTACTCGGTCCGACCATCGCGGCGCTGGCTGCCAACGTTGCGCGCAAGCGTCTGTTGCTCAGCGGTATCGGGCTGTTCGTCATCGCCAATCTCGGTACCATCGTTGCGCCAAACTTCGGCATCGCGTTGGCCACGCGGGCTTTTGCCGGTCTTGGTGCAGCAATGTTCTCACCGACTGCCAGCGGAACCGGTGCATCGCTCGTGCCGCCCGAGCGTCGCGGATATGCGTTGTCGATCATCGTTGCCGGCCTGACGACGGCGACTGCGCTAGGCTCGCCGATCGGTGCGGTGATCGGCGGGCTTGCGGGCTGGCACTGGACTTTGGTGCTGGTCGCCGTGCTGGGCGCTGCTGCGTTCGCCGGTATCCTGGCGTTTTTGCCCGAAGTCCCGCTGCCGCCCGCCATCTCGCTCACCGGGCGTCTGTCTCCGGTCACGGATTCCCGCGTCGGACTCACGCTTGCCACGACGGTGCTGGCGCAGATCGGTACCTTCATCATGTTCAGCTACTTCTCCGTCGTGTTCGACCGTGCGACGGGTCACAGCGCAGTGTTGCTCGGCGGACTGCTGGTGCTATGGGGGCTTGCGGGCACCTGTTCGAATCTGCTGACCGGACGCATTCTCGACAGGATCGGCTCGCACAAGGTCGTCGTGATCAAACTCTCTATCGTCGCCATCGTCATCCTCACGATGCCGATCACCGGCGCACACCTTTGGAGTGCGGCAATCGCGGTCACGATCTGGGGAGCCTGTGCATGGGGTGTACTGGTGCCGCAACAGTTTCGACTCGCGAGCCTCAATCCGCCGATGACCTCCGTGCTGGTCGGTCTGAATACGTCGGCGACCTACGTGGGTGTGTCGATCGCGGGCGCCCTCGGTGCAGCCATGATTCCGCTCATCGGCACTCACAACCTGGGCTACCTCGCCAGCGTTCCGGTGGTCATCGCAATCGTCGTGTCCGGGCTTGCAACGCGTCGCATTGCGTCGTTCTCAAATACGGCGAAGCGCGTTGTTGCTGCGTGAGCGTTGCCAGTTAATCATCAATGCAATCGCCGGACGAAGACTGTGCACGATGCCGGTATTTGGGCTCTCTTCGCGCTGGCCTTACCTGATCCGCAAGGAGGAACAACAATGTCTCACGCAAGCACATTTCATCAGTTGCACCGCAATGCATCGCCGCTACGGTTACCGAATGTGTGGGACGCCGGGAGTGCACGTCTTGTCGAAGCGCTAGGCGCTCCGGCAATCGCGACGACCAGCGCAGGGTTCGCATGGGCACTGGGTTATCCGGACGGACGGGTTCTTCCCTTCGATGAGGTTGTAGCCACTGTTCGACGCATCATCCGCGTTCTGAAGGTGCCACTGTCGGTCGATATTGAAAACGGCTATTCCGACGACCCGAAAACGGTTGCGGACCATGTCATGCGGCTGGTGGAGCTAGGAATTGCCGGCATCAATATCGAGGACGGCCCGGACGCAGCGTCGCTTCTCGCTTCCAAGATCGAGGCGATCAAGCGTGCCGTTGCGAAGTCCGGTTCGGAACTCTTCATTAACGCACGCAGCGACGTTTTTCTGGCAAGCCTTGTCGAGAAATCGACGCAGCCGGAAGAGTCGATCGCACGAGGGAAGCTGTATACATCGGCGGGCGCGGATGGTCTTTTTCTTCCTGCACTTGTGCATACGTCCGATATCGAGACGATAGCCGGCTCGATCCGGATACCGCTTAACGTCATGGCGGTTCCCGGGCTTGCCGATGCCGCGACGCTCGGTAAGCAAGGGGTTCGTCGGCTCAGTGCGGGCAGCGGCATCTCGCAAGTCGTGCTCGGTAAAGCGAAGGCCATCGCACGCGAATTCCTGGAGAGTGGTCGCTCTGAATCGCTCGATGACACGCCTGTGCCGTATGCCGAGCTTCAGGCTCTTTTTCGCCAGGGATGACAAACCCGTGAAGGGCAAGGGTGCGCTTGATCAGATGGCGCCTTGAGGCGTCGCGTTTTGCGGCGATGAAATTTGATTGTTAAGGAAGATCTGCAAAAGTCCTGGCATTGCGTTGTTGCTGAGCTATCCTGGAAACAGAGCGAATTAGGTGGGGGGCAACGTGATGACGCAGCTTGGTCTTGGTCTGGATCTGTCAACGAAGCGCACGCGCAAGCGGGAATTTCTCGATGAGATGCGACGTGTTGTGCCCTGGTTGAAGCTGATTGCGCTGATTGAGCCGCACTATCCCACGGGCAAAACCGGTCGGCCGCCGTTCCCGATTGCAACGATGTTGCAGATTAATTTCATGCAGCAATGGTTCGGTCTGTCAGACCCTGCCATGGAAGAGGCACTCTATGACGTTCCGCTGTATCGCGAGTTCGCGGGTCTCGACGGCGGGATGGTTCGCTTGCCGGATGAAAGCACGATTCTCCGGTTCCGCCATCTGCTGGAAACGCACGGACTGGCGGTGCAAATGCTGGCGCTGGTCAATGAAATCCTGACGGAGAAAGGCCTGATGCTCAAGGCTGGATCGGCAGTCGACGCCACTCTGATTGCCGCGCCCAGTTCGACAAAGAATGGCTCCGGCACGCGTGATCCGGAAATGCAATCAACGCAGAAAGGTGGCAACTGGTACTTCGGGATGAAAATGCATGTCGGCGTGGACGCCGACTCGGGCCTGGTCCATACGGTCATTGGAACGGCGGCCAATGTTCACGACATCACCGTAGCCCAGGCGTTGCTGCATGGTGAGGAAACGGACGTGTATGCGGACGCCGGTTATCAGGGTATCGAAAAGCGTTGTGAGACTGACGCGGTTCGTTGGCATGTGGCGATGCGACCGGCAAAGCGCAGGAAACTGGATCTGAGCGACTCGTTGGACGCGATCTATGATCAGATCGAGCGCCTGAAGGCGGGTATTCGGGCCAAGGTCGAACACCCGTTTCGCATCCTCAAGCGACAGTTCGGTTACATGAAGACCCGCTATCGTGGTTTGATGAAGAACACCGCCCAGATCACTACGCTGTTTGCTTTGGGCAATTTATGGATGGCGCGTAGAGCTTTGCGCAAAGCTTGAAACACCGGGCCGATGAAGATCACATGTCTGGTTGGAGCGCTCCGGCGCGCGGAAAAACCATGGCAATCAACTCACCAACAAAGATCTGAAGGCCGAGGCTGCGCTTGATGCGAAAGGTAATGCTTCAAAAGCGGGTTGTGCAGACCTTCCTTAACACAGGCAGACGGCAATTTATAACCGTCTGTATCGTTTTACACACCAAGGAGATTGTAATGACGCTGAGTGGAAAACGCGCTCTGGTAACGGGAGCAAGCAGGGGAATCGGGGCTGAAATCGCGAAGGCCTTGGCAGCAGCCGGCGCAGATGTGGCGATCACCTATGAAAAATCGGCGGAGCAGGCCGCTAGTGTCGTGAAGGCGATCGAAGCGGAAGGCCGACGTGGCGTTGCCATCCAGGCCGACAGCGCAGATGCATCGGCGATTCAAGCGTCGGTGCAGAAGACGGTCGAAACGCTGGGCGGGCTCGACATCCTGGTCAACAATGCCGGCATTCTTCGAATGGGTAACGTAAGAGATATTTCGATCGAAGACATCGATGCGACCCTCAACGTCAACGTGCGTGCGCCGATCATAACTGCAAAGGCGGCGATTCCTCATCTCAAGACCGGCGGGCGGATCATTTCGATCGGAAGCTACTTTGCCGATCGGGTTCCGGCGTCGGTGCTCGGAGTATATGCGGGTTCAAAATCCGCGCTCGTGGCCTTCACCCAAGGCCTTGCGAGAGAGCTAGGGTCACAGGGTATTACGGCGAATCTCGTTCAGCCGGGTTCGATCGATACCGACATGAACCCGGTCGAAGGTCCGTTTGCATCGACATTGAAATCGCTGACGGCGACGGGCGACTATGGCAAAGGCGCGGACATCGCGCAGGCGGTGGTATTCCTCGCGAGTGCCAGCGCAAGCTACGTCACCGGCTCGACGCTGACCGTCGATGGTGGTGCCAACGCTTAAAAGAAATCTGCGTGGCCGTGGACGAGGCATGCGCGAGAGTAAAGACCTGTTCCGGAAGGCGCGTGCGGAGTGCCTCATAGGGATCGCGCGGCCCAAAGTACTGATGCGCGGATCACGACCAGTTACGCGCCAAATCCGTCCTACCGATTCTCGATCCAAGGCGACACTGTATTAGTCGAGAGATTGGAGTCTTCTCAACTCGCATTGCCTCGGAGGCAAGATGTTCTGTGGAAAAACGAGATGACAAGAGCGATGATCAGGCGTCAAGCGACAAACGTGGGGAACTATAGTTCTGCCCTCTCAGCCGCTTCTGCGAGTAATAAAAAATCGCATAGTCCTGCGTCTCATTGGCCATCGATTGATGGTCCGATAGTAACGGCTAAGCGGTCGTTCAGAGGCACGCACCGAGGGACTCCTCCTGGCCGGCAGTACGCGTTCACACCACCAACCGGAAAGCCGCCGTTGAGGATTCCAATGTCGGCTCTGTAAAGTGTTCATCGAACTGGTGCGGCGAAGGCGGAAACCGACGCCATCACTGACGCGCTGCGCGCAGTCGCGCTGGTGTCCGGCGCGTGCGCGTTCGCAGGAGCGGGTCTCGCGGTGGCGACCATCCAGCCCGCAAGTGATGTGCTTGGCGTCGCCGGACGCGCCTGCTTTCGGCATCCGTACTTCGATCTCCGCTGAAACGCACCGCCTTCAGGCAGGCAACGATTAAGCGCGGCCCGCTGACGGATCGCCGTGTACACGTTTGCTGCCAATCGCGCCGCAACCATGTGCGGGGACTGAGCCGTGGACAAGGTGCGGAACCCTTCTTGAAAATTCCGTGAAGCAATGAGGGGGTGGCCGAGCGTCCTGACGAATGCTCTGCGCATTCTTTCGGTATCGCCAAATCCGGTCTCTCTGGCGATCACTGCAAGTGAGAGTTCTCCGGTATCGACGAGGCTGCGAGCGGCATCGACCGCAGGACGAGCAAGATCGACCAGGTTTTGTACGTCAGCAAGAGCATACGTCGTCGGGCGTCCGCGACGGCGGAAGATAGCCGCCCGCGCCCGTGCCGAGCACACCTCGGCGTCGACCGTCAGGTCGGCCGGCAGCGCAACCTTCAACATCGACATCGTCTGAACGCCGTCTCCATTACGAAATGCGGTGCCTGGAGCGCGAGGGGTGTGCGCTACTCGAATGCAACGAGGGCTTGCGGCGAAGGTGGCAGCGGCGTCACCGTTACGTTGGAAAAGCCGGCTTCGCGGCCCATTTGCTCGAGTTCGCGCGCGGTGTACGCGTCGCCTTGCGGCGTGGATGCAAGCATCATAAAGGAAAACGCGGCTGCGAACGGCGGCGACACGCGATCCTCGTCGGGAACAAATTCCACCGCGAGCGCTCGCCCTGCGGGACTGAGGCTCCTGCGGACTTTCGAGAGTAATTCCACGCAGGTTGGCGGATCGAAGTGGTGCAGGAAGTTCGTGACCAGCGCCAGATCGAAATTCGTACCCCAATCGACTTCGAACGCACTGCCGGCGACCGTGCGGTAACGCGAACTGACACCGGCCGCTGCGGCGTTCTCCGTCGCGACCTCGAGAACCGGTTGCCAGTCGGTCGCCACGATTTCCGCGCCGGGAATCGCTTCGGCGATCGCGATTCCGAACAGCCCATGCCCGGCTGCAATGTCCAGCACGCGCTTCGGTGCCTGAGGCCGTGCACTCACGTGTTGCGCGATGCTCTGTGCGGTTTGTGTCACGAAGGGTGCCATCGCACGCGCAAACTTCACCCAGACGGGATGCTCGGGGGCGATGTTGCCCAGCCCTACGGCTCCTCCGTTGCGAACGAACGCCGCAGGGTCGTCCAGCCACAGTGCCGTCATTTCAGGAGCCGCCAGGAAATCCACGATGCTCCCCGTCCAGGCCGGCGAGGAAGTCGTCAGGAATGCGGCGGTCGACGGCGTCAATCGGTACTGTCCCGTTTCCTTCTGCAGAAACCCGTGCACGGTCAGAAAGTCGCAGAGTATGCGCACACCGCGCTCGGCGGCCTTTACCCGCTCGGCTATACGCTTAACGTCGCCGTGCTCGTCCGCTATCGCGGTGAACAGATCGAGCTCGACGGCGGCTTTCACTGCGGCAGTCTTCTGATAGGCGATCGCGGCATCGACGAAGGCCTGCGGAGAGATGTCGTCCATGGTCGGTAGCTTATCGTGAGATACCCTGCAAACAGATGTTTGAATCGAATCTTTCTTGGCGGATTTTCAACGCGTTTGTGCAGCACGGGGCTTCTGATAAGCCTAGTCGAATAATGGCTGCGTGTCGAACCTCTGATTGAAGCGGGGGCAAGCGGCCACTCCGCAGGCCTGCTCGCATTCAGCGGAATCCCGAATTCGCGGCGCTGGCGCACTCTGTTAGTCTCGGCCGGAACCCGAATTTTCGGGTTCGGCCAGTTTCGGTCGTTCATCCACAGAGTGGAGCGGACGTTTGAACGTCTGCGTCAACCCAGACAGCGGTCATTCGTTGGGGCGTGACTGCAGGCAGGTCATCAGCCTGGTCTGATAGCCGGACAAGGAAGTGGGCGTCTGTGAGCGTCCGCTATCAACTGTGAGTATCGTCGGACCGAGGTCGTCCAGATGGCCGCGTACTGCCTGACGCAACCGTCCACAGTCAGGTGCAACGCTCGTCCATACTTGATCGCCCACAGGCAAGTTGGGATCGAACGCCGCGATTCTCACGACGCCTCGCGCACCCTCGCCAGCAATCTTGGCCATGGACACAGAAAGAAGCAACGGCGCGACAGGAAGGCTGGCAAAGACATAAGCAATCTCAATCCGGAACTTCGAGATACACGGATCTGGATGAACATCTATCTGGAAAATTCGTCTTTAAGCGCCGCGTATATTCTGCGATATCGCGCGAGCCGGTCCCGGGTCACGGTCCGGTGCCCTGCGTCGGGTTCGCATACCTCGATCGTTGCCGGAGACGTACACACCTGCTTGACGTTCTCCTTCGTGACGGCCAACCGCGCAAGCCGTGCAGCGCCTAAAGCGGCGCCGACATCTCCGCCATGATGGCGGCGCATTGCAACGCCAGTGGCTGTTGCACAAAGCTTCGCCCAGAAACGGCTACGCGAGCCGCCTCCAATGAAAGACGCCGTGCCCAGCGCCGTCCCGGCACCTTGTAGCGCTGCGTAACCGTCGGCCATCGCGAAAGCCACGCCTTCCATCACGCTGTACGCAAGGTCGGCCTCACCGTGAGCGCTGGTTAGCCCCCAGAACACACCCTTTGCATTCGCGTCATTGTGAGGCGTACGCTCACCGCTCAGGTACGGCAGGAACAGCGGTGCGCCCCGCGCGTCGGCCTTCTCGGCCAAGCCGGCAAGCTCGGCGACGTCCTTCTTAAGCACGTCGGACAGCCACGCGAGACTTGAAGCCGCCGACAGGATGACGCTCATCTGATGCCAGCGGTCCGGCAAGCAATGGCAGAACGCGTGCACCGCCTGCGCGGGATTCGGCGCAAACCGGTCAGTTCCGGCAAACAGCACGCCAGACGTGCCCAATGACAGGAACGCGCTACCGGCGTCGGCGACGCCCATGCCGATCGCGCTGGCTGCGTTATCACCCGCACCGCCGCAAAGGAGCACTGGGCTAGCAATGCCCCATTCGCGCCGCAATGTATCGTTTAACTGTGCCGCAGCCTCGCTGCCTTCTACCAGCCTGGGCATGTGCTCACGCGAAAGGCCGGTCGCGGAGAGCATCCTGTCCGACCAGTCACGCTTCGCGACGTCGAGCCACAGTGTGCCCGACGCATCGGACATCTCGGAGACGAACTCGCCAGTTAAGCGCCACGCCACGTAGTCCTTCGGCAATAGGATCTTGTGCGCTGCGCGGAACACGGCCGGTTCGTATTTAGACAGCCAGAGCAGTTTCGGCGCGGTGAAACCCGGCATCGCAAGGTTGCCGGTAATCGAGCGCGACTCTGGAACCAGCGCTTCGAGCTCCACACATTCGGCAAACGCCCGGGTGTCGTTCCACAGGATCGCCGGGCGTAACACCTGACCGGCGCGATCAAGCAGGGTCGCGCCATGCATCTGTCCAGATAACCCAATACCGCGTAGCGCCGAAAAGCCAGCGGGATTGGACGCCCGCACCTGCGCGATTGCATCAAGTGTGGCGTGCCACCACGCCTGCGGGCTCTGTTCGGACCAGTGGGGGTGAATATTCTCGACTTCAAGTCGTGCACTGCCGGTGGCGATCGTGTGCGATTCGTCGTCTGTGAGTAGCGCTTTTACCTCGGAGGTCCCAAGGTCGATTCCAAGGAAAGTCAAGAGTGTCGTCCTGGTTCTTGCGGCCGGCTCGTCTTGCCGAAGCAAAACGTCAAGCCGCGATCATGTGTTCGTTAAGCTGATGCAGCGCGCGAAACTTCGATGGCGGCATCGCTTTCGTTGAAAGGAATTGACGATTGAAGTTCGACAGATTGTTAAAGCCAACGCGATAGCAGATCTCCGTCACGCTAAGCGTCGAACACATCAGCAGTTCACACGCTTCGTTGATCCGGAGCCGGTTCTGGTACTGCACAAACGTACACCCCGTATGTCGTCGGAAAAAGCGTGTGAACGTGCTCACGCTCATGCCGGCAAGCTCAGCGACATCAGCTTCGCGCAATGTGCCCGGGAGGTTCTGCTGAATGTACGAGAGCACCTGATTGATCGTGGACTGCATGTAGCGATGCGCGTTGACATCGTATGCGGGTCCCGCCAGCAAGGTGCGCTCGGTGCACGCCGACAACCTGTCGAAGATCGACATCAACAATTCGACGCGGCGACAACCGTGTGAAACAGCAAGCTCCAGCATCATTGGCGCAATGGCCAGGCCCACCGCATCCGGAAACTGTATCCCGCGCGCTGCATCGTCGACCAGGCCGACGATCGAGTGCAATTCGGTGAACGCGGCCACCATGCGTTCGACCGCGTCACGCGAAAACTGGAGGACCACGTCGCGTGACGGCACGGTTTCGCGCTCGCCGACTTCGCTGATCCAGTTGTGCGGTAAATTCGGCCCGGTGATCACCAGGTTACCTGGCGCGAAGTCACCGATGAAATCGCCGACAAAAAACTTGCCGGTCGACGCCCGGATGACGTGAATCTCATACTCCGGATGAAAGTGCCATTTCGCTACCGTATGCGGATAGTCGTGCGCCCAGGCACGGAACGACTCGTCCCGTCGCGTGTATACCAACTCCAGGTCCGGATTCATACCGCTTCTCCTCCTCGGCCGTCTCGACGCCGCGACTTCTTTTGTTAATGCTAAGCCGCTCCCTGTACACCCAATTCTTGATGTGGCGGACCGGCGAGCGTTGTTCTGATGCTCTGAGGAACAGGCAATGAGACGTTTTGCTCCGTCTGGGCATCGAAAACGTGCAGGTCGGCTACTTTGAACTGAAACGTTACCACGCTATCCAGTTCGGGTAGGTCACCCGCTGGCACCAGGGCGGCCAGGCGTTCGCCGGCGAATTCGAACGTGACAAGCGCCTCCGCGCCCAGCAGTTCGATCAGCTCCACCTTGCCGCGAAGCCTTAGCGAGCCGAACTCATCGTCTGCGGACGCCACCTTCAGATAGTTCGGCCGGATCGCCAGTTTCACCGCCTGGCGGTGCTGCAGCCCTGCGAAACGCGGCCCGACAAGAGCCCAGCGCTGGCCCTGCACCTGGACGAAGCACGTTTCACCTGTTCGCTCGACCGTCCCGGATATGAGATTCATGGCGGGTGTGCCGATGAACCCTGCGGCGAACAGCGTATACGGGAAATGGTACAGATCAGATGGCGTGCCGGCCTGCTCAATCCGCCCGCCCCGCATCAGGATCACACGGTCGGCGAGCGTCATGGCCTCGAGCTGGTCGTGCGTCACATACACCGTCGTGGTCTTCAGGCGCTTGTGTAGCCGCTTGATATCGCCTCGTAATTGGGCTCGCAGTTTCGCGTCGAGGTTGGACAGCGGCTCATCGAAGAGGAATACCTCGGGTGTCTTGATCATTGCCCGAGCGATCGCAGCGCGCTGCTGCTGGCCGCCCGACATTGCTCGCGGTTTGCGATCGAGCAACCCGTCGAGGTTCAGCATCGCAGCGACTTCTCGCACGCGACGGTCGATTTCTGCAGCCCGCACCTTCAGCCGGCGCAAGCCAAACGCGACGTTGTCATACACTGTCATGTGCGGATACAGGGCGTAGTTCTGGAACACCATCGCGACGTTACGCTCGCGCGCCGGCAAGTCGTTCACGACGGTGTCACCGATCGCAAGGTCCCCGCCCGTGATACCTTCGAGACCCGCAATCATGCGAAGCATCGTGGATTTGCCACATCCGGATGGCCCGAGCAACACGACGAACTCACCGTCGTCGATTTCCATATCGAGTGGATGCAGCACCGGCGGCCCGCCGTCGTAACGCTTCGTGAGGCCTCTGCAGACGATTTTGGCCATGGCTCAGTCCATCTCGATCTGGATCTTGACATCATTCGGGCGCCCTGCTGCCGCCTCTTCGAACGCCCTGAGGCCGTCGGCGAACGCGAACTTGCGCGAGATGAACGGCTTCACATCAATCATTCCTGAGCTGATCAGCGCCAGCGCGCGCGGGAACACATTCGCGTAGCGGAACACCGATTCGAGGCGCGCTTCCTTCGCCTGCATGGCAACGACGTCGAGCGGCACGCGGTCGACCGGCATTCCAACAAGGACCGCACAGCCACCCGGGCAGAGGAGATCAAACAGGTCATCGTAGACGTTCGCGTTGCCACTCGCTTCGAACACGACGTCGGCACCCCAGCCCGCGGCGACTTCCCGAACAACATCGGCCAGCCGTTGCTCCAGCACATTAACTGTCGTAACTGCTGGATTGTCGGCGAAGAGAGCCAGTTTTTCCTTGATCACATCTGCCAGAATGACGCGCGACGCGCCGCCTGCCAGTGCGGCCAGGGCGGTCATCGCGCCGATCGTCCCCGCGCCGATGACGACCGCGACATCTCCGGGTTTCATCGCAGCCTTCTTGGCGGCCTGTAGCCCGATCGACAGTGGCTCGACGATCGCGCCCTCCGCGAAGGACACATTGTCGGGAAGCCGGAAGGTTAATGCCGCCGGATGCACGACATAAGGCGTCAGGCAACCGTGAATGGGCGGCGTTGCCCAGAAACGCACCGCAGGGTCCAGGTTGTACAGGCCGCGCATCGTCGCCGGCGAGTCGAATTGCGGAATGCCCGGCTCCATGCAAACGCGGTCGCCCATACGCAGATGCGTGACCTCGCTGCCAGTTTCGACCACCGTTCCGGACGCTTCGTGACCAAGCACCATCGGTGCTTCGACCTTGAACGGTCCGATGCGTCCGTGCGTGTAGTAATGGACGTCACTACCGCAAACGCCAACCGTATGAATCTTGATCTTGACGTCGCGAGGACCGACTTCGAGCGGCAGGTCGATATCGCGCAGCGCGAGTTGGCGCGCTTCTTCGAGTACGAGGGCTTTCAAAACTATCTCCTTACTTGCCTTTGAGCATTGAATTCAACAGCCGGCTCAGGACGCCGACGAAAATGATCGGAGGAAGCGCGAGCAGGACGGTGGAAGCATTGATGACGCCCCACGGCACCTCCTGCCCGAGCGAAGTGAACGCGGAGGCAACGACCGGCAGCGTCGCGCTTCTCGACGACGTCAAGGCGAGTGCGATCATCAGTTCATTCCAGACCAGTACGAAGCTGAACACGATGCCACCCATCAGCGTGGTTGCGCTGATCGGCAATGCAATGCGCCAGAACACCCCGTACGGGCCGTAACCGTCCAAGGTGGCGGCTTCTTCGACCTCACGCGGCAAGCGCTGAAATACCGGAATGGACAACCATGTGATGGTCGACAGCGTGACCAGCAGATAGGTCACCACCATCGACAGCTTCGTGTCATACAGCCCAACATCGACCCAGATCGCGATCAACGGGACGGCGATTGCGACCGGCGGCAGAAACCGCAGCGACAAAAGGAAGAACTGAATGTCGCGCTTGCCCGGTAGGTGATAGCGTGCGATGACATAGGCCGCAGGTACGCCGAGCAGCGCGCCCAACACGACAGCAGAACCGACGATAGAAAGGCTGTTGGCGAGTCCGATGAGTACCTCGGGGCTCGATACAACCTGCCGGTAGTTGTCGAGTGTCGGCGAAAAAAAGAAGCGCGGCGTCGGCGTAACGATGTCGAGCAGGTTTTTCAACGAATTGAGAAACGCCCAGAAAATCGGAAACACGGCCACTATGGCGAGCACCGCGCCGAGCGACCAACTGGTGCTTCGCGAAATCAGTCTTCCCATTTGTTCACCCGCTTCCAGATGAAGGTGAAAATCAGCGTGGTCGCGACCATCATCAGCACGGCCATACTTGAGGCATACGAGACCTTTCCGGACACCCCGATGCCTTGCGAATACGCGTACATGTCGAGGGTTTCAGTCGTGATCCCGGGGCCGCCCTTGGTCATCACGTAGACCAGATCGAACGAGCGCAGCGACTCGACCATCTTGATGAACGCCAGACTCATGATCGGCACCTTTAGCATCGGCAAGGCGATATACGCGTAGACCTGCCAGGTGCGCGAATAGTCGAGGCGGGCGGCTTCGAGCGGCTCGGGCGGCAGCGTTTCAAGCAGTTTCAATATGACGACCCCGAAGAACAATCCCCACTGCCAGATATCGACGACTGCCACCGCGTACAGCGCGAGATGCGGATCGGAAAGAAAAGCCGTGTTCTCAACTCCCAGCAGACCAAGAAACCAGCTGAGAATGCCGGTGAGAGGCGAATACATGAACTTCCAGATGAAGGCCGCCGAGACTCGCGGTAGAAGCACTGGCACGATTAGCAACAGCGAAATGACGCTGCGCATCCGGCCATGCATCTGCTCGAACAGATAGATCGCAACCAGAACGCCGACCACGACCGCGCCGACCACCGTGGTGATTTCCCAGATCGCCGATACTTCGATGGAATTGAGGAACCGTCTGTCCGAGAACAGCCGGGCGAAATTGCGCAGCCAGACGTACTCGCTGTCCGGATAGCGCAACACGCGATTTCTCAATGCTAGGTTGATTGCCGCGACAGTGGGAACTAGACCGAGGACCGCCATCAAGGCAAGAGGCGGGCCAAGAAATACGAACGGAAGGCTGGTTTTACCCCGATTGAACATTGACTTCTCCAACAACGTAGAGTCCGCGAATTCAGTGTTCCTGTGAGACCACGACTGGATCGGCGGTGCCCCTCGCAGTACAACGCGTGCTGCAAGGGGCGTGCGCGTTACTTCTTCGCGCCGTGTTCCATCGCGTCCTGAGCGTACTGAACGGCGTCGTTCAGCGTTGCCTGAACATCCGGCTGCGTACCCGTGAACACCTCCTCCAGCGCGATACCGAGGTTGTCGCCGATATCCGGCCACTGCGGGCTTGACCAGATCGTGACCTTTGTCACCGGGTTGGTATCGTTCAGGCCAGCGAGAATCTGCGGCTTGACGTGCTTCTGGAAGTAATCGCTCTTGATCGTGCTCGAGCGGTTGTAGTCGCTAAAGACGTTGTCGCGAAGGCGGGCCTGCTCCTGATCCTTGCCCGTCGCCCAGGCAATGAACTTCCCTGCCGCCTGACGCGTGCATTCGTCCTTGGCGCCGACAGAAGAAATCGCCAGGCCATGACCATAGGCAGCCGACGGCAACGGTGCCGGCGGCCTGACGTATCCCACCTTGTCCGCCACGCTAGACTTGGTCGGATCTTCCATCCAGTCGGCGAACGGCGTCGATTCGATCATGAACGCGACCTTGCCGGAACGGAACGCTTCGAGCGCGTTGCTCCAGTCGTACGTCGCCGAACCCGGGGGCGCGTATTTGAAGAGATCCCGATACAGTTGCGTCGCCTTCACCGCGCCCGGCGAATTGAAGGATGGAGCTTGGCTCTTGTCGGTCCAGGTACCGCCCTCGGCGAGCATGAACGGCGCCCAGCGCCACACGTTCATGCCCGACCCGCGTTGCCCGCGTGCAACCCAACCGTACATGTTAGGCGGCGCATTGAGCTTCTTGATGTCCGCAACGAGCTCGTCGAGCGTTTTCGGCACTGGGAGATGCGCTTTCTCGAGAAGGTCACGACGGTAGAACAGGAAATCGCCACCGCCGATCAGCGGAGCGAAATACGCGACGCCCTTATAGCTTGCCACCGCGCGCCGGCCCGGCAGGAAGTCGTCGTAGTCGGCGTCTTTCGGGTAGTACTTCAGCAGCGGTACGACCCAGCCCGCTGATGCAAACTCGGCGACGTTCGCCTCATCAACGTAATAGATCTGATAGGAACCCGCGCCCGTCGACGCGTCGAGTCGTGATTTCGAACGACGGTCGTTTTCACCAAAGTAGTTGATTTCAATCTTGGTGCCGCTGCGCTTTTCATAGTCGGGCAGCGACTTCTCCATGACTGTCAGGCCGAGGCTCTTCTGGGCAAGCACCTTGAGCACGGGAACGTTGCAGGTCTGTGCCGTCGCTAGCATGGGAAGGCTTGCGCCTAGGAACGCGCAAGCTGTCAACAATTGAATTGGTTTCACTCTCGTCTCCGCTTTTGGAATGTTTTTTGGCAACGCCATACGGGCGCTGCGATTGAGAGCAGAGCAGGCGTACGGTGACGAGAACTGTAGTGGTCGCGGCCAATGGCCAGCCACTGCAAAAGGCGGAAGCCGCTGATACTTTTTGCTCGCGCTTTGGGTGCGGCGCACAAAATGTGTCAGTGACCGAAGCGGTCCCGGAAGTGTCCACGCCGTGGAGGACGCCAGTCAGCAGGTCGCTTCGATCGCTGTTTCGTCTCGAAAGTACAGGTGACGAGTGCTGGACAGGTCTGTTCCGGCGTACATCGAACGAGTTGTGGTCGGAGTTGCTAGGCGGATTCAACCGGTTATGCAGCGCATGATCCACCGTCCGTTGAGGGTCGGGAGTGTGAGTTCGCTGATGCAGGAAGCTGCCGTCTAGCTGCTCGATGCCGCCACCGTCAGCAATCCGCCGCATTGCTGACGCAGAACTCAGCCCGGCCCAATGTCAGCAATGGCCGATGAAGCACATTTCGTCCTCGCGAATTGAATGGCCGCTTGCTGGGTGGATCCGACATCTGAACGTCCGCGCAACGGTGCGGGCGAATGACGCTTCATGGCCGAGTCCTGCCGGATGGACGACGTGCGCGCTTCGGCCATTGCCGACATTGGCGCTGCCTCGGTTCTACGTCGGCAATGTGGCGGACTGCTGACGGTGGCGGCATCGAGCAACCCCCTCAAAAGACTTGACGGACTGACTCAGGGCGCGAAGCGGAAGTTCGACCAGTAAGTATCCTTGACTGCTTCGCGGCGTGTCCAGCCCTTCGGTCGCTGCGGCTGAACTCACGCTGCTGGCCGCATATCGCTCATCTGAGGCGGTCAGACATCCGCCCAGTGAGGGGCACCACCAAAAACAGGCGCATGCGCACGTGCATCCTTTAGCCCCGAGAGTGTCACCGCGATGGGCTGCAACTGACCAACCAGCCTCTTCCAGAAGGTTCTGCAATGGGCACGGTTCGCAATTGCTATGATCAGTAGATAATGATCGTAATAAACCCAGTGAGGAAGGCGATGAGTCAAGAAATTCGCGCTCGGCAACGCTGGAATTCCCTTCCAAGGTAGCCATGACGCCTCAAGAAATCGTCGAAGCAACGCTAGTCACAGGTACGAAGCGCGTCCTTGTCCTTGGCTGCTTTGAGCAACGTGTGACGGTCTACTCCCAACAAGTGCGCGCACTCAATCTGGTCGATGCGATCTTGTCGCAGGGGCTGGTGCGACTGAACGGCGGGAAGGTGGCGGTTGTGGGCGGCGGCGTCGCCGGCATGACGGCAGCGGTCGCATTTGCAAAAGCTGCCCCGAATCTTGGAAGCCTAGACCTGTTCGAGCTTCGGCCAAGCACTCTGGACTTCCAGCGCAACAGTCGGCGCTTTCTTCATCCGCATTTCTATGACTGGCCAGCACCGGGGTGGGATCAAGTAGACGCGGGCCTGCCGATCATGAATTGGCAGGCTGGACCTGCAGGCGACGTCGCGAAGGTGCTGACCGCGCAGTTTGAGCAGGCACGGAGCAACTCGAAGCTTGCCGTTCATTGCGATCACAAAGTCACAGAGATCAAGAGCACCGACCTTGGACCGGTCCGCGTCGTGACAAATGTTGGCTCAGCGGCGAACCGCATCTACGACGTAGTCGTGCTCTCGATCGGATTCGGAATCGAGCGGTTCCTGGGTTCTGAGACATCGTCGTATTGGACGCCAACGGAACTCTCGGCGCCCATCCTTGCGAACGTCCGCGATCCGTTGATTTTTATCTCCGGGAACGGCGATGGCGGACTGGTTGATTTCTTGATTGCGGCCTTCGATAGCCATGAGCACATTGACATCTGTCAATTGTTGATTGAGCAGAATTTCGGCCCGGCGCTAGCTGAACTTGAAGCAATTGAGCAGGAGGCATGGGAACCCGGCGCCGACATGGATCTGCTTGCTAACTATCGTGCGCGAGTCCGCCCCCTCGTTCCACCTGAGGTCTGGGTTGCCATCAATGAGCGATTGAGGCCGAATGTGCGGATCTGTCTGCACACGAAGGAGCCCCGCCTTCTTCGGCGGGCCACCGCATTGCACAACCGATTTACGGTGTTTTTGGTCCTCGAGGCTGACGCGGATGAAGTGATAGGCCGTAAAGCCATCACGCTCAAGGTGGGCGTTGACTTCGATGGCGCCCCACCGGAGACAGGAGACGTCAGGCTGGCAGGTGATGCCCACCCCATCCAGCCGTTCAAACGATTCCTGCGTCTTGGAGCTGATACAGATACCAATTTAACGCCGTTTGCGGATCTGCTCGCGACATATCGAGCCGCGATTTCGGCGGGACATCCGACCCGACCTGTATCCCCGAGACTCAGCGCAACTGCCATCGATCGATTCGAACCATTTCGCGCGGACGCGGCGCCTGCGGCCGCCCAGCCAGCGCCACAAGCTGCCGTCCAACCGAACGCCCAGCGCGTGGCAATCCGCTTGTCTGCGGCCGGCACAGTGATTTGGGCTGGTGACATACAACCATCAGAAATCCATCTACTGTGGGCACACGGGGCAACAGTGGAGCTGTACTGCGACGTCGGTGCGGCAGACGCGTCGCGCTTACTCGCTGCTATTGCCCGTGTTGGCGCACATGCCGGCGACCTCACCCTCTTCGTACGTGATGCTGCGCGCTGGCGAACTGCGCTCGACAGCCTGTGGTCAGACCGCTCCCACCCAGGCCCCCACCTGAACTTCCGCTCGCCTGTCGAAGATTGGCGCGACCCGCCCGCACTCGTTGATATGGCCGAGTTCCACCTTGGGGAGTTGGCCGACGCAATTCACGAGCGCCTCGACGCCAGCACTCTCAACGCGGTACACGGTGCCCTGTTTAACTTTTTGGGACCGCCTGCTGTCCCAACGGGCTGGGAAATCGAACCCGCACTGCGAGATAGGCTCTGGGAGCTTTGGCAGGCATGGAATGGAGTCCTAGCCCATGATGCCGACAAGCGGCGCCGATTCCTTCGATTGCTTGCAAGCGTTCAAGACAAAGTCGACGTGGAGGTGGCGGCCCTGGTGCGCATAGGGCCGAAGGTCGTAAGCAGATACCTCGCGATGCCAACGATCTTCGCCCTAGCATTTGCGGTCTGCTCGGGTCGGCCTGTTGCCCCTGCATCGCAGCACCCGGGAAACGTTTCTGTAGAAGCGCTGACCGGACACACCTGTGGCGTCGAGTGGATTGATCGCCGCGCGATTCACGCACTCGCGGTGGGCCAGCACAACTGGACCACAAGCGTTGTCCTTCTGTCTGAGCTGAGCGAAGCTGCGCAGATGATGGAAGGTGATATTCGGATGGACCAGATCAGCTCTGACCCGCCCAAAGTAGGCGTGCCCTCCTTGAGTGAAAAGCCCATAGTTATCGGCGCGGATGGTGAATTCCTGCGCGCACTCGAGGAGGGAAATCTTGCAGTGCAACGGTTCTTTCAGTCTATTTTCCAGCGCCGAACAGACGCAGCTCGACAATCTTTAGAGGAGGTCAGCGATGCCCAATCTTGACGCAGCAGATCTGGCGCCCATGCTGCTTCAGGCGGCCGGAGCCATAGGCGCCATGGTCACGGACGCTCCCGAGTATCTAAAGGGCGACAGATTCAACTCCGAAGTTCTGAGCGATGCGATTTCAGATAGTCCGCTCCGGCGGCAACGTAGCGACCTACCAGAATCCGTCGAGGCCGTGGTGTTCGACGGCTTTCCCGTTCTGTTGGGGGTGTTGAACGGCCCGCCTAACCGGGGAAGCGTTGGTACACAAGTTCTTCGCTATCGAAATCAGGCTACCATCGCAAGGTCATGGCTCGGCGTTGCCGCTCCGAATCTGCATCTCTTCTTGGCGGGTCCCGTAGGTGCATTTGCAGAGCCGGATTGGCGTCAGCTTGCAGCAGAAATCGAGGCCGACGACCGTGTTTGTCGTAAGCTCGTTTGGCTGTTCAACGATCCTCCGACGGCAGACAATGCCAAGGAGTTCCTAGAACGCACTTTTGTCGCGCGCCCTTGGCCGGCCGAGCAGCGGACAGAACGCCTGGATAGCGTCGCAGATTTCTCCCTTCCCGACGGTTGGGAGGATGCTTTGCAAGACCAGGAGCTCGACTTCGCGGGCCTCGTCGACCGGTTGATTGAGCTTCAACGAGGGAAAGCCCTATGACCGACCTTTATTTGCGTGGCGTCGAGTTCTCAAACTTTCGCATCTACGGCGATAGCTATGCCTTCGAGTTTCCTACAGGTCCTGGCGTCACGCTGATCACTGGCGGGAACGGTCTAGGCAAGACCAGCTTCTTTGACGGCATTGAATGGGCGCTAACTGATCAAGTAGGTCGTTTCAACGACATCCCAGTGGATGGGCGCCGTAAGATCATCGACCCGCTGACGCGCATCGGCGCGCCCGAAAAGAGCCATCGCGTTAGTCTCCAATTTTCGGATGGCACCATCATTGATCGAGGTGCTGGCTTTGAGGCCAGCGAAGCCGAGATTATTCGGCTGCTCAAGCGCCCCGAGTGGGCCGAGATCAGCAGTCTCCACGGCTACTTGTCGATCACTCACTTTTTTGGGCAAGCGTCTGCACAGCGCTTTTCGCTGAAGAAGCCGACAGACCAATGGGAAGCACTGAAAGGTCCGGCAGGCGTTGACCGCATCAACACGTTGCGCGAGCGTATGAGTGGGATGGGGGTGAAGCGAGCGTTCACCCGGGCAATTGAGGACAGGGGCTCAAAGCTTGAGCAAGCGACGCTCAATCTGACCTCGTGGAACGAATTGCTCAGTGACCGCGATCGCGCGCGACAGTTGGCATCTTCTGAACATGCGGTCCCGCCGTCCGAGCTGCGAGCGGACGTAGACAGACTCGCCAATCAGATCATCGGGCTGACAAATCAGGGAAACTGGTCTCAAAACTCTGCAGATGGACCACCTGAGGCGGCGTTAGATGCACTATCTTCGCTGTTCCGCGCGGCGACAGATCGAGCCGATGCGGACAACGAGGACGCCAATTTACTAACTAGACTTCTGAATGCATTTGAGTCCGCCCGCTCAGAAAGCTCCACGCTTGGCTTGCAAGTGGACGCAACCGAAGCCAAGCTTGCGTCGGTGCGCGACGACTTAATGCATGCCAATGGAAGATTGGCTGAAATGGCGGAGGCCCTGCGGGCTAGTGAAGTTGAGGTTAGTCACGCTCAGAACCGCCTCGTCACCATTGGCCGCGTAGCGGTCTCGGCTAGACAGCTAGATGACGCCTTGGCGCGCCAAGCCACCTTGCAGGCAGAGCTGAGAGCATCAGAGATGGCGCAAAGCGAAGCGGCAGCAAACTGCGAGGTATTGCGAAAGCAGCATGCGGAAGCGGTCGGTCGGCGAGCTGAGCGTCGAGCTCTTGCTGACCGGGTGACCCTTGCGCGCAGGCGCTCGCAGATCTCTGCATCCATGGTGAGGGTTGTGGCTGAGATTGCTCGGGTCTTAGGACTGCTCACGGATCGGAATGTACTCGAAATCCGCGAAAGGCGAGCGACGTGGGCCGACCAAGCGGAAAAAGCGGTCGCCAGAGTCGTCACCTTGAACGACGAACTCCGTCGGCACGATGACCGATCACGGGCCATTACCGAAGCGGTAGCGGCGATTGCACACCGACTCAGCCATGACGACACGGCATGCCCGGTTTGCGCGACGACATTCCCTGCAGGTCGACTATTGGATCTAGTTCAAGATCAACTCGCGGCCGGCGCCACACCTGCCCACACCATTGCGAATGCATTGGCAGAGGCGCGTGCTGAGGTTGAGGAGTTGCATCGTCAAATTGCAGGGGCGGACCGAGAATTGTCCGATGTCGGACAGCTTGAAGCGTCCTTGGCCAGCTACCGGTCTGAGGAGGACGATCTGCGCCAGCAACTAGTCGAGGCCGGTGGCATCGCTGATGGCAAGTACGACGAAGCTGGTGTCGTCGAGTTGGAGCAAGAGCTACTGCGACTTGATGAGGCTCTGGCGCAGACCGAGACTCCAGAAGGGATTGCGGTTCTTCTTTCAGGTGCTGAAGCATCTGTCAAAGCCGAAGAGGTAAAGCGAGGCTCAACGCAGAAGCTATTGGTCAGCGCATCCGACGACGCTCAAACGGCACGATCAGTACTACTTCAACATCCCGATCTGTGGAGCGTCGAGCGTGGTGCCTTGGTTGACCTGGCGATGGAGCAGAAAGTTGCCGAAGAGCGCACCCGCGACGCGGGAGCGCTCGCCGCCGCAGCACGGTCCAGCCTTGCCACAACTCAAGCAAATCGTGATGCGCTTCAAGCTGCCGAGGCGCGAGAAGTAGGGACTATTGAAGCTACAAAGTCTCGGCTGGCCGCGCTCGCACGCGAGCTGGAGGAAACACGTGGACGGTGGACTGGAATTGGTCAAACTGGAGATCCCGACCCGGAGCGTCTGGCGTCATATCGACAGGTAAAGATTGATAGAGCCGCGGCGTTGAACTCGATCGAACCGGCGATAGAGCGTCTGGTGGTTGGGTACCGAAAGTGGCACGATGACGAACAACTTCGCAAGCTTGAAGCGGACATCGTGGCCAGGGTTAAGGCCGCGCAAGTTGATTCCGAACAAGGGTGTCAGGCGCACCTTACCCAGTGTGTTGAACAAGCTTCGAAGGATCTAAAGCTCGCGCAGGAGGCGAAGGCGAAGGTCGATGATGTCGGAGCGCGCATGCAAGAACTGGCCAAGGCCTATGCTGGCGGCGTACTTGTACCGCTGAACGAAACTATTAGGCGCTTCGCTCGGGCTCTCATGACCTGGTCAGAGACGGCCGTCACCTACAAGGCAGAACACCACGCTACCCGCTCCGAACTTCGACCCAACATCGTCCACAGCGAGCTAGATGGATCAACGAGTCAGGTGGACATGAATCCAAGCCTCTATTTCAGCGAAGGGCAACTCTCAGCGCTTAGCGTTGCGGCGCTCCTTGCTGCTAGTACGACCTTTGGCTGGTCGCGCTGGCGCGGGCTTCTTCTTGACGACCCACTGCAACACAACGACGTTATTCATGCCAGTGCTTTCATGGACCTCGTTCGGCAGATGGTGCTGGGCCTGGGCTACCAAGTCATCCTGTCTACTCACGACAGTGCCGAAGCTGAGTTCTTGATTAGGAAGTGTCGCAGCGCTGGCATACCGCACCGTGTCCATGAGCTTGTCCCACGTGGCGCAGGCGGATTGGTGAATCCTTATGTGAGCAACTCTCGCGTTGCCTAAGGAAGAGAACCCATCACGCTTGGTGCTTAGCTCGCTTCCGATCATCTGAGTCAATGTCTTCGGCGCCACTGGGCGGCGAGAGTCCGGTGACGACCATAGCTGCCGCTCAGATTCTATCTTTGAATGACGGTTCATGGCCGGCAGTACGCGTTCACCCACGTCGCCGGAAAGCAGCCGTTGACGACTCCAACTTCGGCTCTGTAGAACGTTCACAGGACCGGTTCTCTCGGCCAGTTCCCGTCATTCACTATCGACGGAGAGTAGTCATTCAAGCGACCGCTTTTCTGGTAGTTGCCCTTGAACCGGCAACGGCGCGACCGCGAGAAGCGGATCGGCCGCGGCCCCTTGGAGGCTCAGCGTGACGCGCCCGGCACCACCAGGCCGCGACGCGGAATGGGGGTGGAGAAGACGATCGAGGTTCGCGTCTCGCCATAGCTGTTGATGGAGGCGAGAAAGCGCTCCAGTTGCTCAAGGCTGGGGGACACCACGATGTAGGAATCGGCGTCGGCCACGTGATGGCATTCCAGCACCTCGGGCGCGCGGCGCAGCTTGTCGAGAAAGCTATTCTTGCCGGGCTGCGGCACGGTGATGCCGACAATGGCGCGCACGGCGTAGCCGGCCTGCACCGGATCCAGTTCGACACCCAAAGAGCGCACCACGCCGGAGTCCTTCAGACGCTTGAGTCGCTCCGCAGTGGCAGGTACCGACAACCCAGCGGCAAGGGCCAGGGTCTTCAGCGGTGCGCGCCCATCCTCCTGTAGTGCCATCAGCAGCGCCCAGGCTTTGGCGTCGAGTTGCAGTGCTTCGGTCATAACGGGCTTCTACCTGAAAAATCGAAAGTTAATTGGATTTTGGGTTGGTGTTTTATTCTGCGCAACTTTTCGATGCCGTCGGATAATTCTCGACATGGATCTCATCTTGTCGTCACCCGTACCCGTGCTGTTCGGCCAATCGCTACTCATCGGGCTGTCGATCGCCGCGCCCGTCGGGCAGATTGGATTGCTGGCCATCCAACGCACGTTGGACCATGGCCGCCCTGCGGGGCTCGCCACTGGATTGGGGGCGGCATTCGCCGACGCAGTGTACGGCGCCATCGGCGCGTTTGGCGTCAGCGGACTGATCGGCTGGTTGTTGAGCCTGAGGCTATGGCTGGGCCTGTTCGGTGGCGGCTTCCTGCTATGGCTTGCCTGGCGCATCGCCACAAAGCGGGCAGTGCGCAGGGTGTATACGTCCCGGCCGACCAGCACACTACTGCGCTACGTGGCCGGCACGTTTGTGCTGACGATGTCGAACCCGACGACCATCCTGTCGTTCATGGCGGTGTTCGGCGCGCTGGCAGGCCGCGCGCCATCGGTTTCGCCTTGGGTGATGGTGGTCGGTGTACTGGTGGGCTCGTCGCTGTGGTGGTTGATCCTGTCTACCGGTGTGAGCCAGTTGCGCGACCGTTTCGACGAACGTTGGCAACGCGCCGTCAACCTATGCTCAGCCGCGCTGCTGGCTGGACTCGGGCTATGGCAGCTTGGCCAGCTCACCATATGATCAATGGAGGATTAACCCATGGCGCACCGTCTGCACGCAAGCCACCGAATCGTAGTCGACGCCGCGGTCGACCAAGCCTTCATGTTCTTCACGCCGGCCGGCGAGGAGCTGTGGGTTGACGGCTGGAAGCCAACCTACGTCTACCCCCGCGACGGCCGCACAGAGTCCGGTATGGTGTTCACCACTGGTCAGGGTGATGAGCTGACCATCTGGACCCTGGCTGACTTCGACAGCAAGGCACACCGATCGCGCTACTTACGCTGCACACCGGCCTCGCGCACCAGCCTTGTCGACGTGCGTTGTGTCGCAATCGACCAGGCGCGCACCGAAGTATGGGTGAGCTACGAGCTCACCGCGCTGAACGCTGCGGGCGAACAGGCGATCGAGGATTTCGTTGGCGAGCGCTTCGCTGCAATGATCGACGACTGGGCACGTAAGATAGCAGCTTGTCGCGAGTTGCTGCTGGCAATTCCAATCCGCTGAAGCGCTCGGCCCGTGGCTGCAGCAGCTTCACGGCTTCTGCGACACCGACGTACACCGCCAATTGCGAGCGGTGCCGGTCAAATCCGCGGATTGCGGATTTGCTGTCGCCACACTGGGCTTGCAGCAGGACGCAGGGCAGCCTGTCACGCAAATTGATCAGCTCGCGGACGGATGGAGAGTCCAATGCTCTCGCCGCGGCGCGACAGTCGGCTTTGAGGCAACGAATCCGGGGAGGAGCGTCGCTGTGTTGTCGCCGGGCGGTATACGGCCGGGTGCAGCGCGCATGTATTGCCCCGACTGTGGGTGCCGGCGATCGGCGGCATGCGACGTAACGGCTCATTCGTACCGGAACTGCGAATGTCGCGCGTCTCCGTCGCTAGAGCAGTTGATACGATTTAAGTGCCGCCGAATCGCTTCACCGAACCGCCTTTTTTCCGACGACAATGGCCGATCTTCACACGCAAATTGCAAACAGCTTCAACGCGCAGGGGTTGATGCTTACACTTGGCGCACAGCTTCTCCTCGTTAAAGACGGGGAGGTGCAGATCGGCCTACCTTTTTCAAGTCAACTGTCTCAGCAACACGGCTATCTCCATGCGGGCGCTACGTCGAGCATTCTAGACAGCGCATGCGGATACGCAGCGCTGACGAAGGTAGCGCCTGACTTTGAAGTCGTCACAACAGAATTCAAAATTAATCTCTTGCGGCCAGCTGTTGGTAAGCGCTTTCTGGCTATCGGACGAGTACAGAATGCAGGCAAGACCCTTACCGTCTGCACAGGTGAAGTCCGGGCGTTCTCCGGAGTTGGGGACGAGCATAAGGTGATTGCGATCATGCAGGCAACGATCGCTAACCTACGTCGGTAACGATTAACACCGCCGCTGTTGCGAGAGCCGCTAAGTTTTATAACGGCTGGTGTGTGATCGAAAGCCGTCGTTGGCGGACGACGCGTCGAGCGGCCGTATTGGGTGGCAAGGTGACGGTCCAAAAAAACGCGCAGACGTGCCATGAAACGCGAGGTTCGCCGCGAGATTGCGGCGCGGGTCCTTACGCGAACACTGCGCGGTGCTGCACCGAAGCCGGCGCGAGCTGTGCACCGCCGTTAGCGTCAGCGTCGCCCACCTGAAACGCCGCGGCCGCGCGTTGCAGACTCATCGCCTGCTCCTTCAGCGACTGTGCCGCGGCCGTCGCCTGCTCGACGAGCGCCGCGTTCTGCTGCGTCATGCTGTCCATCTGCGTGACCGCGAGATTCACCTGGTCGATGCCAGCGCTCTGTTCCGCCGCGGCCGCAGCGATTTCCTGCACGACACCGGTCACACGCATGATCGCGTCGCGCGCTTCGTCAATCGTCGAGCCGGTGTTTTCGACCAGCGTTGCACCACTGCCGACGCTGCCCACCGCATGACTGATCAGCTCGCGAATTTCCTTCGCCGCGGTCGCGCTACGCTGCGCGAGGCTGCGCACCTCGCTCGCGACGACTGCGAAGCCGCGGCCTTGCTCGCCCGCGCGTGCTGCCTCAACCGCAGCATTCAGCGCGAGGATGTTGGTCTGGAATGCGATGCCCTCGATCGTCGCGATGATCTCGACCATGCGACCCGATTCGTTCGAGATCCCCTTCATCGCCGCGACGGCCTGCGTGACCATGTCGCCGCCGCGGTTCGCGATTTTCGCGGCGCCGGCCGCAAGCTCGCTGGCAGTGCGCGCGTTGTCTGCAGTCTGGCGGACCATCGCCGTCATCTGCTCCATGCTCGACGCCGTTTCCTGCAACGACGCCGCCTGGCTCTCGGTGCGCGACGACAGGTCCGCGTTGCCGTTCGCGATCTCGTTCGCGCTGCACGCGACGTTGTCGGACGCATGCTTGATCTGGCAGATGGTACCCGTCAGCGCGTCGCGCATCCGCTGCATTACGTGTAGGAGGCTCGACGTGTCGCCGTTGCGCGTGCGGATCGCCACCGTCAGGTCGCCCGATGCGATCGCGTCCGCCACGTTGGCCGCATAGGCCGGATCGCCGCCGACCATGCGCGCGATGCTGCGGTTCGTCACCGCGACGAGCGTCACGAGGACCGCGGACACGGCCACGAAGATCGCGCCGATCAGCCACAACGATGCCATGAACGCAGCGTCGATGTCGTCAACATAGGCGCCGGTTGCGATGATCCAATCCCACGGCGCATAGCGCACCACGTAGCCGATCTTGCCGACCGCCTCTGTCGACGCCGCGCCTGAATGCGGGAACACGTAGTCGACGAAGCCGCCGTCCGGCGCCTGTGCGGTCGACGCGAACGTCACGTAATGGTGACGGCCGTCGGCATCGGCGCTGCCCGAGAGATCCTTGCTTTCGAGTGCCGGCTTGATCGGATGCATCACCATCTGCGGCTTCGAATTGATCACGAGGAAGTAGCCGTCTTCGCCGTAGCGGATGCCGCGCAGGCGTTCGAGTGCCTGCTTGCGGGCATCCGCCTCCGGCAACGCGCCGCTTTGCGCCAGCGCCGCATACTCCGTCACGATGCTGAGTCCGACGTGCGCGATGTTCGTGAGGTCGTGCTTACGTTCTTCGATGCGCGTCTCGCGCGACTGCCACGCCGCCGATACGGAGACAGCGAGCAACGCGACGAGGCTGATGATCAACGGCAGCCAAAGCTTCTGCGTAAAACTGAGCTTGCGCATCCTGAGTCCTCGTGCAAATGAATGGAAACCGCGCAGGGCTGCCATGCGAAGTGGCATGTGTATGGGCGCGCCGTGTGGCGCCGGCGGACTGTCCGGCGGCCATCCAGGTGGTTCCTGCTCGAGTTATCGGCGGATACGAGCGAAAGTTTCATCCCGTGAAACCCTCGGTTACCACCTTGCCAAGGCGTATCGGAGGGCCCTTGTGCGTCGGCTCCCACGGAGCGTCATCAGGCACCAGCCGGCCACTTGCTGCCGCTCGCACATCGCGCTGAGCCGACACTCGAACGGCTGGTCCACTCCGAAAACTGCCCGATACCCAATGCGAACATCTCGGCCTTAGCCGACAGTCGGGGATCCGCGGCTGTGGGGCGGCTGCACACTCCTTTGCAGACGTTCGAAAACCGGCGCTGGCGAATGGTGCTCTGACCGATGTTGATTGAATCTTCCCGAGACATTGCCGTCGTTCAGGTGGTAGACATGGGATTTACTGTTATCGAGTGCTCAACAGTCATTCGTTTGAGTGCAGTGCTGATTGCTTGTCGAGCAGTTGAGATGGGCCCATCGTCGGACTCGCAGCTAATTAGCCTTACGTGAGCCGAACACTTCCTGGTTAACCAAGCCTGTGCTACCGCACGTATACAACTCGTATCCCAGCAAGTCACCCGGATCGATGCGCCGCGCGCTCTTAGCAAGGCTATTCTCAAGCAATAACTCAAAATGCAGATGGGCGGGCTCCCCGCCCGCATTACCCGACGTACCCGTTTTCCCGATCTCCTCACCATCTCTTACAGAGTCGCCTTCGCTAACTTCAAACTGACTCAGGTGTGCGTAGAGCGCGTACAGCTTTTCATAGTTTTCGATTCCAACCGAAGCAATTAATCCAGGCTTGTACTTCGGATTATGAAATTCGAGCAAGATGCAGCGGCCGAAGCCTGACACGTTTGTGTGAATCTGGACAACAGATCCGTCCGCTACGGCGAACACTGGAGAATTGGATTCGGCGGAGAGGTCCCAGCCTTTGTGCCATTTCGTCCCACTATTCCTAACCTTTCCGAAAGAGTTGCCTAGAGCCTCATGCGGCCCGTCTGAGCGAATCTTGTTCACTACAAGAGGCAGTGTCATGTCGCCACTCCTTTGATGATGTTTGGTCAGGCTTTATCTCGCGAAACGCGAAGGTAAGCGCAGTCCAATAGGGCACGTCCTCGGAGCCTCCACAGCCAATTGCCGCGCTGGTCCCGCAAACGTTCAGTTCGCACCTCCGTCGCCAAAGAGCGCAAACGGCGCCCAGAAAAACGGATGTGCATATGACGCGATCATCTTGCCGTCTCTGAATCGTCCGGATTTGTCAATGATTGCAACCATTGTTTGCCGCAACGCTTCAGCACGGCCCAGCGTCGGCTCTGCTTGTTGAAGAGAAAACAGCTGGGTCGTCAGTTCCTGGGCCGATTCCGTTTCGACAGCCCAATGCGTCGCAAGCAGAGCGCGCGTGCCTGCATAGAAAAAAGCCCGTCCCAGACCTGACACCGCCTCTGAACCAGCGCCATCGGCCGCAGCAGTGTTGCAAGCGGACAGCACTACCCAGTCGGCGTTCAGTTTGAGCGTTAGCACATCATCCATCTTAAGCAGTCCATCGCCGGTTCCACCCACGACCTTGGGGTTTGACAAGGCCAGAGCAGGTTGCTGCAATCCGTCAAGGTCACCGGGCACGAGTCCATGTGTGGCAAACATGACGACACGGCGATTGGCGAGTAGTCCGCTCTTTGCGGCCGATACCGTCGCTGCGGTACCGAGTAAAACGTCCGAGTTCTCATCCGCACCGAGCGCACGGGCTACCTCGCGTACTTCGTCGGCCGTTTCGGGAAGGGGCATGAGATCGTCCAGATGTGCCGAGACAAGTGCTTGACTATCCAGTGCGCCACGGCCGGTGATACGTGTATCCAAAACATGGATCGCGCTCGTACCTCGTTGGCTGAACTGAGGCGTCGTGGCCGACCGAGCGGCGCTAAAAAGAGGGGCGCCGAAGCCGATGAAATTCTTGCGGAAACCGGTCGCCGTCGATACTTGCCGCAGACTAACTAACGCCGCGGCTGACGGCACGCTCGAAGTGGCGTGCGAGCGAACCAGCCATGCTACCTGCCGGTAACCGTCGAATATCGCGTGAGCATCAGTCGTGTGCTCAGGCCGTTCTACAGGGAGCAACCCGAACGGCACAAAGCCAAGTGCTTCATCGGGGACGATGACGAGCGAATGCGCACGATCCCATCCTGGCTGTACAGGCAAGAGTGCCTGTTCGTAGATGGCGTAGGCAGCGGCGAGATCGAACGACTTGATGCTTGCAAAGGTATCTCCGTGTATTTCGGTTGAGGCACGGACCAACGCTACCAGACGGCTAATTTGCCCGCGTCCGCCGCTGGACGCGCGAAACAAAATCGAGCCGGACGGATCGATACTCCAGATAAATGTGCGATCGCTGGTCACAAAGGTCGCTACCATCACCTCGTCGGGGCGCAGCGCCTTCGCGACAGCGCTTGCTCCTACGCTAGGTGACTCAAGTGCGTCACCGCGCTCGCTCAGATGCATGACGAGATCCTTGTGCGCCGCCTGCTGCTGCTGCTGAGTCAGCTTCAGCTCGTCCACAAGATTTGCCGTGATCTGCCGTATCTGCGGGCTGGGCCGGGTGGCCGACAGCCTCGCGAGATGAACGCGCAATGCACTCGCGCGCAAAGCAAGGTCCTGCTCCTGACGAACGACGTCAGCTGTTTGCGACGACCTTGCTGCAGCTCGAGCGGACGAAGCCTGGATTGCTCGTCGCACCTCAGCTTCGCGCGCCGAATCTGCGAGAACAAAGGCCTTCTCGGTCATCTGCCGCCTCACGTTGGGATCGCTCGCGTGCTGCGAGGCTTCGAACATGACTCCAACGTAGCATTCCGTCAGAAGGCGGTAGCGCACATGATCAAATACATTGCTACCCCCGCCGATCGTAGAGTATTGGGCAAATACGTCAAACTCTGCGATCGCGTCGGCGCTCTGCCCGGCATGGGCAAGCGTGAACGCATGAATGCCGATTGCCTCGGCCCATTCTCGACTGCCGTCCCCATACGTGCCCCGCCGCAGCTCCACCAAGCTACCCGCGAGCTGGACGGCCCGCGCGATTTGCCCATTTGCGGCCAAAGACAGAATTGCGTCAGGCGACTGATGAAATAGGGATCTCGCGAAGAAGTCGTCGTCGGGCAAGCCCGCTTTTGCCTGTTCAAACGATGTAAGACTTTTGGTCAGCTCGCCTTCGGCAAGATAGATGCGGCCCTTAAAGTGATCGATCTGGCGGCGTTGACGAACATTCGGAGGTACCTTCATTTCGTCAAGGATCGCGAGAGCTTCGTCGCAGAGACGAAGCGCATCAGCGATGTGATTTCGCGCATAGACCGCATCGCCCAGCGCCAAGACGCCATCGACGGTATCGAGGTTGGTTCGCCCGACGCGATGAAGCAGCGTGCGAATCACCTGCCGATCTATTGCTTCTGCCTCGTCGTACCGACCCTGCATTACCAGATTCTCGGAAAGATGCAGCAGGCGCTTCTCAATCCAGTTGGGCGTCCGATCTTTACGAGCGCTGCCTTCGTAGGCGGCAATTGAGTCGCGTATATAGGGCTCTGCCTGTCGCCACTGGCCGTCCGACTCGAGGATGAGATATTCGACAGTCGGGGCACGCCACTCCTGCGGCGGATCGGACTTGCTGATGTGGTTCATTAGCTGTTGCGCCTGCCGCCCGGCACTGCGAGAGTTGCTGGTATCGCCAATCGATGCATAGATGGCACTCAGCGTTTCATAGTTGCCGATTGACTTGGGTACCTCGCGTAAAGCCTGTTGCATGAGTTCGATGGCTTTTTGGAAGTTGCCGGCTTCTAACTCCGCATTGGCGAGTTCCCGTACGACGTCGCGTCGTGCTCCCGTGCCGCGGGTGTGCTCTGTCAGTTCATAAGCAGTGCGCAGATCTGTAAGCGCCTGTTCGGGACGACCGACCTGTGCGGCCGCCCCCGCACGTTTCCAATAGAACGTGATTGGGCTTTGACCTTCTTGCGGAGATGTTGCATTGGCAACCGCCGTCAACCGCTGCAAGGTGTCCTCATTGCCCTTTACGGTGCGGATTTCTGCAAGAATGTCATTCGCATTTCGCGGCGGCTGCAGGATCGGCTGAGTGGACGCCGAGAGCGGTAGGCGCGCCGCTTCATCATGTGTAGTTAGTGTGCCTGACGAGCAACCAGCAAGCAGGAATGTGAAAAACCAACACGCAAGGCCCATGTGCGTCGCTCTCACTTGCTCCTCCTCGCTACATTTAGTCATTGGGAATTGCATTGCATCGGGCTGAGAGCGCCCGTCCCGATTCTGAGCCCGCGGGATTTGACGTACCGGCGACGTCGGCAGGGCGGTCACCCTCATGCACCGAGTAGTCTTGGCGCAGTTGACATTGCTGCCGGTCTGTAAGACACCGCTGCCGCACTTGCCAACGGGAATAAAGGAAAATGAGCCTGCGTCTGGAGAATAGCCGCTGACGTCGTGAATATTTGCCGATACTTCGGCGATTTGCGCCTTGATATAGAGTTTTTTGCCTCCTTTGAATTTCGAGTGGGCGGTTTGGCGGGTCAAGGGCGGGCGTGAGCCCGGCGCAGCAAACCCTTGAGGCGCCCTGAATCGATAAGCTTGGGCATGGCTGGTTGCTGCAGAATGCGGCAACCAGCCATGCGAGACGAAGCGAACATGACGAATCAACTCTTTGAAGCCGCCTTGGGCATCAAGGCCCCGTGGTACGTGCAAAGGCGTCGACTTCGACACGGCCAAACGGCAGCTCACGATTGCCGTGGACTTTGTCGCTGGCAGCCGCTTCGCCTACCCCGGGGTCGCCGGTGAGCACCCAGTGCATGACACGCAAATCAAGCGACTGCGCCACCTGAATTTCTTCCAGCACGAGTGCTATCTGGAGGTCCGGGTCCCGCGAGTGCGCTTGCCGGATGGAGCGGTACGGCTGGTCGAGCCGGATTGGGTCGGCCAACTTGACGGCTTCACGTTGCTGTTCGAAGCGCTGGTGCTGATGCTGGCGCAGCAGATGCTGTTTGCCGCTGTGGCGCGCATCGTCAATCTGTCGTGGCACCGGGTGCACGCCATCTGTTCGCGCTATGTGGAACTCGCGCTCGCGTCTGCGAACCTCTCGGACGTGAGCACGGTCGCCATTGACGAGACCTCGTACCGGCGCGGCCACGAGTATCTGACACTGGTCGCCGATATGCGGGCGCGGCGCGTCGTGTTCGTCACGCCCGGCCGGGACGCGAAGACGATTGAGGGCTTTGCGGCGTGCCTTAGCCAGCACTACGGCACGCCCGAGCAAGTCACCTCTGTGAGCATCGACATGTCGCCCGCGTTTATCAAGGGCGTGGGCGAACATCTGCCCAACGCGCGAGTGACGTTCGACAAGTTTCACGTCGTCGCCCACGCGTCCAAGGCGCTTGATACGGTGCGCCGCCAACAACAGAAAGCCGACCCGGAACTCAAAGGGATGCGCTGGACGCTGCTCAAGGACGCCAACAAACTGAATCTATCGCAGTTGACCGACCTCGAGGCGCTGGTCAGGCAGTACGCCACCAAGCGCACCGCCCGCGCATGGCTGTATCGCGAGCAACTGCGCGAGATTCTCGAGCGCAAGCAAATCCATGTCGTCTCCGAGATGTTGCGGCAGTGGTGCACCAATGTCATGCGCTCGAAAGTCGAGCCGATGAAGGACGTCGCGCGTCTGATTCGCCGGCACTTCGACGGCATCGTCGCCTGGACTCAGACCCGCCAGACCAACGGCTTCATCGAGGCCATCAACGGCTTGTTTCAAGCTGCCAAACGCAAGGCTCGCGGCTACACACGCTTCACTACCATGCGCACCGTGCTCTTTCTCATCGCTGGCAAACTCGATTTCTCCAGCTTCAACCCACATGCCTCGTGAGCCGCATTAGCCACTCCACTTTTGAAATAGCCATTTTTGTCATTAAAGTGGCGGTACCTAGCGACTGCCGGACTCTGATACTCGGTGCCTGATCTCCGGCGTCCCGAGCGGCCGCAGTGGGTCCGGCATCTGCCTGATCAGTCGGGAGAAGAGGGGGATGCCCCCGTCGCCCCGCGCCGACGCCCGGCCAACAAAAAAAGGCCCGCGCGCGGCGGGCCGGAATCCATGTGGAGACATGGAGGAGACGGCTTACGTATGAACCCTGGCTCGATCTTGTGCACGCCCCAGGGTGAAAGACCGTGTCACGGACCCGGCCTCGACGCCACGGCCGCGGAGGGCGCGCCGCGCCGGGGGACGGGCAGGCTCCAGTTGCGACCGCGGCAGCCACGCGATGCGTGGCGCGGCCTGGCCGCGATAAGCGGCGTTATCGCGGCCAGCGTCGTTGCTAATCGTGACAGCGGGAGCGCCCGGCAGCCTCTGTCCACTGTCGTCGCGTCGTCACTCAGCGAGCCTGTGGATAACTCTCCCCCTGCACCCCCCAAAAACCCGGAGAGGTAAAGGTTTACGAAACCGCAAAACCATTATGAAGTGCATGAACCCGCGATGCGGGTTCAAGGTAACAAAATCACTGAAACCCAAAGCCTCGTCCAATACGAATAGTATTAGACGAGGCTAAAACCCAATGTTCACGGCAGTCTCAGAGTTAGATCTAGTAAAGCGCCGGCTATAATTGGCCTTCAAATACGTGCACCGCAAGTTCGAGCCCGGATTTGCAGACCTGAATATCACTGGATCAACAGGAGTAAGCCACCATGACCCGCATCGAAGAAGTGCTGTACACCGGCAAAACCCATACGACCGGCGGCCGCGAAGGCGCCGCGCGCAGCGCGGACGGCCGTCTCGACATCAAGCTGTCGCCGCCCGGCACCTCGGGGGGTGGAACGAATCCCGAGCAGTTGCTCGGCGCGGGCTGGTCGGCGTGTTTCATCGGCGCACTCGGGCTGGCGGCGCGCGCGTTGCACCTGTCGTTGCCGGCCGATACCAGCGTCGATGCGGAGATCGATCTCGGCACCACCGATGGCGCTTATTTCCTTCAGGCGCGTCTGTTCGTCAGTCTTCCCGGTGTCGAGCGTGACGTGGCGCACGGGTTGATCGAGCGAGCGCATCTGACCTGCCCGTATTCGAAGGCGTTGCGCGGTAATGTGGATGTGCAGACTACGCTCGTTTGAGCGTCGCTGAGGGTGGTGGCGGGGCCGCGCCGAAGCATCGCGCGGCCCCGCGTATCTGCCATGCCAGTAGCTTCGAAAGCTACGCGGTGTCGGGTTCGAGCGGCCCGCTACGCCGCAGGCGCAACCGACGCTCCCGCGATCTCGTGCCGCGCGAGCGATTGCGCCACCAAGCCCGAGGCCTTCATCTCTTCGACAAACGAACGCAGCGCGTGAGCCGCCGCTTCGCCGCGGCTCTTCGGCACACCCATCGCCTGCCGGATCACCATGAAGCGCTCGTCTAGCAACCGCAGACCAGGAGTTTGCTTCGCATCGGCCTCGAGTTGCTGCTTCACGCCTGCCGCCACTTCCAGATGCTGCTCGATAAACGTCGGCACGACGCTCGGCGAGCTCGGCGCGCGCACGATTTGCGCGGATTTCAGCTCGCGCGTCAGAAACAGATCGTATGCACTGCCTGTGCCGACGACGACCCGGTTGTGCGCCTGATCCACATCCTGATTCGAGCGTACCGGCGAGTCGTCGCGCACCAGGTAGAAGCCTTCGATCAACACATACGGCGCTGTGAACGCGATCGTCTCGCCGCGCAACGGATCGATCGCGAAGAAGCCGAAATCCGCGCGCTCCTCGCCGACGGCCTGCACCGATTTGCCGGCCGTATCGAAGACGACCAGCTCCAGTTCGACGCCCAGTTTCGCGGCGAACGCGCGCGCGAGATCGATCGATACGCCGAACGGCTCGCCGGAGTCGGCGTGACGATTGGCGAGGATTGGATTGCCGAGATTGATCGACGCGCGCAGCTTGCCCGTGGGCGTGAATGCGGCGACGACGGAGGGATCGATGGTCATAACGGCTCTCGTGGCGATGGCGTTGGGGCGAGCGAAGTCTCAGGGTCCGAGGATTTCGCTGATGCGGGATAGCGCGTTGAGAGTATGCAACAGATGCTCGCCCGTTGCTTCTGACACTTCTTCGTTGCGCTCGCGCTCCAAAAGTTAGGCAGGAAGCATCGTTGCAAGGGCGGGGGACGCCAGTTATCCGTGCCACGCCCCCTCGCCCTTTCACCCGCCAGCGGCACTTCAATCGCGCAACTTCACCGCCGTCATCCGCGGCATCAACAGATGAATGATGCCCAGCGCAACCAGATACGCCGACGCGCCGACCGTAAAGAGCGCCCAATACTGCCCGGTGCGCTGCAAGGTCTCGCCGATCACGCCGGAAAAGAAGAACGAACCGACCATCCCCGCCACGCCGCCGATACCGACCACCGTGCCGACCAGCCGCTTCGGAAACACGTCGCCGACGGTCGTGACGAGGTTCGCCGACCAGCCCTGGTGCGCCGCTGCCGCGAGACCAACGGCGAAGACCGCCCACCACAGGCTCTGGAAATACGACAACGTTGCGATCGGCACCACGCACAATGCACAAATGAGCATCGTGAGCTTGCGCGCGAAATTCGGCCTGTTGGTGCGGGCCATCAAACGCGACGACAGCCAGCCACCCGCCACGCTGCCGACCGATGACATCGTATAGATAGCGATCAGCGGCAGGCCCATGTTGCCGATGTCGATATGGCGCGACTCATTGAGCCACTTGGGCAGCCAGAACAGATAGAACCACCACACCGGATCGGTCAGCAACTTGCCGAACACAAACGCCCACGTTTCGCGGTACTTGAGCACCGACAACCAGCCGACTTTCTGCTCGGCGACTTCCTCGCGATCCGCATTGATGTAGTCGAGTTCTTCCTTCGACACCGACGGATGCTCCGAAGGCTGCCGATAAACCAGCATCCACACCGCCAGCCAGATGAAACCGGTCGCGCCGCCCGCGATGAACGTTGCGCGCCAGCCCCACATCACGGCAGCGATCGGCACGAAGGCCGGCGCCACGATGCCGCCGATCGTCGCGCCCATGTTCCAGAAGCCCGTCGCTAGCGCGCGTTCCTTCTTCGGAAACCACGTGGCGGTAGTGCGGATCGCAACCGGAAAATTGGCCGCCTCGCTGAAGCCGAGCAGACCGCGCACGGCCGCGAAGCCCGGCACGGTCGATGCCACCGCGTGGAGCATCGCCGCGAGACTCCACAGCGCCATCGCGCTGCCGTAGACCTTCTTCGTGCTGACGCGATCCGCGATGCGGCCGAAGATCGCGAGACCCACCGCATAGGCGACCGTAAACACCATCACGGTCTGCGCGTACTGCACCTGGCTCCAGCCGATATCCTTTTGCAGCAGCGGCGCGAGCAGCCCGAGCATCTGACGATCCATGTAGTTGATCGTCGTCGCGGCGAAGATCATCGCGCAGATGGTCCATCGGTATCGTCCGACGGCCGTGCGTGCGGCGGCCGTCGTGGCTTCTATCGTTTTCATCGTGTCTCCTTAAGGTTTCTGCAAATGGTGTCTGTACGGTTGTTCGATGCAGTCAATGCGCGGAGGTGGGCATTCCTTCGCGCGGGCTCATACGGGAGAAGAACACGACCCCGGCGGCTACCACCGACATCACCGCGAGTCCAGTGAGGCCGCCCTCGATCGAGCCGGTCTTCTGTTCGAGGAAGCCGAAGGCCGCTGGCGCGACGAAGCCGCCGAGGTTGCCGATCGAGTTGATCAGCGCCAGCACCGCGGCGGAAATCCGCGCGTCGAGATAGCCCTGCGGGATCACCCAGAACAGTGACGAGGCGGCCTTGAAGCCGATCGCCGCAAAGCAGATCGCGACGAACGAAAATGCCGGGCCGCCCTGGCCGGCCGCATACATGCCGAGCGCGGCGATCAGCAGCACGCACGCGACCCACGCCTGCTGGAACTTGAAGCGCGCCGCGAGCATCGCGAACAGATACATCGCCGCGATCGAGATCAGCCACGGAATCGAGTTGTAGAGGCCGACCTGGAAATCGTTGAAATGGCCCATCTTGCGGATGATGCTGGGCAGCCAGAAGGTCGCGCCGTAGATGGTCAGCGATACCGCGAAGTAGATCAGGCAAAAGATCAGGATTTGCGGATCGCGCAGCAGCGCTCCTATCGATGGCTTGACCGGGTGCGCGGCGGCGCGCTGGCGTTGCTCTTCGTCGACCGCATCGAGCAAGGCGTCCTGCTCGGCGCGGGTGAGCCAGGCCGCGTCGCGCGGCTTCGAGTCGAGCCACAGCAGGATGAAGCCCGCGAGCACGACCGAGAACATGCCTTCGATGATGAACATCCACTGCCAGCCGCGCAGCCCCGCGCCTTCGATCAGCATCAGCCCGCCGGAGATCGGCCCGGACAGCACCGACGCGAGCGCCGAGCCGCTCAGGAAGATCGCCATCGCCTTGCCGCGCTCGTTGTTCGGCAGCCATTGCGTGAAGTAGTAGATGACGCCGGGAAAGAAGCCCGCTTCGGCCGCGCCGAGCAGGAGCCGCATCACATAGAACGACGTCTCGCCGCGCACGAACGCCATGCCGGCCGCGGCCAGCCCCCACGTGAGCATGATGCGCGCGAGCCACAGCTTCGCGCCGTAGCGCTGCAGCAGGAGGTTCGACGGCACTTCGAAGATCGCATAGCTGATGAAGAAGAGCCCCGCGCCGAGCCCATAGGCCGCCGCCCCGATGCCCAGATCGGCGCTCAGATGCTGGCGCACGAAGCCGATGTTCACGCGGTCGATGTAGTTGACGATGAACATCACGACGAACAGCGGCAGCACGCGCAATTTGATCTTGCGCACCGCGCTCGCCAGCGCGCCGGCGCGCTCGGGCCGCGCCGTGTCGGCAATCGGGCTACTCATGGAGTTGTCTCCTTCGATGGCGACGCGCGTTGCGCGTCGCAGGGCTCGTAGGCGCGGATTGGAAGCGGGAGTTAAAAGCGCGGATTCTTGCCGGTGAAGCCCGGCTCGTACTTGCGCATCTGCGAGAGGTCATCGCGATTGCGCACGCCGCACGACAGATACTGCGCATGCAGTTCGGCGAGCCGCCCGCGGTCGAGCTCGACGCCGAGGCCCGGCGTGGTGGGCACGCGCACCGAGCCGTCGTCGAACGTCACGCGGCCGCCCTTGATGACTTCTTCCTCCTGCCACGGATAATGCGTGTCGCACGCATAGGTCAGGTTGGGGATGCTTGCCGCGACGTGCGTCATCGCCATCAGGCTGATGCCGAGGTGCGAGTTCGAGTGCATCGACATGCCGAGATCCCACAGCTTGCACATGCGCGCGAGCGTCTGCGTCGCGCGCAGGCCGCCCCAGTAGTGGTGATCCGACAGCAGGACCTTGACCGAACCCATCTCGGCGCCGCGCCGGAAATCTTCCATCGTCGTGATGACCATGTTGGTCGCGAGCGGCAGGCGCGTGTGCTTCGCCAGTTCGGCCATTCCTTCGAGACCCGGGCACGGGTCTTCGTAGTACTCGAGCAGCTCGTCGAGTTCAGGGGCGGCGGCGATGCTCGTTTCGAGCGTCCAGTTGGCGTTCGGGTCGAGGCGCAGCGGCACGCCGGGGAACGCCTGATGCAGCGCGCGCATGCACGCGATTTCGTGTGCCGGTTCGAACACGCCGCCCTTCAGCTTGATGCTCTGGAAGCCATACAGCTCGATCATTCGACGCGCCTGCGCGACGATCTGCCCGGGGCTCAGGCCTTCGCCCCAAGCGTCGGGCGCATAGGGCTTGTCGACGTGCTCGGCGTATTTGAAGAACAGATAGGCGCTGTAGGGCACGGCGTCGCGCACCTTGCCGCCGAGCAGGTCGACGACCGGCGCGCCGACGATCTGCCCTTGCAGATCGAGCATCGCGACTTCGAGCGTGCTGATGACTTTCGGCGCGTTCTTCGCCGAGTGCGAGCCGGGCGCGAGTTCGAATTCGACCGCGCCCGGGCTCGCCTTGATCGACGCTCGCACGCGCTCTTCCATGCGATTGAGGTCGAATGGCGACAGGCCGGTCACCAGCGACTTCGCCTGTTCGAGCACGCGCAGCATCGGTTCGTCGCCATAGGTCTCGGAGATGCCGACGCGGCCGTCGCTCGTCTCCAGCTCGACGATGGCGCGCAGCGCCCAAGGTTCGTGGATTCCGGCGGCGTTGAGCAGCGGGCCGTCGCGGAAGGCGATCGGGGTGATGCGCACCTGCGTGATGGTGATGTCGCGAGTCATGATGGCAATCGGCATAAGAAGAGTTTGATGGGACGGATGGTAAAGCACTAATGTATTAGTGCGTTACTGGGGTAAGTACCCATGTGCACTGTTCGCGGAATTCCGCTCGGAAGCCCGCTGGAAGGGGCGCGCGTCGGCTATAGTACTAGTGCCTCAGCGGACCGCCATGCCGGGTCACGCCTGCTTCCATGCTTCAGTTTCTGCCATGAAAAACCACGCTCATTCGTCGACGGTAACCCGGCTCGACCGCTCCCGCCACGCCGCGCCGCAAGTATTCGAACGACTGCGCGAAATGATCCTTTCCCTCGAGCTCACGCCGGGTACGGTGCTGTCGCGCACCGAGCTGGCGAACCGCTACGGGCTCAGCCAGACGCCCGTGCGCGACGCGCTGATGAAGCTCGGCGAGGAAGGTCTCGTCGACATCTATCCGCAGCACGCGACGGTCGTCAGTCAGATCAACGTGACGTCCGCGCTGCAGGCGCATTTCCTGCGCCGCTCGATTGAACTCGAAGTGGTGCGCACGCTCGCGGAGCAGCGCGACGCCACGCTGATCGCTGAACTGCGCCTGACGATCGCGCGGCAAACGGAAGTGCTCGACCTGAAGAACTACGAGCAGTTCTCGCTGCTCGATCAGGCGTTTCATCGGCAGATGTACGAGGCGGCCGGCGTGCCGCAGCTATGGGATCTGGTGCGTAGGTTGAGCGGCCATATCGACCGGCTGCGGCGCCTGAATCTGCCGGTGGAGGGCAAGACGATAGCGGTCGTGCGCGATCACACCGAGATCGTCGATGCGATCGACAAAGGTGATGTCGAGGCGGCGCAGGCAGCGCTACGCAAGCATCTGTCGGGGACGCTGAGTCAGATCGATCAGATCCGCACAAGTCATCCGAATTTTTTGGCGGACGAGTGAGCGTTCGCTGATTCGCTGGCTACGGCTGGTTCACGGTCATTCTGAATGGACCGCCGTTCGCCGCCGCGTGGGGTACCGCTTCGTTGAGCGGACCGCAACATCCTGTTTTCATGTTCATCGAACCGGAAGCGCGGCGGCTGTTCGGACCCGCCTGGGAAAACGAAGCGCGCCGCTTGTGGATCGCGCACGACGCGAAGGCCCTAAGACCATGGTCCGATTGACGCGACAGCCACGCGTGGCACCCTCGTACAAAGCCGGAATACTCATATTCAACCTGTCAGGGAGGTCGCCATGTTTTCATGGAGTCGGGAGTTCGCGGTCACGGTCATGGCTGTGTCCGTGATGGCTTGCGCGGGAAGCTCCTGGGCAACCGAACAGGCTCAGCAGCGTCGCGCCGGACGTGACGTTCGCCAGGAGACACGCCAGGGTTCCCGCCACACGAAGCAGGAGTGCCGGGCCACGGACCAGAAGAGCAATTCGCAATGCCGGCAGGACAAGCGGCAAACCAAGCAGAACGGCCGTGAGGCGGCCAGGAATATCAAGTATTGAGCGTTTGCGTTCGCGTGCGCCAGCTGGGCACTGAACCAGCGACAGCAGGGGATGGCAGACACCACGTCCACCAGATCAAGCGGGGAAGCTGATGCGAGCCTGCCGATACGTAGCGCTTTGCACCTTGCCGTTCATGATCGTCGGCTGTAACACGCCTCCGATCGCACCGGGCAAGCCGGTCGATATTCCGACTGCCCTCGAGCAGGTTCTCCAGGGTCTGTGCAATTTCCGCAAAGATCAGGCCGGCCGGAAGCAGGATCTCGGCGCTGCAATCGACTCGATCACCGTGGAACTCGACCTGACCGTCGACGGAGCGAGAAATCCCCCGGTGGCGGTCGCGCCGGATATCCAGTTCATTCCCACCGTTAGCTATGGTCAGATCATGACGGCAAACAGAGGTAGCAGACTCGTGCTTACGCTGAAAAACACCGGCAGCGGTGCCCACGGCGGCGACTGCGATGTCACCGCGCCGGCCAGGTAGAGACCACTTTCGCTTGCCATAGTCTATGGCTTTGCGAATGCGGACAACTGGGCACTTGCCGCGCGTTGAACAGCGCGGCAAGTGCAAGCGTTGCACGTCAACCTTGGGCGATGCTCTCCCACGCGCCCGATTGAGCCGAGCGGAACACGGCATCGATCACCCGCATATTCGCGCGCGCATCTTCTAGCGGAATAGCCTGCGGCCCTCCACTCAGGATCGCCTCCGCGAACGTGGCGGCGGCTACGCCATATTGATCGCACAGCGCAAGCTCCAGCCAGCGATCCGTCGCGACACCGTCGCTATTGTGCTCACTGATTAGCAGGCGCGTCGGTCGATCGTTTGGTGCATTGAATGGAATTTCGACTTCGATTCGCCCCTTGGTACCGTGAAATTGCATCCGCTGGTACGGATAGGTCTGAGTCGAATAGAAGAAACTCGCCTGCACGCCATCGAAGTCCATCAGCACGGAGCCGAGCCGGTCCACTTTGAAGGTCGGATCCTGCTCCACCAGCGCAACTACGCGCCGTGGCTCACGCCCGATAGTGAAGCGCGACGTCGTGATCGGATAACAACCAATATCGAGCAGACCGCCGCCACCTAGCTCGCTCTTGTTGCGGATATTGTGTTCGTTCGTGTTGTGATAGGTGAAACCGCCGGTCACTGCCCGCAATTCGCCGATCGCGCCTTCGTCGATCAAGGTCCGCACCTTCAACCATTGCGGATGCGTGCGAACCATGAACGCTTCCTGGACGTATCGGCCGTTCATGTCGCGCGCGGCGATCAGCCGTTCAACCTGTTGAGCGTCCAGGCTGATCGGCTTCTCACACAGGACGTGCTTGCCCGCCTCGACCGATTTGATCGTCCATTCCACGTGGAGATGATTGGGTAATGGAATATAGACCGCGTCGATTTCCGGGTCCGCGAGGAGCGCCTCGTAACTATCGTATGCGACAGCCAGACCATACCTGGCCGCGGCTTCCCGCGCCTTCTCCGGAGAGCGCGACGCGATGCCTTTCACCCGACACTTCGGCGCGTTGTGCATGGGCACGACCACCTTGTCGTTGATCTTTGCGGCGCCCAAAACTTCCCCAGACTATTTCATCCTTTGCCATGACATCCCTTTATTCGATTGCGTATCCGATGAGTCGAGCAGGCTGAACATTCGCGTGAGTCGACAAGTCGCGTGAGTCCGCGAACGACCAGAAGCACGCGATCGTATCAGTTTAACCGTGTCGACCCGCGATGCGCGGCGAACACTGCCGCGCGCTAAGCGGGCGTCAGCCGGCCCAGATCGAGTTCGTCGTGATTGCGCAGAAACACCCCCCATTGCGCGCTCGGCGGCCGTGGCTTCGTCGCAAGGAGCGCGTCCTTCAACGGCTTCGTGTGCCCGTCGCGAGCGTGTAGAACGTGTTTTGATTGACCCGGAAGTTGAACATCATCGGCAGGCGCTCGCCCTCGTCGCCGAAGTAGTGCAGGTCGGTTTGGGGCGGCACGTTGGCTTCGGCCAGATCGTCGTCATGCCGAGCCCTTGCAGGTAATCGAGCCTGCGCATCAGGCCCTGGAAGTCGCCGACGCCGTCGCCATTCGCATCCATGAAGGTGCCTACCGAGAGGCAATAAATGATCGCGCCAACTTGCTTGCCGCCAGCGAGGCGGTCATCGTGATTCTTACGCGAAGCTTGTGCGATGCCGTGCGGCCAATTAACGGGCCGAACGATGCAGTTCGGTAGTCGTCCCCAAGGTGCTCCAACCTCATTGGTTTCCACGAGCAATTGCGAAGTCGCCCGAGTGCGATCCGGCGGCCGCGCTCGCGCTCGAGCGTCAAAGCCGATCACGCAGCGGTCAAAGGCGCGGCGCTGGCACTCTCATCGATCGATGAAACGGTACTGCGGATGCGCGCGGCGATTCGCGCATCGAGCGGCGTGTACACGAGCATGCTCAGGTCTGGCCGACCATCGACGGCGAACAGCGAATACTCCATTTCGATGGTCCCGAACGCAGGATGCAGCAGGCGCTTAACGTGCTGTCCTTCGCTGTGGCCGAATACCTGGTTTTCGCGCCACATGCGTTCGAAGTCCGGGCTCGCGCGACACAGATCGTCGACCAGATCGCCCACCTCGGAAGCGAGCCCCGCGCGAGCAACGTCCGCTCGGAACGTCCCCACGACGAAGCGCGCGACACTCTCCCAGTCGTGCTGTTTTGCCCAGACGGCCGGATCGCCGAACAGGAAGCGCAGGATGTTGCGCTGGCCCGGCGGCAGCGCGCTGTAGTCGGTCAGCACCACGGCTGCGGCGCGATTCCACGCGACGACGTCCCACGTCGCGGTCTTGATGATCGACGGGCTGGCATCGAGTGAATCGAGCACGCGCTGCAAGCGCGGGTCCACTGCGTCGGTGGATCGGTAGCGCACTTCCGGGGGGCGTCCGAGGCCCAGCATGAAAAGATGTTCGCGCTCGGTATTCGTCAGCATCAGCGCCGCGCAGATCCGCTCAAGCACCGCGGCGGACGGCGCGCCGCCGCGGCCCTGCTCGAGCCACGTGTACCACGTCGAGCTGATATTCGCGCGCTGCGCCACTTCTTCCCGGCGCAATCCGGGCGTGCGCCTGCGGCCCGAGAAGCCGAAGCTGGCCGGATCGAGCCGCGTGCGGCGACTACGCAGAAAGTCCCCGAGGGTTTGGGCGGTGTTCACTGGGATGATTAACCTGTTAGTCGCTTTACCGGGATAAGCTCACTACTTCAATAGCATAGTGAATGATCGCATAGTGCGTCGGTGGCTATTCTGGAGACTTGACCATGCGAATCTTTCTGACGGGCGCAACCGGGTTTATCGGCTCGGCTCTGGTGCCCGAACTTATCGAAGCCGGGCATCAGATCATCGGCATGACCCGGTCCGATCAGGGCGCGCAGGCTCTCAGCGCGGCCGGTGCGGAGGTCCATCGCGGCACGCTCGAAGACACCGACAGCCTGCGCAGCGGCGCCGCGAAGGCGGACGCCGTCGTTCACCTTGCTTTCGACCACGATTTCTCGCACTTCGTGGAGAACTGCGAGAAGGACAAGCGTGCTATCGCTGCACTGGGCTCGGCGCTGGCCGGCTCGGATCGGCCGCTTCTGATCACGTCGGGCACGGGCGTCGGCAGCCGCGATAACGGGCAGCCGGCCACCGAAGACGTGTTCAACACCAGTCACCCGAACCCGCGCATCGGCTCGGAGCTGGCCGGCAACGTGCAGCTGGAGGCGGGCGTCAACGTGTCGGTGATGCGCTTGCCGCAAGTGCATAACCCGTACCGGCAAGGCCTCATCACGCCGCTCATCCAGATCGCGCGGGACAAAGGCGTGTGCGCATATGTGGAGGAGGGACGCAACCGCTGGCCGGCGGGGCATCTGTCGGATGTCGTGCGGCTGTACCGGCTCGCGATCGAGAAGGGCGAACGCGGTGCGCGCTATCACGCGGTCGGCGAAGAAGGCGTTAGCGCCCGCGAGATCGCCGAGGCGCTCGGACGCGGCCTGAAGTTGCCGGTCGTCTCGATCGCGCGCGGCGAGGCGCAGGCGTACTTCGGATGGATGGCGATGTTCGCCGCGCTCGATATGCCGGCATCGAGCGCGCAGACGCAGGCGCATTTGGGCTGGCGACCGACAGGTCCGACGCTTCTCGCGGATCTGAACGAAGCGCGCTACGTTCAGGTGTCCACGTAGCTGTCGCTGTCGCTGTCAGCCGCCGTCCCACGAGAACAAACCTGGAGCAACCATCGCCGTCATCATAGGTGTTTCATTACGCCACTCGCCAGCTTGCGCAGTTCGTCGAACTGCGTGACGAGCTGGAGGCACAGAATAAAGGCCAGCGTCGCTGCGGGCGCCGGGTGGCGTTCGGTCCATCGCAGCACCGGCGTCGCGTAGCGTACGCGGATCGCATCCCGCGTCATCACCAATGTAATCACGATTCCCACCGTGGCGCCCACCAGCAAATCGGTCGGATAGTGAAAGCCGAGATAGGCGCGCGGAAGGCAAATGAACAGCGCAGTATAGAGAAGCGCCAGCACGCCGACGCGCCGCGACATGAGGAAGATGCCGGTGGCGACCGCCATCCATAGCATCGCGTGATCGCTTGGGAAGGAACTCCAGTTGGTCAGCACTGCGTCCTTGATTTCGCCGCTGGCAAAGCGCAGATGCAGTTCGGTGTCGTAGACGGGGCGCACCCTGAATGGCAACCAGTGAGTCAGCAGTCTTCCGACTAAGAGCGCCACGATGCCGCTGACAAGCGTCGCGAGAACCATTTCTCGCCGCCATTCGCGGCACTCGTCTTGCTGAAACCACATCCACCACAGCACGGGAATGAGTACGAGGCCTTTGAAGGTGTACAGGTTGTCGATGGCCTGGATGGATAGATTCGCGAACTCACCGAGGTGTATGTTGGACAGATATGTTTCGACGGATAGATCGAAGCTATTCATTGTTTTCTAAAGAAATTGAGCCGGTCGCGGATGAGGGTCAGCATAATTCATCGCATGCACGGCATTTTTTGGCGCTTACTTTCACTGACAATTTTTACTGCGCAATTTCATCGCTAACTTTCAGTGACCCTGTGGACGCTCATAACAAGGGGAGCCGTGTGATTGAAATGCGCTCGTCCTCTCCAGCGCTGAGTCACCGCGCAGGATGCGGCGATACACTGTAGTCGGATCTTTCAAGGAGGCCGTCATGAAACTGGTCGACTGGAACATTCAGTGGGGATGCGGCGTCGACGGCCGCGTCGACCTCGGACGGATCGTGCGGGAAGCACGCGCGTTGTGCGACTTCGACGTCCTGTGTCTGCAGGAAGTCACGCGCGGCTTCAACGAGGAACCGGCGGCCGGCGGACTGAAAGGCGCGCCATCGTCCGATCAGTTCGCCGAACTTGCCGCTCTGCTGCCGGAGATGACCGTGCTCGATGCGGTCGGCTCCGATCTGCCCTCGTTGGGCGCGAGCCGTCATCGGCGGCAGTTCGGCAATGCCATCGTGACCCGTTTGCCGGTTCGTCAGGTGCTGCGCCATTCTCTGCCGTGGCCCGCGGACCCCGCCAAGCCGTCGATGCTGCGCGTCGCGCTCGAAGCGGTGCTCGAAGCCGACGTCGGTCCGCTTCGTGTCATCACCACGCACCTAGAGTTCTATTCGGAGAAACAGCGGCTCGCACAAGTGGCGAGACTGCGCGAGTTGCATCAGGAGGCGTGCGCTCACGCGCGCGCTCCCGCGCGTGGCGAGAAGCCGGACAGTCCGTTTGCCGATACGGCGCGCCCGGTCAGCGCGATTGTCTGCGGAGACTTCAACAGCGCATTCGAAGACACCGCCTTTTGCCGGATGCTCGAACCGATCACCGACGCTCCGGCGTTCGTCGATGCGTGGGCCCGCGCGCACCCCGGCGAGCCGCGTGCCGCGACGGTCGGCCTATACGATCACGAGCAATGGCCCGACGGAGCATTCGCGTGCGATTTCGTTTTCGTCACGGCAGACCTGAGCGCACGCATTGCATCGTGCGATGTCGATCAGCACAGCCGCTCGTCCGATCATCAGCCGATGTGGCTGGAACTGCGTTGAAGGGACTCGGAGTTACCGCCCCGTTACTGGCGCAGGAAAATCTGACCGCGTGATTCGGCGGGATGCTTAAGGTGCTGTTAAGGGTTGCTCTGCGATGGTTGAGCCTATGTTCAAGCCATGAGAATAGTGAGCACGTCACATGAATAGCAACCCGTCGCAAACTCGCGCGCATGCACTCAGTAAAGTCCCGCAGATCACGCTGGGCTTCTGGATCATCAAAATCGCCGCCACGACGCTTGGCGAAACGGGCGGCGATTGGGTGACCATGTCGCTCAAATTGGGTTATCTGATCGGCACCGCGATTTTTGCGGTTATTTTTATTGGGCTGGTCGCAGGGCAGATCAGGGCGGAGCGGTTCAATGCCTCGCTCTATTGGGCGACCATCGTTGCAACGACCACGCTCGGTACCACGCTGGCCGACTTCTTCGATCGTTCGGTGGGAGTCGGCTATCCGGGCGGTGTAGTCATCGTCTTCGCGCTTCTGCTTGCGAGCCTGGGCGTCTGGTACAAATCGGAAGGTACGGTGGCGGTGCAGAGCGTAACCACGCCCAAAGCCGAGTGGTTCTATTGGGTGACGATCCTCTTTTCGCAGACACTGGGTACGGCCTTGGGCGATTGGGTGGCGGGATCGGACGAAGGCGGTCTGGGGCTTGGCTATGAGTACGGCGCTTTGATCTTCGGTGGGGGGCTGCTGATCGTCGGTGCGCTTTATTACTGGTCGCGGCTGTCACGGACCGCTATATTCTGGGCGGCGTTCATCCTGACGCGTCCGCTCGGCGCGACCTTGGGGGACCTGCTCGACAAACCCATTTCTCAAGGTGGGCTCGAGATCAGCCGACTCTATGCGTCGGTGATTCTGGTTTCGTTCATGGCGCTCTGCGTGATTTTCTTACCGCAACGTCCTGCTGGGCGAGCGATGCGGTAGATGGCGCGAAGAGGCTACGAATGTTCGGGAATAGCCATTGCGTGCCCGCTTCTCGGGTGGCGCCGCGTTGTTTGCCGTGTCTGCTCCTTCGATTACGGCAGCGACGAGTTTGACGCAACGCATTGGCACAGTGCCAGTTCATCCTCGCGAAGCTCGGCCTCGGGAATTTCGCTGCGCCCTCAAACTGGATGCGGTCCTGTCAACCCGGCCAAAACGGAAAAACGAAGGAGCGCGACAGTCGCGCTCCGTTCATTCATGGGTTACAGCAGGCAGGCTTACTTGATCGCAGTCAGGTAAGAGCCGGACAGGAAGCGTTGCGAACGCGGAATGGTCGCCGTGTAGGCCTGAATCGCGGCTGCCAGCTGCGGACGAATCAGGTTACGGTTGTAGTCGTAGATCGAATAGCCGTCGCCTTCGCCATTGCTCGGATCGCCGTTGCGCACGACATACCAGAACGCCTTTGCCACCGAACCGTTGTTCATCAGAACCTTCAACTGGTTGAATGCGGCCGTTTGTCCGGCGTCCGTACCGTTGGTGCCATTGTTGGTCTCGGTCAGCCAGATCGGCTTCGCGCCACTGCTGACGAGGTTCGACACCGTGGTCATGAATGCCTGCACCATCATGTCGTATTCGGCGCTGCCGAAGTAGGGGTGAACGTCGACGACATCGATCGTGGTGTTCAACGGGCTGGAAGCACTCTTCGTGTTGTTACCCATTGCCTTGATGTAGTCGGTCGCCTGGATCAGCTCGCTGCCCGCGGGCGGTTTCCAGCCGTTATTCGGGTACGCCGAATTGTAGAAGTACGAGATGCCCTGAGTGTGCAGAACCGTTTTGTAGCCCGACTGGCTTTTCGTGTTCAGGATCTGCCTGGCTTCCGAATAGAGCGTCTTGCTGCGATTCAGAATGTATCCGGAGATACCGTTCGGATCGCCGTAAGACGGGTCCGAAGCGGAGAACGACCAGTTGGTCTCATTGAACAGTTCGATGTCAGCCGTAAAGGGCAGAACGACGTCCATGAGCGAGCCGAGATACTTCGTGAACGTCGCGTCGCAGAAGTCGAGTCGCGGTGACGATGCGCTCGGCGGATTTTTGGTGGCCGGGCATTGGTATGCACTAGACGGCGCGTACATGCCCACCTGGAAAAGAATCTTCATGCCGCGCGTGCGTGCGGCGTTCAGAAGCGACTTCAGAAAGGCCACTTTGTTGGGGTCCAGCGTGCTGCCGTCGGCCAGCGTCATGAAGTCCCACGAAACGCCGAGGCGAACCGTACCGACGCCCAATCCGGCAATCAGATCCAGGTCCTTTGAGCATTCGCTCAGCGCCGTCTGATCCGCACTCCAGAGATTGCAGTTCACGTCCATTGCAAAACGGTCGTTTCCGCTTCCGGTGGGCGGCGGCTGCAGCGCCGCGAGTTGCTGGGCGGTGGCGGCGGTCGAACTCGTCTGGGAGAACGCTGGCATCGATTGCCCGCACAACAGGGCTAAAACGGCGAATAGTGAGTAGAGTCTGAGTTTCATGGCTTAGCTATAAATTGCTACTGACCGGGGATGGGCCGAGAACGTTGGAATTACGTTTGCCGATGACCATCAGTTCCTGAAGCGATGGCATACGTAACGCAAACACGTCAAACGCGTGAGTCAACGGTCGCTGACATCACGATTGAAAATGCTCTTGCACGGGATATGCGGGTTTCGTATCGATCGTCGCGAAACGGTTCAATCGCCTTGTCCCGCCCGTTGCACCAGGGCGCGGTTATAAGGCTGACCGTTCGCCTGAACCGGCGGAGAGCCATTGTCGGGGGGCACTACGCCGTTGCTGTACGGATCTGTAGCCGCGTTCGCGGCTGTGTCGGCAGGGAGGGAGTTGGCGGTCACGGACGCGGTGCTGCCATCATCGCTTGTTTCACCGCCACAACCTGCAAGGCTTAGTACGCCTGCGATAAATGCAAGCGCCGAAGCAGTTTTTGCGATCTGGGGAAGCCGACGAAATGACGGTTTCAGTCTTGGAGAGAGTCTGCTGAAGAAGGACATCTGTCTATCAAGGCCGATGGAACCTGGCCGCTAAAACGAACAACGTTCGCGTGATAAGGACGTCGCCACGAAAAAATACGCAACAACACGAAGTACAACTGAATAATGATCGGCTTTTGTCAAGAGCCGCCCGCTGCCGCACTCGCGTGGGGCACTAATCGCGTTTAATCTTCAGATTTAATGCGACCTACTGAAAACCCGCTTTCATCATTTTCAATCGGAAGATTCGGTAATTCGTCGCAAATTGCGAAGTTTTTCCAATCGAATCAAAATCGACAAGGTTTTCCCTGAGTGATCTGATGAATACGAATGATACAGAATTGGAACAAATCTTGCGCCATCGGGCGTAACTAAGCGTAACAACGACATTTGTGCTATGTGAGCCTATCGGCAACGCGTCCATCCTCCCTTCTCACGCTTATCCAGAGGCGTTCTCACGCCCAAATTCGAGATTCACAAAACAACAAAAAAACCGTTACAAAATTGTTACTTGTCGCTTTTAGACAGTCGGGGCGCTTTATTTCCGCCAATGTATGGTTTTTATCGGAATGGCTGGGAACCTAATTAAATGCTAATCAAATGTTTCGGTATGGTTTTAGAAAGAAAATAATGTTGCCGAGGCATATATATGGGCCGCATCGGTCGCATCAAATAAATCGCGGAATGCGAATTTTGCCATGGTTTGACTTTGGGCTTTGGAACAAGGAGATGGCCGGGAGCCAGGGGCGCGGAACCTGCATATCATCGCCAGCGAAACACGCGCAATGGCTCGCCTGGTCGCGGCGAAACTCGAAGCCGCCGGAACACCGGCGCTGCTTGCTATTCGCCACCGCGGACTTGCCATCGTGCCGATGCTGAGGCCTTGTTGGGCAACCCCTTCGTGGTAGGAGCAGGGCTTGGCAGTTCGGTAACGGTCAGCCGAGTCTCTTCGGCCGGGCCGACCTGGTCCGCCTGCCCGACGCGTCTTGCCGCCACGTTTGAGCGCGCAATCCATTTTCGCGACTTCGCCATTTCCGCCGCCTCACGACGAATCTCAGGACGACATAGGGTTTTGCTCGGGCTTTCTAAAACAACCAGTTTTTGAAGTTTCATTGTTATGTGGCCGACCTCACAAAGCGCAGCAAGTCGCGGGCCTGACGCTGTCATTTTCCGGAAAGTTCTCTGCTACGCTCCCGAATGCCGTTGATTCGCAATTAGAAAGCGAACGTAGCCGTCGCGCGACTCGTGCGCATTATCGCGTGGGTAACACGCAATAAAAGATGGCGACGAATGGTTCTGCGAGCCATTACACGTTGCGGGAGATCATAGTCATGTTCCATCAACACGCGCCCACTCGCGCGACGTTGCGTGCGTGCGCGCCGGTCCGAAGTCCGGGACGCCGCGCGCTGCTGCGTGGCATATCGGCCGCGGCGTTAGCCGGCGTTTCTTTTCCGCTATACGCGCAGCACGCAAGCATAGGACTCGTCACGCCGCCCATTCGTCTCGACGACTTCTGGGTGGTCGATCAAAGCGGCCAGAAACAGTTGCTAACCGACCTGTTGCGTCAGAAAGTGACTGCGTTGCAGACGATTTACACAGGATGCACTTCAGTTTGTCCTTTGCAGGGTGCACTGTTCAGCACCGTTCAGCAACGGATATCGCAGTTACAGCACCGCCACCCCGTTCAGTTGGTGTCGATCGGAATCGATCCGCTTTCCGACTCGCCGCCCGCGCTGCACGCATGGCTCATGCGCTTCCAGGCCGGACCCGAATGGCGGGCGGCCACGCCGACGTTGCAGGACGTCGACCGGATGCGCCGAGCGCTTGCGGGCAGCACCCTGCCACTCGGCAACATTGCCGATCACTCGACCCAAATCTACTGCTTCGATGCGAACGCAATGTTGCGCTGGCGAAGTGACGACCTGCCTCGCGCGGATCAAATTTGCGATGTACTGGGCGCATTAGGGCGTGTGTAACCTACTGGACTGAGGCTATGTCACAAAACCGATCGTTTAGGATCCTCTCGCAATCGTTCGACGGGTGCGTGAAAGCGTTGCTGCTGATCACATTCATGGCGGCGCTTTCGATGTTCTCCACAGCTGCCGACGCGCAGACATCGAGCACGCTCACCGTCAACGGCACGACCTTGTGCGCCGACGTGAACGCTGAATCGAAGACGCCTGGCGCCTCGGTTATCGAGTGGACGTGCAATGGCGGGAATAACCAGCACTGGACACTGACGCAGAACAACGGGCTTTATCAGTTCGTCAACGTCAACAGCAACCTTTGCCTCGACATCTACGGTGTCAGCACGGACGCCGGCGCTGGGGCGGACCAGTGGACCTGCAATGGCCAGGCGAATCAAAGCTTTCAGCTGATCCCGCAAGGTGGCGGCTTTGCAATCGTCGCGTCGCAGAGTCACCTGTGTCTGGCTGCTGCCAGCCTCACGGCGCAGGGCTCGCAGATCACGCAGCAGGCTTGCAGCGGAACCGCTCTGCAGACGTGGCAGATCAGCGGCATGACCGCGAAAACATTGCCGGCAAAGTGGACTACACCCTATAACCTGTCGATCGTGCCGGCAGCTGCGGCGAATCTGCCCGATGGCACCGTGGTAGTGTGGTCCGCCGACCAGAAGCTGGACTTTACGTCTGGCGAAGTCACCCCCGGCAACACATACACCGCAATCTTTAACCCGACTACCGGCACGAGCAAACAGGTTCTCGTGTCGAATACCGGCCACGATATGTTCTGCCCGGGCATCGTCAATCTTCCGGATGGCCGTATTTACGTCACTGGTGGCTCGAGCAGCGACGCGACGAGTTTCTACACGCCTTCGACCGGAAAATGGTCGTCAGGTCCTCTAATGAATATTCCGCGCGCCTACCACGGCAGCGTAACGTTGAGCAATGGCAACGTATTCCTGGTGGGCGGCTCGTGGAACGGAGGCGAGGGCGGCAAGACCGGCGAAACCTGGTCACCGAGTACGGGTTGGCAGCTCAATAGCGCCATTCTCGCCGACTACATCCTCACGAATGACGCGGCTGGCATTTTCCGCTCCGACAATCATGCATGGCTGTTTGCGGTGGCAAATGGGCGAGTCTTCCACGCTGGTCCGAGCGTTGCCATGCACTGGTTCGATACCGCCGGCGCGGGCAACGTGACGCCTGCCGGCAACCGGGGCAGCGATACCGATGCGATGAACGGCAACGCCGTTATGTACGATATCGGCAAGATCCTGGCTGTAGGCGGTGCGCCGAGCTACGAGTATGCCAACGCGACTGCGGACGCCACCCTAATCGACATCAGCAGCGGCACCGCGGTGACTCAAACGCTTACGCCGATGAATTACCGCCGCGCCTTCAACACCAGCGTGGTCTTGCCGAACGGTCAGGTGGTAGTCCTTGGTGGAGAGGCGTACCCGATAACGTTTTCGGACGACACCGCCGTGCTGGCGCCAGAGTTGTGGGACCCTACCACCAAGACTTTCTCGGTGCTCCCGCCGCAAGCCGTGCCGCGTAACTATCACAGCATCGCACTGCTGTTGTCGGACGGTCGCGTACTGAGTGGTGGCGGTGGACTGTGCGGAACCTGCTCGACAAACCATACGAACCTCGAAATACTGACGCCGCCGTACCTGCTCAACGCGGACGGCTCGGCGGCAACACGACCGACCCTCACAGCCGCGCCCACTACGGCACAGCTCGGGACATCGATCGCCGTAACGGGCAGCAGTGGCATCAAGGCCTTTGCGTTGATGCGCATGTCTTCGTCGACCCACGCGGTCAACAACGAGCAGCGGCGGGTACCCGTGACTTTCACGGTAGGAACGGCGGGCGAATATCTGATCAATATTCCTTCCGATCCGGGTGTCGTCGTGCCTGGCTACTACATGCTGTTTGGCCTGAACGCGAAGGGCGTGCCGAGCGTTTCGCGCACGGTGCAGATCCAGTGATGGCGTTACGGTCACGGCGAACCGCGGCGCGTGCGCTGGCGCTGGCGCTGGCGAACATCACGTATGTCGCGCATGGCGCGCCGCTTTGTGAGTCGAACGATCTCGGGTGTTCGATCTTCAACGGGCAGCATTCGGTTGAGGCGCAATTGCGCGACGACGATCGTCTGTTGCCCGGCTCGACCACGCGTTGCGCGAACTGCCATTCGCAAACCGGCTCGGGCGACGCATTCGCACCACCCTTGACCGCCGGCAACCTGTTTCCTGCGAAGAGTCGAAGGGACGGTCCGGCGAGCAGTTACGATCAGGCAACGTTCTGCAGGGCGCTGAGGGAAGGCATCGACCCGGTCAACGTGATGTTGCGCAAAGCCATGCCTCACTACCGGATATCCGACACCGAGTGTGCGGCGCTCTGGCATTTCGTGACGAAGCCCTAGCACCCTTGCGTGCGGTTGCGCGAATTCGGCGCCGTTTGCTCCACCAGCTTTTGTCGGTGTTTTCACGCTATACCGGCGCTTGTTCGAAATGATCGAAATAGCAACATCGCAATTGCGCACGACCCGTTGGGGCGAAAAACGCGAATGTGCGGCAGCGTACGGAGGTGCGGCAAGCCGTCAGATAGGCTGCGATAACTTCTGCTATGAATAACTCGATTTCTGTTTGCTGGCGCAATACATCGGATGCGGAAAAATTAGAAGTCTGCGCCAGACCCGGCGGAAGTCTCTTTTAGACCATAAGACGATTCATTTCGAGCACGCTTGCGAGCAGGACTGACGTACTCGGCCTGTGCGTCCGATTTCAGCCGTGACAAAAAGCGAGATCTGGCAACGCCGCATCGCCTGCACATTAAATCGAGCTTCCACCCTTTTCGTACACCCGCCCTGGGGTTTCGATGAATCAGAACTCTCTGCTTACGAATGCTGCCGTGCTCCGGAATAACGATGTAAGTCTTTCGCGTTATTTCGACGTTCTAATGGCCAACCGCTGGCTGGTCGGTGGAATCGCCGGCGGCGTGCTCGCCGTGGGCGTGGCCTACGCGTTTATCGCGCCGTCGGTGTACCAGGCCGATATTCTCGTGCAGGTTGAAGACAGCATTCCGACCAGCAATTCAAAAGGCCCGCTGGGCGACGTCTCCAGCATGTTCGACGTCAAAACAGAGGCGACGGCTGAAATGGAGATCCTGCAGTCGAGAATGGTGGTCGGAAAAGCCGTTGACGATCTGCACCTCGACGTCAGCGCAAAGCCGAAGCGCTTTCCCTTGATCGGAGACTGGTTGGGCCGGCAAGCCCGGAGTCTTTCCGAGCCAGGGATCTTTGGATTTGGCGGATATGCATGGGGCGATGAAGCGATCAAGGTGTCCAGCTTCGACGTCCCGGAAGCATTCGAAGGCGAGAAGTTCGTTCTGACGGTTCTGGAGGGCGGACGCTACCGGCTGGAGCAGTCGGATCTCAGCGAGCCGATCGAGGGTCGCGTGGGCGAAAAGCTCGACACGAAACTGCCCGATGGCGCGATCACGCTGCAGGTCGATTCGCTGAACGCAAAGCCGGGCACGCAATTCATTCTGGAGAGACAGTCGCGCGAGAAGACGGTGGAAAGCCTGCAAAACAGGCTGACGGTCTCGCAGAAGGGTAAAGACAGCGGCATCATCGGCGCGTCGCTGATGGGCTCTGAGCGGCTGCTGACGGCCAGCACGCTCGCCGAAATCGGCAATGCGTATGTTGACCAGAATCTGAAGCGCAAGGCGGCGGAAGCCGAGAAGTCGCTTGCGTTCCTGAGCGAGCAGCTGCCGCAACTCAAGAGCGACCTGGAGCGCGCCGAGGGACGCTATAACGACATGCGCAACCGCATGGGCGTGTTCAATCTGAGCGAGCAGGGCAAGGCCTATCTGGATCAAAGCGTAGCCACGCAGCGCAGCCTGCTCGAACTGAAGCAGAAGCGCGCGGAGATGGGCGCGATCTACGCGCCGGGTCACCCCGCGATCCAGGCGATCGATCAGCAGATCGGCATGCTGAGCAGCAGGATCGGAAGCTTGTCGCAGCAGGAACAGGCGTTGCCGGACCTGGAGCAGAATGCGGTGCGCCTGACCCGTGACATGAACGTGAACAACGAGCTTTACGTCGGCATGCTGAACAACATGCAACAGCTCAGACTGGTTCGCGCCGGCAAGGTTGGAACGGTGCGGTTGATCGATAACCCGGTGGTGCCGAAAGAGCCGATCAAGCCGAACAGGCTTCTGGTGATTATCTATGCTGCGTTGGGCGGCCTGATTCTGGGCGTGGGTGCGGCGTTCGGGCGTACGGCGCTGTATCGGGGCGTGACCGACGCGCAGGAGATCGAGGAGCAAACGGGCCTGAACGTCTATGCGAGCGTGCCGCTGTCGCAGGCGAAAGTCGCGCGAATCGGCAAGACGCCGAAGCTGCCCGCTGGCGAGAAGTTCCTGCTGGCGAGCGAGTTTCCGCGCGACCCGTCGATTGAAAGCCTGCGCCGACTCAGAACCGCGCTTCATTTTGCAATGCTGGAATCGGAATCGGGCGACAATCGCGTGCTGCTGACGGGGCCGACGGAACAGGTGGGCAAGTCGTTCCTTTCGGCGAATCTGGCGGCGGTCGTATCGGCGGCCGGCAAGCGGGTGTTGCTGATCGACGCGGACCTGCGCAAAGGTCATCTCGAGCAATACTTTGGTCTCGACTCGAGCCCCGGCCTGGCTGACTATCTGTCGTCGGAGGTGACGTCCGACCCGGTGATCATGCGTGACGTGCGTCCGGGCCTCGACTTCGTTGCGCGCGGAGCGATACCGGAGAACCCGGCCGAGCTGCTGGTGAGCGAACGCATGCAGCAATTCCTCGCGAAGACGAGCGAATACGATATCGTGCTGATCGACACGCCGCCGGTGCTCGCCGTATCCGACGCGACCGCGCTTGCGGATAGCTGCGGCACCGTGTTGCTGGTGACCCGCTTCGAGACCACTTCCATTGCGCAGGTGGTGGAGGCCACCAAGCAGCTCAAGCAGGCGAATGCCCGGGTGAAGGGTGTGATCTTCAACGGGATCGATACGGATGTCTATCGCTATAGTCTGGGCGCGCGCGCAGACCTCTATCGCAGTGCTTCCTATCTCGATGCACTGCCCGCCAGTGGAGAGACAAAGAGAGACTAGCCTTCACGGCGCGAGGGCCGTCGTCACGAATGGTGATGAAAAATCAGCCGACTTTCGGCGTGGATGATTGGCGGATATCAAAGACTCATTCGTCAGTGTCGCTGGAGTCGTACTGAGTCAGGCGCTCAATTTCGTTTCGACTCTATTGATCGGGAAGTTCTGCGGGCCGACGGCTCTCGGGTACTTTTTATCCGCTCGTTAATCGGCTTGCGTCCGGAAGTTGCGTGCATGGCGGCGGACAAGGCCCAGGCCGTGCGTGCAATGACGAGTTGCAGCGCCGTCGTCATACCGATCGGCCCCGCGCTTGGTGGCCACGATCATTTCCGCCCCTCCGATTCGATCCCGGTGATCGCCCTCGCATTCGGCGTATTTCTGCAGCAGATGCTGGGTGAAGCGCTGACCAGCTGAGCGCACGGGCACCGGCGTCTTCATCTATGGCGGGATCTTTCCGACCTCTCTGTTTGTGCCGGCCGGCGTCTGCCATTTTGATGCTGATGATATTCGTCCATCGCGACGCCGGCAGCTTCGCGCTCGCCTACTGCGTCGGCTATTTTCGTACGTCACGTTCTTCTGAACCCGCGCGCCGCCGGCCATGCAATGCGCTTGCCATTCTGAAGTTTGGCGCCGAAAGCGTGGCTAAACCCGTGGTATAGTGAGTTCGATTATTAGGTCGGCATCCATCCGCAAGCGGGACATTGCGCCCTTGTCAATCTCTGCCGGACTTTGGATCGCCTTCATCACACTGTCCGGTGCAGCTAGGGAAGATCTCAAGCCATAGCTACGCCACCGATGACATCGTGCTGTTCAACTTCTCGAAAATTCGATGTGGTCGTAAAGGGAGTGGAAGATGGTAACTTTCTTGACGCATGCCGCCTGTCTGCTGATCGGCGTGGCGATTGGGGTCTTCGCGTGTGCGCTTTGCGTTGCGCGCGCGAGAGGATCAAAGGAGGATAATTAGTCTCATCGCCCTCTTATGATTCATCCGTCATTGCGGATGTCCGCTGCTTCCTGTTTGCAACACCATCAAGCACGCTGGAGCAGGGCAGAACAGCAAAATGACGCAGACGGCGGAGTCGGCGTTCGCGTTCATCTCATCGATTGCAATTAGACGCCTTCACTGGACCGGGGTCAGGTAGGGACCCGATAGGAATCGCTGCGCTCGCGGGATGCTCGCGGTGTAAGCCCGAATAGCGGCGGCAAGCTGCGGACAAATCAGGTTACGGTTGTAATCGTAGATCGAATAGCCGTCGCCTTCCCCGTTGCTCGGATCGCCGTTACGCACGACATACCAGAACGCCTTTGCCACCGAACCGTTGTCCATCAGCACCTTCAACTGATTGAATGCCGCGAGTTGTCCGGCGTCCGTACGGGTCGTCCCGTTGTTGGTTTCCGTGATCCAGATCGGCTTGGGACCGCTAGCGACCAGATTCGAAACGGTCGTCTTGAACGACTGCATCAGCGTTTGGTAGTCGGCGCTGCTGAAGTACGGGTGAACGTCGACGACGTCGATCTCGATGTTCAACGGGCTGGAAGCACTCTTCGTGTTGTTACCCATTGCCTTGATGTAGTCGGTCGCCTGGATCAGCTCGTTTCCTGCGGGCGGTTTCCAGCCGTTATTCGGGTACGCCGAGTTGTAGAAGTACGAGATGCCCTGAGTGTGCAGAACCGTTTTGTAGCCCGACTGGCTTTTCGTGTTCAGGATCTGCCTGGCTTCCGAATAGAGCGTCTTGCTGCGATTCAGAATGTATCCGGAGATACCGTTCGGATCGCCGTAAGACGGGTCCGAAGCGGAGAACGACCAGTTGGTCTCATTGAACAGTTCGATGTCAGCCGTAAAGGGCAGAACGACGTCCATGAGCGAGCCGAGATACTTCGTGAACGTCGCGTCGCAGAAGTCGAGTCGCGGTGACGATGCGGTCGGCGGATTTTTGGTGGCCGGGCATTGGTATGCACTAGACGGCGCGTACATGCCCACCTGGAAAAGAATCTTCATGCCGCGCGTGCGTGCGGCGTTCAGAAGCGACTTCAGAAAGGCCACTTTGTTGGGATCCAGCGTGCTGCCGTCGGCCAGCGTCATGAAGTCCCACGAAACGCCGAGGCGAACCGTACCGACGCCCAATCCGGCAATCAGATCCAGGTCCTTTGAGCATTCGCTCAGCGCCGTCTGATCCGCACTCCAGAGATTGCAGTTCACGTCCATTGCGAAACGGTCGTTTCCGCTTCCGGTGGGCGGCGGCTGCAGCGCCGCGAGTTGCTGGGCGGTGGCGGCGGTCGAACTCGACTGGGAGAACGCTGGCATCGATTGCCCGCACAACAGGGCTAAGACGGCGAATAAAAAGAAAAGTGTGAGTTTCATTTCTCAACTATAAATGCTGTCGCGTGGAATTGGTTCCGAAAACGTCAGAGTTAAGTGTGCCGATGAACATCAATTGTTGAAGCGACCGCATTGACGGCACGGATATGTCGAACACGCGCATCGAATACCGTGTCGACGTCAGAGTTCCGCACAGACACTACACTTCCGAACAGAGCGACTCAATCTTCCTAAGGATGCGCCCCCTTGTTCGGCATCAGTCCCAGCTGAAGTTTGTTGTGTGACGCAATGCCTCACTATCAGATTTCCGACGCCGGTTGCGCCACGCTTGTCGGCATATCACGAAGTCTTCGCGTCGAACTCCGCAATGAGCGAATCGTCCGATCATGTACGGCAACGCACATCGATTCGTAGTGCCGAGCCGGGATACTTGCGACTTCGATGCGCAGCGCGAGTCATCGCATAGACCTTGCCGCGGTCAGTCATTACACAGGTTGTTCCTTCATCAAATGTTCTTTTTTCCTAAAGATGAAAACTGTCGTCTCTCTTTAGACAAATTCGAAATCACGAGCTTTAGAGAGAACGGTTACACGTCTGATAAAAAGTATGCGTCTGACCTGAACGCTTTGTCATCATATTTACGAGTGATACCTGGCGATAAGACCAATCAAAGAACGAAGCCATGATTCGAATTCTGCGTATTTGATTGGCAGAAGAACTGTTGGTGCACCTGATGAAGGGCGACGTGTCTCGATCGAACTGTACGATGGCGACTTTATGCGCTATTGCTAACATTCGGTCTTTGAGTGAGATGTTACGCTCGTCGTGACTCGTCAGTGAATCAATGAAATTAGCTTCACTAAACGATTCACTTCCACACCAAAATCTGTTTTGCAAGCGCAGGGTGCCTACGCCGGCATCGTTCCCCACGAGTTTCCGAACTGAGGAGATAGTATGTTCGAATCCAACGCCACCGCGGATCCGAAACTGAAAGAGGCGTGCCTTGAGGCGAATTCAAAACAGGTCGCCCTGGATGACTCGAACCCGCAAAGCGAGAACATCTTCGTCGCAAGGTGGGACGACGCAGTGAAGAGAACGATGGACGTTTGCGGGGCGTCGGTTCTACTGATCCTGCTCTTCCCGGTTCTTCTGATAATTGCGCTGGCAGTCATGAGAGATCACGGAAACGCCGTATATGGTCATCCAAGAATTGGCCGAGGAGGACGTACTTTCAAGTGCCTGAAGTTCCGCTCCATGGTCAAGAACTCGGATGAAGTTCTCGCCAAACTGCTCGCAACCGATCCGCAGGCTCGTGCGGAATGGGACCGCGATTTCAAGCTCAAAAACGATATTCGTGTGACGCCGGTTGGCCGCATCCTGCGCAAGACGAGCCTCGATGAGTTGCCGCAACTATGGAACGTGCTGCGCGGCGATATGAGCCTGGTGGGACCCCGTCCTATCGTGCAGAAGGAGCTGGTGCGATATGGCCGCGATGTTCGTTACTACCTCGCGCTGAAGCCGGGAATGACAGGCTTATGGCAGGTCAGCGGCCGCAACGATGTGGACTATCCGACGCGGGTTTCGCTCGATGTTAAATACGCAATGAACCGCTCGCTGACATTCGATATGTCGATTCTTCTGAGAACCGTCAAAGTGGTGTTCGCGAAAGACGGCGCCTACTGAGCCGGCTGAGGTCCTTTCCCTGTCGTAGATTGCATGTCGTCCCGATCGCCGTGACCGATCGGGGATGTGTTCCGCTATCGCTGCGCAATTCACGAGAAACATGTTATGAGAGTGGTCCACGTAATCGAATCGACTGCTACAGGAACGCTTGCAGTTGTGAGCACGCTTGCGACGCGCCTCGCCAAGGAAGGTCACGAGGTGTATGTGATCTATTCAGAGCGCGAGGAAACACCGAAGAATTTGCGCGCGATGTTTCACTCTGACGTCGTCCTGCAGCATCTGCAGATGAAAGGGCCATCATTGGCACGGATCATGTCTGTCTTGCGCCAACAACTCATCGAATTGAACCCGGATATCGTCCATCTGCACTCGTCATTCGCAGGTTTCCTGGGACGAATGTCGACCTTGTTTGCGTTGCCGTCAACGGCGCTTCTTTATAGCCCGCACTGCATCTCTTTCGTACGGCGAGACATAGGCAGGTTGAAGCGATACTGTTTCGCCGCGTTGGAGTTGCTCGCGTGTGTGAAGAACTGCACATACGTTGGCTGCTCCGAGAGTGAATGCGCCGCCATTCGCCGCTATCTTCGGCGAGATGCAGTACTGGTCGAGAACGCGATCGATCGGGCTGTCAGTGTCCAGGGCAACAATCGTTTGGAAAGCGCCGGAAAAGCCGGATCGACGAAAAGGCGAAAAATTGTGACTGTCGGCGGCATTCGTGTGCAAAAGAATCCGCGATTGTTCGCGGAAATTGCACGCTCGTTTGATCGGGACGGCGTCGAGTTCGTATGGATCGGCGACGGCGACGCAGATCTCAGGAGGACGCTCGAGGACGCCGGCGTGCGTGTGACCGGTTGGCTTACGCGTGCTGACGTAATCGCGGCTGTGGCGCAAGCGGATATCTATTTGTCGACAGCTTCCTGGGAGGGAATGCCGATTTCTCTGATTGAAGCAATGACGCTCGGCACTCCCGTTGTGGCGTCAGATTGTCCGGGCAATATAGACACCATTCGTCACAATTCGACCGGCGTTCTTTATCGGACGGCTGCGGAAGCGACTTCGCTGATCCGGAAGATGATAGCCGAGGATAAATTTCGTGAAGGTTTATTGCGGCGCGCGCAGGAAGAAGCGCGCAACAGATTCAGTGAAGATCGTTTCTTCAACAACATCGCGCTGCTTTATTCGGCCCAGTTGAGAAGCATTCGCCAGGGCCGTTCGGTGCTGAGCGAGTGACTACTGCGCGATTTGCAGCAGGCCGTCGTCTGGGACCGATTGCATACAGTGCTCTTGCCGAAGTGAAGAGTAGCGGACAAAAGCCTCTTCACGCGCGTGACCATCAACTCTTCATCGATTCGCGCAGTCGGGACGGGCGAAGAACTGGCCCGAACGTGCCGATGGGGCGCGGCAAGAATCGAAGCACCACTCCGTAACCAACGTTCACGGAACGCGATCGCGACGAGACTGACTTTTGAGAAATGGTTTGCGCGTGTCATCGCGCAAACCATTTTAATTTTTAGAGCCGCGCGAGATATCGCTCCACGCCCGAGGCGGCGATTATATCTGTCCACCGCAAATGCAGCAGCGTGGAGGGGTCATTTTTCGGCACCATATCGCCGTGGAAATTGCAGATGCTAGAGAATACGTCTGGGCCCGTTACTTTACATTGAATTCCAAACTTGGCGGCGGCGTTCAGATTCGAAGGCGAGTCATTGCAGATGATTCTTTTGCCGAGCGCAGCATATTCCAGAAGCTTGGTCGGCGTCTGCACGTCGTACGGACGCTTGTACGGGATGGTTGAAATAGCAATCTCGCAGTTGCGAACCACCGCGAGGGCATCGCGTTGCGCAAGACGTCCCGTGAACAGGATGCCGGGCGATCGAAGATATGCGTCGGAGATTTCCTTTTCAACAGGCCCAATCAGAACGAGGGTATCCGAGTCGCGCTTGGCGGCCAGGAAGTCCCTGATGAAGCCGACAAAGCCGCGTTCCCGTGTTATCTCGCCCAGATAACAATACGTTCCCGACGGAAGCGCCTGGTTGCGGTCAGCATCCGCCGTGAAAATCCAATCTGGTACGCCCATCGGCAGGAAAACGGTATCTACGCCGTCGCGGAAGCCCATGACTGCACTCATTGAGTCGTTCTGAAATATTCGAAGATCGGGCCGCGGTTGAAACGTTTTCTTGATGCTGTCCTTTAGCGCACTGTTACGCCCGACAGACAGCGAGCGGTAATCGTGGATAACGTATTTTGCAGCAGGGATCCTGGGGTAAAAGCCCATGATGCACCAGAGAACGTACTCCTCCGGATTCTTGACTTTTTTGTAATCATCCAGTGTCCCTGACGTTACCTTACAGTCGTTTCTCACAAAATACTTCGTGTAGGCGTCTATCTCAGGATAATTCGCCTTGCCGGGGTGAAGAATGAATATCTGCATGTCATTACCACCGTTCAAATGTCGTCTCTTCGGCTGACTCAGTGCTACCAAGGGCAGTTCGAGTCGCATTCGTTGAAATGTCGCACCTCAATGGATTGGTCAAGCGTTGGTTAGCTTGATATCCGTCGGCAGAAATGTCGCGACGTTGGACTGCTCTATCACCCGGTCCCAAATGAGGTCTGCGAAGTCCGTCCGACGATTCGCTGTCGCACCGCGCGCGGCGTCTTCATCGATTCCGTCAAAGATGTTCGCCGTGGTGATCACACTATGGATGCCCATCTCTTCACAGCATCTGATATTCGACGGCGAGTCGTTGCACACGATTTTCTTGCCGAGCGCAGCATACTCGAGCAGCTTGGTCGGCGTTTGATAGCAGTGCGGCCGGTGATAGGGGAAATAGCACACCGCAACATCGGATTCGACCACGTGCTTCAGCGCCTCACGCTGCGGCAACGGCCCAGTGAAAATGATATTTTTTGCATTCGAAAATCTTTCGTAGATGCGCGGGTCCGGTTTCCCCACCAGGAGGAGGGAGACGTCGCGCTTCTGAAAGTTGTTTATAAATGCTTCCAGCACGCGATCGAAGCCCCGCTCGACGCTCATTTCGCCGATATAACAGAAATCAGCTTTCTTTTCGGTTTGACCGCCATCCTGTACCTCGAAGATCCAGTTCGGCACGCCCATGGGCAGGATCACACTGGGTACGCCGTGACCGAAACCCATGATCTCCTGTTGCCGTTTGTTCTGAAAGATCCGCAGATTCGGCTGGCAATTGAAATACCGCTTCGCGACGTCTTTCATCGCCGGCCAGCCGCCGACGGAGAGAGAACGGTAGTCATGGATGACAAAGTCAGATTCAAACCGGTTCGGATAAAAACCCATGATTTCCCACAACACGAAATCTCGTTTGTTATCGAGGGCGCGGTAATCGCTGATTGTTCCGACCACCACATCCACGCCGCGCGCTTTAAAATAGTTTTGATAGGCAGTAATTTCCGGATAATTGGCGGTACCCGGAGACGTGATGAAGATTTTACGCATGCCGCCTTCCTTTTTAACCGTGGAGATAAGGAACAATAAGGCCGTTACGAATAATGCACTGGCGGTGCGGTGGCGCCTTTGATTGACAGGTGCTCGAACGTTGACCGCTTGTTCTGCTCGAAGCCGAGATCGCGCGCGATAGTATTTTTATTAGCGAATACCTTATCGTGACGATTCGCTGCCCTGGGTTGGATGCAGCGCGGTGCACGACGGTGTCGTACGCCGCTGCGCGAGCTGTCGCGTCGGCGCTGTGCTTTCTACGCCTGGTTCAATGCACGTGGCCTGCTAAAGATGCGCTGAGCGAGGCGCCTGACGCGTCCCAGTCGCAGATAGCGCGGCACCAACGTCAGGCCCGTAAGCTGCGCGGCGAACCACGACACGGAAGAGTCATCGTCAATGTCGAACGCCTTGAGTCGGAACGGGTCGCTTCCTTCGTCATTCCAGCCCACGTCGGTCGTGCGTGCGGTCTTGTAGCCGGCGGCCTTCAGCAGCTCGACTTCGCGCGGACCATAAATGCCATAGGGATACGCGAAATGCTCGCAAGGCTTACCTACGATCCGTTCTACCTCCGACTTTGATAGCGCAAGCTCTTCAAAGCATTCGTCATCGTCACAGAAGGTTAGTGTCGGGTGATAGCGTGTGTGAGACTGAAAGTCGACATAGGGGCGCATCTCTTCAATATGGGCGGCGCTGAGGCCACTAATCGTCGCCGCTGGGTCTGGCAAGTCCTGACGAAAGCCTCGCGCGTCGAGTTCAGCCAGGCGCTCGTGGTTTTTCATGCGAATCAGCCGCTTCACACCTGCATCCCTCGCGACAGGATGCAGGAACCAGTGAGTACGATCGTGCGCCACGACACTGCTGCAGATGTAAATGGTCGGGTACACGCCGTACTTGATGAATACGGGCAGCAGATTTGCATTGCCGATATGGCCGTCGTCAAACGTGACGGCCACGCGCGGGCGACCACTACCTCGCGAATTTGCCTGCGACAACGGCACGAACTCGACCTTGTCTTTCAGGTACTCAAAATGAGCCTCGAGCGTGGCGGGCGACGGATCGTGATAGAGCAGAATCGCGGTGCGATCGCGCCAGAGAAAGGCTCGAATCGCCGCGGGGGTTCCACTGAAAAGCAGCGCGCGTGTGAATATCTCACGCATCAATTGTTTCATATGCATCCCAAGCTAACGGCGTTGAATGGGATTGTGCCGTCACGGCCACAAAAGCGATGTGCGTTAGCGTACGGAGGTGATGACCGTCTTCAGATAGTCTGGGATACTTGTTAGTGTGAAATATACGCTAATTTTCCACCGAGAAATCTACTGCGGGGAAACAGTGGTTCAGCGGAGAATTAGGCAGTCTTATCTTTGTACGGTAAGACGATTATTCTGAAGTTGGTGGCGCGCAAAGCAGAGGAATTGTTGACAGATTGCGTTGCACACCGAACTGACGCGCGCAACTCCAGCACCCAAAATGTTGCCGTCCCGTGACAAAAAGCGAGATCTGGCAACGCCGCATCGCCTGCACATTAAATCGAGCTTCCATCCTTTTCGTACACCCGCCCTGGGGTTTCGATGAATCAGAACTCTCTGCTTACGAATGCTGCCGTGCTCCGGAATAACGATGTAAGTCTTTCGCGTTATTTCGACGTTCTAATGGCCAACCGCTGGCTGGTCGGTGGAATCGCCGGCGGCGTGCTCGCCGTGGGCGTGGCCTACGCGTTTATCGCGCCGTCGGTGTACCAGGCCGATATTCTCGTGCAGGTTGAAGACAGCATTCCGACCAGCAATTCAAAAGGCCCGCTGGGCGACGTCTCCAGCATGTTCGACGTCAAAACAGAGGCGACGGCTGAAATGGAGATCCTGCAGTCGAGAATGGTGGTCGGAAAAGCCGTTGACGATCTGCACCTCGACGTCAGCGCAAAGCCGAAGCGCTTTCCCTTGATCGGAGACTGGTTGGGCCGGCAAGCCCGGAGTCTTTCCGAGCCAGGGATCTTTGGATTTGGCGGATATGCATGGGGCGATGAAGCGATCAAGGTGTCCAGCTTCGACGTCCCGGAAGCATTCGAAGGCGAGAAGTTCGTTCTGACGGTTCTGGAGGGCGGACGCTACCGGCTGGAGCAGTCGGATCTCAGCGAGCCGATCGAGGGTCGCGTGGGCGAAAAGCTCGACACGAAACTGCCCGATGGCGCGATCACGCTGCAGGTCGATTCGCTGAACGCAAAGCCGGGCACGCAATTCATTCTGGAGAGACAGTCGCGCGAGAAGACGGTGGAAAGCCTGCAAAACAGGCTGACGGTCTCGCAGAAGGGTAAAGACAGCGGCATCATCGGCGCGTCGCTGATGGGCTCTGAGCGGCTGCTGACGGCCAGCACGCTCGCCGAAATCGGCAATGCGTATGTTGACCAGAATCTGAAGCGCAAGGCGGCGGAAGCCGAGAAGTCGCTTGCGTTCCTGAGCGAGCAGCTGCCGCAACTCAAGAGCGACCTGGAGCGCGCCGAGGGACGCTATAACGACATGCGCAACCGCATGGGCGTGTTCAATCTGAGCGAGCAGGGCAAGGCCTATCTGGATCAAAGCGTAGCCACGCAGCGCAGCCTGCTCGAACTGAAGCAGAAGCGCGCGGAGATGGGCGCGATCTACGCGCCGGGTCACCCCGCGATCCAGGCGATCGATCAGCAGATCGGCATGCTGAGCAGCAGGATCGGAAGCTTGTCGCAGCAGGAACAGGCGTTGCCGGACCTGGAGCAGAATGCGGTGCGCCTGACCCGTGACATGAACGTGAACAACGAGCTTTACGTCGGCATGCTGAACAACATGCAACAGCTCAGACTGGTTCGCGCCGGCAAGGTTGGAACGGTGCGGTTGATCGATAACCCGGTGGTGCCGAAAGAGCCGATCAAGCCGAACAGGCTTCTGGTGATTATCTATGCTGCGTTGGGCGGCCTGATTCTGGGCGTGGGTGCGGCGTTCGGGCGTACGGCGCTGTATCGGGGCGTGACCGACGCGCAGGAGATCGAGGAGCAAACGGGCCTGAACGTCTATGCGAGCGTGCCGCTGTCGCAGGCGAAAGTCGCGCGAATCGGCAAGACGCCGAAGCTGCCCGCTGGCGAGAAGTTCCTGCTGGCGAGCGAGTTTCCGCGCGACCCGTCGATTGAAAGCCTGCGCCGACTCAGAACCGCGCTTCATTTTGCAATGCTGGAATCGGAATCGGGCGACAATCGCGTGCTGCTGACGGGGCCGACGGAACAGGTGGGCAAGTCGTTCCTTTCGGCGAATCTGGCGGCGGTCGTATCGGCGGCCGGCAAGCGGGTGTTGCTGATCGACGCGGACCTGCGCAAAGGCCATCTCGAGCAATACTTTGGTCTCGACTCGACACCCGGCCTGGCTGACTATCTGACGTCGGAGGTGACGTCCGACCCGGTGATCATGCGTGACGTGCGTCCGGGCCTCGACTTCGTTGCGCGTGGAGCGATACCGGAGAACCCGGCCGAGCTGCTGGTGAGCGAACGCATGCAGCAATTCCTCGCGAAGACGAGCGAATACGATATCGTGCTGATCGACACGCCGCCGGTGCTCGCCGTATCCGACGCGACCGCGCTTGCGGATAGCTGCGGCACCGTGTTGCTGGTGACCCGCTTCGAGACCACTTCCATTGCGCAGGTGGTGGAGGCCACCAAGCAGCTCAAGCAGGCGAATGCCCGGGTGAAGGGTGTGATCTTCAACGGGATCGATACGGATGTCTATCGCTATAGTCTCGGCGCGCGCGCAGGCCTCTATCGCAGTGCTTCCTATCTCGATGCATTGCCCGCCAGCGGAAAGACGCAGAAAGGCTAGCCTTCAGACGACAACTATCGTCGTGTAGAGCGATGAAAAATTCACCCGGACTTCGACGTAGATAAATTGTGAATATCAAACATTCGATCGTCAGTATCGCTGGAGTCGTACTGAGTCAGGCGCTCAATTTCGTTTCGATTCTATTGATCGGGAAGTTCTGCGGGCCGACGGCTCTCGGGTATTTCAGCCAGCTCATGGCCGGTGGTCTTTTTATCGGGTCGGTGATCGGCTTGCGTCTGGAGGTTGCGTGCATGGCGGCGGACAAGGCCCAGGCCGTGCGCGCAATGACGAGTTCCAGTGCGGTCGCCATAGGGATCGGCGTGGCGCTCGTGGTGGCCACGGCAGCGGCCGGGCATACGGAATACATACCTGTTATCGGTCTGGCACTTGGCGTGTTCCTGCAACAGGCGTTGTGCGGAGCACTCACCACCGAAAGAAAGTACGCGCAAATCGCGACGATCCGGTTCTTCCCTAATGCTGCGTTCGCCGTCTACTTCGTCTGCATGATGATGTTTTCGAAAGGGGAGTGCACAGGCACCACCGTATTCAACATCTATAGCTGGATTTTTCTGGCCTCGACCGTTGTGCCGGCCGCGATCTGCCTTTACTCGGCGCGCCGGATGATCCCGTTGGCCTTCCTCAGGTTCTCCGCGCTTCAGATCCAGTATGCAAAATTTGGTGTGCCGACCACTACGCTGAATTCATTCGTGATCTATGCGTCCGCCATTTTGATGCCGATGATCTTCGATCATCGTGAAGCCGGCATCTTTGCGCTGGCGTATCGTGTGGGGTACTTCCCTGCGTCCCTCTTGTCGCAAAGTTTGGGCGCTGTCTTCCGCCGCGATCTGATCGATTATTTCGACGGCCACAGAAAAGACAGAGTGAATCCCTCGAAACAGTTTTTTACTATGCTGACGTTTATCAGCATTTCTCTTGTGGCAGCGTGCTATGCAGGCCTTAGCCTCATTATCCACATGAAGATGGGCGACGAATGGGAACCGTCGATGTCCGTGTACCTGATCTTTGTTCCCTATTTCATCACGATGGCGATCTATGGCTCGATGGCTCAGGTATTCATTGTCGCGAACCGGCTGAAGATCGACTTGATGATTCAAGCAGTCAATGCCGTATCGATCTTCCTGATCTTTGCGACGGCTCAATTCCTCGGCGTCGGGTTCATCCACTCGCTTCTTCTGCTCAGCGTCTGTGGAACGATCGTGGCAAGTGCGGGTACTTACCAGGCGCTCAAGATCGGCAAGGAGCCGGACGCTTATTTGAATCGCCAACCTAGTTTTGAAGCGCCGTGATCTCTGCGCTCAAAAATCAGCGACGCTGCAAGTTTAGCTCCTCCACCGCGAGGCGAGTCGCTCACTTGTTCAGGGAAAGAGAATGCGCATTGTAAAACTCCCCGGCATCATCGGCAGGAATGCGAGTCCAGGCGTGTCGGCCGTGGTCTGGTTCATTCTGTTCATCGCACTTTATGCGATCTCCGCGTTTCACGAGAGCACGTTGCCGGCGCGTTTTCTGTTGGATGAACTGGTGATCTTCGACCGGATGAAGACCGTCACGGCTTTCAGGGCGTTTGGCGACTCATTTGACAATCTCGCGTGGCTGTTCAACTTTTTCGGTCTCCAGAGTTTCTCCATTTCTTTGATAGGATTTCTCGCATCGACTATCGGCATGTTTGTCGCCGTCTGGCGTTCCGGTGCCACTTCGCTAAAACCGGCCGAGTTCTTTCTGGTTGCGTTCTGGCTCGCCAATCAGACCGTCTACATCGGTGTTCCATCGAAAGAAATCATCATTTCGGTTCTGGTTCTTCTGATGCTGTTTTACAACTCGTCGCGTGCGATATTGGTTTTGTTTGTCGTCCTGGCAGCGCTGGTAGCCGTGTACTTCAGATCGTACTGGGGCATTACACTGGCCGCAACCGTGTTTCTTTATTTCGCGCCAAACGGCTTCAGAAGGCCGGTTTCATTGATCTTTTTCGCGCTGGCCATGTTTGTGATGGTCGCCTTCGTGTTCCAGAAGGCCTATGGCGAATCACTGGATTTCGCAAGGCAGAACGCCAATGAGTGGCGGGACCCGGAGGAAGTGGGGTCGATGATCGTACAGTTCATTCCAGGCAGTGGTATGTTCATTGGCGTGGCGAACGTCGCCATCACACTGGCGACCTTCGTTTTGCCGGTGCGGTTGATTACGTCGGGTTCTCCGCTGCAAATGCTGGGCGGCATTGGCGTGTTTTTCACTTTTGCGATTGTGTTTATGCGTTATCGCTCCGCGGCGGCGCTATTTCCGGTGGGCCGATTCGAGACGCTTTGTTTTTGTTTTCTGGTCAGTTTCCTGTCAACGCAAGCTATTTTCGAGCCGGACTACGGGTCATTTCTGCGGCATCTTTCGCCGGTGTCGCCGATGATCATGTTTCTCGTCCTGCGGCTCTCGTACGATGAACACATAACGGTATCGGCGCAGAGTGCGTCGCGAGTGAACGACGGCGCCCATCGCCAGTCCACATTGTCGAAGCATCGCAGCGCCTCCTGAATCGCAATGAAGGTCCGCTGATTCAGTAGGCCGTCGATGAAGCACATGATCGTAAACATCGGGGCGAACTATCTGACGCGCATCGGTGGGCACGACGTGACGCTGCGCGCGGCGATCGACAACATCACGAATCGCCGCTACTGGATGTTCCAGTACTCGGACTACATCGCGCCGGGCGATCCGCGTATGGTCAGCGTGAACGCGAAGATCGATTTTTGACCTGAGTTGCGCGGTGTCGCGGGCCGTGGCGGGCTCACTGTGCGCCGCCGGCGCGCATGGCCCGGTATTCCCGCTGCACGATGTCCATCAGCTCCGCCACCGAAGTCAGCGCGCTCTGTTGCTCGTAGGTCACGCGGCCTCGCTGCATCAACATGATGCGATCCGCGATATCGAGCGTCTGCGCATAGTTGTGCATGATCATGATGATCGAGAGGCCGCCTTTTTCCTTCAAGCGCATCAGTAGGTCGATGATGAGTCCCGCCTCGCGCGCGCCCATCGCGGCGAGCGGTTCGTCGAGCAACAGGATTTTCGCGTTCGAATGCACGGCGCGCGCCACGGCGATCGCCTGGCGCTGGCCGCCCGAAAGACGCTCCACGGGCAAATCCACCGAAGGCACGTGCACGCCGATATCGTCGAGGCATTGCGCCGCGCGCTCGCGCATCCGTTTGTGGTCGAGCAGCCTGAACGGCCCGCGCCGCACGATTTCGCGGTTCAGGAACATGTTGTGGTAAATACTCAGCGAATTCGCGAGCGCGAGATCCTGATACACGCATTCGATGCCGAGCGAACGCGCATGATCGACCGAGCGCAACAGCGTCTCCTCGTCGTCGATGTGGAGCGTGCCGCTCGTTTGCTGATGAAAGCCCGTGAGGATCTTCACGAGCGTGGACTTGCCCGCGCCGTTGTCGCCGAGTATGCCGAGGATCTCGCCCTTGCCGAGCGTGAGCGAGACGCCATCGAGCGCCGTCACCGCGCCGAAGCGCTTGACGAGGCTGTCGCCGCGCAGCGCGAGCGGGGCGTTCGGCGCGCTGCGCGCAGCGGCCGTGGCATTGGCGCCCGCGGAGGAGGTTTGCGATTGGTCCATCATCGTCCACCCTTGCGGCGAATGCGCCCGACGTGGATGTTGAAGATCATCGCCGCCAGAATCGCGGCGCCAAGAATGATGTTGAACGTAAACGCGTTGATACCGATCAGTGTAAAGCCGTCGTTCAGAATGCCGAGCACCGCTGCGCCGATGAGTCCGCCCACGATGGTGCCCGAGCCGCCCGTGAGCGGCGTGCCGCCGATCACGGCGGCGGCCACGGCAAGGAACATGATCTGGTTGCCGCCGGCCTGCGGGTCGATCGAGGTAATGCGAAAGGCTTCGAGCATGCCGGTGAAGCCCGCCAGCACCGCGGCGAGGACGAAGTTGCCGAGGCGCAGTCGCTTCACATGTATGCCGGCCTCGCTCGCGCCGAGCGGATTCGCACCCGCGGCCTGCGTATGCAGGCCCCAGCGTGTATGTCGCAACAGCACGTGCATCGCGGCCGCGATCACCAGGGTCCAGATGATCTCGCTGTAGCCCCACGCGCCCATGAACGCGGCGAAGGTGGGCGATCCCGGCGTGGCGGCGGGCGTGCCGCGCGAGATCGTGAGCGTGATACCGTTGATCAGAAAGAGCGTGCCGAGCGTCGTAACGAACGAGGGCAGCCGCAGCCAAACCGACACCGCCCCGTTCACGAAGCCGACGATTCCCGCGGCCACGAGCCCCGCGATCACGGCGAGCCACATCGGCGCGCCCGCGTCATTCGCGAACACCATCATGAATGGCGCGAACGCGAACACCATGCCCGCCGACAGATCGATGTCGCCGCCGATCATCAACATGATTTCGCCGAACGCGATGATCGCCACCGGCGCGATGAACTGCGACAGGTTGACGAGGCTCGCGTTGGTGAGCAGGAAATCGTGGTTTGCGAATTCGAAGTAGGCGGCCAGCAGCACGGCCACGAGCAGGATGCGCAGCTCGGCCGCCCATTGAGACGCGAAGGAAACGCCCGCGCGCCGGGACGCGCGGACCGCTTTGCTGGTTTCGTTCACTGTATTCATCAGGACTTGATTGCGCCGGATCTCGGAACGATTTGCTCCTTGTCGGTCTTGCCTTCAAAGCGCGTCGAGGTATTCAGGTACGGCTCGACGTTATCCTTCGTCACGAATTTCAGGCCGGTGTTGATGTCGGCCGGGCCGACGAGGCCGCCGGAGCTGAGGAACACGAACGCCTCCATCACCGTATAGAAACCCTGGACGTAGGGCTGCTGATCGATGGTGAAGTCGAGGAAACCTTCGTGGATCAGCTGGATCGTGCTCGGCAGCAGGTCGAAGCCGCCGCCGTGCACGCCTTTGGACGGCAGGTTCGACTCTTTCATCACCTGCGCGACGCCCTGCGTGCTGCCCGCATCCACCGCGAACATGCCTTTCAGGTCCTGGTGGCCCAGGTAGAACGCCTTGATCTTCGACAGCTCCTCGTTGACGGTCGCGCCCGTGGCCACGGTCTGGATGTCGATCTTCTTGCCGGACTTCTTGATGGCGTCGCTCGCACCGTCCAGACGCGGCTGGATGTTGAGCTGCCCCGGCGTGGCGATGAACAGCCCGACCATGCCGCTGTCGATCAGACTGACGATGCGCTCGCCCATCTGGTAGCCCGACAGATACAGGTCCTGGCCGATATACGCGAGGCGCGGATTCTTCTTGCCGCGCGGCGCGTCGGCGTTGTACGCGAACACCGGAATTCCGGCGTCGAGCGCGGCCAGGATGGGCTTGTCGAAAGCGCTCGGATCGACGATCGGCACCGCGATGGCGTCGGCCTTCGCGGCAATCGCCGAGTTCACGGCGCGGACCATTTCGCCGGCATCGGACGTGGCCGAGCCGGTCCACTGATAATCCATGTTGAGCAGTGAGCAGGCATCCTGAATGCCGTACTGCGTGGGCACGAAGAACGGGTTGGTGGTGACGTGATTGACGAACACGATCCTCCACTTCTTGTGCGACGGAAAAGCCGTCTGCGCTGCCTGCGCGGTGCCGATCAGACCGCCCGCGCCGCCTAGCGCGCCCATCAGCGAAAGCGCTGCGCCGAGTCCCGCGCCCTGCATCAGCCCCCGCCGCGCCGTGCTGAAACCGTTGCCGCTGTTTTTTTGATCGTCATCCCGTTGCTGTGCCATCTGATCCTCCGGTTCTTGTCTTCATTGGTCGATGTGGTCGACGTTGCGTCGATTGCGTGCAGATGCTGGACGGCACCGGGAGTTCGCGGGGCAGCGCGAGAGTTTGGCGTGGGACGTGCAACCCCGATTCGGAAGCGCTCGATACGAGCCGTGCGGTACCGCAAAAATGTTAGTGCAGTGCGGTAGCGACTCCTAATCCATGTATACCCGTAACCGTTCCGAAGATTGGGACGCCGGGTCAGGATGCGTGTTTACCACGAGCGGCTGATCGCGCGGATGGGTGCGCGGCGCTCAAAGCTCGCCGCCCGCCAACACCGTCGCCACGTGCTCGCGCAACGTCGGCAGCACCGCGCCCTCGAACCAGGCATTGCGCTTGAACCACGCGATATTGCGCGGCGACGGATGCGGCAGCGGCATCACATGCGGTCCAAACTCGGCCCACCTGACGAGCGTTTCGGTCGAGGTCGGGCCAAACGCGTCGCCGAGGCCAAAGCGCTGCGCGTATTGTCCGATCAGCAGCGTCAATTTCACCGAACGCATTTGCGCGAGCAATTCGCGGTGCCAACGGCCGGCGCACTCGGGCCGAGGCGGCAGGTCGCCGCTCGCGCCGCGGCCCGGAAAACAGAAGCCGATGGGCACGATGGCGAATCTGGAAGCGTCGTAGAAGGTCGTGTCGTCGACGCCGAGCCATGTCCGCAGACGCGCGCCGCTCGCGTCGCTCCACGGCACCCCCGACGCATGCACGCGCGCGCCTGGCGCTTGCCCGATGATCAGAATGCGCGCCCGCGTGGACGCGGCGAGCACGGGGCGGGGCGCGTGCGGCAGCATGGGTGCGCACAGCGTGCAGGCGCGGATGTCGCGAAGCAGCGTGTCGAGTTTCGACGGACGTTTGGTGCTAACAGCCATAAAGCGGTGCGAGGTGACTGGTGCGCAGTCGTGTCGTGAGTCGGCTCAGTTCTGCGCCTGAGCCGGATAGATCAGCGTGCCGTCGGCCTGGGGCTCGGCGCCCGGTGTCATCGTGGCGGCGTTCGTGTGATGTGCGTCCATGATGTGCAGGACGGTTTCATCGTGCATCAGCAGATAGTCCGTAATGATACGCCGGTGGCAGCGCCACCAGACCGCCTCCGAGCACATGATCGCGCAGCGCTGCCGATGACCGAGCGTCAGAAGTTGCGCCAGTCCCTCGCGGAACGCGTCGCTCATTGCATAGTCGGCATAGTTGCGAAAGGCCGGATGCGTCCAGTACGCATTCGGCGACGGCGCGTCATCCTTGCGCCTGCTGCGGCGTCCGCCGAGCGCGGCGAGATGCATGTAGTCGATATGTTCCGGTGCGAGCGAGGCGGGCAGCGTGTCGCGATTGAACTGCGGGTTGGTCCGCGAGCGCGGGATGCTGCGCACGTCGACGAGCAAGGCGATCTGCTCGCCTTTCAGTAAGTCGACGAATTCCTGCAACGGACGCGTCGAGTGGCCGATCGTGAAAAAAGGGCGTTTCGTTTCCATGCGTGCTTCGCCGGCGCCGATAGCGGCGACGATCCCGACAGATTTACAACGTGTGGCGCAGTAACGTCAACTGTGTCCCGATTCAGGGGTTGCACGTGTCATGCCTGACGAGCGCGCGTATCCACGCGCTCGCGAATCGCAAGACCCCGGGGAGACAAGCCGGGTAGCCATCATTCCGGTATCGAGTGCAACCTTGCTCCCGCGAGTCAGAGTTGCAACAATGCACCCGCGACGGCGCCCGCGCCGCACGCAGTCGCCCGCGCATTTTCTTTCGACCCGCTTGCACCATGACCGACGGCCTGCCCAATCCCCAACGCGCGTTTGCGTACATCGCGATCGCCATCGCGATGACGATGTCGGTGCTCGACACCTCGATCGTCAACGTCGCGCTGCCCACCATCAGCAACGACCTCGCGGTATCGCCCGCAAACGCGATCTGGGTCGTCAACGCGTATCAACTGGCGATCTCGGTGTCCTTGCTGCCGCTCGCGGTGCTCGGGGACAGCCTCGGCTACAAACGGGTCTACTGCTACGGACTCGCACTTTTCACGCTGGCGTCGTTCGCCTGCGCGAATGCGCACACGCTGCTGGTGCTTGCGGTCGCTCGCGTGTTTCAGGGCTTCGGCGCGGCCGGCATCATGAGCGTGAATATCGCGCTGGTGCGCTTCGTCTTCCCGAAGGCACGGCTTGGCGTCGGCGTCGGCTATTCGTCGCTGGTGGTGGCCGTTTCGTCGGCGGCGGGGCCGAGTATCGCGTCGGCGATTCTGGCGGTCGCGCACTGGCAGTGGCTGTTCCTCGTCAACGTGCCGCTCGGCGTGCTGGCGCTGTCGATCGGCGCGCGCACGTTGCCCGCGACGCCGACCTCGGGGGCTCGCCTGAGCGGCCTGAGCGTCCTGCTCAACGCGCTCACATTCGGCCTGCTGATCTCCGGTCTCGCGGCATTCAACCAGGCGGGCGCGACGCAGCGCGGCGCCGCGATGGTCGCGATCGCACTGGTGGCCGGCGTGCTGTTCGTGCGACGCGAAAGCCGGCTCGCGACCCCGATGCTGCCCATCGACCTGCTGCGCATGCCGGTGTTTTCATTGTCGATGGCGACGTCGATCTGCTCGTTCGCGGCGCAGACGATGGCGTACATCATGCTGCCGTTCTACTTCGAGCAGACGCTGAAGCTGTCGGAAACACAGACAGGCATTCTGATGACGCCGTGGCCGCTCGTGACCGCGTTGATCGCACCGGTCGCGGGCCGGCTGTCCGATCGGTGGGCGCCGGGACGCATCAGCAGCGTCGGGCTCGTCGTGTTCGGGTGCGGACTCGCGATGCTCTGCCAGCTCGGCGAGACGGCGACGCGTTTCGACATCGTGTGGCGGCTCGCGGTCTGCGGCCTCGGCTTCGGTATCTTTCAGTCGCCGAACAACCGCGTGATCATCGGCAGTGCGCCGCGGCATCGCAGCGGCGGCGCGTCCGGCCTGCAATCGATGGGTCGTCTGCTCGGCCAGTCGAGCGGCGCGGTGGCGGTGTCCATCGTGTTCGGACTCGTGCATGGCCGGCACCTCACGTTGATTGCCGGCATTGCCGCGGCGCTCGCGTTGATCGCGGCCGGCGTGAGTTCGGTGCGGCGTATGACGGAGCACAGCGACGCCCCGCCGGAACAGCAGGCTACGCCAACGCGGTCGGTCTCCGAGCGTTGACGCGGGTGCGGCGTCGTTCCACCGCCCATACGCCTACGCGAGATTCGAAGGCGCCGCCTTCAGCACGTCGACGTGCTTCGGAATCAGGCCGAGATCGAGGAACGTATCGGCGATCTGTTGCTGCTCGCCGAGAATCGCGCGGGTAATCGGCTGCGTGCCGAACTGCTGACGCTGCACCGCCACGTCCACGACCTGCTTCGGCAGACCCCATAGCCGCGCGAGTTCGCTGGCGAGCTGATCCTTGTTCTGCTTGCCCCACTGATCGACCTTGTCGAGTTCTTCGATCAGGATCCGGACTACGTCGGGATTGTTCGCCGCATAACTCTGCGACGAGAAGTAGAATCCCCGATTGCCGACTACGCCGCTTGCATCGGCAATCACGCGAGCGCCGAGCGATTGCTCCGCCGCGGCGAAGAAAGGATCCCAGATGACCCACGCGTCGATCGACGCCCGCTCGAACGCGGCGCGTGCATCGGCGGGCGCGAGGAACACGAGCTTTACGTCGCCGTATTGCAGGCCATGCTGACGCAGTAGTTTGACGAGAAAGTAGTGGACGTTGCTGCCTTTGTTGAGCGCGATCCGTTTGCCCTTCAGGTCCGCGACCGAGCGGAGCGTCGATTGCGGCAGCACCAGCACCGCTTCCGACCGCGGCCGCTTGACGGTCGCCGCCACATAGGCCAACGGTGCGCCGGCGGCCTGTGCGAAGATCGGCGGTGCTTCGCCGACGTCGCCGAAATCGATCGAGCCGACGTTCAGTGCTTCCAGTTGCACGGGGCCCGCCGCGAACTCGGTCCATGTAACCGATACGTTCAGCGGCGCGAGCCGTTTTTCGAGGGTGCGGCGGCCCTTCAGCAGATTCAGGTAACCCTTCTGATTGCCGACGCGCAGCGTGCGCGCGTTGCCTTGCGCGAACGAAAGCGGTGCTGCCGCGGCCGCTGCGGCGCCGAGCGAAAGTTTCAGGAAGGTGCGGCGGTCGTGGAGCGTTCTGTTAATGGACATGACGGACGATACGATCAGGAGGGCAATGAAGAAGGCAGGATGCGCGGCGGCCGAAGCGCCGCGGCGTGAGTCGCGCGTTGTTCGTGCGTCAGGTTAGTGCTGGGGCGCGCCATCCCATGCCGGCAGCGTGGCGCCGTGATAAACGGTCAGGATCGCCGCGGCGACGTTGGTCTGCTGGTAGCTGTCGACGATCGTCTTCACCCACGCAGCGTTCGCGTCTTTCGCGTTGACCGCGATGAAGTTGCGGTACGGGTTGCCCGGCACTTTCTCCTGCGCGATGCGTTCCTGCGGAATCTTGATGCCCGCTTTGATCGCCCAGTCGGTATTGACGACGGCAGCGTCGAGGTCGCCAATCGCGCGGCCGACGATGCCGGCGTCGAGTTCCTTGATCTGGACGTGCTTCGGATTCTCCGCGATGTCGCGCGCGGTCGGCAGCAGGCCGACGTCGGGGCGCAGCTTGATCAGTCCATTCGCCTGCAGCAGAAGCAGCGCGCGGCCTTCATTGCTCGGATCGTTCGGCACGCCGATCGCCGCGTCCTGCGGCAGCGCCGCGACCGATTTCACCTTGCGCGAGTAGAGACCGATCGGCTGCAGGTAGGTATAGCCGACCGGCACGATCCGATAGTGGCGCGCCGCGATCTGCGCGTCGAGATATGGCTTGTGCTGGAACGAATTCGCATCGAGGTCGTGTTCCGCGAGCGCTTGGTTCGGCTGCGTATAGTCGGAGAAGGTCGTGATCTTGACGGTGACGCCCTGCCTGGCGGCATTGGCCGCGACCGCACGCCACACGTCTTCGTCCTCGCCGGACATGATGCCGACTCGCACCGTTTGTCCCGCCGCGAGCGCCGGTTGCGCGCTGACGATGCCGCATGTAACGAGAACCGAGAGGAGTGCGGCCTTGAGCGCTTTTGTCGTAGCCATGTTTTGAAAAGAGATCGAAGTGTAGGTCCGGAGATCGTAGAGAGGCGCTCGGTAGTGCACAAATAATATCGAGCGCTATCGTTATCGCGCTTGAGCGTAAGCGGCGGTACGACGTGCATGGCGCTGCTGGAATAAGCCAAGCGCGATCGCCGCGCTGGCATGAAGCGAGCCGCAGCGGGGTTGGCGGATGCCGGATCGTGCGAATGTCCGCTGGCGCGGTTTTCGTTTCAGGTTGCGTGCCGGAACAGATGTGCGGGCTCGCGTGCGTCGTCCGTCATTTGTTCTGGAAAGGCACCCGGTTCTAACCAGGTGGCGGCGGGGAGGGGGCTATGGGAGCCGAAATGGAGGCGCTGTCTGGAAGACCGCGACGGCAGGCGGTCTTCAGGAGCAAGCGCATCAAGTCCGCGGCGGCAACAGTGCCGAAAGCAGCCGGCGCAACTGCGCCAATTCGCTTGCCGTCAGTCTTTCAGTGAGAATGCGCTCGACCTGCTCGACGCGCGGACGCAAGGCCGAGAGCTGCTTCTTACCGGCAGTGGTGAGAAACAGCACATAACTGCGCTTGTCGACAGGATCGTCCGCGCGCTCGATCTGGCCGTTGCGCACCATGCGTGCAACGAGATCGGCAATCGTCGAACGATCCACGTCGAGTTTGTCTCCGAGTTGCCGCTGACTGACGCCAGGCGTCTCGTGCAAGACCTCGAGCGCCGCGTACTGCACGCTCGTGATCTCCGCGGAAACCTCGCTCAGCCAGACCGCTGCATGGCGCTGTTGGGCACGGCGCACCAGGCTGCCAGTAAATTTGGGGAGCGCCCCGGCGTCTTCGGGTTTGATCGGCAATTTCGGAGGTTTGGGTTTCGTTATGGTTTAACGCACGCGAAAGATGGGCCGAAAGAAGGCGTTCAACTCCGCATACGCATTCAATGGGAGAACATGGGCCACGTATTGATCGGGACGTACCACGACGAGTGCACCTTGTTCGCGATCGATGCCGCGCTCGTCGAAGATATCAGTCGTCGCGTCGCTCGTAAATGCCTTTTCGTAGTCGATGAGGCCGTGGCGACCCTTGCGCGGCAGCAGGAGGGCGGGGACGTCTTCGAGGCGGACTTCGCGATGCGGCTGTTGCAGCACCGCGCGCAGATCGAGAACGCTGTCCACGTCGGCGTCCTTCGGCGTGAAGAGCCTCAAAACGGAATCGGGCGACTTGTCGAGATGCTCGCACAGCGCATCCAGCGCACGATGCGACGCGTCCGCGAAAGCGTACAGGCGCCAGCGGCCGTCCGCTTGCGCGGCATGCCCTAGATGGAACGGTTTTGCATCAGCGAGGCGAACGACAGGCGACGAGTGAAAGCGCGTACCGATCGCAAAGCCTTTGGCGAGCGCTTGATGCGTCGCTTCACCGGTCAGGGTGGCCGGCCGGTAACGCGTTGCGACGCCAGCCGTGTAGCGGCCAGCGCGAACGAAGTACGCCTGAAGCTCCGCGGGATCGACGCCGCCCGCCTCGGGCCGGTTGGGATCCTTCGGCGGCGCGGCCATCATCGCCGACCATTCCTTGTCGAAATCGATCAGCTCCTGCGCAATAGGTTGGCGCTCGTCCGAATACGTGCGCAACAGAGCGGCGTCGCTGCGGCCCTCCAGCACCGCGCCGAGCTTCCAGCCGAGATTGAAGCCGTCCTGCATCGACACGTTCATGCCCTGACCCGCTTTGGCGCTATGCGTGTGGCAGGCGTCGCCCGCGATGAACACGCGAGGCTCGCGCGAAGTGCCGTCGGCGGCGATGGCATCGTCGAAGCGGTCGGTGAGGCGCTGCCCGACCTCATAGACCGAGAACCACGCCACTTCTTTTACGTCGAGCGTATAGGGATGGAGGATGCGCTGCGCCGTCTCGATGATGCGATCGACCGTGATCTGCTTGATGCTGTCGCGGTTCTCCGGGGTGACATCGCCGAGGTCGACGTAGAAGCGGACCAGATATCCGCCTTCACGCGGAATGATCAGCAGGTTGCCCCTGCTCGCGGACTGAATCGCCGCTTTCAGCCGGATGTCCGGAAAGTCGCTGACCGCCAGCGCATCCATCACGCCCCACGCATGGTTGGCCGCGTCACCACGCAGCGTTTGTCCGATGGCGGTGCGTACGCGGCTGCGAGCGCCGTCGCAACCGACGACATAGCGCGCACGCACGGACACGGTCTCGTCGAGCCGCGCAGGATCGGTATGGCGCAGCGTGACCAGCACCGGGTATTCGTGCGTATCGTCGCGCTGAACGTCGACCACTTCGAGGCCGTAGTCCGGTTCGATCCGTCGCGCGGAGCGGCGCATCACGTCGAGCAGATATTCCTGGATGCGGGCCTGATTGACGATGACGTGCGGAAATTCCGAAAGGCCTGTTTCGGTATCCTGAACTCGGCCGGTACGACTGATCGCGCCGCGGTCATTTGCATCGGGTCGCCAGAATACTGTTTCATTGACCCAATAGGCTTCTTGCAGCAGGCGGTCACTGAGGCCGAACGCATTGAACATCTCGACGGTACGGCACGCCACGCCATCGGCCTGACCCATCTGCAACGGTCCGTCGCGACGCTCGACGACGCGCGTGCTGATCGACGGGAATTGCGACAGCTGCGCCGCCAGTACGAGTCCGGCAGGGCCGCTGCCGACGATCAGCACGTCGACCGTCTCGGGCATCTGCGCCGCATGCGCATTGCCGATGACTGGCTCGATCGTCGGATCGCCGACCCGGAAACCGTTGAGATGAAATTGCATGACGTCCTCCTCCGTTCAGTAGATATTTGCTGAACGCGAATATACTCCGTACACCAACCATTTTGAAGTGCTTCGTGGGAGGATGGATGTTTACCCTGGTTCGGTAGAGCGCTCGTGGACTTTCGGGAACGGCTGTTTCAATGACCGTGCCAATGGCCCCCATGGCCACCCCAGTAGCCGCCAATGCCGATGCCGAGGCTCACGGAGGGCGCGACGTAATACCCGGGGGCATAGCCATAGGCGGGCGCTGGCTCATAACCGTAGCCAGAGCTGGGCGGCGGCGGGGCGACGACGCAGCCCGCCAGGCCGACTGCCACGATGATTGCAAAGAGTAGTCTGGTCATGATCGTTTTCCTCCAATGATTGAGGAGACGCAAGATTCAGTCCAGCCGTCTTCTGCCACCATGTCGACAGTACCCATTCGTCGGCGGCGAAGTAAAGCGGCAGCTTCGCCGGATAGACGAGGTTGTTCCGTACGCGATGCGATGAACCGCGGAATACCAGTGCGGAATCACGTAATAGCCGTTCATCAGTACCCGGTCGAGCGCGTGGGTCGCGTCGACGAGCTGCTCGCGCGTTTGCGCGCCCAGCACCTTGCGCAGGATCGCGTCGACGGCCGGCGATTTCACGCCCGCGAGATTATCGGAGCCCGGCTCGTCCGCGTACTTGCTGCCGAAGCGCGACAGCTGCTCGGTGCCCGGCACCTGCACGTCGGGCAGGCGCACGGTCGTCGGCATACCACATTGCCGATCCGCTCAGCACGAGCATGATCAGCAAGCGCCGCCGGTTGGACCAGTGGATCGCCGGGGAAGTCATCACTGGGTCGCGGTGTCCGCAACGGTGCATCCACGCGGCAGGCGATTGCGATGCGCGCATCAGCCGCCCGCGCCCGTCACGCGCCACGCCGTGTTGCCGACGTCATCGGCGATCAGTAGGCCGCCGTCGCGATCCTTGGCGACGCCCACGGGCGCGCCATACAACTCCTTCTGATCCGGCGACATAAAGCCCATCACGACGTCTTTCGGCGCACCGGCGGGCTTGCCGTTCTCGAACGTCCCGTACGACACCACATAACCGCTCAACGGCGAGCGGTCCCAACTGCCATGCGCACCGATGAACGCGCCGCCGCGATACTGCGAGGGCAGGCTGTTGCCGGTATAGAAGGTCAGTCCTGGCGGCGCGACATGCGAGCCGATCGAGAAGTCTGGGGCAATCGCCTTCGCGACGAGGTCGGGACGCTGCGGTTGAGCACGCGGATCGACGTGCTGGCCGTAATAGCTGTACGGCCAGCCGTAGAAAGCATTCTCCTTCACCGACGTCAGATAGTCGGGCACGAGATCGGGGCCGATCTCGTCGCGCTCGTTCGCGATGGCCCAGAGCCGGCCCGTCGTCGGTTCCCATTGCAGGCCGGTCGGATTGCGAATGCCCGCCGCGTAAATGCGGCTTGCGCCCGTCGCCGTATCGATTTCGAGTACGTCCGCGCGCCGGTACTCGACCTCCAGCCCGTTCTCGCCGACATTGCTGTTGGAGCCGACTCCCACATAGAGCTTCTTGCCATCGCGACCGGCGAGCAGGGCTTTGGTCCAGTGATGGTTGATCGTATCGGGGAGATCGGCGAGTTCGACGCCGCGCTCGCTGATGGTGGTTTCGCCCGTCTTGTATGGAAACTTCAGGATCGCATCGGTATCGGCGACATAGAGTGTGTCGCCGACGAGCTGCATGCCGAACCGGGAATGCAGATGGTCGATGAACACATACCGCTCCCATTCGCCACTGCCGTTGGCAGGCTTTCTGAGCAGCGTAATGCGATTCGCGCCGTCGGCCTTCTTTCCCGATCTGGCTTCGATCAGCCCGGCGATGACCTGCTTCGGCGTGGTAACGGCCTCCTCGTTCGGGCTATTGGCTTCCGCGACGAGAACGTCACCATTGGGAAGCGTATAGATCTGGCGAGGGTGCACGAGTCCCGAGGCGATCTTCTCGATCTTCAGGCCGTCGCCACCTTGGGCGTCGCGCCATTTTTCCATCCCACGTATTTCGGCACCTGCATCGGCGGTGCGAAGAAGTTGCGTGCCCGCGGTATCGACGGATTCGCTCCGGCCTGCTGCGAGGGGTCGTACTCTGCCCGTACGTGGCAGCCGCTCATCAACACGGAGATGGTGATGACGAACGCGCTGCCGGCGATCAGCTTAGCCATGAGTCACCTCGGGGAGATCGAGCCTGTTCATTGCCATCGCGACGTGGGCGATGCTCAGCAGCACGACGGTGATGACCGACAGAATCACGTTGTCCGGGACCATCGCATAAGCGTCGCGGCTGTGCACGAATGCATTGACGATCGCCGCGATGATGGCGAGCAGATTGAGCCAGAAGTCGATTCTTTCGATACGCGTGACGCGGCGACGTCGCTGCAACCAGACGTGACCGAAATTGAGCAGGCGCGGAATGATGGCAATGATCAGGCCCACCGTAATGAGCCACGCGGCGCCCTTGCCCCAGAACACGTTACGTGTGCTCATGTAGGTCAGGTCAAAGATCAACGCGCCGACGAACATTCCATACGAGATGGGGCTCAACAGTCCGAAGATCGCGGGGCGCGAGTTTCGATGGATGTGTGGCGGGATGTCTGATAGCGGACGGCGTGGTGGACATAGCTTCTCCTTTCGATGTAGGAGCCCGGTATCGTCGTCGCGCGCATTAGACGTGCCTGAACGTTTCGCTTTGCTGTCGGTCTTCGTGGCCTGCGTGGTTGGGTTGGGCATGCCCGGTGCTGCGATCACAGATTATCCGTTGGCAGCGTCACGAAGCACAGACGCGAGGAGCGGAGATGAAACGATTGATATTGGCGGTTTTACTGCTTACGCCGTTAATCTCCGGCGTAGCGAGTTGTCAGAAAGCGCATTAGGCCGGTAACGATAGCATGAGGGCGGGTGGTGCAAAGATGGATGTTTCGGCATCGGCGTCGGACACGAGCAGATTACCCGAAGCCGCAGCCATAGCCGCCCGCTTCACGTCGACTTTCGGCGCCGAAGGCGCAATGACGCCGCGCCGCAAATACCAGGAACACGGTGAGATCAAGAAAAACATCGAGCGCGACATGCGAAAACGTCGGAATTGACGCGCCGGGTCAAAGAACAGCGTCAGCAACTGTCAATTTAATAACGAGATAGGAATGCCGACTGTTTTATTCGGCCGCGCTACCGGCAGGACACGCCTGGAAATGAAATGCCCGGAATCATTGTAAATATTTGTCAAAAAGTTTAAATCTCAATTTAAAGGTGTTGACCGTGACTGCTTTCGATGGTTAATTCGTCGGGTTTGTTCTGGAGAATCAGAGGAGGCCAGATGGAACAACAGAAACAGAATGAAACCGGGGGCAACGAAGAGTGCCAACTTTGCCGTATCACCTATTCAATCTACTCAAACTTCCCGCCAATGCCGTCCGCAATGGCACTGAACGCCGAAACCGGCGAATGGTTTCCGTTCGATAGGCTGAAGTCGTATTCAAACGGTTACGAAATGGCCGAAGCCCTCGGTTACGCATGGGCTTGCGATTGTCGCCGACGCTCCCGGAATCGTTTCGATCAGCGGTTCACATTAACAGATGCCGGAGGTAACGCACTCCCTGATACGTATTACACCGCCCGACTTCCATCGGGCGAACTTGTTCACGGCATTACCGATTTGCAGGGACGCACCAAGCGCTATCGAACAGAGGGCGCGCGATCTATTCACCTTTTTATCGGTCACAGGGAGGCGTAATGCCTGATGCACTGGGAGCAGCACTGAGATACAAACCCCAACTCACTTGTAATTCTCCAGTCGGACAGGATCGGCAAGCCGTGGCATGTTAGCCCGGAGGGGTTGTCTTTTACCGCTGTATGGGAGTCAGGGGTGTTAAATGGCGTGTACAAAGGTCATCAAGTAACAGAGGGGTTCATCTTAACAGCCTATCGGGACAATGTTGGAATTCCTACTGTTGGATGTGGGCATCGCATTGTCCCTGCCGACCGCATCGAAGTCGGGCAGGTGATCAGCGTGGAACGTGCGCGAGAGTTCAGACGGCGGAACGTTGCCGAGGTAGAAAGACGTCTGGATGCTGACATGAAGGTCCCGTTGTTTCAGTTCGAATACGATGCCCTTGTGAGTATCGTATATAACTGTGGCTCAGGAGACGGCGCCAGCGAAATTATTAGAAAAGTTAATTCTGGCCATTATGATGATATGCATGATTTTATACTGACGTATCGGGTGGGAACGAATCGTGGCGTCAAGAATCGCCGGATTGCCGAAGCTCGTTTATTTGTCTCAGGAGTTTACGATGCATCTCATTAGGATCATGGTAGTTTTTTTTATCTCGGGTGTATTATTTTCTAGTCTTGCGGTCGCTAAGTCGAACTCGGATTGCCTGCAGCATTTGGGGGGCGGTTACGGTGACGCCGAATGCTATTCCGAATTACAGAAAGACCTGATGGTCCAGAGCAAATTTATCTATAACAAGTTGCGTGCGACTATGCGGAACGGCAACGTCCATGCGAAGTTGCTCGATGAGTACATGGAAACGCAAGATGCATCCGTGAGGTACTGCGAATTACCACGTAATGCCGGGGCAAAGTGGAAAACGGAACACGATGGATCGATGTTTTCAGCTTTGCGAGAGGAGTGCATCTACAATCTTCGCAAAGCGCAAAATCAGTTTTTAAAGGATTTGCTTGATATGGCAAATTGGTAGAGCGTGAAATCGCAGCCCCGCTTCGGCGGGGCCATTTAAAGGCAGATTACGCGGGCAAGCGGCACCACCACGACTCGGCATAGGCGACATCACCGTCGCATCACGCCCCCCTTAACGCCGACCATCAAAGCAACCCCACTAACCACAAGCAGCCCCGCAAGAAGATAAACGGCAAGATCCATACTCCCCGTCGTCGCGCGAATCTGACCGATCACCCACGGACTGACGATCCCGCTCGTAATCCCAATACTGCTAATAAACGCGATCCCCGACGCAGCCGCTTTCCCGGACAGATAGCTGGTAGGCACCGCCCAAAAGATCGGCAGCGCCGCGAAAATCAACACGGCAGCGAGCGACAGGATAGCCAGCATCGCAGGAAAGCTGCTCAGATGCAGCGTAAGCGCCGCAAGCGCGAGACCCCCGCCCACCGTGCAGAAAGCAAAATGCTTACGCCGTTCCCCAGTTCGATCCGAGCGGCGCGCAATCAGAATCAGACCCACCGTACCGATCGCATTCGGCACCACGGTATAAAGACTCACCGCCACGACATCCTGAACCCCAAAATCGCGGATCATCAACGGCATCCAGAAATTGAGCGTCAGCGACGCACAGGTCAGCGAAAAATAGATGAACGCGAACAGATAGACGCGCGGATTGAGCAACGCGGCGGCGAAGCTGCGACTGTCATGCCGGTGGTCTTTCGACTGGCCTTGCGCGCAAAGCGCGACGAGTCGCTCTTTTTCGTCCTGCGTGAGCCAGCTTGCCTCGTGCGGCTGGTCGACCAGATAGCGCCACGAGAGCAATCCGAGTATCACAGCGGGTGCGCCTTCGATCGCAAACATCCACTGCCATCCGAACAGGTTCAGCACGCCGCTCATGTCGCGCATGATCCAGCCGGAGAAAAGTCCGCCGAGCACGCCCGCGACCGCCACGCCCGCGAAAAACACCGAGATCACGGCGGCGCGCCGGCTGGCGGGAAACCAATACGTCAAATACAGCACGATGCCCGGGAAAAAGCCCGCCTCGAAAACGCCCAGCATAAAGCGCAGAACGTAAAAGTGCGCGGGCTTCGACACGAACATCATGCACATCGACGCGATGCCCCACAGCAGCATGATCCGCATGAAGGTTTTACGCGCGCCGTATTTGGCCAACAGGATGTTGCTCGGCACCTCGCACAGCACGTAGCCGACGTAGAACACGGCTGCGCCGAGTCCGTACATCGCGTCGCTGAAGCCGAGATCATGCTTCATCTGCAATTGCGCGAAGCCGATGTTGATCCGGTCCAGAAACGACACGACATAGCAAAGAAACAGAAACGGCACGATGCGCCTCGCGACCTTCCTGAACATCGAATCGTCGCTCGCGACGGGCGCGGCGTGGCCAATGGCGTTGCCATCGAGGGAATGCTGCATGTCTCGCTCCAGGTGCGGAGCGCGCCTGTGCGAAGACGAGCGCGCCCGAGGCGTCTAGCGCGCCTTCATGGTTTGAACGGAAAAGAGGAAAGACCGGACGGCCTTTCCCGAGTGCGTGGCGCGATCAGTTCTGCAGCGCGTCCCACATTTCCTTGTCGCGCTGCGCGGTCCAGATGCGCGGATGGCTGATTCCGCTTGCTTCGTCGTAGGCTCGCGACACGTCGAACGGCAGGCAATGCTCGTAGATGAAGACGTTGCCGAACTTCGGGTCCATTGCCTTGCGCGTGAGCGCCATCGCGCCCTTCAGATCGAGCTTGTCCCTGAATGCGTCACGGCCCGCCTGCAATAGCGTGGTGACGAAGTCTTTCGTGTAGTCGAGGCCCTTGTTCACTTCCGCCGGCGACAGCAGCGCGGGGCCGCGACCCGGCACCAGCTTCTCCGCGTTCAGGGCGCGCAGTGCTTCGAGCGTCGTCGGCCATTGTTCGAGTTGCGCGTCGCCGCAGTAGCAGGCCGCGTCGTACTCGACCAGGTCGCCGGAGAACAACACCTTCTGCGACGGCAGCCAGACGACCGTGTCGCCCTTCGTGTGGCCGGAGCCGAGATGCGCGATGCGCACTTCGAGCTTGCCGAGAAAGAGCGTCATTTCCTTTTCGAACACCAGCGTCGGCCACGTCAGGCCGGGCACCGTTTCGACGCCCGCAAAAAGGCGCGGGAAGCGTTCGATCTCCGATTTCATATCGGCTTCGCCGCGCTCGACGATCATTTCGTAGGTGCCGCGGCTGGCGATCACCTGCTGTGCCCCTTCCTTGAAGTACGCCGACGCACCCAGCACACGCACCGCGTGATAGTGCGACAGCACGACGTATTTGATCGGCTTGTCGGTGACGCTGCGGATCTTCGCGATCAGGTCTTGCGCCATGGCCGGCGTGGCGGTGGTGTCGACGATCAGCACGCCGTCGTCGCCGATGATCACGCCGGAGTTGGGGTCGCCTTCGGCCGTGTAGGCATACGCGTTTTCCGACAATTGGGTCCACGTGATCTTCTTCTCTTCCAGGTCGGCCTGGGATGCGAAAGCCTTCGCCATGTCTGTCTCCGTCTCACGACTCGTTGGGGGATGACTAATAGTCGTCGTCACGCTTATATTTGTCAATGACAAAATAACTTGTCATTCACTAAACTAGGGTAAACTCCGTTGGTTGGTCCGCACGGTCCGATCGGATACCATCTAGGCCTTCCACGGGCGACAGCGGACGGGCCGAATCTCCTTCGGGTCAAGGGCGGACAACACGATGGCTGATACGACAAGCGAAAAGAAACAGCGGGGGATTCAGAGCGTCGAGGTCGGCGGACGTCTGCTGCAGGCGCTGGCGCGACAGCGCGAACCGCTCGGGCTGACCGAACTGGCCGGCGAGGCGCAACTGTCGTCGGCGCAGGCGCATACCTATCTCGTGAGCCTGACGCGCCTCGGCCTCGTCAAGCGCGATGCCCTGACCGGCAACTACGAGCCGGGGCCGCTGTCGTTGCGGCTTGGCCTCATGCATATCGAACAGCAGCCGGTCTATCGCATCGCGGCTGCCCACGCGGCTTCGCTCGCGGAGCGGATCGGTCTTAGCGTGGCGATCTGCGTGGCGGGCGTGCAGGGCCCGACCATCGTCCGATACGAGCGCAGCGGTGCGCCGCTGCATGTCAATCTGCACATCGGCACGGTGATGTCGCTCGAAGCGACATCGACGGGCCGCGTATTCTGCGCGTTCTGCGCGCCCGAGCAGGTCGCGCAAATGGCGCGAAGCCAGGCGCATTCCGCGGACCCGACGCCGGCGCGGGGCCGCGCCAAAGGGCCGACTAGCGCGGAGTGGCGCAAACGCTTCGATGAGATCCGCGCGCGCGGCATCGAGCGAGGTATCGATGCGCCGAGTCCGGGCATCAGCAGTCTGAGCGTGCCGGTGTTCGATGGCGATCAACGGATGCAACTCGCGTTGACGGCGATCGGCTCGTCGGGCTCGATCGAAGTCGCGTGGGACGGTGTGGTCGCGCGTCAATTGCTCGAAACTTCCCGACGTATCACCGAAGCGCTGGTCACACCCAGCTGAGAATCATGCAGATCGAAACCCCGGACGCGTCCGACGCGAACACGCCCCAACTCAACGACACGAAAGCTCAGCGCGGAATCAGCGCGCTCGACAACACGGGCGACCTCCTGCTGGCACTCGTTGCCGCCGGCCGTCCGCTGTCGCTGCGCGATCTGGCCGCGGCCGCCGATATGCCCGCCGCCAAGGCGTTTCCGCATCTGGTGAGTCTGCTCAAGGTCGGCTTGCTGAGCCGCGACGACGCCGGTCTTTTCAGTGCGGGACCGCTCGGCATGGAGCTCGGCCTGATCGCATTGCAGCGCATGTCGCCGATTCGCGATGCCGAACCGGAGATCGTCACGCTTGCGGCGGAGTCCGGCATGAGCGTCGCGGTGGCGATTCTTGGACCTTTGGGTCCTACGGTCATCCGTTTCGAAGAATCGGCGAGACCACAACACGTGAGCCTGCGCGTGGGCACCGTGATGTCGCTCGTCAACACGGCGATAGGGCGCGTGTTCGCCGCGCATCTTGCGGACGACGTATTGGTCGGGCTGTTGTCGCAGGAATCGATCAGACTCGCGGGCGCGCCGGTTGCGGAAGTGCTCGTGGCGCCGAAAAAGGGCCCGCCGTCGTTGGCCCCGGCCTATCTGGCACGTCGTGCGAAGGTTGTCAGCGACGGCATCGATGACGCACTCGATGCGCCGGTGCCGGGCATCGGCGCGTTGGCCGCGCCCGTGTTCGATCATACGGGCAGCGTCAGTCTGGTGGTCGCGGTGATCGGTCCGTCGGGCGGCTTTGATTTCAGCACGCACGGCACGACCGCACAGAGGCTGCTCGCCACGACACGACGGCTGTCGTGGCGGTTCGGCTGGATCGGGCGCTGAGCCTGGGTCGTCAATCGGCGCGCGCCAGCGCCAGCGCTTCGAGCAGCACGTCGGCATCGCCGATGTGGTTCGCGAGCAGCAGCACGAGCTTTGCGTTCATGAAATGGCTTTGCTCGTCGGTCAGTCCATTGTGCGCGTCGATGAGCTTTTCATAGAACGCATCGGGATCGGCCATATTCGTTTCGATGTTCAGCTTGGTCATGATGGTTATCCGTTGCAGGTTGCGCGATCCACGGCCTTGGCGACCGAGGCGGTGTCGAGGGCGCGCCAGCGCGCGCAGACGTGCTGGTCCGGACGCAGCAGATAAAAGGTGCCGGGCCGCGCATCGAAGCGATGCGTGACGATGCCTTCGACGTCCTCGATCACCGTGACGTGAGGCATCTCCGGAAGAGCGGTCACGGCCGCGCCACGCGGCACGACGATCAACGAGTGAACCGGCACCGCGAGGCATGCGAGCGCGCGAAGCCGTTCGGCGCATTTCGTCAGGTCGTCTCCCGGGCCGCAGAATTGCACACCCGTGAAGCCGCCATGTCCGGTCTGATTCAGGAACCAGGCGTCTTCGCCAGCGAGCTTGACCGGCGCGTCGGTGCTGGCCGCGCCGGGCACCATCGCACCGGTGAACGCGTCGGCGTCGGGCGTGTTCAGGGGCGAGTCGCGCAGAACCGCCGGCACCGACAGACGGCCGCTGTTGACGATGCGCCGCGCGAACGGACACTCTTTCGCGAGCTTAAGCGTGGCATCGCGGAACATCCGCGAAACCGCGCTTTTCGGCGTGATGAAGTCGGTGGCGCGCGATGAGTTCAGGATGTTTTCGTCCGCCGCATACTCGCGCTCGGATGCATAGGTATCGAGCAGCGCCGGCGGCGCGTCGCCGTTGACGACGAGCCGCAGCTTCCAGGCGAGATTGTCGGCATCCTGCACGCCGCTATTCGCGCCGCGCGCGCCGAACGGCGACACGCCATGCGCCGAATCGCCCGCGAACAGCACGCGGCCATGCCGGAAACTGTCCATCCGCAAACACGAAAACGTGTAGACGCTGACCCATTCGAGCTCGAACCCGGCATCGTCGCCGAGCAGCGCTTTCACGCGCGGAATCACTTTTTCAGGCAGTTTTTCGGCGACCGGATCGGCGTCCCAGCCGAGCTGGAAATCGATGCGCCAGACGTTGTCGGGCTGCCTGTGCAGCAGTACGGATTGATTGCGATGGAAGGGCGGATCGAACCAGAACCAGCGTTCGGTCGGAAACGGCGCCTTCATTTTCACATCCGCGATCAGGAAGCGGTCCTTGAAGGTGCGACCATGACTGTCGAGACCGAGCGCCTTGCGCACCGCGCTGCGCGCGCCGTCGGCGGCGACCACGTATTGCGCGCGCATCGGATAAATGCCGTCGGGCGTTTCGACCCGCAACTCGACATGGTCGTCTTGCTGGGTCACACCGATCACATTGCTTTTCCAGCGCATCTGCAGATTCGCGGTTCGCTTCGCCTCGTCTACCAGATAGCCCTCGACGTAGTACTGCTGCAGATTGATGAATGCTGGGCGCGCGTGGCCTGTCTCGGGCAGCAGGTTGAACGTATAGATCAGTTCATCCTGCAGGAACACCTTGCCGACGTTCCAGCTCACGCCTTTGTCGACCATCTGCTTGCCGCAGCCGAGCCGATCGAAAATTTCCAGCGTCCGCTTCGCAAAACAGATTGCGCGCGAACCGCTCGACAGCGTGTCGTCATTGTCGAGCAGCACGGTACGAACGCCCTGCTGGGCCAGATCGATGGCCGCTGACAACCCGACCGGGCCAGCGCCGATCACCACGACCGGATAGGTGAGCGGTGCACCGGCATCGTGGTCGGCGGCTCGCTCGTAGTCGAACCGCATCGTTTGGAAGTCGATCTGCATGGCGTCTCCGGGTTCTGCGGGATGTCTTTGATTAATCTATAGCAAGCAGTATTGCTACTTGCTAATATTGGCCATTCTATAAAGCTTTTTGAGCGATCGAATCTGTATTTACCCTGGTGCGGTTCCATTGCCCGCAAACCCGGCAACGAATATCCCGGCGAATCGCACTTTCGACAACGTCGAGGAAGCGCACGCCGCGCTAGAGGAGCGTCGGCAGGCAGGCAGGAAGACGGGGGTCGAGATCGGCTGATGACAGACGCATAGCGCGCCGCCAAGCATTGAAACGTCGGGTTGACCTTGGCAAGTGGCATTCGTGATACGTTAGCTGGCACAAGCAGCGATGGAGACCACCCATGCTGATTCCTCTGCTGTTACTTGTGGGGCTTCTTTGGTGGATGTTCGCGATCCATCCGGGGCATGCGGCGCTCGAGCGACTTCGTGCGATGATGGAATTTGCCCGCTTGGACTTCAAACATTTTCCGAAGCTTGCCCCGCAATCGACTGCCCGGTCTGCGATTGCCCTGGCTCTGTACGCCATCGCTTGCGCGATCAGCACAGACAACCTTGGCCTCGCGCAGGCTCAAGCACAGCCGCCGTCGTTCGAGAGCTTCGCCATCCCGGCCGGCAGCGCACCGCATGACGTCGCACCGGCGCATGACGGCACCGTGTGGTACACCGCGCAGGCGCGGGGAGCGCTCGGGCGGCTGGACCCGCGCAGCGGCAAAACCGACATGATCGCGCTCGGCGCCGGATCGGCGCCACATGGCGTGATCGTCGGCCCCGATCGTGCGGCGTGGGTCACTGACGGCGGCCAGAACGCAATCGTGCGTATCGATCCGAAGACGCTCGCCGTCACGCGTTTTCCGCTACCCAAGGACCGGCCAGATGCCAATCTGAATACCGCCGTGTTCGACAAACAGGGGCATCTGTGGTTTACGGGGCAAAGTGGTATCTACGGTGAACTCGATCCGCAGCGATCGCGCATGCGCGTCTTTGATGCCCCACGCGGCGCCGGGCCCTACGGTATCTGCGTGACCCGCTCCGGGGATCTGTATTTCGCTTCGCTGGCGGGAAATTACGTAGGTCGCATCGACCCGACCACGGGCGCGGCACAGGTCATCGAGCCACCAACGTCGAATCAGGGCGCGCGCCGCGTCTGGGCCGATTCCAGGGGGCGCATCTGGGTCAGCGAGTGGAACGCCGGAAAAGTCGGCGTGTACGATCCTGGCACGCATCATTGGCGCGAATGGCGACTGCCCGGCAACGATCCGCACGCGTATGCAATATTCGTCGACGACCAGGACATCGTCTGGCTCAGCGAATGGAGTGCTAATGCGCTAGTGCGCTTCGATCCGCGTGCCGAGCGGTTCGACGTGTTGCGGCTGCCGCGTGACCACGCGAACGTGCGTCAGATGATGGGTCGTCCGGGCGAGGTCTGGCTGTCCGAATCCGGCACGGATCACCTGCTGCTCTTTCGATCCGGTGCAGCCGATGTGAGCGGGCAGTGACCACGCACTGCACCGGGAGCGGAATTGCGCGGTTCGCTGCGCCCCGCGTGCGCGGGACCGCTACCAAAATGGTCTAGAGCTACGCTGATTAAGTCCTTTTCGCTCCCCGCAAAGCCTTGTCGCTACGTGGCCATTTGCGAAAATCAGGTACTTATTCAGCGTTGCCCTAGAGCAGCTGGAGGGTCCGCGGATCGGCTTCTCCGCCGAAATACTTGCGCAAAGCTTCGATGAATACGTCGTTGTCGTTCGTGGCGCGCGCGAACAAGGTGACCGACGAGCGAAACTTCAGGTCATCCGGATACCCGAATATTTCCTCGACGGAGCGGTCGCTGACGAGGTTGACCAGGTGCGTCGTTTCGCGCAGCCGTGGGCCGAGTATCGGGTGGCGCAGATAGGCTTGCGCTTCGTCCAGCGACGAAAGCGCGAATCGCTGAGCGATTGCGCTGGTTCCGAGCCCCTCGATTTGAGGAAACACGAACCACATCCAGTGGCTTCGCTTGCGTCCGTGCCTCAGTTCATCGCATACCTGGTCGTAGACCGGCTCTTGTGCATCGAGGAAGCGCTGAAGATCATAGGGATCGTCCATTTCGTACTCCGCTGCAGGCGTGGAAACCATCGTTAAACCACGATTCTCGCGCGCATGCAGGCACGGGTCTACGATGGATCGTTGATTCGCTCCGTCATTAGCGATACCTTTACGTCTATCCAGGTCGTCGGGTGCTGGTCAACGAAGGGAGAACCGTTTCGTGAAGAGAGCGTGGGCTGTCTCCTGCATCGTCGCATTGAGCGCGATCTTCGGCGGATGCGGCAAGCAGGGACCGCAAAGCGCCACTGAGGCATCGGGCGCATCCGCGAGCTCGGCGCCGGTTCAGCCAGCACAGGGTGCGAGCAATGCAACCGCTGCATCAGGCGCCCAAGGAACGGGCGCGCTGGTCACCGTCACCAAGGCGCAGTTGCCGGCGGAGGCGGCCGAAACTCTGCGACTGATCAAAGCGGGCGGCCCCTTCCCGTTTAGCGATGACGGCGTCTTGTTTCGTAACAGTGCGGCTTTGCTGCCGAAGCATCCGCGCGGTTACTACCAACACCTATACGGTTCGCACACCAGGCGCGACGGATCGGGGGCAGCGTCGGATCGTATGTGGTGGGCCGCGCAAGCAAACCGGCGAGTGCTATTACACCGACGATTACTACGCCAGCTTCAAGCGCATTGGAGAATAAAGACGGAATGAACTGCGTCAGCGACGCTATCTGCGAACTGGCGGCGGCGTCGCAAGGCATCTTTTCGCTAGCTGCGATGGCGCCTGTTTCAGCGAGTTCGGCGACGCAGTCATGGTGCCATTGAGGCCCACAACGATGAGATACCTGCCGACGGTATCAATCCATCGACCGAAAGTGTGAACGTTGATGGCTTCATCCTGATCACCACAGATCTGGCGAAGAACGACCCCCAGCCATCAGCGCGGCACCTACGATCATTCCTTTGACGACCACGTCGAGTGGAAGGGCCGAACTGCGTTCAGCAGTACGTTCGAGCGCCTGGCCATCGCGGCGAGCCGACTGCGCCGAAGTGAAGTCGCGCGTCGGGTCTCGGGCATCGTGCGTGTGAACCTGGAGGGGTTTCCAGACAGTGCGAGTACGCCGTTGAGGGCGAGGTCAGTAGGAGATCTCTCAATCAGAAAACCTGAAGGCAACCATCAGAACTATGAGATTTTCCTGCTGTCGGGCTTCTGCGATAGTTGTTCTCAACCGTTGTGTTGGATTTCCGTACCGCGCGTCGTCGTCCAGGGAGAATCTGCATGCATCGTTTTGTGATCGTGGGAGGAGGGGCGGGTGGCATCGAACTCGCAACGAGGCTAGGCGATCGTTATGGTGGTCGGCGAAGCGGGGCGCAACGTGCCTCCATTACGTTGGTCGACCGCAACCCGACGCATATCTGGAAGCCCCTGTTGCACGAGGTCGCAGCAGGAAGTCTGGACCCATTCGCACAGGAACTGGCGTACGCCGCGCAAGCCCAGTGGCACGGCTTCGAGTTCATCCATGGCGAACTTGTCGGACTGGATCGTGGCTCGAGGCAGGTCCTGCTTGCGCCACTGCTCGATGACGACGGAACCGAACTGGTACCGCCGCGCCGAATCGGGTACGACTCGTTGATTCTTGCCATCGGTAGTACAACGCACTACTTCGGCGTGCCGGGCGCGGCGGAAAATTCGCTCGCGCTTGACAACGTCGCTCAAGCGGAACGCTTCAGAAAGCGCCTGATTTCAGCTTGCATTCGCGCCGAACAACAACGAGACGCCGGTGAGCGGAGTGCATGTGGAGTGCCCGTCGATCACGCGCCTCGTGTTCAGGTCGCGATCGTTGGCGGGGGCGCTACGGGCGTGGAATTGTCCGCCGAATTGCGCAATACGGCGAAGGTACTTTCATCATACGGCTTGCATCGGCTCGACCCCACACACGACGTCGGGATCGTGCTCATTGAAGCTGGGCCGCGGATTCTCCCAGCGTTGAAAGAACGCGTGTCCACCGCAGCTGCCGGACTGCTGGGCAAACTCAATGTCAAGTTGATGGTCGACGAGCGGGTCGCGGAGGTCGCGCCCGGACTCATCCGCACGAAAAACGGCAAGACGATACGTGCGGATCTCACGGTGTGGGCCGCGGGCATCAAGGCACCCGCGGTGCTTTCAACGCTCGATGGGCTGACAGTCAATCATCTGGGGCAACTCAATGTGCGTCGCACGCTTCAAACGGATCTCGACGACCATATATTCGCGTTCGGCGATTGCGCGGCCTGTCCATGGTTGGGTTTCGAGCGCAATGTTCCACCGCGCGCCCAGGCGGCTCATCAGCAGGCATCGTTTTTAGTCAAGGCACTTGCGCGACGCATCGAGGGGAAAAAGCTTCCGGAGTTTGCCTATCGCGATCTCGGCTCGCTAGTGTCGCTCGGGCACGCGAATGCGGTAGGGAGTCTGATGGGAGGTCTTATCGGCGGCAGCATGCTCGTGGACGGACTGCTTGCTCGCTTCATGTATTTGTCGCTGTATCGGATGCACGTTGCAGCGCTGCATGGCTATGCACGCATGATCGTCAATACCCTCGCGCATCGGCTCCGTCGAAGCACCGCGCCGCACGTCAAACTGCACTGAGCACGCCTTTCAGCGTCGACTCGAGCGGAGGCGCCATGCACGCTCGAAACGGCACCTCGGCCAGACGATGCCGACGTCTCCGGCGTCTCGAATGGATTCATCCAGCAAGGTCTCGATATCGGGGTGCTCGTGTTCTTCGGCAAGCTCCTCGTGCTCATGGTCGTGCCACACGAGCTGCCCGCGCACTTTCGCGACCTTCACGTACTGATCGTTGACCTGTGCGACAACTTTCGGCGACCCATGATCCGACACATCGGCGAACGCGGCTTCAAGGTCGAACGATTCGGCGAACGGATGGGAAGACATGCTTATCTCCAGGTCGGAATGAGGGATGCGGCGAGCAGCACACCCATCGCGAGATTGAGAATGCGCCAGTGGCGCGGCGTCCGAAACAGCCGCGCGAATAGCACACCGAGCGCACACCACAGCGCGAGCGACGCGCACGCAGTCACCCCGAACGCTGCACCGAGCAGCATCGCGAGGCGGTTCGGATTGTTTGCGAGCAGCGCGAAAGACGCCGCCGCGCCAACCGTCATCGCCCAGCCTTTCGGGTTGAGCCAGAGCAGCAGGAAACCGTTGACGAGCGAAACCGGCCGCACGGGGCCGTTGCTCGCGTTTGGCGGCCCGCTGCGCGCGATGCGCCACGCGAGCCACAGCAGATACGCCGAGCCGAGCGCCCTCACCGCCGTTTGCAGCGACGGCAGCGTCAGAAGCAGGCCGCCAAGCCCGAGCGCGGCGACCGCGGCGAGCAAGGCGAGGCCCATCGCGATGCCGAGCATCAGCGGTATCGAGCGTACGAAGCCGAAGCGTGCGCCTGAGGCGGCGGCGAGCGTTGTCGCGCCGCCGGGCGTCACGGTCGCGACGGCGACGAAGAGCAGAAGCGGCAGAATCGAGGTCATCGGTGCACATTCGGATCAATGAATTCGCACTGTACGGATCGTCAAGGCAACGTGAAAGCTAATAATATTGATGCGGTACATTACGCCGCATAATGCATAGATGAGCCGAAACCTCGACCTCGATCTGATCCGCACCTTCGTTGCCGTCGCCGATAGCGGCAGCATGACGGTCGCCGCGAATCTGCTGCACATGACGCAAGGCGCCGTGAGCCAACAGGTGAAGCGCCTCGAAGATGTGCTGGATTGCCTTCTGTTCGTTCGCAAGACGCGCCGGCTGGAACTGTCGCACCAGGGCGAGCAGTTTCTCGTGAAGGCGCGCAAGCTGCTGCGGCTGAACGATGAAATCTGGGCCGACATGACCGGCCAGCCGTTGCGCGGCGCCTTGCGTGTGGGCGTGCCTTACGATCTCGTGACGCGGCTCGCGCCCGCGATGAAGGCATTCGCCGAGGCGCATCCGCACGTCGAAATTTCGTTGGTGTGCGCGGCGTCGCCAGAGCTGAGCGAAGCGGTGAATAGCGGTCGCGTTGACGTGTCGTTGGTCGAATATGTCGCAAGCGAAGCCGAAGGTGAAGTGGTCTGCATCGAGCCGCTGGTGTGGGTCAAGGGGCGCGGCAGTGATGCATGGCAGAAGCGGCCGTTGCCGCTGTCGATGGTAGACGATCGTTGTGCTTTCCGTCCGGTGGTGCTCGGCGCGCTCGCGGACGAGGGCATTGCCTGGCGCACGGTGTTCGAGAGCGGAAACATCGAGGCGACGGCCGCAACGGTGCGCGCGGGCCTCGCGATCACGGCCTGGCTCGCCTCCACGGTGCCGGCCGATCTGGAGACGCTGACGCCTCGAGTAACCGGCTTGCCCGCACTGCCTGCGTTCGCGATCTGTCTGCGCTTGCCCGCGACGGTTCAGCCAGCGGCACAGGAATTCGCACGCCACGTACGCGAGTCGATGTCGAGCGACGCTGGCACTCGACGCGCGCCGCTCGCGAACATTGCGTGACGGACGGCGTTTGAAGTGCACGCCGGAATCGACTGATTCAGACGCACGCAGTGCCGCCAGCCATCTTTTAGTTCACGGACGTCGCTCCTACAAGCGCTGCGGCAGCGCAGCCGCAAAATAGTCAGTCACCCGGCGCACGCGCGCAGGCACGAAACGACGCCTCGGCCAGATGATGCTTACATCACGGGCGTCGCGAATGAAGTCGTCCAGCACGGTCACAATGTCGGGATGCTTGAGTTCGTCGGCGAGCGAGAGCTTCGCGAAGAGGCCGATTCCCACGCCCGCGAGCACGGCCGATCGTATTGTCTCGACGCTATTCGACGACAGGTTGCCTCGCACCGGTACGCTGAATCGGCCTCGTGGCCCATGAAACGGCCAGTTTGCCGACTCCATCAGACCGCCGTAGAGCAGGCAATTGTGATTGGCGAGTTCGGTAGGATCCTTCGGTACACCGTATTGCTCGAAATAGCGACGCGATCCGACGCAGACCAGCGGGGTGCTCGCAATCCGCTTCACGACCGAATCCGGATCGTTGACGGAGCCCACTCGAATCGCGAGATCGATTCGATCCTCGACCATATCGCGTACGAAATCCGACAACACGAGATCGACCCGCAGACCAGGATAGCGCGACAGCAGCTCGGGAATGAGCGGAACAACGTGCAGGCGACCGAACGTAGAGGCAGAGGCGATCCGGACCAGCCCCGAGACATCCAGCGTGCTGCTGGTCAGTTCGCTGTCGGCCACCTCAATCTCATCCAGCAACGGCTTGGTGCGTTCGTAGTATTTCTGCCCCTGATCCGTCAGGGTCACGCTGCGTGTGCTTCGGTTGAATAGCAGCACGCCCAGGCGCTTTTCCAGCGCGCCGATCGACTTACTGATCGCGGACTGTGACTCGCCGGTTCTGCGCGCCGCGGCGGAAAAGCCACCCGCTTCAACCACGGCGAAGAAGGCGCTCAATTCGTGAAACCGATCCATTGTATTTCTCTCGTGCGATCTATTCTCTCGGTGAATGGATCTTATGATAAATCCGCCGATTATCATTCGCAGGAGCCGCAATTACGATGTCACTTCCATTCACGAACAGGCAGAAGCTTCAATGTCTACTCTCACAGGGAAGATCGCGGTTATTAGCGGCGGAACGACCGGTATCGGCCTGGCGATCGCCAGGCGATTCGTCGCCGAAGGTGCTCACGTCTTTATCTTCGGTCGGCGCCAAGGCCAGCTCGACGAGGCCGTCAAACTGCTCGGACGCAACGTTACCGCGCTTCAGGCCGACGCCGCGAATCTCGATGACCTCGACCGTGTCGCTGCGGCAGTCAGGGACGAAAAAGGTGTCGTCGACATCATCGTGTCGAACGCGGGCTTTACCGAGCAGGCTTCGATCGACACCATCACGCCTGAGCATTTCGACAAGGCATTCAACCTCATGGCGCGCGGCCCGGTATTTCTGGTGCAGAAGCTGCTGCCGATGATGACAGGTGGCGGGTCGATCATCCTGGTTTCGTCGGCCATGCACGTCATGGGCATCCCTGGTCATACCGCCTACGCGGCGACCAAGGCCGCGTTGCGTTCCTATGCCCGCACCTGGGCCGCCGAATTCAAGGATCGCGGCATTCGCGTCAACATGCTTAGCCCCGGTGTCACCGACACCCCGATTCTCGACTCCCAGTCGGCGACACGCGAGGATCTGGTGAGCATGTACAAGAGCATGGTCCCGATTGGTCGACTCGCCCGCGCCGAGGAGATGGCCAGCGCGGCGCTCTTTCTCGCCTCCGAACAGAGTTCCTATATGACGGGCGCGGATTTGATGAATGACGGCGGCATCGGCCAGGTCTGAGGCCCGAGGCTCTCACCTCCGCGATTTTTACTCGTGCTATTTAGCGGCCGCGTTGTACCACTCGACAGCGTCCTCGCCGGCGGGGATGTTGAACGGGCTCGATGAATCGGTCGCTGCGAGCCAAACCGCTTCGGCGACATCCGATGCGTGCGTGACGGCCGTTTCTTTCTGCCAGTTTGAGAAAATCTGCTCCACGAGCGCGCCGTACGGCTCGGCGAATCCGTCTTTCATACGTGCCTGCGCGTTCTCGCCGAAGCGGGTGGAAGGCGCGCGTCCCGGCAGCACGACACGCACGCGCACATTGAACTGCTCCAGTTCGAGCGCGAGCGATTCGCTGAACGCGTTGACCGCGGACTTGCTCGCGGTGTAGACCGACAGCAAATGCAGCGGTCTGCAGGTGACGGTCGACGTCACATTGATGATCACACCTTCGCGGCGCTCGCGGAACTGCGGCAACACGGCCTGCGCCATCGCAATGGTACCGAGCGTATTGGTCTCGAAGATATCGCGCACGGTGTCCATCGGCGTTCCTTCGAGCGCGTTCAGAAAACCGATACCCGCATTGTTGACGAGCACGTCGATCCGACCGGCGGCATCGATGACGGCGCGAATGCTTTGCGGGTCCTTCACGTCGAGGGCGAGAATCGAAAGACGATCGGAGCGCGGCAAGAGGTCTTCGCGTGGCGCGCGCATCGTGGCGATAACGCGCCAGTCGCGATCCAGAAAATAACGCGCGATTTCGAGGCCAAAGCCGGACGAGCAACCGGTAATCAAGACGGTCTTCATGTCGAATCCTGTGGTTGGTGACAGTCCCAACACAATAAGTCCTGACCACCCGGACTCGCTACAATTGAGCGTCCAGGTTTCATTCGAAATCGTCCGATCATGATCGACCCGCTCGCCGAAATCGTCACATTGCTGAAGCCGACGCCCACGTTCTCGAAAGTGCTGAGCGGCGCCGGGCGCTGGCGCGCGAGCCGCACGGAAGTCGGCCAGCCGTTCTATTGCGTGGTGCTCGAAGGTTCCTTCTGTCTATCCGTCAATGGTTGCGAGCCGCTCATTCTTCAGGCCGATGACTTCGTGCTCGTGCCCGAAGTCTTTAGCTTCGCGATGACGAGCATCAACCCGCCCGACGATGACGACGTCTCCGATATCGCGCCCGCGGCACTGCCCGACGGCAGCTTTCGTTTCGGCGATGCATCAGTCGCGCCAGAAGCCCAATGGCTTGCGGGCCTCTGCGCGTTCGGTTCGCCGGATGCGGCCTTGCTTGTCTCGCTCTTGCCCAAGCTCGCGCACGTGCGCGGTGAACCCAGGCTGGCGACGCTCGTCAAGCTCGTGAGGGAAGAATCGCGCGCGCAGCGGCCCGCGCGCGAGGTCGTGCTGGCGCGACTGCTCGAGGTGCTCTTCATTGAAGCGTTGCGAGCCACGGGGACGGGGGCCTCGCCCGGACTCGTCCGCGGCCTCGCCGACGCCCGTCTCGCGCTCGCCATCCGTCATATGCACGAGAGTCCGCACAAGCCCTGGACGATCGCACAACTCGCAAAAACCGCCGCGCTTTCACGGTCCTCTTTCTTCGATCGATTCAGCCGCGCAGTCGGCGTGGCACCGATGGAGTATCTGTTGTCGTGGCGCATGGCCGTCGCCAGGAGCCTGCTGCGCCGGAACGAAGTCAGCATCGCGGTGATCGCGGAACGTGTCGGTTACGGCTCGGCGAGCGCATTCAGCGTCGCGTTCACGCGTCATGTCGGGCTGCCGCCCACGCAGTATGCTCGAGACGCAGCGAATGTCGTCGCTCGATAGCGTCATAAAAAGGCTATCGGGCCTGGGGCCGCGAGCTTTCGCCGGATTGCAATCCGTTCGAGGCAGGCCTGGCGTTCGCCTGCAAGCTCGACCAGGACATCGCCTTCCGCGGTCGCGACGCCCTTCTGCGTCTGCGCGAGGCGCCGCTGCGCCGGCGTCTCGTTACCCTGATGGTCGACGGAGCCGAACATCTGATGCTGTGCGGTGGCGAAGCAATCTTGCGCGACGGCAAGCCGGTAGGGGCGGTAACCTCAGCCGCGTTTGGGCATACATTGCGATGTCCGGTTGCAATGGGTTTCGTGAACCGTGCCGATGGTGCCGCCGATGCTGCGTGGCTCACGCAAGGCCGCTATACGATCGACGTGGCGGGTGAACAGGTAAGGGCAACCGTGCATCTTAGGGCGCCATACGATCCGCGATCGGAACGCGTGAAGGGCTAAATGCAGCGAGCCGAGGCGAGAACGACCCCGAAATCAGGTTTTCGCGCAACAGTCGCGCGTTGCGTCTTCGTGGAGCTTCCCGAAGTGATGAGATCAACATCGAGCCTATCCGGCCGATGCCGCGAGACGTTGCTCAATGCTTGCTGCATCGCTCTTTCGCACTGTCAATCTGTTCGTCACCGACTTGACTCCCAGCACTGATCTTGATGCATTGCCAGCGCGCGAGATCTGCCAGCTTTCCGGCACCGATCCGGTGAGCGTGACGACGCCGTGGCTCGCCCTGATGTGAATCTCTGAATCATCCATATCCGGTACCCGCCTGAGGGCGCGGCGAACGTCACGAACTATCGAAGTATCCGGCCTGGGTCGAGGCGGCGAGCCCGAGGCCGCCACCTTTTGTGCGACCGCGCCGGCCGTCGCGCTCATACCTTGTTGCGCGTTCGCATAGGCCGCGCCACTCGCGATGGCCGCAATTAACATTGCGCCGATTATTCTGCTCGCATTGCTTATGTTCATGCTGGCTCCTTTGGGTTCTGCCAACCTTGCAAAATCCGCTGTCCGTGTCGAACGATTTCTTTGACCAGCAGATCCAGGTCGCGAGCGTTTCCTCGGAACGCGGCCGAACGCCGTGCATAGGGAGCAAACCGGCTGCGTCGTTCTTCTCCATCTCGGCACCTGTCGGGTTCGACGTTGAGCAAACAGGAATAGCCCTAGGAGGAGGCAAGATCGGCGCCGTAAGCCGTCACCACTCGGACACGATGCGATACACGCTTGCCCTGCCCTGGAGGCCGCGAAGCGGAGCCTCAAATTCGACGACAGTGCGGCCACCAAGGAGGTCGCGGACCCCAGGCGCACTATAGAGCGCTTCCGAAATGCAAATCTCCCCGGCGTCGGCGAGAGACTGCACGCGCGCGGCGACGTTGACGGCCTGGCCGAAATAATCGAGATTGTCGTTCAGTGTCACCGCAATCGACGGCCCGCAATGTGCCCCGATCTTCAGGATGATCGCCGGTTCTCCACGTTCGCGATTGAAGCGCCCGATTTCCTCCACGATACTCAACGACGCGGAAACCGCGTCCGTCGGTCGACAAAAGACGGCCATCACAGCGTCGCCAATCGTCTTTACGATAGCGCCGGAATACCGTTGTGCGATCATCTCGAGCAAGGCGAAATGCTGTCTGACGAGGCCGTACGCATTCAGATCACCGATGCGTTCATACATGGCCGTCGAACCCTTGAGATCCGTGAAAACGAACGTCACTTGCCGAATCCCAAGGCCTTCCTTCTCGTCAACGTTCTCCGAGCGGAACAGGCGCCGGAAGGTCTGTCGCGCCACCAGCGCCCCGCCGGAGAGATACGGTTCGAATTCGAGCGGGGGCTTGATGGCCTGAGCGACGACCTCTGGAGGCCAATTGATCAAGAGCAGCGACCCGCGCGTGCTCCCGGTATTCCTTACTTGAATGACGACAGGACCAGGCGGCACAACGGAGAGCGCCGGGGCAAACCGTTGACCGTCATAACCGACCTGCAACAGTGTCGGCGAGGTGGCGGGCTCACCAGCGACCGGAACAATGAGAGCGGCTTGTGTCTCGACATTCACACCCGTCAAGGCACCGGGGCCAAGAACAGCCTGCAGGGTCGTCGTCGAACCTGGCGGCAGGAACGTGAGGCCGCGCACGAGCCCCCGCAAGAAGTCGAGAAACCGGACTTGCTGGCCGGCGAACCGACCGTCACCGTTAAATCGCAGTTTCCAGTGGAAATCTTCAACGGAAAGCGACTCGGGATCGTGGAACGTCAGTCTCCGAAGTTCGGGCGATATTGAAAACGTGACCTGGATGAAATCGTCGAGGTCGGTTTCGCCCGTAACGTCGCATAGCCCACAGACGTAATGGGTCTTGAGAGTGCGCAATGATCCGAAGCTGTGGAGGACCATTCCCGACTGCGGACAAAGAACGTCCCAGTTCATCTCGAACAATCCGTATCGCGCCGCATGAAGAAAGAGGTCAATGCATTCAGCCTCGCTTATGCCGCGATCTCGCGCAAACGCCAGCGGATTGACCCGGTAAACGGACAGCTCGTCGCCGCTCCTGATCAGAGTCTCGAGCTTGGAAATGACGCGCGGACTCCATGATCTCGCCTGCTCGATCGCGATCATTTTGCTCTCGAGAAGCCGATCGTCAATGTTCATCGTCGTGGCCAGGTCAACGGAAAACAGTCAGACACAACTGCCGTGTCATATCGCTTTACCTTGGATTGCAAGATACGGTGATGGTTGGACGGCGTCAACCGGAGTGAGCGCGGCGACCCTATCCTCCTCTATCGGCCTCGCCCGCAAGCGCGGCCTCGATCGCCTGGAGCGCATAAAGGAAACCCAGGCTGCTGCCCTCCTGCCGTAGCCGCTGGAGTTCCTTTAGCGACGCCGGATCGCGATTGCCGGTTCCATACGAGACAAGCGCCCGAGCGCGCGCCACGAAAAATCCGGAAAAGGGCGATGGCTCGCGGCGTGCGTAGTCTTCAAGGGCCGCAGCATGGTGCGCGGCCGCATCCCAGCGTTTGCGGTCGATGCATGCATCTATCGCATCACGTCGAAACAGAAAGTGGTTGTGGCTCACCGCTCCGGCCGCGAGCAAAGCTTCGCCCTCCGCGAGCGCCTGTGCGAAGACAACGGGGTCGTCCGTCGTGCGCGCGAGCACGCCGAGATAAGCGGGGCCCAGGTAGTTCATGCCGGTCTCCCGGCTGATCGACAGCGCCGCTTCGATATCGGCGCGCGCTTCGCGCGGACGGCCGGCGACCCGATGCAATTCCGCGCGAAACGCGAGCGCTTCACCTTCGAAGCGCCTTGATTTCAGCTCGCGCGCGCACTGTAGCGCAGGAGCGACGTGCTCCCACGCGCGATCCCACTCCGCGCGATCGTGCAGGCAGTGCCAGGCAGCGTGATGGGCGACGGCGAGTGCGCGGGGATGCCCCACCTTCTGCGCTGCGGCGACGCTGGCAAGCGCGGCGTCGAGTGCGCGCGCGGCTTCGCCGGTAAACCACGTCGTGATCGCCCGCATCGGAAGGTTGGCCACCTCGATCCGTCCGAAGCCATGGCATTGGCAGAGTTCGATGCAGCGGCTGAAGGCCGCGTGGGCGCTGATCATCCGGCCGCGCATGTACTCGCCATCGCCAAGGCCGCCGAGTGCGGCCGCCTCCTGTTCGGGATCACACGCGTCGCGCGCGAGGGCAAGGCTGCGCCCGTGCTCACGCACGCAGCCGTCGATATCGCCGCGTGGAAAACACAGATTGCCGCGCAGGAAGTGAATGCGCGCCTCTTCGCGCAACAGGCCTTGGGAGGCTTCAACGGCGGAGTCGAGGTCGGCCCATGCACCGTCGAGATCGTCGATGATCCGCTTCACAGTGGCCCGCCCGATCCATGCGCGGCAACGCTCCGCGTCCGTCGTCGCATATTCGAGGGCGATTTCGAATGCATGAAGTGCCGACTTCATGTCGCCGAGGTCATGCAGGACGTTGCCATGTAGACACTCGAGCGCGGCGCGGTCGTTACGTTGATCCGCGAGATCGAGCCCTCGTGCGACAAGCCGGAGCGCGGCTTCATGGCGGTGTCCCGACGCCTGCGAGCGCGCTGCTTCGCAATAGGCGAGCGCTGCCCCGGGTTCTCCCGCGCGATCGAGATGTTCGGCTCGCAGGACGAGGTCGCGCTCGCCGTACCACTGTGCGGCGCGACGATGCAAATCGCGGCGCCGGCTTTTCAGCAGCCCGTCATAAATGGCGTCGCGAATCAGTGCGTGATGGAAGATGAATCCGGTGCCTTGACGTCGTAACAGCAGACCGATCACAAGCGGTTCCAGCGCAACGCCGGCATCCGCATCGGCGCCGGCGCCATCGACGAGAAAATCGACTGCCTCCTTCTCGAACAACTGGCCGAGCACCGAGGCAGCCTGCAGCACTGTCTTATCGGCGGGATCAAGCCGATCCAGCCGCGCCTGTACGAGGCTTCGCACCGACCCCGGCACGCCGGTCCCTTCGCCGTCCTGCGCATCGTTCAGCAACTGCTCGAGAAACAGCGGGTTGCCCGCCGCCCGTTCGATGCAGCGTCCCGCCAGACCTGCCTGCGTCCCGGGAAACGATCTGGCCATCGCATGCGCGTCGCCGGCGCTCAGCGGACCCAGATCGATCAGCGAATACGGTCCGCCGGTCGCCACGCGCCACGGCTCTTCACTCGAATCGCCGTGCGTCCGCACTGTCAGCACGAGTACGGCCGGACATCCCGCCATCGTTGCCGATAGTCCGGCGAGGTCGCGAAGCGTCGATTCGTCCGACCAGTGAATATCCTCGACGACCAGTACCCGAGGTTGCTGGCGGCTCGCGCGTTGGACGAGCCGGGTCAGGGCGTTGCGTCGGCCGCGAACGCGCATTTCATTGTCCATGGCGTCGTAGACCGCCCGGTCCTCGAACCCCATCGGTAAATCGACCAGATCTTCGAGAAAGAGTGCGTCGCCAGCGTCGATCAAACCGCTGGCGAGCGCGTGCTCGACGCCAGTGGCACTCGCAGCTCCGTCAGTTGAGCCGTCGGCTGCCAACAGGCCGCGCACGAGAGACTGGATTGCGCCACGTCCGGTTGACGCACCGAAGTCGAGCACGAGGCCAGTATGAGAAAGGAATCCTGACTCCCGCGCCTCGCGTTCGAATTCCTCGACCAGGCGTGTTTTGCCGATCCCGGCCTCACCGCGCAGCAGAACGGTGCGTCCGCCTCCGGTGTCGCGGCAGGAATGGAGCACGGATCGAAACTGCCGCATCTCATGATGCCGGCCGACGAACGGCCGGCCCGGGCGTGAGCGCCGAAGGCCGGCAATACACCACGCCGTGACCGCTTGCGCGAAGCCTTTGACCGACAGCGCGCCGCGTTCGACACAGTCCAGGCGGTCAGCCAGCGGGCGTCGCACGCTTTCCGAGATCAGGATCGTCCCCGGCTCTGCCGCATCGGTGAGACGCGAGGCGAGGTTGACCGTGTCGCCGGTGACGGTGTATTCCCTGTGAGTCGCGCTACCGGTGCCGCTTGCGACGACTTCGCCGCCGGCTATGCCGATATGCACGCAGACCGGGCGGCCGAGCGCACGCGACAGGTCGGGCATCCCGTCCCTGATCGCGAGTGCCGCCCGCACGGCGCGTTCGACATCATTGCCATGCGAGACCGGCGCGCCGAATACTGCCATGACGCAGTCGCCGACGTGCTTGTCGACGTGCCCGCCATGCTGCTCGATGGTGCGGTCAACCTGCTCGAAGTAGCGATCGAGCACGGCGAGTACTTCCTCCGCGTCGACTTCACGGCTCATCCGCGTGAAGCCACACAGATCGGCGAACAGGACGGCGACCTGCCGTCGTTCGCCTTTCGCCTCGCCAGGGCTCGCGGCGCTATGCCGGGGCCCGGTTCGCGCCCGCAATTCAGTCAAGGCATCGAGCAGTTTGCGGCGATGACCAACCGACGCAATACCCAGTTCTTTCAGATCGTCCGCGGTGAGATCGCGAAGCACGTCGGCGTCGATGGCGTTCTCGCGAAACACCGGTTCATACCGCTCCATTCCGAGGCTGTGCAGCCACACGGCGACGTCCACGCGCCCTCCTGAGAGGAAGGTGTCGAATCCGTTCAAAGATAGCACGGAGCTGGCTTCGTGGAGCCCTGCGCCCCGGGCGGCGGCCGATGCATCGCTGCCACCCATCGGCGCGGTTGTCGACCGGTGGAAAGCAGCGGAGAAGGTGCGTCTCGCGCATTGCCGATTGGACGCCTGGGACTTCCGCGAGGCAGATATCGACGAGCCAGCGCCTCATATAGCGGCCGGGCGAACAGCTTCGGCACTGGCTCGAAATCAGCGCGGTGGTCGTCAAGGAAATCACCAGCCGCGCGAAACAGCAGTGAGGCTACACCGCGCCTGTGCTGGGCTTTGAGCGTGCCAACGCTAGCGCCAGCCTTGCGCCGACCTCGGCGTTGTGTTTCACGAGCGCGATGTTTGTCGCCAGGCTGCGCCCGCCTGTCAACGCCTTGATGCGCGCCAGCAGGAAGGGGGTGACGGCCTTGCCGGTGATTCCTTGTGCAGCGGCCTCGTCGAGCGCCTGCTGGGTCAGCGCGTCGATCTCTTCGAACGACATCGCTGCGGCTTCCGGCACCGGAGTGCTCAACACCACACCGCCGTCGAGGCCCAGGTCCCACTTGGTGCGAATGAACCGTGCCTGTTCCTCCGCATCGTCCAGCCTGAAGTCCGCGCGAAAGCCGCTGTCACGCGTGTAGAACGCCGCAAAATTGTCCTGTTCGCAACTGAGCACCGGCACGCCGTGGGTTTCCAGGTATTCCAATGTGAGCCCGATGTCCAGGATGGACTTCGCACCGGCACAGATCACCGCCACCGAGGTCTTCGCCAGTTCTTGCAGGTCGGCCGAGATGTCAAAGGTTTCATGCGCGCCTCGGTGTACGCCGCCAATGCCTCCGGTGACGAAGACCTCGATGCCGGCCAACGCCGCACATATCATCGTGCCAGCCACGGTCGTGGCGCCCAGCCCGCCGCCGGCCAGCACGGCCGGCAGGTCGCGGCGGCTGACCTTATGTACGCGGTCCGATCGGCCGATCGTTTCCAGTTCGTCATCCGAAAGGCCGATATGGATTCGCTTATCGATCAGCGCAATAGTCGCCGGCTCGGCACCCGCGTCACGGATCAAGGCTTCCACTTCGCGCGCAGTGCGAACGTTCTCCGGGTAGGGCATGCCGTGGGCGATGATGGTCGATTCCAGCGCCACGAGCGGGCGACCGGAGGCCTGCGCAGCGGCTGCAGGCGCGCTCCAGGTCAACCAGGAGCGTGCAAGGTCGGCAACCATGTCGATCCTTTCGGTGGTGTGATTCACTGAAGTATGCGGTACAAGAGGCCTTCAGCGAGTGCTTAGGCGTCCGTGTGCCCCTGGCGCAATAGGACGACATGCGTGGCCTTCTCCGACGCTACGAATTCAACGCATTCGTATCCCAGAGCCCGCAAGTCGACCCCTTCGAACAGCGATTCTCCCCGGCCGAGCAGGACCGGCGCGACGGCAATGTGCAGATCATCGATGAGGCCCTCGCGAAGATACTGCTGAATTGTGTCCGGCCCACCGCCAATCCGCACGTCCATTCCGGCAGCGGCCTCGCGTGCACGGTCGAGCGCCTCGCGAATGCCTCCGGTTATGAAGTGGAACGTCGTGCCGCCTGCCATCTCGATGGGGGGACGAGCGTGATGGGTCAAGATGAAGACTGGAACGTGATACGGTGGATTGTCTCCCCACCAGCCTTTCCAGTTTGTGTCCGGCCAGTCCCCACGAATGGGTCCGAACATGTTGCGCCCAAGAATCCAGGCCCCGACATTCTGAAAGCCGCGGGCGGCGAAATCATCGTCAACCCCGGTCGTACCGCCGTCCTTGCCGAACAAGGCTTGCTGGAACGTGTGTGTTGGGACTAGCCACTGATGCAGTTCCGTCCCGCCAACGCCGAGCGGATTGTTGATGTCTTGATTCGGGCCTGCACCGTATCCGTCGAGCGAAATGGTGAAGCCCGCAATGCGAACGCGTGTCATCGTTTGCCTCCGTTTAGACGCCTAACGTAATGTGGACCGCAAACCTGCATGGTTTGCCGGAACTACGCGAAATAGTCTGTCAGCAGATTTTTGCTCAACCCTATGTCTCCAGGAGAAGTTTTCCGAATTTGTAAGCTGGCATACAGCGGCGACCAGCCATCCAAACACGGCACGCACCTGCCCAGAGCCAACTTTTGCCTGCCGCAGGCGTACGATGAACGGCATAGTCCCGTTTGAGGACGGCTTGATTGATGGAGGGTCGAGATGAGACGTCTTTATTTCCTCGCATCTGACACGTCGACGGCGAAGGCGATCGTAGACGACTTGCTGCGGACGCGGATCACATGGCGACATCTCCATGTTCTCGCGAATCACAGCGTCGCACTCGAACAGTTACCCGAGGCAACTTTGCTGCAGAGCAGCGACGTCGTGCACTCGCTCGAACGCGGCGTGGCGCTCGGCGGTGCGACCGGAGCGCTTGTCGGCCTCGTGGCGCTGGCGTTTCCTCCCGCGGAGCTCGCTATTGCGGGCGGAGCCGTCGTCGCCTTGACGTTGGCGGGTGCCGGCTTCGGGGCCTGGACGGCCGCGATGATCGGCGTCGCCGAACCGAATGCACGACTCGAGCGCTTCCGGGACGCCATCCGTGACGGCCAGCTCCTGATCATGGCCGACGTGCCTGGATCGCGCGAACAGGAGATCGAGCAGATGGTCGCGCAGCATTTTCCGAAGGCCGATATCGAGGGCGCAGAGCCCACGACACCGATCTTCCCCTGAGAAGCAGTCGGGACGAGGCGAGCGGCGCCACCTTTGGCGCGACTGCGATCGAATAAGGGCGGGGACGTCTCGGCCGATACCGTTGCAGGCAGCTTTCGTTAGAATCTGTCTTCGATTCTTTTACTCGTCAATTACCGGAGGCGAAGGTGCCAGGTTTACTTCCCGATGTCGACCGCGATGGACTCCTCGAATATTCGGTCGTCTACACCGACCGATCAATCAATCACATGTCGCAGCTCTTTCAAGGAGTCGTACGCGATATTTCCGGCGCCCTGAAAAAAGTCTACAACGCGAAGTCGGCCGTTATCGTCCCGGGCAGCGGGACTTTCGGCATGGAAGCTGTCGCCCGGCAGTTCGCGACGAACAGGAAGTGTCTGGTCATCCGCAATGGCTGGTTCAGTTTCCGCTGGTCGCAGATTTTCGACATGGGCGACATTCCGTCTGAATCGGTGGTGTTGAAGGCGCGTCCGGTCGAACGAGGTAGGCAGGCCGCATATGCACCGGCTCCGATCGAAGAAGTCGTCGCTGCGATCAAGGAAAACAAGCCGGATCTGGTCTTTGCGCCGCATGTCGAAACCGCATCCGGGATGATGCTGCCTGATGCCTACTTGCGCGCGGTGTCCGACGCGGTGCATGCCGTCGGCGGCATGTTTGTACTGGATTGCATCGCCTCCGGTACGATCTGGGTGGACATGCAGGCCAGCGGCATCGATGTCCTGATCAGCGCACCGCAAAAAGGATGGAGCGCGTCACCTTGCTGCGCAATGGTCATGCTCAGCCCTCTCGCCCGCGAAAGAATCGACGCAACGACCAGCACCAGTTTCGCTTGTGATCTGGGGAAATGGCTGCAGATCATGGAAGCCTACGAGAACGGCGGGTTCGCCTATCACGCCACGATGCCCACGGACAGTCTCGCGACGCTGCGCGACGTCATGAAGGAAACCGAGGCATATGGCTTCGAGAAAGTCAGAGCTGAGCAGCTTGAACTCGGCAAGCGCATTCGCTCGCTCATGAGTGACAAAGGTTTCAAAAGCGTGGCGGCTGAAGGTTTTCAGGCTCCTGGCGTCGTGGTCTGCTATACGGACGATGACGGCATACGATCCGGCAAGAAATTCGCCGATGCCGGCTTGCAGATCGCGGCCGGTGTTCCCCTTCAATGCGACGAGCCAGAAGACTTCAAAACCTTCCGCGTCGGATTATTTGGGCTGGACAAACTGCATGACGTCGAAGGTGTGGTCGCCAGGCTCGCCAAGGCGTTGGACAGTATTCTTTAGAGCGTTTTTCCAAAGCACGTGCGCGTGGCTCGCTCTCGCGACCGGCCGCCGCACGGCGCCGCGGATGGTGCGACTGGCTGCGCACCATCCGGTTGCAAGTGGCTGTGCGACAGGTCTCCCGCGCGATACAGAAACCGTTCCAAAGAAGAATGATGGGCTGCGTGCAGGCGATACGGCAGCAGCGGGAAAAGGCTTCCCGCTCAGCCGCCGTGCGCGCGCAGAAACCGGCCAATGCGGACATGCCAAGGTCGCTCTACCGCGACACCCCACGCGTGCCGCAGAACTTCGACAATGCGCAGCCGTTCAAGTACACACCGGGCGCGATGAGCGACGATGTGCAGAGCATCGCGGCGCGCGGAGTGAACGAAGCGCACGAGGCAGAATGCCACGCGCAGTACGAACGAGACATGGACGAATGCACTGCCTATCGGATGGAAATGGGTGGGCAGAGATTCATGGATGTGTGCTCGCAGAGAGCATTTCAGAACCATCAACGATGCAGAAGATATTGAATGGCAACTCACCCCCAAAAGCGATGTGTCGTGGTCATGTGGTCGGAGGAAAAGCAGGCACTGGTCTCCTATACGCTTGAGGTTGAAAAGGTGCTGGCGGTTACCACGCGACAGTTTCCTTTAGAACTGCCGGTGGCCGACTACAACAATACGCTGGACGATGAGTTCGCGCGTCGGTTCGGCGGGGCGACGCTCAATCTTCTCGCTCTCTCAAATCCTGAACTCAGGCCGTTCATCAAGATTACCTCGGCTAACGACTGACTTGCTGAATGGAAGCCCTCGACGGGATCATCGGGGGTGACGAATGCCTCGGGAAGTCAACCGAATGTTAGGTCCACTGAACAGTAGCCGACCCGATCCCGTGGACCGCTCGCGCCGCCTCGACGGCAATTTTCAAGTCGAAGCGGGTACCGCTTCGAAAATAGGCCGGTGTATAGCGTGTTCGGGGCTTTGCGAATGCTACGGAGTCACGGGATCGTGACAACAAACGCAAATCCTGTTTCCCTCCGGGTCGCGGAAGTACGCCCCGTACTTTGCACGTTATTACGGCGGAGTTGCGCTCGACCTCTTGAACGCTCCGCGAGCGTCGGGCGTGCGAGTGGAAACCTGGAAGCTTCGATTAATGAATATGTAATGACAAGCGGCAGAACCGTGCACGCATGCCCCCGATTGGACGGACGACGGGAAAACGCGCTCGCACATGGTGCCTGGGTGCATTCCATCTGCACACCGCATTCCGCCAAGCAGCCTTCTGACAGTGCTGCCGCCCAATCCCGCTCCCTTCCTCACAACATCCATCTGACCGCTGAAGGACCCGAAGTTCGGCTCCTCCGATAACTCCCCGCTCCAGTACCTGCCGTGCAAATGGCATGACAGTTGCTTTGAACGTCTCCGCGCTGAGCCACGGTCATTCGCGGCCAACATCGGGATCGACGGTCAACGGAGAGGCAAATTGAAACTAATCAGTGCGGTCATCAAGCCATTCAAGCTTGATGAGGCTCGAGAAGCCTTGTCATCGCTTGGCGTCTCTGGAATCACGGTTACGGAGGTCAAGGGTTTTGGGCGTCAGAAAGGGCACACCGAACTGTATCGGGGCGCGGAGTACGTCGTCGATTTCCTGCCGAAAGTGAAGATCGAGGTCGCCGTCCCGGATGACATCGTCGATCAGGCTATCGAGGCGATCGAGCGTGCGGCGCGTACCGGAAAGATTGGTGACGGGAAGATCTTCGTGACGCCGATCGAACAGGTGATCCGGATCCGCACCGGCGAGACCGGCGCCGACGCCCTATAAAAAAACACTGGGATAAGAGGAAAGAAAGATGCGCAAACTGTTGATGACATTGTTGATGGCCGGCTCATTGCTCGCCGGCGGGCTGGGCTCCGCATTCGCGCAAGACGCCTCGGCGCCCGCGGCCGCCTCCGTACCGGTCGCGCAAGCGTCCGCGGCTCCAGCGGCACCGGCCGCGGCGGATGCCGCTGCATCGGCACCGGCCGCCCCAACCGCACCGTTCTCGGTCGATTCATCGAAGATCAACTCCGGCGACACCGCGTGGATGCTGACCTCCACCGCGCTGGTGCTGTTCATGACGATCCCGGGTCTCGCGCTGTTCTACGGCGGCATGGTCCGCAAGAAGAACGTGCTCGCGACGCTGATGCAAAGCTTCGCGATCACCTGTGTCGTGACGATCGTCTGGACCGTGGTGGGCTACAGCCTCGCGTTCACGCCTGGCAGCTCGTTCATCGGCGGCTTCTCGCGCGTGTTCATGACGGGCATGAACTACATCAAGGGCGACAAGGCCACGACGCTGACCGTCAGCCACCTCGCGCCGACGATCCCCGAGACGGTCTACTTCGTCTACCAGATGACCTTCGCGATCATCACGCCGGCGCTGATCACCGGTGCGTTCGCGGACCGCATGAAGTTCTCGGCGATGCTGGTGTTCATGACGCTGTGGTCGATCATCGTCTACTCGCCGATCGCGCACATGGTGTGGGAGCCGAGCGGCTGGCTGGCTAGCGCGGGCATCCTCGACTTCGCGGGCGGCACGGTGGTGCACATCAACGCCGGTATCGCGGGCCTGGTCTGCTGTCTGGTGCTCGGCAAGCGCGTCGGCTATGGCAAGGAAGCGATGGCGCCGCACAACCTGACGCTCACGCTGATCGGTGGCGCGATGCTGTGGGTCGGCTGGTTCGGCTTCAACGCGGGTTCGGCCGTGGCAGCGGATGGCCGTGCCGGCTTCGCGATGTTCGCGACGCAGGTGGCGACCGCCGCGGCGGCGCTCGCGTGGATGTTCGCCGAATGGGCGGCCAAGGGCAAGCCGTCGGTGCTCGGTATCGTGTCGGGCGCGGTCGCTGGTCTGGTGGCGATTACGCCGGCGTCGGGCTTCGTCGGCACGCTCGGGGCGCTCGTGATCGGTATCGTCGCGGGTGTGGTCTGCTTCTGGTCGGCCACGTGGCTCAAGCACAAGCTCGGTTACGACGATTCGCTCGACGCGTTCGGCGTGCACTGCGTGGGCGGGATCGTCGGTGCGCTGCTGACCGGCGTGTTCGCGGTCAAGGACATCGGCGGCGCGGACGGTGACGTGATGCTGCAACTCAAGGGTGTCGCGACGACGCTGATCTACAGCGGGGTGGTCTCGTTTGTTCTGCTCAAGGCAATCGACGCAGTGATGGGGTTGCGTGTCGCCGAGGAAGAAGAGCGCGAAGGACTGGACCTGGTGCTGCATGGCGAGGCGGTCGAATAACGGTTGCGCCGCGGATGGAGCGGGTACGACGGTCACTTTCCGTTCGCGGGGGTGGCCGCCGGTACTGCCGAAGCTCGCCCGGACGAGCGAGGAGGTCGTGCCGGGTTCGAGCAACCGGATTTCCGCCAGCCGATGAAAAAGAATAATCAGCAGCATGTTGTCGTACTGGTCGTTCTCATATCGCAAATCGCCTTTTTGGCAATGTTCGCATTCGCCGAACATGTCGTCAGGCATAACAGATGGCTCGCCGCAGGATTCGGATTCGACTTTTTATTCGGGCTGATTCTGTCGGTCGGCTTTGTCGGGATGTGGCGCACGCGCGCCGTCGATTCAGATTTTCTCGGATTTCTTCTGGCCAATCCGGTTGATCTGGCGATCGTGATTGCGACCGCCGGTCAGCTAGTGGCCATTCTGCTTGTTTGATGCGATTGGAAAGCGCATTTCGATTTAGAACCAGCCCGGCGCGAGCTGACCATCCCAGGTGGAATGTCCCGGGATGGAACTCCAATTAAGAAAAAGCTGTTCTATTTTTCTGTAGTCGCAAATGGGGCATAAGACATGAAAAAAACCTTGCTGGCAATTGGGGTCCTCGGCGCATTTTCGGTTTCCGCGTATGCGCAAAACAGCGTGACCCTGTACGGTCTTATCGACACGGGACTCATCTATACCAACAACCAGGCCGGTCATAGCAATTGGCAAATGGCGACCAGCTCCACGCAGAATACGGTGTTTGGCCTCAAGGGTACTGAAGATCTGGGAGGTGGTGTTCGTACGATCTTCAAACTCGAGCAGGGCTTCAATCTAAACAACGGTAGCCAGGCCTTTCCGGGTGACGCCTTCGGTTCTCAGGCCTGGGTCGGGTTGCAAAGCGACAATCTCGGCACCGTGACGTTGGGCCGCCAGTTCGATGTGCTGAACGACCAGCTCGGACCGATCACCGCGGGGAGCAACACGTGGGGTGGCAACCTCGCCGCACACCCGTTCGAGAACGACAACCTGGCGGCTGATTCGGTGGTCGTCAACAACTCGGTCAAGTATGTGAGCCCGACCTATGCCGGCGTGACGTTCGAAGGCATGTATTCGTTCAGCAACAAGGCGGGAGGATTCGCTGACAATCGCGCGTACGGCTTTAGCGTAGGTTATGCGCAGGGCCCAGTGAATCTTGCTGGCGGGTACCTGCAGTTCAATAACGCAGGCGGCGGCGTATCGGCCACGAATCCGAATGGGGCAATCGCGCAGGGCGACGGCAGCGCGAACTTCATCGCGGAGCGCCAGCGTATCTGGGGCGCCGGCGGTAATTACACGTTCGGCCCCGCAACTGTCGGATTCGTGTGGAGCCATACTCAGATCGACAACATGGCGGGCGTCATCTCGCTGGGCCTCGGCAGCTATCTACCGCTTGGCGGTAATCTGCGATTGGACAATTACGAGGTGAACGCACACTACTCGGTGACGTCTGCGTGGAGCGTATCCGGTGCCTATACGTTCACTGACGGTGCTTACAACCAGGGGGCCACGAAGGCCTCTCCAAAATGGAATTCGGTCATGCTGCAGACCGACTATTCGTTGAGCAAGCGTACCGACGTGTACCTGGAAGGGGTCTATCAGCATGTTCATGGCGCGCCGGCGGATTCCGTGCTCGCGGATGCGATGATCAATACCCTCTCGCCATCGTCGACGGGCACGCAGGTCGCGGTCACCGTGGGACTGCGACACCAGTTCTGATCTTCTGATTGCACGAATCGTGCGCTGTGGCGATGCGGCTGTGGGCGTAATGTGGTGCACGGACACAGCCGCGTTGCAACAGAGGGCGCCTGACTCGCAACTCGTCGCCCCGGGCTAGGAGACCTATCGCGGTCTCGGCCGGGACGGGTTATCCGTCACGTCTCACGCAGGTCGAATCGACCGTAGGCAGCGCGCGGACTCAGCGAGTGCGGACGCTCAGCTATCGGGATGGCTCGCGACAAAACTCGCGAACGCATTGTACGGAAGCCCAAGCGCCGTGCCGTTGATCACCAGACCGTAGGTTGCATCCCCGCTATCGAGCTCGTAATACATCGCCGATTGAATGTTCTTCGTCTTTCTCGCCTGATAGTAAGTGAGCAGGCGCGACGTGATGTAGTTGGCCCGGTACGCCTCGGTCTTCTCCGGTCCTGTGTTCCATTCCGAGATCACGAAGGGGACGCCATATCGGGCCTTGCAATAGGTGGGCAAATCGAAGCCCGGGCCGGACCCGTCGGAGCCGATATCGAAGATGTCGCCGTACACCTCGTAGTTGTGCCACGTAGTCAAGTCCCACCTGACGGTCGGATGGCCGCTCGTGCCATCGGGCTGCTTGCCATCCCACAGAGCGTCGGATGCGCCGGTGTCCGCGACGCAAAAGTTGACGCCGCATTTAGCATCCGCCTGCACCGACTTGACCCCGTCGATCATGCCGCGCATCACGCCGCGCATCAGCGGCCAGTTCGCATTGTTGAAGTCGACGACGCTCGTTCCTGCGTTGGTGGAGTCGAGGATGATCCCGTTCGCGCGCGTCAGTTCGTTGCCGCATTCATACAGGGTCACGCCGTGGGGTTGCAACGCCGTCGCGACAGTTACCGCGCAATTGAAGCCGCGTGTGTAGGCGGTCGATTCGCTCGTGAACAGGTTGCCGTTACCGTCGTAGATGCCGGCATCGATCAGCACGAAAAGGGTCAAGCCCGCTGGCTGGAATGCTTGTGCCAACGCCACGACCGCGGCGAGTTGCGGTGCGTAGTCGGTACAGCTGAGCCGGTACGTCGAGCAGCCCAGGGCTTGCATGATCGACACGAGTTGCGATGTGGAATACAAATAATCGTAATGCCCGTTGATACCGTGAAACGAGCCGGCCGGCGCCGCGGTCGCGATGCGCGGATCGTTGCACGGCAACCATTCATCCGCATCGGCGCACACGTAGAACTGACCGCCGGTCGATTGTGCCCAGAACTTGCCGCCGTACCACAGCAGAAGCGCAGCATTCGACATCGTGCCGACGGCACTCCGATTGCGGTACACGACACCGTTCACGACGGTCCATATCGTGCCGACCTTGTCGATCAGATACGACGCGGGCGGGATCATGGTGCCGTCGGCGGAGGTGCCGCCCAAACGTGGGTCATTGCACGACTGCCATCTCGAACCATTCCATCCGTAAAATTGGCCGCCGGTTCCCTCGTGATAGATCGTACCCCCGTACCAGAGTATCAACGAGACGTTGTAGGTGTTGCCCGCCGCGACACCGTTCCTGTAGACAGATCCGCCGACCAGGGTCCACGACGCGTTCTGACTGTCGATAATCACCGTCGCCGGGGGGATGGTCGTGTTCTGTGGCGAAGCGTTCGATGTGTTGCCGGGTGACCCCGAGTTCGGGTCCGATGGAGCGCCAGAACTGTCGCCCGAGGTCGAGCCGGACGTACCGGTGGAGGCCGTTCCAGTCGAGGCGGTCGGCGACGAGCCGTTCGCCACCGTCGTCGTGCCGCCAGTCGAAGTCGTAGTACCGGAACTGGTCGTGCCCGTCGAGGTCGCGATACCGGAGGTTGCCGTGCCCGTAGAGGGTGCCGCCGTCGTGCTCGACGGGTTCGTGGAATTGCCCGTGGAAGAGCCGCCGGCATCCGCAGTACCGCTATCACCACCACCACCACCACCGCCGCACGCGCTCAATACGACGCTTCCGCCGAGCGCAGTGAGACAACCAAGAAATTGACGTCGCGCAATCATGACAATAGCGCGAGCTGCCGCGAGGGCGGCCCGCAAGGAATCCGGAGAGAAGTTGGGGAGTCCTTCGGGTCGCGAGTGCGTCGCGTGAGCCGTTCAGGACATTCGATGCGCGGTCGTGGGTGGTCTCGCGTTGCGACCGATCACTGAGTCCGGCAAGTCATGCCTGTCTGTCGGCACAAACTGCGCATGGGAGCAGGGTTGTGCCGAAATAAAATCTTTTCGCTCGCGATAGACGAACCGCGAAAAGATTTCACTCTGCGGGTGAGGGCGTGGGAATCGGACGCTGTCTGCACAGCGGCAGACTCAGACGGGCGATCGCAATGCCGCTTATGTGCGATGCGGCCCGACGATGCCCAGCCGCGCGATGCGCCGGTACAGCGTCGCGCGCGATATGCCTAATGCCAGCGCGGCGGCGTTAGGCCGCCACTGGCAACGCGTGAGTGCCGCGACGATCCGTGCCCGCTCGTCGTCGGCGCTGGCCGGCGACGTTGAGTTCGCCGCGAGCGCCGGCGTGACGGCGGGCGCGAGTTGCGCCGCGAAGTCCGGCGATACGTGCCGCAACTCGACGCGAGCCGAATCGCAGACCGCGCACGCATATCGCAGCACGTTGCGCAGTTGCCGGATGTTGCCGGGCCACGAAAAAGCGGCAAGACGCCCGGCGAATTGCGGATCGAGCATCAGCACATGCGTGGCCGCCTGGGCTTCCTCGTTGAACACCGTATCGATCACATCGCGGATATCGGTGCGCTCGCGCAGCGGCGGTATCCGCAGCGTCGCGCCGCTCAGGCGATAGTAGAGATCTTCGCGGAACGATCCAGCTTCGACCATCTGCATCGGATCGCGGTGCGTCGCGCAGATCACGTCGATATCGACGCGCACCGGCGTATCGCCGCCAAGCGGCACCACTTCGCCCTCGGCGAGTACACGCAGCAGGCGTGTTTGCAGGCCGAGCGGCATGTCGCCGATTTCGTCGAGAAACAGCGTGCCGCCATGCGCGAGGGCGATCTTGCCGCGCGCGCCGCGACTGCGCGCGCCGGTGAACGCGCCAGGCGCATAACCAAATAGCTCGCTCTCGATCAGCGGCTCCGGAATCGCGCCGCAATTCACGGCGACGAACGGCCGCGTGCGCCGCGAACCCGAGTCGTGCACCGCGCGCGCGAACACCTCCTTGCCGACACCGGTTTCGCCGAGCAGCAGAACCGGGAGCCGCTTGCCGGCGATCCGCAATGCGACTTGCGCGTTGCGCGCGATCCGTTCGTCCGAGCTGTGCAAAAAGCGGCTCATCGCGCCGATGCTGCCGTCCGCATGCGGATCGGCCGGCCGTGTCGCGAGGAGCGGGCGAGCCGCGCGTCTCATCGGCGCGCGAATGCGTGCATACAGCATCGCGCCGGTCGCGCGCAGCCGCAGCGCCACGATCATGTCGGTGCGCGCGACGTCGTGCAGACGGACCTCGGACGTGTCGAATATCTCGTCGATGTGACGCGGCCCGTCGAGCCCCGCGATGCTCTCGTGCGCCTTGCGGTTCGCGGCGGCGATGTTGCCGCATTCGTCGAATGCGATCAGTGCTTCGGGCTGTGCTTCGACGAAATGGCGGCTTTGATGGCCGAACAGGATCCAGTGCTGCGCGGTCTGATTCAGAAAGTAGCCATCCTCGATCAAACTCGCGCTTTGCCGCACCAGCTGAAAAACCAGCCCTTGGCTGTCGCGGTTGTCGGGCGATTGAATCGCCGATGCATCGAGCACGCCGATCAATTCGCCGGTCGGCGCGAAGATCGGCGAAGCGCTGCACGTGAGCGTCGTGAACGCGGCCCGGAAGTGATCGGTCTTGTGCACGGTGATCGGCGCGAGATCGGTGAGTACGTTCGCGATGCCGCAGGTGCCTTCTTCGCGCTCGGACCAGCACGAGCCGATATACAGCCCCGCATGCTTGAAATCGTTGCGCCGGTCGCGGTCGATCCGATAGTCGATCGTGACGCCGTGCGCGTCGGACAGCATCACGCAATAGTCGGCGACACGAATCATTTCGTGCAGCCGCGTCAGGCACTGACCCGAGGCGCGCAGAAAGGCTTCCTCCTTGCCCTGGACTTCGCGCAGTTCGGCGGACGTCAGCACGCGCGGGCCGATCACCGAACTGGGGTCGAGCCGGTACTGCTCGTACGAACGCTGCCACGACGACACGAGGCGCGACGAATTGGCAGGAGCCGGCAAGCGTCCTTCGATGGCCCCGCGTACGCGATCGACGTGCTGCGTTTGAGAAACATAGGGCATGGCCGGCTCCAGGCGAGCGACACCGAGTAGGGCGCGTCCCTGTCTTGTAGCACATCCACACTGAGCGATCACATTGCGGCGCAGCACGTCAGGGGCGTGAGACGAACGTCTCAGCGATGAGCGAGACGCTGGTCGCATCGAGCAAACCCTTGTCTGGCGCGGTACCGCGCAAGCGTCGCGACGTGCTGTGAGTCTCGCACCACGTCGCGGGACGGGCCCGTGAGACACAGTGAACTGCGCGGCGCAGGTCTGATGAAAGCGGCCGCGACCGTTCGACCTCCGCGTCCACCCCGTGAATACGGCGCTTTCGGCGCGTGCGCACGGCGCGCATGCAACTGGCCCGACCTTTGCAGTATCGCTGGCAGACAAGCAAACGCGAAAGCAAGCGCGCTTCATCACAGCAAGTCGCTTCGCTACTCGCGCACAGGAGACAAGCCCGTGTCATCACCCATCACCGTCGGCGTGATCGCGAACCCGGCATCGGGCCGTGATATTCGACGCCTCACCACGCACGCTTCGGTGTTTCCGACCGCCGAGAAGGCGAACATGGTCGTGCGCCTGCTCGCGGGCCTCGGCATGCTCGGCGTCGCTCGCGTGCTGACCTTGCGCGACCGGACCGGTGTCGCTGCACTGGTACTGCGTGCGCTTGAAACGCACGCGGCCGTGGCCGAGCCGCAGCCTTGGCCGACCGTCGAATTTCTCGAACTGCCGATCACGGACAGCGCGGCCGACACCCATGCGGGTGTCGCGCGGATGGTCGGGTTGGGTGTCGATCTGATCGCGGTGCTCGGCGGCGACGGCACGCATCGGGCGGTTGCCGCGCATTGCGGCGAGGTGCCGCTGCTGACGCTGTCGACGGGTACCAACAACGCGTTTCCGGAACTGCGCGAAGCGACGGTGGCGGGCCTCGCGGGCGCGCTTGCCGCTTCGGGGCTCGTGCCGCCCGAGGTCGCGCTGACGCGCAACAAGCGTCTCGTGGTCCGTTGCGTCGCGGGCCCGAACAAGGGGCGCGAGGAAATCGCGCTGGTCGATGTGTGCCTGAGCCGGCAGCGTTTCGTCGGTGCGCGCGCCGTCTGCGAGCCGGCTGATATCGAAGCGCTGTTTCTGACCTTCGCGGCGCCGGATGGTATCGGCCTGTCGTCGATCGGCGGGGCGTGGGCGCCGGTCGAGCGCGGCGCGCCGTACGGGCTGCATCTGACGTTCGCGCGCGCGGGCGAATCCGGCGTGCCGATCTTCGCGCCGCTCGCGCCGGGCCGTGTCGATCGGGTGACGATGCGCACCTGCGAGCGCTTCGAAGCGGGCTGCTGGACGCCGCTGCATACCGAACGAGGGACGCTCGCCTTCGACGGCGAGCGCGAGATCGAGCTCGAACGCGACGACCGCTACGAGATCGCGCTCGACTGGGCGGGACCGCTCACCGTCGATGTCGGCCGCACGCTGCGCTATTGCGCGTCGCGGCAGTTGATGCGTGAAGCGGCGGCGCGTCGGAGGTAATCAACTCAGGAGGAAGCGAACGCCTGAAGCACAGCTGGCTGAAGTAGCAGTGACCATCGAGATCATTCCCTGGAGACACACCATGTCTGTATCGACGCAGTTGAGCAAGGAAAAGCTGCTGGAAGCGTACCGGATGATGCGCACGATCCGCGAGTTCGAGGAGCGCCTGCACGTCGAATTCGCCACCGGCGAGATACCCGGCTTCGTGCATCTGTATGCCGGCGAGGAAGCGTCGGCGGTCGGCACGATGATGCATCTGAACGACGCGGACTATGTCGCCACCACGCACCGTGGTCATGGCCACTGCATCGCGAAGGGCGTCGACGTGCCCGGCATGATGGCCGAAATCTACGGCCGTAGCACCGGCGTGTGCCGCGGCAAGGGCGGCTCGATGCATATCGCCGATCTGTCGAAAGGGATGCTCGGCGCCAACGGGATCGTCGGCGCGGGTGGTCCGCTCGTGTGCGGCGCCGCACTCGCCGCGAAGCTCAGGAAGACCGGCGGCGTCGGCGTCTGCTTCTTCGGCGACGGTGCGTCGAACCAGGGTGTGATCTTCGAATCGATGAATCTCGCTTCCGTCTGGCGCCTGCCGGCGATCTTCGTCGCGGAGAACAACGGCTATGCGGAGGCGACCTCGTCGACGTGGTCGGTCGCGGCCGACAACATCGCCGACCGCGCGAGCGGCTTTGGCATGCCCGGCGTGATCGTCGACGGCTTCGATTTCTTCGCGGTGCACGAGGCGCTCGGCGCCGCGATCGAGCGGGCGCGCGGCGGCGGTGGCCCGACGCTCGTCGAAGTGAAGCTGTCGCGCTATTTCGGTCACTTCGAGGGCGATGCGCAAACGTATCGCGCGCCCGGCGAAGTGCAGAAGCTGCGCGACGAAAAAGACTGCCTGAAGCGTTTCGAGGAGCGCGTGGTGCGCGCCGAAATGCTCAGCGCGGACGAACTGCGCGGCATCGATGCCACGGTGAAGCAGTTGATCGACGGCGCGGTGACCGAAGCGAAGGCCGCGCCTCTGCCGACGGCCGCCGACCTGCTGACCGACGTCTACGTGTCCTATCCGTAACCCGCGGCGCGAAACCATTCAATCTTCAGCTTTACATGGGATCGGAATAAGTGCGTTGCATGGGACCAGAGTAAGCGCTAAAGCGCCAACTCTGTTCGACAGCTAAAGCGCTAACTCCGATCGACAGGAGACAGTCATGGCAAGGAAGATCACGTTTTCTCAGGCGATCAACGAAGCGCTGAGCCAGGAGATGGCGCGCGACGAAACCGTCATCGTGATGGGCGAGGACAACGCGGGGGGCGCTGGGTCCCCAGGCGAAAAGGATGCGTGGGGCGGTGTGCTCGGCGTGACGAAAGGACTCTTTCACAAGTATCCGGGGCGCGTGCTCGACACGCCGTTGTCCGAAGGCGGCTTCATCGGCGCCGCGGTCGGCGCGGCCGCATGCGGCATGCGGCCCGTCGCCGAGCTGATGTTCATCGATTTCATGGGCGTGTGCTTCGACCAGATCTTCAATCAGGCCGCGAAGTTTCGCTATATGTTCGGCGGCAAGGCGCTGACGCCAGTCGTGATTCGCACGATGCAGGGTGCTGGCCTGCGCGCGGCCGCGCAGCACTCGCAGATGCTGACGTCGATGTTCACCCATATTCCCGGCCTGAAAGTGGTGTGCCCGTCGACGCCATACGACGCGAAAGGCCTGTTGATCCAGGCGATTCGCGACAACGACCCGGTCATCTTCTGCGAGCACAAGCTGCTGTATGGCCGCGAGGGCGACGTGCCGGAAGAGTCGTATGCGATTCCGTTCGGCGAAGCGAACGTGGTGCGCGAAGGCGACGACGCGACCATCGTGACCTATGGCCGGATGGTTCACCACGCGACGGATGCCGCCGAAAAGCTCGCGAAAGAGGGCATCCAGGTCGAGGTGATCGATTTGCGCACGACCTCCCCGCTCGACGAGGAAACGATCCTGGAAAGCGCCGAGCGCACCGGGCGCGTCGTCGTGGTCGACGAGGCGAATCCGCGCTGCTCGATCGCGACCGATATCGCCGCGCTGGTCGCGCAGCGCGCGTTCCATTCGCTGAAGGCGCCGATCGAACTCGTGACCGCGCCGCATACGCCCGCGCCTTTCGCAGGCGTGCTCGAAGATCTGTATATCCCGTCCGCGGAGAACATCGCCGTGGCCGTGCGGAAAGTAAGGAGCTGAGCAATGCCGATTCACATGATCACGATGCCCAAGTGGGGGCTGTCGATGGAGCAGGGACAGGTCAACGGCTGGCTGAAGGAGGTCGGCGAAAAAGTCGCGAAGGGCGACGAGATACTCGATGTCGAGACCGACAAGATTTCGTCGGGCGTCGAGTGCGCTTTCGACGGCACGCTGCGCAGGCAGATCGCGCGGCAGGGCGACACGCTGCCGATCGGCGCGCTGCTCGGCGTCGTCGCCGACGAAGCGAGCTCTGAGGCCGATATCGATGCGGCGGTCGAGGCGTTCCAGCGCGACTTCGTGCCGGCCACCGCGGACACGGCGGAGGCGGGACCGCAGCCGCAAAAGGCGCAGATCGGCGGGCGCACCGTGCGTTACCTGAAGATCGGCGACGGCGGCACGCCCGCGGTGCTGATCCACGGTTTCGGCGGTGATCTGAACAACTGGCTCTTCAATCATGCGGATCTCGCCGCGCACCGCGCCGTGTGGGCGCTCGATCTGCCGGGGCATGGCGAGTCGGGCAAGGCGGTCGACACGGGCAGCCTCGACGAACTGGCCGACAGCGTGGTCGCGTTTCTCGACGACCGGGGCATCGAGCGCGCGCATCTCGTCGGCCATTCGATGGGCGGCGCCGTGTCGATGACGGTCGCCGCGAAGGCGCCCGAACGCGTCGCCTCGCTGGCATTGATCGCCGGCGCGGGGCTCGGCGACGAGATCAATCGCGAGTACATCGAAGGATTCGTCGAGGGCAGCAGCCGCAACGCGCTGAAGCCGCATCTGGCGAAGCTTTTTGCCGACGGGTCGCTGGTCACGCGGCAACTGATCGAAGACATCGTCAAGTACAAGCGGCTCGAAGGCGTGAACGACGCGTTGCGCAAGATTGCCGCGTCCGCGTTCGAAGGCGGGGTGCAAAGCCGCGTCTATCGCGAGCGGCTCGACACGCTCGCGCCTCGCACGCTGGTGATCTGGGGCGCGCAGGACCAGATCATTCCGGCCGCGCACGCGCAGGGGCTGCCCGCTCAGGTGCGTGTGCACGTGATCGACGGCAAAGGACACATGGTGCAGATGGAGGCTGCATCGGAGGTGAACCGCCTGCTCAACGAGTTCTTCGGATAACCGCGATGGACGCCCCTCTTCATACCGACAGCCTCACGGCGCTTGGCCAGCATGGCAAGCGCAACCGCGACAAGCTCGCCCGCATTCCGGTGAAGATCGTGCCGGCGGACCATTCGACCGTATTGCCGAAGCCGCCCTGGCTGCACGCGCGGCCGATGATGAGCGAAACCGTCGCGGGCATGGCGGCGGTGCTGCGCGAGCACAGCTTGCATTCGGTCTGCGAGGAGGCGATGTGTCCGAACATCGGCGAGTGTTTCGCGCAGCGCACGGCGACATTCATGATCATGGGAGGGATCTGCACGCGGCGCTGTGCGTTCTGCGACGTCGCGCACGGACGGCCGCAAGCGCTCGACGACGACGAGCCCGCGCGGCTTGCCGACGCCGTCGCGGCGCTCGGGCTGCGCTACGTCGTGATTACATCGGTGGACCGCGACGATCTGCGCGACGGCGGCGCCGCGCACTTCGCGCGTTGTATTGCGCTCGTGCGCGAGCGCGTGCCGGGCATTCGCGTGGAAATCCTGACGCCGGATTTTCGCGGGCGAATCGACCGCGCGCTCGATGCTCTGTCCGTGGCGTGGCCAGACGTTTTTAATCACAACATCGAGACGGTGCCGTCGCTGTACCGGGCGGCACGGGCAGGCGCGGACTACCTCGGCTCGCTCGAACTGCTATCGCGCGCGAAACGCCAGAACGCGGCGGTGTTGACCAAATCCGGCCTGATGGCCGGGCTCGGCGAGACCGACAGCGAACTGCTCGCGACGATGCGCGATCTGCGTGCCCACGACGTCGACGTGCTGACGATCGGCCAGTATCTCGCGCCGTCGCGGTTTCACATGGCGGTGCGGCGATACGTGCCGCCCACGACGTTCGACATGCTACGCGACGAAGGTTTGAAGATGGGGTTCATCGAAGTGGTGTCGGGGCCGCTCGTGCGTTCGTCGTATCACGCGGATCGGGTCACCGGAAAGCTCTGAATGCATGTGTGCCGGACCTTTGGTGGCGCAATCCGACGAATACCTCCCCGTAACCTCGGCTTTTCGAGCGATTGACCGCCGGGGAAGTACTCGACAATTCGTAGGTATGCGAGGCGAGTCCCGGCGCGGGGCCGCCTCCCGAACGACGAAACGGTATTCGTCACCACGTGCACTTTGTCGAGGCAGGCATGTCAAGCAACATTACGATCACGGACGAACTCGTCGCTGAAATCGCAAACCGGTTGGCCGAAGAAGGCGAGAAGGTGTCTCCGGTAGCCATCTGGTCCGAAGTCCATACAGGCTCGGTGGTCGCGGTGGCAGCGGCATTGCGCAAGTGGCGTGAAACGCGCGCCCCGCGGGTGCCGCAGGTCGTCGAACGTCCGGCTTTGCCGCAAACCGTGACCGACACCATGCGCGATGCGCTCGACCGGCTGTGGAGCTCAGCGCAGGATGAAGCTGAACGCGCGGTGGCGCGACGCCTTGCCGCGATGCGCCAGCGCGTCGAGGACGCCAGCGACGAGCGCGACGACGCGCTTGCCGAGCTGCAAACCACCGTCCAGGAACTCGATGCGCTGCAAGTCGAACTGGATAAGATGACGAGCGCCTACGACGAGAAAGTCGACGCAGTAGCCGGGCTCGAAGAGGACATTGCGCTCGCCGTGCAACGGACCGACGCGGCGGAGAAGCGCGCGCAGGAACTTGCTGAGCGCGTTTCGCTCCTCGAAGCGGAACTGCAGAGCGCGGAACTGGCCGCGGAGCGCCGAGCGCTTTCGCACGAGGAGACCGACGCCGCGGGCGAGGGCGAGGTGGCGAACGAGTCGGCTGGGTCAGTCGTCGAAACGCCGGCCGACGAAACGGAGCGTGCGGCGCTGGAAGCGGCGCATTCCGAAGCGGTCGCTCGTCTTCAAAGCGAGCTCGAAGCGATTCGCGCGGAGCTGCAGGCCGAGCAGGAAGCGCACGCGGCCCGCCGGGAAGAGGTCGCGGGCGCGCAGGCTGAACGCAATGCCGCCGCACTTGAATTGCAGAATGTCCAGACGCAGATCGCCGGCCTGACCGATGAGCGTGACGCGGGCGCCTCCGAAATCGCGAGACTGTCGGCCAGCTTGTCGGAGGCGCAGGAGCGTGCCGACGCGGAGCAGCAGCGCGCGGCCGAACTGGCCGAAAGCTCGGTGGCGAGCGAGAACGTCGCGGGCCTGGAGTCGGCGTCGCCGGTGACTGCCGACTCTCAGCAGCTCGAGGCATTGAAGGCGCAGATGACGCGCGACGCGGACGCGCATGCCGCCGCAATTGCCGAAGCGCGGGAGACCGTCAGGAAATGGTCCGACTACTCGAACGCACTGAAGCAGCAACTGGCTCAGGCGAATGAAAAAATGGTCGTCGTCCTTGCCCGCGGCGCGGGCGAAGCGACATTGAGCCGCCGGCTTGCCGCTGAACTGGGCCAGCTCAAGCCGGAGCATGAATTGCTGCGCAAGGAGATTCAGCAGCAGGTGCTCGTCGAAACGATCAGCGCTCAACTCGAGAAACAAGGCTACCGCTACGACGAGAAGACGGGTGCGGTGTCGAAGCTGAACATCGAAAGCTCGCCAGCGTGACGGGATCGTCGATGGGGTGGCGCGCGTCGCGAGCATGGCGACGCGCAATGGGCTCGTAGGGAGGGCTCGCATTACGGGATCGATGATTACCTTGAAGTACCTGTGCATGGCGGTTTGACCCAGGTCCGATAGTCAGCGTGCGGCACGGCCAAGCGTAGAATTGCGGGCGCAGCGGCGAGTCCATTCGTCGCCAGGACCGGAGACCGATGGCTGATGGAAATCAAGTGGATCGAAGACTTCATCGCGCTCGCCCGCTATCAGAGCTTTTCCCGGGCGGCGGAGTTCCGCAACGTCACGCAGTCGGGTTTCAGCAGACGGATCCAGTCGCTCGAACAATGGGTCGGCGCCGATCTCGTCGATCGCAGCGGCTTTCCGCCGACCCTGACCCCGGCAGGGCAACTGTTTCGTGACGCGGCCGAAGACATCCTCGACAAGCTGTTCGACACGCGCGCCATCATTCGCACCGAACAACGCATCGCCGGCACGAGCCTGCAGATCGCAGCCGGCCACACGATCGCGCTCAACTTCCTGCCCGCGTGGCTGCGCACGCTGTCCAAGCATGTCGGCGAAGTGCGCGCGCGCGTGATTCCGGCGAACGTGCACGATTCGATACTGATGCTGGTCAACGGCAACTGCGAGCTGATGTTCGCTTATCACCATCCGCAGCTGCCGTTGCATCTCGATCCGACCAGGTATGAATGCGTGACCGTGGGCGTCGATACTTTCATGCCGGTATGCAGGCCCAATCAGCGGCTTGCGCACGTGTACCGTCTGCCCGGCGTGATCGAACATCCGATGCCGTTCATCGCCTATACGGAGACGAGCTACTTTGGGCGCTGCTTCGCGTTGCTGATGGAGCAGAGCAAAGCGTCGCCCGCCTTGCAACTTCACTATGAATCCGACATGGCCGAGGTCGTGAAGAAGCTCGTGCTGGAAGGCGAGGGTGTCGCCTGGCTGCCGAAGAGTTCGATCGCCGCCGAACTCGACAGTGGCCAGCTTGTCGCCGCCGGCCGCTCCGAATGGCAACTGGAGCTGGAGTTGCGCGTGTATCGCGACCTCACGAACCGCACTGAACTGCTCGATACGCTGTGGCGGCATCTGCGGGCCTCGTCGGGGTCAGCCGAATAGCGCCGCTAGGGTTATCCCGCGTTATGCGAAACTTGCATAGCCGTATGCAACACTAGCATTCACGTCTTTTCTGCCGTCTCTAGAATTCCGTCCAGTCACAAATAATCTCAGGACGGAGACACATGAAGAATCGGCTTACCCTCTACATCCTCGCCGGCATGCTGCTCGGCGTGGCCGTCGGTTATGTCTGCCATCGCACGGCGGCCGATGCCGCGCAGGCGAAGGAGATCGCCGGCTACTTTTCCATCGTCACCGATATCTTCCTGCGGCTCGTGAAGATGATCATCGCGCCGCTCGTGTTCGCCACGCTCGTGTCAGGTCTCGCCGGCATGGAAGGCACGAGCGACGTGCGCCGCATCGGTCTGCGCTCGATCGCGTGGTTCCTGTGCGCGTCGCTGTTCTCGCTCGCGCTCGGCCTCGTGCTCGCGAACCTGCTGCAACCGGGCGCCGGCTTGCACATGTCCCAGACGAGCGCTGACGTGGCCACCGGCCTCAACACGTCGAGCCTGAACTTCAAGGACTTCGTCACACACGCGTTCCCCACCAGCATCGTCGATGCGATGGCGCGCAACGATATCCTGCAGATCCTCGTCTTCTCGGTGATGTTCGGCATCGTGCTCAGCGTGATCAAATCGGACCCGCGCGTCGCGCCGCTGATCGCGGGCGTCGAAGGGCTCGTGCCCACCATGCTGAAACTGACCGATTATGTGATGCGTCTCGCGCCCGTCGGTGTGTTCGGCGCGCTGGCATCGGCGATCACGGTGCATGGCCTCGACGTGCTGACGACGTACGGCAAGCTCGTCGCCAGCTTCTATACGGGGCTCGCGCTGCTGTGGGCGGCGCTGATCCTCGCCGGCTACGCGTTTCTCGGCAAGCCGGTCTGGGCTTTGCTCAAGGCGATCCGCGAACCCGCGATGCTGGCGTTCTCTACCGCGAGCAGCGAGGCGGCGTATCCGCGCCTGACGGAGAAGCTGGAGGAATTCGGTGTCGACAAGAAAGTGGTGGGCTTCACGTTGCCGCTCGGCTATGCGTTCAATCTCGACGGCTCGATGATGTATCAGGCCTTCGCGGCGATCTTCATCGCGCAGGCGTTCGGCATCGACATGCCGATCGGCACGCAGATCGTGATGCTGCTCGTGCTGATGGTGAGCAGCAAAGGCATGGCGGGTGTCGCGCGCGGCTCGGTGGTGGTCGTCGCGGCCGTGGCGCCGATGTTCCATTTGCCGCCATCGGGCGTCGTGCTGGTGCTCGCGATCGACCAGATTCTCGACATGGGGCGCACGGCGACCAACGTGATCGGCAACAGCATCGCGACGGCAGCCATCGCGAAGTGGGAGGGCCAGCGCGTGACGCGGCAGGAACGCCGCACGGCGATGGCGACGGCTTCGTTCGGCCAGCTCGAAGGCGAGACCAAATGAGCGGCATCGACGCAACGGCTGCCACGAGCGCGCGCAAGTTCGGCGTGGTGGGCGGGCTCGGCCCGCTCGCGAGCGCGGACGTGTTCTTCAAACTGATCAAATCGACGCCGGCCACGCGCGACGCCGAGCACTTCGATGCGATCTTCGAGCAGCAGCCGTTTCGCAGCGCCGATGCCGACAGCGAGACGTTGACGCAGCGCAAGCTGTACATCTTCGATCTGATCAGCAGCTTCGAGAAGCGCGGCGTGACGACGGTCGTGCTGCCGTGCTTCCTGAGTCACACGTTCATCGACGAACTGAAAGCCAATTCGCCGCTGCAGATCGTCGACATGATCGATGCGGTGCGCAGCCACGTGCGCAGAAGATTTCCCGCGGTGCGCCGCGTGGGCGTGCTCGCGTCGGCGCATACGCGGCGCAGGCGCCTGTTCGAGAAGTACTTCGCGGCGCCCGAGTTCGAAGTGATCCACCCGCGCATCGGTGACGGCATCGATTTCGTCACCGAGGCCGTTTATGGCGAGGATGGCGTGAAGAGCGGCAATCTGCGTGGCCGTCCGGCCGAGTTGCTGCGGGCGGCGTGCGAGGACCTGATCGAACAGGGCGCCAACGTCATCGTGCCGGGGCTCACCGAGATCGCGCTGGTCGCGGACGAACTCGGTGCGTTGCGCGTGCCGCTCGTCGATTCGAACCTGGCTTATGCGCAGTACGTGGTGTCCGGCCAGTACCACACGCCCGAGACGATCTTCAAGGTCGGCGTGGTGGGCGGCGTGGGTCCGGCGGCCACCGTCGATTTCATTCACAAGATCGTGCGCGCGACGCCCGCGCGGCGCGATCAGGACCACATCAAGCTGCTCGTCGAGCAGAACCCGCAGATCCCGGATCGCACGGAGAATCTGATCGGCGATGGACCCGACCCGACCATCTCGCTCTATGCGACCTGCAAGAAACTCGAAACGGGCGGCGCGGATCTGATCGCGATCCCGTGCAATACGGCGCATGCCTTCGTCGAGCGGATACAGCCTTATCTCGGCGTGCCGATCGTCAATATGCTGACGGTGACGGTGCGTTATCTGCGCGAGTCGTTTCCCGCGCTGCGCTCGGTCGGCGTGCTCGCGACTTGCGGCACGCTCGCGAGCGGCGTCTACGAAAAGGCGCTCGAATCGCACGGCTTGCGGCAGGTCGTCCCGGCACCCGCGCTGCAGGCGCGCGTGATGGACGCGATCTACGGCAAGGAAGGCGTGAAGGCCGGATTCACGGCGGGGCAGTGCCAGCAAGACCTCGCCGCGGCGATCGACGGGCTTATCGCCGACGGCGTCGAAGTGATCGTTCTCGGCTGCACGGAACTGCCGCTGCTGATTCGCGAGCCGTATGTGATCGGCGCGAACGGCGCGCGCGTGAGCGTGGTCGATCCGACCGACGTGCTCGCGAAGCAGTGTGTCGCCTGCGCGATAGCGCCGCCTCGATAACCCAACCGCATCACCCAGTCAATGCGACGGACCTGCACACGAGGTGTGCCGGATGACCCCGCTCGCCTGTCGATTTCAGAACCTGAGAGGTAATCATGCTTGCACCGACCGAACGTATCGAACACGACCTTCTCGGCGATCTCGCCGTGCCCGCGACCGCGTACTACGGCGTACACACGCTGCGCGCGCTGCAAAATTTTCCCATCACGGGTATTCCGATCTCCGTGTATCCGAACCTCGTCAACGCGCTGGCGAGCGTGAAACAAGCCGCCGCGCTCGCGAATTACGATCTCGGCCTATTGAGCGCAGTGAAGATGCAGGCCATCGTGCACGCATGCAGGCAAGTGCGCTCAGGCACCGCGCACGAGCATTTCGTCGTCGACGTGATTCAGGGCGGCGCGGGCACGTCGACCAACATGAACGCGAACGAGGTGATCGCCAATCTCGCGCTCGAACATCTCGGGCAACAGCGCGGCGAATACGCGGTTCTCCATCCGAACGAGGACGTGAATCTCGGCCAGAGCACCAACGACGTCTATCCGACCGCGCTCAAGATCGCCACGTACGCGGGCATCATGCAACTGGTCGACGCGATGGGCGTGTTGCGCGCATCGTTCGAACGCAAGGCGGTGGAATTCGGCAACGACCTGAAGATGGGCCGCACGCAGCTTCAGGACGCCGTACCGATGACGCTCGGCCAGGAGTTCAGCACCTTCGCTGTGATGCTCGGCGAAGACGAAGAGCGGCTGAAGGAAGCGGCCCAGCTCATCTGCGAGATCAATCTCGGCGCGACGGCGATCGGCACCGGCATCAATACACATCCGGAATACGCGCAGCTTGCATGCAGGCACTTGAGCGAAATAACCGGTATCGCGTTGACCACGTCGCCGAATCTGATCGAAGCGACGCAGGATGTCGGTTCGTTCGTGCAGCTCTCCGGCGTACTGAAGCGCGTCGCCGTAAAACTCTCCAAGACCTGCAACGATCTTCGCCTGCTTTCGAGCGGTCCTCGCGCGGGCCTCGGCGAAATCAACCTGCCGCCGGTGCAGGCGGGTTCGAGCATCATGCCGGGCAAGGTGAATCCGGTGATTCCGGAGGTCGTCAACCAGATCGCGTTCGAAGTCATCGGCAACGATGTGACGGTGAGCTTCGCCGCCGAAGCGGGGCAGCTCCAGCTCAACGCGTTCGAGCCGATCATCGCGCACAGCCTGTTCAAGAGCGTCGCCCATTTACGCGCAGGGTGCCTCACGCTCGCGTCGAAATGCGTCGACGGCATTACCGCGAATCACGAGCGGCTGCGCGCGATCGTCGAGAGCTCGATCGGCATCGTGACCGCGCTGAACCCGTACATCGGCTATACGCACTCGACCGAAGTCGCGAAGGAAGCGCTTGCGTCGGGCAAAAGCGTCGCGCAGATCGTGATCGACAAAGGGCTGTTGAGTCAGGCGCAGCTCGACGAGATTCTTCAACCCGCCATGCTGACGCAACCAAGAAAGATGTCGTCGGCGGCGTGAGCGACGAAGGTTGTTCCGCTCACAGGTCGCGTGCATACGCACGCGACTCTTTTAAACGATGGAGGAGAGAAAGATGAACGGCAACACGATCGATCGAAAAGCAAAGCGGCTGTGCGGTTCGGCGGCACTGCTGATCGCGGCACTTGCCGCGGGTACCTGCGCACAGGCTGCCGGCGCGCCATCGCAACAGGCAAGCGCCGTCACGGCAACGCCGCGTGTTCTGGTGCTGGCCACCGGCGGCACGATCTCGGGAACCGCCGATCCCCGTTCGGCGATCGGCTACAACTCGGGCAACGTGAAGGGGCAGGAACTGGTGCGCGGCGTGCCGGGCATCGAGAAGCTCGCGAGCATCAGCGCGGAGCAGATCTCGAACGTCGGCTCGCAGGACATGAACGACAAGATCTGGTTGCAGCTTGCGCGGCGGATCGACGAGGTCTTCGAGCGGAACGAGGCCGACGCCATCGTGATTACGCACGGCACCGATACGATCGAGGAAACGGCGTTCTTCCTGAGCAACGTGCTGCGCTCCGACAAGCCGGTGGTGCTGGTCGGCTCGATGCGACCGGGCGGTTCCGCGAGCGCCGACGGTCCCGGCAATCTGTACGAAGCCGTCGAAGTGGCGGCGAGCCCGCAGTCGCGTGGCCGAGGCGTGATGGTCGTGATGAACGACCAGATTCACGCGCCGCGCTGGATCACCAAGACCAATACCACGGCGGTACAGGCGTTCGCGTCGCCGAATGCCGGCGCGATCGGTTATGTCGATCCGGCCAGCGTGCGCTTCGTGATGCCGGCGGTGCAATCGACGCGCGCTGCGCTGAGCCTGCCCGCGAGCGGGCAATTGCCGCGCGTCGATATCGTCTACGCGCATAGCAACATGGATGGCCGCCAGATCGATCATGCGATCGCCGATGGCGCGAAGGGCATCGTCGTCGCCGGCGAAGGCGATGGCGACATGTCGAAGGAAGCCCTCGCGGCGCTCGACCGCGCGGCGGCAAAAGGCATCGTGGTGGTTCGCTCGACGCGCCTGGTGTCGGGGTTCGTGAACCGCAACGTCGAGGTGGACGACGACAAGCGCGGATTCGTCGCATCGCTCGATCTGAATCCGCAGAAGGCGCGATTGCTGACGCAATTGCTGGTGGCCAACGGCGTGACCGATCCCGTCAAGGTACAGCAGGCATTCAGCGGGACGTGGTGACGGGTTGGGGGCGCCGCCGGTCAGGGGCGCTGCCGCTTATAAAGCCGCGCGTAATGCCTCATCGGCAACGGCAAGACGCAACGCGATGGTCTTCACGAGAAACCGATGCAACTGTTGCGCCGTCGCCGGATCCTGCTGTTCGAGTTCGAGCAGCCGGGAGATCGACAGACGGTACACGCGCGTCGGTGCCTCGGCAATCACATCCGCGCTGCGCTGTTGCTGCGTGTACACCGCCATTTCCCCCACGACCGTGCCCGGGCCGAACGAGCGCAGACGCGCCGAGCGGCCATCGCCGAGCGGCAGCGAGATCGCGACACGTCCTTGCTCGACGAAATACAGCGCGTCGCCCGGCTCGCGATGACGAAACAGCGCCTGCCCCGAAAGCAGATCCTGCACCTCCAGACACGCGATCAAGCCGTTCAACGCGCCGGCCGTGAAATGCGGCTCGAGCATCGCCCGCAGATCGCCGCCATGCGCGATCGCGAGCGAGTTCGACGCGAGCAGTTTGTCTTCGATCCATTCGAGACCCGCATCGAGCGTATCGAATTCATGGATCTTCAGATTGAGCGTGCCGGTCTTCACGAGCAGATCGCGCGAGCGCGGCGGCAGCGCGGTCAACACGAGGTCCACGCTTCTTGCTGCGCAGAGCTGCCTGAGTTTGACGAAGCTGATGGATACGGATGCATCCATGCCATGTGTCGCCGCAAAGTCGAGCACGACGAAGCGGACCTGCGACGGATTCCCGGCGCCGAATCGCTCGCGAAGGCGCTGCAGAATCGAATTGGCCGTGCCGAAGAAGAGAAACCCTTGCAGGCACATTCCGCATACCTGGGGGCCGATTGCGCGCAAAGCCTGGGTGTCTTCGATGCTGCGCTCAACATTCGAGGTCCGCGCGCGCAGGTCGAACTCCATGCGTATGCAGCCGACCCGACCGTAGAGCAGCGTGAACATCACACATGCTGCAACGACGCCCACCCCTACGCCGACGATCACGCCGTACGCCGCGATAGTGCCGAGAATCACGGGCACGAGCAGATACTCATACCAGTTGAGCTTGGTCCAGGCGCCCGCGAGCCAATGCACGAGCAAGCGCAGCCCCATGAAGAGCTGAAGGCCGACCAGCACCGGCACCGGAAAGAGCGCCACGACGTCCGGCGAAGTGGCGAGCACGACCACACACGCGAGCGAGGCGAACACGCCCGCCACCCGGCTCGTCGCGCCCACCCGCGCGTTGAGCATCGAGCGATTGAACGACTGGTAGCCGACCATCCCGCCCAGCAGTCCGCTCGCGAGATTGGCGAGGCCGGCGGCGCGCATCTCGCGATTGAGGTCGACGTCCTCCCCGGTGGCCGCGCCGATCGCTGTTGAATTCATCAGGATCGTCACGGCCGATACCGAGGTCACCACCAGACTCTCCGGAAGATGCGCGCCGACCGCCGACCAGTCGATGCCGCCCCGTCCGAGCCTCGCGGCCAGGTGCAACTCCGGCAGCCCGGATAGGTGCAGCTTGACGCGCGGCAGCAGCAGACCCATGCCGCGCGCGTCGTCGATCGAAACTCCGGCAACCTGCAGCAGAACGTAGAAAAGCACGACGCCGAAGGCCAGCGTGAGCGGCAGCGCGGCGATGTGCTGCCACGTGCGCATCAATACCGTGGCCAGCACGCCGACGACCAGCGCCGGAACCCATGTGAGCCAGTGAAGGTGCGCGAGCAACGCGAGCGTGTGCCACTGCAGCGGCTGGCCCGTCAGCACGCGGAACGCCCCGGCGAGCAGCAGGTAGCCCGTGCCCGCGAGAAATCCGCCGAGCACCGGATAGGGCAGGAACTGCAAGGAGCGGCTGCGCTTCGACGAGCCGATCGCATAGAGCACGATGCCCGTCATGAGCGAACAGAGCGCGATGGCGATCAGCACAGTGAGGATCAGCGTCTGCGGTGAACCGCCGTCCGCGCGCACGCTGCTGGCCACCCCCGCCGCCACGCCGGCGAGAAAGGCGGCGGCGTTGCTGTCGGGGCCGCCAATGTTGACGCGCATCGAACTCGTCAAGGCGATCACGAGCGCCGTGACGACGCAGCTCACGAGCGCGGTGGGCACGCCCAGCATCGCGTAGCGGGCAAGATCGGCGCTAAAGATCATCGTGCCGAGGCTCATCGCATAGCACAGCATGACGAGCGTCGAAACGGCGCCCGCCGCCACGTCGCCTGGCAGACCCGCCAAACGCGAGCGCAGCGGGATCTCGGAGACGGAAATGGTCTTGCCCGGCTTCACGTGGATTCCCGGTCGAATGCAAGGGCGCCGTGAGGCGCGCCAGCCAGTATCCTGCGCGGCTCGAACGGCTGTCAAACGCGATGCAGCGTGCTTATCGGACACCTACACTGGTTATTCATCGGCCCCGTACCTGGCGAGCTCCACGCAAAGGCCGTGCAGTTCCGGAGCCGTTCACACCGGCGGTCGGCAGGCGCGCTATTCGTCTGAGCTTTTGCCCGCGGGGCCACGCATCGGAGGCGGGGCGACGAACATGGATATCGAGAAATGGCTGCGGGACCTCGGGCTCGAGCAGTACGCCCACGCGTTCGCGGCAAACGACATCGACATGTCGCTGCTCGGGCAACTGACCGACGTGGACCTGAAAGAGCTGGGGGTACAGTCGCTCGGCCACCGTAAGCGCATTCTGGCCGCGGCGGCAGGCGCCCTAACGGCGGCCGCGCCGCTACCGCCCCAGACCTCCGCCGACAACGAGGTGCCCGCGGACGAGCGCAGGCAGGTCACGATTCTGTTCGCCGATCTCTGCGGCTACACGATGCTGTCCCGCTCGCTCGATCCCGAAGACTTGCGCGCGCTGATCGGACGCTACACGGCGCTGGTCGACGGGATCGTGCTCGCCTATGGCGGCACGATCGACAAGCACATCGGCGACGCGGTGATGGCGCTGTTCGGCGCGCCCCGCTCGCACGAGACGGACACGCTGCGCGCCGCCCGTGCCGCTCTCGACATTCACGACGGCCTGGCGCGGCTGGCCGCGCAGACCGGGCGGCCGTTGCAGGCGCATATCGGCATTGCGAGTGGCGAGGTCATCGCGGGCGCGCTGGGCCGCGCCGACGCGCAGGACTACACCGTGCATGGCGATCCGGTGAACCTGGCCGCCCGGCTCGTGGCAGCCGCGGCCGCCGGCGAAACCTGGATATCCGACGACGCGGCGCGCACGCTCGGCGACGCCGCCAGTTGCGAAGCAATCGGCGAGCGGCGCTTCAAGGGCATCGACACGCCGGTGCGGGCATGGCGGCTCGTCGCGCTTGGCAGCGAGCCCGTCAGGACGAGCCGCAGCCGCTTCGTCGGACGCGCAGCCGAGCTCGAACAGTTTCACGGCATCCTTCATGCGTGCATGGCAAGGCGAGCAGGGCATGTCGTTCATGTGCGGGGCGAAGCCGGGATCGGCAAGACGCGGCTCGTCGACGAGATGCGCCGCCATGCGCAGGCACAGGGCTTCACGCTCCATCGAAGCCTCGTGCTCGATTTCGGTGTCGGCAAGGGCCAGGATCCGGTGCGGACCATCATTGGAAGCCTGCTCGGCTTACCGGCCGGTGCATCGAGTGAAGCGCGGCAGGCCGCCGCCGCGCAGGTCGCGACCCAAGGTGTCGTCAAGGCCGAGCAGATCGTGTTTCTGCACGACTTCCTCGATCTCCCGCAGGCCGTCGAATGGCAAACCATCTACGAGGCCATGGACCACGGCGCGCGCAAGCGCGGCAAGCAGGCGCTCGCCGTGAGGCTGACCGAGGACGCTTGCGCCCATGCGGCGACGCTCATCGTCGTCGAAGACCTGCATTGGGCCGATTCCGAAGTCATCGGCTACCTGTCGGCGTTCGCGTCAGGCATTGCCAACGGCACGGGCCTGCTGGTCACGACTTCGCGCGTGGAAGGCGATCCGATCGATGCAGGCTGGCGCGCACGTTGCCGCGACACCCCGTTCGCCACGATCGATCTCGGACCGCTTCGCAAGGACGAGGCCCTGAGCCTGGCGGGCAATTTCATCGATGCGACCCAGCGCGTCGCGCTCGCCTGCATCGAGCGCGCGGGCGGCAATCCGTTGTTTCTCGAACAGCTGCTGCGCAACGCTGAAGAAGGCAGCGGCGGCAACGTGCCCGCATCGATCCGCAGTCTCGTGCTCGCGCGGATGGACCGGCTCGCGCCCCGTGACCGCCTGGCGTTCCAGGCGGCCGCCGTGATCGGCCAGCGTTTCGACCTCGCGCTGCTGCGAGAGCTGGTGGACGATCCTGGCTACGTCTGCGACGGCCTGCTCGTCAATGCACTCGTGCTGCCGGAAGGCGAGGACTTCCTGTTCGCCCACGCATTGATCCAGGAGAGCGCTTACTCGACGTTGTTGCGCGCGCGCCGCCGTGAACTTCATCTGCGCGCGGCCGAATGGTTCGCACAGAGCGATGTCACGCTGTACGCCCAGCACCTCGACCGCGCCGAAGACGAGCACGCGCCGCACGCCTACCTGGGCGCGGCGGCCGCACAGCGTGCCGCCCATCGTTTCGAAGCCGCGCTGCGGCTGGCCGAGCGCGGCATCGAAATCGCGCAGTCGGACGCGGACCGCCATGCACTGAGCTGCTGCAAGGGCGAACTTCAGCGCGACCTGGGCGACATCGCAGGATCGATCGTGACGTACCGCACTGCACTCGCCGCCGCCACCGACGACGCCGCCCGATGCGACTGCCAACTCGGGCTCGCGGAAGGTCTGCGTGTCAGCGAGGGTCTCGACGAAGCACTCGGCTTACTCGCGCAAGCGCAAAAGATCGCGGAGCGAGACAACCGGCTGGCGGAGCTTGCAAGCCTCCATCATCTGCGCGGCAACATTCTCTTTCCGCTCGGCAAGATCGACGCCTGCAGCGCCGAGCATGAGCGCGGTCTTGGCTACGCGCGGCGCCTCGGTCTGCCCGAGGCAGAGGCTCGCGCGCTCGGCGGTCTGGCGGATGCGGCGTATGCGCAGGGGCGCATGCGGACCGCGTTCCATCATTTCAGCGAATGCGTAGCGATGAGCCGCGAACACGGGTTCGGCCGCATCGAGGTTGCCAATCTGTCGATGCGGGGCTTCAGCCGCATTTATCTGAACGACGCAAGTCAGGCTCGCGAGGACGCAAGCGCCGCCGCCCGCGCCGCCGAGTTGATCGGGCAGCCTCGCGCGCAATTGCTGGGGGAGACGCTGGGGGTGTTCGCCTGCCAGGAACTGGGCGATGCGCAGGCGGCCAGCAAGCATCTGGTGCAGGAAATGCGTGTGATCCGGCAATTGGGTGCGCGCCGCTTCGAAGCGCAGAATCTGGAGATGCAGGGTCGCCTGCTACTGGACGAAGGATGCCGTAGTGAAGCGGTGAAGGCGCTGCGCGAAGCACTCGCCATCTCACGCGAGGTAGGGACTCAGTTTTCCGGCCCAAAGGCCTTGAGCGCACTGAGCCGTGCGGTTGACGATAACGGCGAGCGTACGCGGCTACTGGCTGAAGGCGAGGCGCTGTTGCGCCTCGGCGCGGTCGGCCACAATCACCTGTGGTTTTACCGCGACGCCGTCGAAGCGATGCTGGGGGCGGGCGATCCTGCTGGCATGCTGCACTACGTGGACGCACTCGAGGCCTATACACAGCGCGAACCGTTGCCGTGGTCCGAGCTTTTCGCGGCGCGCGGCCGTGCGCTTGCACTCGCGCTTCAGGCGCCGCTCAGCGAAGCCACGCGACATGAACTCCTGCGACTGCGAGAGGCGCTGCAGCAGGCCGGCTTTCGCAATTACGTAAGCGCGGTCGAAGCGGCCCTTGCGGCTTGAGGCACGCGCGTAGCCGATCCTCAGCGTGGCGCGGAATGGTCGTCGGGCGGGTCCTTGTGGACGACCTCCATGTCGATGGTGCGGGCGTCGTCGCCATACGCGACCGTCTGCCGGCGCAACGCGCGCATCTTCCACCACAGATACCCGACGACGATCGTGCCGACCGCGAACAGCACGGCGAACAGCACGATCGACAGCATCGCGGCCACCACGAACAAGATCGCGCTCAGGGCGACGGCCAGCAACCGGCCGAACCAGCCGGGGCCGCCGATCCGGATCCCTTTCTCATATGTCACCCGCCGCGGCGGCGGTCTGTCGTTTTGCATCGCTCGTCTCCCGGCCGCCGTCCGGCGGATGATGCGGGTAAATCCTCATGCGTGGTCATTATGCAGGATGCGAACCGCTAACGTCGCCGGCGCGGCTCAGCGTATAGTCGACTGACGTCGTTAAGAAGCCCACGCGTTGGCTCGTTTAAGTTCGGTAGTAAGTTGCCGCTCGCCAAGGCTGACAGGCCCTAGCGTGCAGGCCTTCTCTGTCTACCCGGTTGCACCCCTGCCAGGGCACGTTATGAAATCCGCCGGTTTTCAGTTACCTCGGTTGCCCGCGTGATCATGCGACGCCTGCATCTGCTCGAAATCGAAGACCAGCCGTGGTGCCCACGGGCGATCCGTGACGGCGGGACGGACTGGCTGCATTTCCTGGCGAATACCCTCAAGGGCTTCAACGTCATCGCGGGCAAGCTGCGCGAAGCGATGCGGCGGGTCGGCAACGACCGGATCGTCGATCTATGTTCGGGCGGCGGCGGCCCGTGGCTGACGCTTGCACCGTTGCTCGCGCAGTCCGGACGCGTGACGGTGCAGCTGACCGACTTCTATCCCAATCGCGCCGCGTACGAGCGCGTATCCGCCGGGGCAGCCGGCCGCGTCACCTATGTGAGCGAACCGGTGGACGCGATGGACGTGCCATCGGGATTCGACGGTGTGCGCACGATGTTCAACGCTTTCCACCATTTTCGGCCGGACGATGCGCGGGCGATCCTCGCCGACGCGGTGACGAAGCGCCGCGCGATCGTCATCGTCGAGGGTGCCGACCACCGGCTGCTCGGTGTCGTGTTCATCCTGGCGATGCCGCTGATGATGCTCGCGCTGACTCCGCTGATCCGGCCGTTTCGCTGGTCGCGACTAGCGCTCACCTATGCGCTGCCCGCTATCCCGCTGCTGTGTCTGTTCGACGGCATCGTGTCGATGCTGCGCATCTACAACCCCGACGAATTGCGTGAGATGGTGGCGAGTATCCCGGACCAGCAGAGCTTCGAATGGGACATCGGCACACTGCCGGTGCAGGGCTCGCCGATCGGTCTGACTTACCTTGTGGGCGTTCCGCGCGGACGCGCCGGCTGAACGCAAGCGGGCGCCGTCGGCAGCGGCGGGCCGATCACTTGCCGGCCAGATGGTCAGGTGTCTGGCTGCTGCCCGCCGGCAGCTCGCCCATCGCCTGAAACAGCGTCGCCGTATCGGCCAGGCGCCGGCCGATCAGGCGGATTTCTTCGAGCCTCGCTGCTTCGTACTGCTGCTCGCCGCCGCGGGCGGATGCAGCGGGCAGCGCGCCGAGCCGGTGACGTGACGTGGCATCGTCGAACGCCTCGCGTGCCTCACGGGCAGCGCCGCTCGCGGCGTCGAGTGCCTGCGCGTCGTGTTCGAGCGACGCAAGCGTGTCCGCGACGTTTTCGAACGCCGCCAGCACGGTCTGCTTGTACTCGAACACGGCGGCCTCGTAGGTGTCGATTGCCGCGCGCCGCTGTGCGACGAGCGCGCCGCCATGAAAAAGCGCTTGCGACATCGTCGCGGCGATGCTCCAGATCGCGCCTGCGCCCGACAGCGCGAGCGGCCAGTTGAACCCCCCTTGTCCCATCGAAGCGTTCAGCGTCAGGCTCGGAAACAGCTGTGCCGTCGCGACGCCGACGTCGTCTGCGGCGGCTTTCAGCGCCGACTCGGCGGCCGCGATATCGGGCCGCGCGCGCAACAGGTCCGATGGCAGCACGACGGGCAGGTCCTGCGGCAAGTGCAGGCTCGCCAGCTCGGGCTCGGGCGGCGCCGCGTCGGGCGTGCGGCCGAGCAGCACCGCAAGCGCATGTCTCGTCACCGTCAGCCGTTGCCGCAGATCGGCCACGCTGACCTCGAGCGCGGCGATGCTTTGCCGCGCAGTCGACACGTCGCCGCGCGTCAGCGATCCGAGTTCGTAATGCCGTTGGATATCGTGAGCCTGATCGCCCGCAAGCGCGATCAATCGCTCGGTCGCGTCGATCTCGGCGCGCAACATCGCCGCCTCGATCGTCGCCGTGACGATGTTGGTGGCCAGTGCGCGGCGCGCGGCTTCGCGTTGATACGCGTCGATGTCGACACGCGCTGATCGGGCCGCGTTGGCTTTACGCACCGCGCCGAACAGATCGAACGTATATTGCGCCTGGACTACGCCGATGAACTCGTTGTAAAGCAGCGTATTCGGGCCACCGGGGACCGGAATGCCGAGATCGCGTCCGCGCGAGGCCTGCCCGACCAGATCGACCGACGGCAGCAGCGAGGCGCCGATCTGCGCCCGCAGTTGTTCGTGCGCGGCGGCAAGGTGCCTGTCGGCGGCAGCAAGGGTTGGGCTGTTGCGCAAACCTTCTTCGACGAGGTCATTCAACGCTGTCGATTCGAACAGCCGCCACCATTGCGGCACAGGTTGCGCGCCGGTGGTGAAGTGCTGCGCGACACCGAGCGCGGCGACCGTTTGCGCGGGCTGAGGCTCGACGCCGTAATGGGCGGGAGAGGGCATCGCGGGCGGCTCGCCGTTCGGACCGAACGAGCATGCGCCAAGCGCGATCGTCGCGGCCGCGCCGAACGCCGCGCGCCAACCATGGATCGCCGCTGCCCGCGTTCGACCCGGCGCGCCGGCGAAATGCGGCGCGCTCGCGAGCGCCGGCCCGTCGACGGGGTTGCAGTCTGTGCCCACGATCAGCTCCACGTATATTCGATTGTCGGGGTCGCGGTTCGCACACCGCGTTCGAAGTGCCGCACCTTGAACGCGGTCGCGTACAGCGCGGGAACGAAGAACAGCGTCAACACCGTGGCGCCCGTGATGCCGCCCATCAGTGCGGTCGCCATCGGTCCGAAGAAGGCCGATTGCAGCAGCGGGATCAGCGCGAGCACGGCTGCCGCGGCGGTCAGCATGATCGGGCGGAAGCGCCGGACCGTGGCACCCACGATCGCATCGAAGCGCCCCTGGCCCGCGGCGATATTGCGTTCGATCTGATCGACCAGAATCACCGAGTTGCGCATGATGATGCCGGACATCGCAATGACGCCGAGCATCGCCACGAAGCCGAACGGCTTGCCGAACAGCAGCAGTGCGGCGACCACGCCGATGAGCCCCAGCGGCGCGGTGAGCACGACCATCAGCACGCGCGCGAAGCTGCGCAGTTGAATCATCAGCAGCGTCAGCACCACGACGAGCATCAGCGGAAGCTGCGCGATCACCGACGCCTGCGCCTTGCCGCTGATCTCGCCCGCGCCGCCGGTCTCGATCCGGTAGCCGATCGGCAGCGATGCGCGTAGCGGCGCGAGCGTCCGATCGATCGCCTGGGTCACGTCGATATCCAACGCGTTGCCGCGCACGTCGGCCTGGACCGTGATCGTCGGTTGACGGTCGCGGTCCCAGATCACCGCGTATTCGAGTTCGTTGTTGAGGTGGGCGAGCGCGCCGAGCGGCACCGGGCCGTTCGGCGTCGGCATCGCGAGGTTCACGATCTCGTCGGGGTCGACCCGCTCGCGCTGGGGCGCACGCAGATCGACACTGATCAAGCGGTCGCGGACCCGGTACTGCGTGAACGTATAGCCCGACAGCGTCATTGCGAGGAAGCTCGCCACGTCTTCCGACGTGACGCCGAGCTCGCGCGCCTTCTGCTGGTCGATCTCGAAGCGCACCGAGCGTTCGCCGGGTTCGTCCCAGTCGAAATGGACGCCCGTTGTGCGGGCATCGGCTTTCATCGTCGCCGCGACCTTTTCCGCGATCTCCCGCACGGTGGCGAGGTCGCTTCCGCTGACACGAAACTGCACCGGATAGCCGACCGAGGGGCCCGTCTGGAGCGGCGAAACGCGCGCGCGCACGGCGGGAAAGCTGTTTTGCAGCGTGCTCGCGAGCCAGCGTTCGAGCTTTGCGCGGTCGTCGACGGACTTCGCGGTGATCACGAGCTGCGCGAAGTTGGGCTGGGGCAACTGCACGTCGAGCGGCAGGTAGAAGCGCGGGGCGCCCGCGCCGACGAAGTCGACCAGATGATCGATCTCGGGCCGGCCGGCCAGCGTCTTTTCGAGGCGCGCGGCTTCGCGCAGCGTCGCTTCGAACGACGCGCCTTCGGGCAGCCGCATGTCGACGAGCAGTTCGGGCCGTTCGGAGCTCGGGAAGAACTGTTGCGGCACGAACGCGAAGCCGGCCAACGCGGCAACGAACAAGGCGGCCGTGACGCCGAGCACGACGAGGCGCCGCTTCACGCACCACGCGATGCAGTCGCGCAGGCGGTCATGAAAGCGGCTGGCGCGCGGCGCCGCCACCGGGGTCCGGCGCGTCTGCGCGTCGTCGCGCCGGCGGAGCTTGCGAAGCGCGCGCCGAGGCGTCTCGCGTGCGGTGTCCTTGCGTTCGGGTAGCAGGTGATAGCCGAGCAACGGAATCAGCATGACCGCCGCGAACCACGAAGCGATCAGCGCAATCGCGGACACCTGAAAGATCGAACGCGTGTATTCGCCGGTGGCCGATTTTGCCAGCGCGATCGGCAGGAATCCCGCCACCGTGACGAGGGTTCCCGTCAGCATCGGAAATGCGGTACTGCTGTAGGCGAACGCCGCGGCCCTCGCGCGGCCCCAGCCCTGCTCGAGCTTCACGGCCATCATCTCGACCGCGATGATCGCATCGTCGACGAGCAGGCCCAGCGCGAGGACCAGCGTGCCGAGCGAGATCTTGTGCAGGCCGATGTCGAAGCCGTTCATGCATAGCGCGGTGACCGCGAGCACGACGGGGATCGAGATCGCCACCACCACGCCGGCGCGCCAGCCCAGTGAGATGAGGCTCACGGCCAGCACGATCACGATCGCTTCGGCGGCGGCCCGCAGAAAACCGTTGACCGAATGCGAGACCGCGTCCGGCATGCTCGACACCTCGACGAGTTCGAGCCCCGCGGGCAGACGCGCACGCAATTCCGCTGTCTGCGCATCGAGCCGCTTGCCGAGCTGAATCACATCGCCGCCTGCCTGCATCGTGATGCCGATGGCGAGCACCGCGCGGCCGCCGGTGCGAACCTGCGAGACCGGCGGATCGTCGTAGCCGCGCCTGATCGCGGCAATGTCACCGAGACGAACCAGGCGGTGATTGATGTCGATCAGCGTGTCGGCCATCGCCTTCAGGTCGGTGAACTGGCCGCTCGGACGTACGTACACGCGGTCGAACGCGGTGGTCAGCGTGCCGCTCGGCGTGACCGCGTTTTGCGCGTTGATCGCCCGCGCGAGCTGTTGCGGCGTGATACTGAGCCGCGTCAATTGCGCGTTGGGAATCTCGATCGTGATGTGCTCGTCGGGGTCGCCGAAATAATCGACTTTCGCGACCCCGGGCACGCGCAGCAGCACGCCGCGCAGTTCGTCGGCATAGTCGTGCAATTGCGCCGGCGAGAACCCGTCGCCGGCGAGCGTATAGATGTTCGTGTAGACGTCGCCGAACTCGTCGTCGAAGTACGGCCCCCGCACGCCGGGCGGAAGCGTATCCGCGATGTCGGCCATCTTCTTGCGTACCTGGTACCACGTCTCGCGCACTTCGTTCACCGGCGCGGAGTCTTTCATCGTGAAGACGATCAGCGATTCGCCGGGACGCGAGTAGCTGCGCAGATAGTCGAGATGAGGCGTTTCCTGCAGCTTGCGGCCGATCCGGTCGGTCACCTGTTCCTCGACCTGGCGTGCGGTCGCGCCGGGCCAGAAGGTCCGGATCACCATCGCGCGGAACGTGAACGGCGGGTCCTCGGATTGTCCGAGCCGGGCATAGGCGAGCACACCGAACAGCGTTGCGAGCACGACGGCGAAGATGACCAGCGCCTGGTTACGGATCGCCCACGCGGACAGATTGAAGCGGCCGGTATCGTCCGCTGCCGGCCGCCGCGGTCCGCCCGTTCCACCGGGTCCGCCGGGTCCGCCGGGTCCGCCCGCTCCGTCGGGCCCCTGGCCGAACGGCGCTCTCATGATGCGAAGTCCTCGGGATGCAACGGCGCTACCGCGCGCACGGTTTCGCCGGCGCTGACGGTATGCACCCCTTGCAGCACGACGCGCTCGCCGTCGTTGAGGCCTCGCGCGACCGAGATCGTGCGGTCGTCGTAGCGGCCAACCTGGACCCGGCGCAGTTCCAGCGCCTGGTCGCCCGGCCGAACGACCCAGACGGCCGGCGCGTTGCCGTCGTGAAAGAGCGCGCTCGCGGGCAGTGTGATCGGGTCGTCCGCTTGCGCCTCGCCGGCCGCGGCGAACGTGACGGTGGCGGTCATGCCGAGACGGACCTCGGGGCCTGGCGCATCGAGCGTCAGTTTCGTGCGATAGGTGCGGCTACCGGGGTCCGCGGCCGGCGACAGCTCCCGCACGTGTGCCGTGAAGCGTCTGCCCGTGGCGGCCGGCAGCGAGACGCTGGCCGCGCTGCCGATCGCCAGCGCGTTCAGCAGACTCTCGGGCACGTCGCAGAGAATATCGAGCTCGCCGGACCAGGCGAGATGGTAGACCGCTTGTCCCGCCGCGACGTTCTGCCCGGTATCGGCGTCTTCGGCGGTGATGACGCCGGCATGGTCCGCCGTGAGGACCGTGTACTGCGTCTGATTCTTCAGCAGCGCGAACTGTTGTAGCGCCTGATCGCGCTGCGCGGTGGCCGCCACATACGCATCCTGGGTCTGCTCGAGCTGCGCTGTCGAGATCAGCTGTTCCTGCGCCTGCGCCCGGTCGCGATCGAGTTGCTGCTCGGCGAAGGTGAGCCGATGCTGCGCCGCCATCAGTTGGGCCTGCGCGCCCGCGAGGCTGCGTTGCGCGTCGTCGGCATCGAGCCGCGCGATCGCCTGGCCGGCCGTGACCGTATCGCCGAGCCGCACCTTCCGCTCGATCAGCTTGCCCGCGATGCGAAACGACAGCGGCGTCGCATAGCGTGCATTGACTTCGCCCGGCAGCGTCGCGAGCACGGGCTTGCTGTCCCGATGCACGACCACGGCGATGACCGGGCGCGGCAGCGTCACCTCGGCTTCTTTCGCGTGACAGGCGGCGAGCGTGAGCGCGCCCGACAGCGTCAGCATGATCTCGCGCCAGCGCATGCTCACGAGTGTTCCTCCAACTCGCCGGCTTCGAACTGTGCCTTGGTCCGGCGGCGCTGTACCTTGCCGCTCGAGGTCCGCGGCAAGCTGCCCGCCTGCACGATCGCAACGTGACCGACCTGCAGGCCCGCGCATTCGGCGACCTTCTGCGCGATCGCACGCCGCAGCGCCGTGGCCTCCGCCGGCTTGCCCTCGGCACAGACGACCAGTGTCTCGTCGCCGTCGCGCATCACGCTGAACGCGATGACACCGCGGCTTTGCACGCTCGGCAACTCGGCCACCGCCCATTCGATGTCCTGCGGATAGAGGTTCGAGCCGTGAATGACGATCAGGTCCTTGCTGCGGCCGCAGATATACAACTGGTCGCCGGCGAGGTAGCCGAGATCGCCGGTCTGTAGCCAGCCGTCGCGGTACGCGTCGGCGCTCGCGTCGGCCTGGCCGTAATAGCCCACGGTGATGCTGGGCCCGCGCGTGACGATTTCGCCGACACAGCGTTCGGGCAACGCGCGCCCGGATTCGTCGACGATCCGCAACTCGTGGCCGGGAAAGCAATGGCCGCAGCCGACCAGTTCGATCGTCCGTAAGCCGTTGTCACGCGCAGCCGGTATCGCTCGACCAAGCCCCAGCGCGGCCGCATAGACGACGTCGGTGACGAGCGGCTGGCCGTGGTCGTGAAACGTGATCGCGAGTGTTGCTTCGGCCATCCCGTAGCACGGCAGCAGCGCTTCGGCACGAAAACCGGCCGGCTCGAAGCGCGCGCAGAACTGGCGCAGCGCTTGCGCGTTGATCGGCTCGGCACCGCAGCCGGCGACGCGCAGCCGCCGCAGATCGAGGCCTTCGAGGTCCTGGTCGCGGCTACGGCGAGCGGCGAGCGCGTACGCGAAGTTCGGCGCGAAGCTGATGGTGCCGCGGTATTTCGTGATCGCCTCCATCCAGAGGCCGGGCCGGCGCACGAACGCTTCGGTTGCCAGCAGCACGCACGGCAAGTCGCAGATCAGCGCGCCGAGCACGCTGATGAGCCCCATGTCGTGGTGCAGCGGCAGCCAGCTGACATAGACGTCCTGCTCGCGCAGATCGATGCCGCGGGGTCCGAGGAACGCCGTCGCATTCGCGACCAGATTGCGATGCGTGACCATCACGCCTTTCGGCAGCGACGTGCTGCCCGACGTGTATTGCAGGAAGCACAGGTCATCGGGATGCAGCGTGGGCAAATCGCACGCGGGAGGCTCGCCGTCGAGCAGCGCTTCAATGGTCACGACACGTTCGAGACCGGTGTCGACGGCGAGCACGTCCTCGATGGTCTCTCTTGTCGAGTTCGACGTGAGCAGCATCCGGGCGCCTGCCGAGCGCACGATGTGACTGACAGTTTCGGCGTAACGTGTGCGGGTCCTGAAGTTCAGGCTTCCGCGCGGAAATATCGGTACCGGGACGAGACCGGCGAACGAGGCGCCGAGGAAGCTCAGGATGAACGCTTCCGGGTCGAGGACCACGAGCGCGACGCGCTCGCCCTTGTTCAGCCCCAGTGCCACGAGCTTTTTCGCGTGGTTGCGCGCCTCGCGTTCGAGCGCCTCGTAAGGATAGTAGTGCTCGTCGCCGTGCGTGGAGACGAAGCGAAGGCCTCGAGCGTCGCCGCGCGGCAGCGCTGCAACGGCATCGACTAGCGTCTGGTTCATGGTGACGGGTCCCCGGTCAATTAATCGAGATTCAGTGATCGAGCGAAGCAGCGGGCGTCCAGTCGCGGATCGGCTGCAGACGGCGGCGCAGCAGCGCGATCACCTCGTCGTCGCTGCGCACCGGCGCGCCCGGCAAGCGCACGAAATGCGTGGCGAGCTTGCGGTGCTGGCGCGTGACGAGCAGCAGCCAGATCTGCGCGATGTCGATGCGATCGAACACGACCGCGTCCTCGCGACCGTACTTCTCGAGGTTCGCCGCGAATTCCTTCGTGAGCTCGCTGAAGTGCGTGCCTTTGCGGACGTGGTGGTAGATGTGATAACCGGCGTTGAAGACGCGCGCATTGAAACGCGAGTCGATCGTATTGGTGCTGCTCGTGTACGGGTTGTCAGGCTGATCGGGGTCGATGAACGCGTGCTGGACCCAGTTGCCGATCATCATCATCAGCCGCACGAACACCAACGGAAACACGAACACGACGAGCGTCGCCCGCAGGTTCCAGTACGCGGCGGCGGCAACCGCCGCGTAGAACGCGACCTCACCCACGAGCAGTTGCCTGATCAGCTTCGTATTGCGCGAGCGCCACAGATAGACGGACAGATCGAGCGGCACCAGCGCGGCGAAGCGCAGGTAGTAGTGCAGAAAGCCGATGACGCTATCGCGCTGAAACCGCATCGTGGAGCTCAGGTCGCGTGGCAGGTTGTCGTCGATGTGATGCATGCCCATGTGATGGACATAGAACGTGCCCGGCGTCTGACCGAAGAACGGACACAGCACCCAGTCGAGCAGGATTTCGAGCGCCCGGTATTGCTTCCTGAAGAGCCGCCGATGCAGCGTGCAGTGGTAGCTCATCGTGAAACGGTCGCCGAACGCGTTCCAGACCAGCACGTATGCAACGCCCAGCCACCAGGGAAACCGGCCGAGCCCATACAGCACGGCCGCGGCGGGAATGAATATCAGCGCGCACTGGAGGTAGAGCCGCAGATGCGGCAGGTCGCGACGATCGTTGAGCAGGCGGTACATGGTGGTTTCCTTCAGGGGCGGTTTCAGTGGTCAGCGGGCGGTCAATTCATGTCAGGTCGGCTCGGGCAGTTCGATCACGCCGCTATGGCCATCGACCTTGAGCTGCATGCCCGACTGCACGCGCGTGGTGAGGCCCGGAATCTGGACGACGGTCGGGATGCCGATTTCGCGGGCGACGATCGCGGCGTGGGTCAACGGACTGCCACGCTCGATCAGCAGCCCGGTCGCCGACGCGAATACGGGCACCCAGCCGGGGTCGGTCCGATAGGTGACGAGGATGCCGCCGTCGAACTCGTTCGCTTCGCGCACCACCTTCGCCCGTCCTTCGGCGAAGCCCGGCGAGCAGGGCGTGCCGCGCAGCGTCGCGCCGGCCGCGTGGGCAGGCGCCGCGCGCAACGCGGCGAGGTTCGCCGGGTTGCTGAGCCAGGCCGCTACCGGGCCATGCGTGACGAAGCGTGGCGGCAGGTCAGCCATGTCGCGATAGCTGGCATCGTCGCGCTTGCGCTGCTCGATGAGCGGGCGCAGTTCGCGGTGGGAGACGGTGCCTTCGAAGCACCCGCGAATTTCCTCGAGGCGCAGATGGAAGATGTCGCGGCCCGTCGCCAGCACGCCGTCGGCGGCGAGACCCTCGCCGATTGCGCGGAACATCCGGCGCGCGACCCCGAACGCGCGCGAACGGCAAAAGCGCACGGTCTCGCGCGCCCGGATCGCGGCGCGCACGCGGCCGCGCGCGCGTGCAAAAATCCAGCGCTGCAGCGGATTGAGCCGCTCACGCAACAACGCGTCGATGTGCGCTTCGGTGGCGCTGCGATCGATCGATACGGCACCATGCGCGAGCGCGGCCTTCAACATATCGAACAGCACGCCCGGGTCTTCGCGCAGGTCGGGCTCTTCGAGCTTCAGTTCGTTGTTGCTGCGGTACGCGAAGTCGGCGAGGTAGCGCTCGATGTCGGCGACGATCTCGGGCGCGCCGCATCCGCGCAGCGCCGCATACGCAACGGCAGACGGCGTGTTGCGGATCAGCGCTTCGACCTGAGGCTTCGCCCGCACGGCTTGCGCAATTGCGCTCAGCCTGCGGACCGGCTCGATCGACTCGATGTCGTCCATGCCGCCGATCACCGCCACTTCGAGCCAGTCGGGCGCACCGGGCATCCACCGCTTGATCAGCCGCCGGACGACGCCGTAACTTAGACCGATCGCCGATTCGAGCACGATCATCATGCCCCAGCGTGCTAGCAGCGCCTGCTCGAAGCGGCAGTAGTGCGCATAGACCGCGTCGGCGGGAAGCGAGCGATAGTCGAGCGCGTTGAACTCGTCGTAGACCGGATAGAAAAACGCGCGGAAGCGCTCGACGTTGCGCGCGAGACGCGCGAAGTGCCACGCGAACTTCGTGCCGCTCAAGGCCCGGATGCAGGCGAGTCCGGCGCGCGAGCCGGTCTTGTACGGCGCGATCAGCGCGGCGAAGCTCGCCAGATCGAGCGGCTCGTCGACGCCCATCTGGACTTCCATCATCTTGCGCCCGAGGTTTTGGAACGGCGCGAGCCCGGAAAGCTTGTACCAGTGCAGCAGGTTGTAGTACACGCGCCCGTTCAGGAACGCGAGCGTCGAGCCGAGGAAGCCATCCATCTCGCGCCGCTGCTTGTGCGGAATCGCGAGCAGCCGGCAGAACTCGCGGAACACCTGCGCATAGACGTGCTGCGCGAAGGTGAAGGTCAGCTGCGTTGTCACGCCGGGATAGTTCTCGACGATGTTGGAGTTGTCCCATAGCTGAAATTCGCCGGTCCGCGATGGGGCCGGTGCGATCGGCGTGGTCACGGGGCGCGCCTGCAGAATCCACAGCTGGTGCTCCGCGATACACCATTCGATATCGAGCGGCTCGCCGAGCTCGCTTTCGAGCGTGCGGGCCGCCGCCACGACGCGCTCGATCTCGTCGTTAGAGAGGGCCGCTGCGTCGCGCAGCGCGGCCGGCACCTCGCGGATGTGGCGGCCGTCATGACGCTCGTGTTTTTCACCGATCACCACCTGCCTGGGCTGTCCGGTGTGGCGATCCACCGTGATCGTGTCGGCGTCGACCGCGCCCGACACGAGTCCCTCGCCGAGCCCGTAGACGGCGCTCAGCACGAGCTCGTCGCGGCTGCCGTTGGCCGGGTTGATCGTGAACACGACGCCGCTCGTGTCCGCCTGAACGAGGCGCTGCAGGATCACGGCCATACCGGCGCCGGCGATATCGAGTCCGTGCTGATGCCGGTAGCGCAGCGAGCGCTCGGAATACGCGGAAGCCCAGCACCGGCGTACGTGTTCGAGCGTCGAGTCGAGCCCGCGGACGTCGAGGAACGTGTCGAACTGGCCTGCGAACGAGAAGCTCGCGCTGTCTTCTTCGATGCCGGACGAGCGCACCGCGAGCGGTCCGTCTCCAATGATGTCGTGCGCGCGAGCGATGTCGGCGCGCAACGCGGCGCTGATGTCGCATGTCAGCACGGCCTCGCGGATCGCGCTCGCGATCGCGGCGGCGTTCGCAGGCGTGAAGTCGCGCAATAGCGCGGCGATGGTCTGATCGAGGCCGCCGTCGCGGCGGAACTCCGCGAAGCAGTCGGTGCCGAGAATCGCCCAGTGCGGCACCGCCACGCCGAGGTTGGCAAGCCGATGAAGCGATCGCCCCTTGTTGCCGGCGAGCCGCTCGATCGTTTCGGCCGGACTCGCCGCGGTCAGGATCACGCGTGGCGATGCTGTCGGGGTGGCGCAGCTTTCGGCCGATTCGAATTCGCCGCGTGCGCGCGTAATGGTGTCGAAAGTCATTGAGGTCCCCGTTGCTCAGGTGCTCGACGAAGCGAGCAGGTCTCTTGCTTCCTCGGCTGTACCGCGCCCGCCGTGAGCGGTCTGCGGGAAGCGCGCGTGCAGATGCGCGCCGAGGTTGATCCAGTCGTAGGCGGCGTGGATCGTTCCGCGCCAGCCCGACGCCGTATCGAAGCTCGCCGGAAACTGCGGGTCGCCGCCGAGGTCGCGCAGACGCTGCGCGAGTTCATCGGCGAGCGCGACGTAACGCTGTGCATCGCGAGCCGATCCGATCGAGCACTGTTCGAGTTCGCGGATGCCGTCGATCAGCGCCGCATCGAGCGGCAGCAGCCGGATCGCGTCGAGCGTCGCTTCTTCCATCGTCGACTGCGGCGTCACGCCATGCGCGCCGAGCGTGACCATGCAGGCGGTCTGCATCATCCGTTGCAGCGCGTACTCGAGCACCTTCCATTGGCCGCGCTGGAGTGCGCCCTGGGCATCCTCGCGCGCATTCTCGAGACCGATGTTGGCCCAGATCATCTCGAGACCCGCTTCGGCGAAGCGCCCGGCGGGCATCGGCAGCAACTGGGCACCGCTCGCGCGGCCGCCCGTGAGGCGCGCGCCGTCGATCGAAATCAACGGCGCGCGCGACACCGGCATCGACGTCGCCTGCTGACGTGCGTGGATTTCTCCGCTGCCCTTCCAGCGCAGGCTGATGAGACCCAGCCGGCTGAAGTCCGCGATCAGCGCGCGCTGCCGGCTCGCCGTTTGCGCGTCGCCACGGCTGGCGATGGCCTTGCATGGCGTGTCGAATGTGATCACTCGCCAGGCCTGGGTCGCTTCGTCGTCGAGCGCAAAGACGTCGCTACCTCGCAGCACGTGGACCCGTTCGCCGATCTGCCAGGTCGTCGTGTCCTTGCCGGGGCCAATCAGCACGTTGTCGGCCATGAGGCTCACACCGTTGACGCCGAACTCGCGGATCAGCGCGACCCCCGCCGCGAGGAACCCGCTTTCGGCGCCATGCTCGCGCGGCGCGTGCAGCAGGCTCCACAGACGGCCGACGCGGCCGGCGTCGACGGCCGCGCGTTCGAGTTGCAGCGACAGCCATTTCGGACTCATGTAGCACTCGCCGAGGCGTGCCACGTGACTCTTCGCCGCATGAAACGCGGCGGTCCTGATCCAGGCGCGTGCGTAGTCGGGCTCGCCGAGCGCGAACATCGCCACCGCATAACGGCCGGTCTGACGCGCGAAATCCTCGAACCACAGCGCCACCGCCTCGCAGAGCGCCTCGCGGCCAAGCTCCGCTTGCAGCGTCTCGATCAACGCCGGGTTGTCGATCGGCAAGCGCGCCGATAAAGCGCTGGCACCGTTCGAGCAGATTCCACGACAGACGCGCGACCGCGCGCCGGCCTTTGCCGAGCGCTGCGCGAACCTGCGCGAGTTCGCGGCGCAGCCGCGCCGGACTCAGCAACCTGACCTCGACGCGGCGGCCGTCGATGAACAGGATGTACGGCATCGTGGCTGGCTCCAGCCCGCTATCGACGATCGCGACGAAGTCGACGTCGGAGCGCTCGTTGCCAAAGCCTTCGGCGATCGAGCCTTCGAGAAACACGGCGCTCGGTGCCCGCTGTTCGAACTGGGCGCCGAGCGCGGCCCGCGCTTTTTGCCAGAGCTCGGCGAGCATCGGATCAGTCATCAACATGGTTAGGCTCCCTGAGCGTCAAGCCGTACGCGGCACGAAGTAGCCCGCCGCGATCCCGTAACGAAAGATCCTGCGCAGCAGCGTTTTGCCCGTCGCCCGAGGCAGGGCCGGCAGGATCGCGGCGGTCGCGTCGCGTGCAAAGCGCACCTGGCGAGTCAGGTACGACTCGTACAGTTTCACGACCTCGTCGTAGTAACGCCGCTCGAGCGGTTTCATTGCGGCGGCGTCGAAGACATGCCGCGGCACATAGCGAGGCACGTGAAACGAGGGAAACTCCGCGCAGACGTCATTGATTTCGCGCAGCGTCGTCGGCGTGCCCGAGGTCAGATGCAGCGTGCGTCCGCGCACGAGCGGAAACTTCGCCAGCGCTTCGACGACGCAGTCCGCGACCCAGTCGATCGGCACGATGTTCAGCGTCGCGCCGTAGTCGCCCGGCATCGTGCGCACGAGTCCCGCGGCCGTCAGGCGCACGACGGTGTACAGCGTGTCGAACTTGCGGATCACGCCGCTCGCCGAGTCGCCGACGATGATCGACGGGCGCAGCACCGCCGCCGGCAGACCGCTGCGCATCGCCGCTCGCACCGACTGTTCCGCGCGGTACTTGCTCTGCTCATACGGGTTGCCCAGACGCTGACCGAGTTCGAGATCGTCCTCGCTGAATACGCCGGGGCGCTCGCCGCAGACATAGGCGGTGCTCACGTAGAGCAGCGGAATCGGCGCGTCGCCGCTACCTTGCGCGAACTCGACGACGCGCTCGGTGCCGCGAAAGTTGATCGCGTCGTAGACCTCGGGCTTGCGCCCGAAGCTGGTTAGCGCGGCACAGTGGACGATCGCGCCCGTTGCCGCGCGCAGTGCCTCGTAGGTGTGCGGATCGAGCCCGAGCCTGGGCTCGGCGACGTCGCCCCGCACACATGCGAAGGTTCCGGCAGCGGGTGTGTGGCCGCCGTACGGTGTTGCCGCGAGCGGTGTGCCGTCGTTGCGGACAACCGGTCCGTCGGAGCGCAAGAATGCGACGACCGGGTACCCCATTGCCGTCAGCCGGGCGATCACTTCGGCGCCCAACAGACCTCGCGCACCGGTGACGAGAACGTGCTTATCCATCGTGGGTGACCATCCAGGGTTGCGTGTCATTTGAGGAAAAGCCCGGCCAGCAGTCCGAGCTCGACGGCGACGATGAAGCGCGTGCCAGCCCAGCGTGGCCGGCCCGGTCTGCTCGCGGGGCCCGGCCAGCTCGCGTTGAGCCACACGAGCCACACGAGCGGCAGCGTTGCGACATAGATCGAATACGTTTGCGACAGGCTTGCCAGGCGCGAGAGCGACACGTTGATGCCGAGCGCAAGAATCAGCAGGGCATTCAGCGCGACCCGAATGGCGCGCGCCGGCAGGAGATAGGGCTGCAGTGCGGTGGTGCCGACCTTGCGCGAGAACTTCCAGAATTCGTAGCCGGTCCACATCGAACCCGCTACGCACACCACGACGTAGAAGCTCAGTTCGCGCCCAGCAACCTCGCGCCACAAGAAAAAGCCGTACATGAAGATGGCGAAGGGCGCGCCCTCGAAAACGGGTAGGCACAGCAGCGGGTGGGTCGGGAGCAGCCGCTTGAAGACGAACGGCGCAGCGAAGGCCAGTGCGGTGGCGGCAGCGGCGGCCGTTCGCGCGTGCCCCATGCCGGCGTTCAGCGCAACGAGCAGGATCGCGCTTGCCGCGAGGCTGGCGATGAGGCGTGCGCGTCGCGCCGACAGCGCGTGCCCGGTGGGGTAGTCGCGTTCGAGGTCGTCGAGGTCGTCGATCAGGCGAAGCTGGACGAACAGCAAAAAAAACGACGCAAGACCGGCCAGCAAGCGCCAGCCCGGTTCAATGGCGACGCCGGCTATCCGTCCGTATAGCAGCAGCGAGCAGACGAACGCGCCGGCGATCGGCACCGCGTCGGCCGCCAGAGGCAAGCGGCCGAGCGTGTGACCGAACGCGGCTGCCGCAGTGGCGAGCCGGCCACGTCTCGCATGCGGGGTGACCAGCGAAAGGCGCGGGCTCATGTGCGCATCCCCTCATTGGCGTCTACACGGACGGAGGCGTGCCGGATGCACAGGTCCACTAGCGAGCCGACCGTGAAATACGTTTCGGCGCGTTCTTCGTTCAACGCTTCTAGAGGCAGACGCTCGATGCCAAACGCCTGCTCGATTGCGACCACGGCTTCGACGAGCGACAGCGAGTCGAGGCCAAGATCGGCGATCAGCGAACTGTCGAGGCGAATCTCAGTGTTGAAGTCACGCTGATGCTCGCGGCAGACGCGCAGTAACTGCGTGCGTACGACTCCGAATACGGTGTTGCGCGTCGACGCATTTTTCGATGTGCTGGCCATGCTGGATCCCTTTCCGTTCACGCGTTGCTCGACGCGGCGTAGCGCCACGGCAGTGTCTGGCCGCCGGCCAGGATGCCCTGTGGATGCGCGAGCGCGACAGGCTCGATCGCCAGCTCCAGGCGGACGGCTTCGAGTGGCCGCTGCAACGCTTCTTCCCAGCGGTAGGAAAGGGGAATGCGCGCGCGCTTGCCACGCAGCCACGCGCGGCGCAGAAAACGATGGACCCAGAAGTTCGGCCACCACGGCGCAGTCAACGCGGTGCCGAGCAGACCGACGATGCGCGCGCGCATCGGTTCGAGCCCGCAGTCGAACGCGAGAAGCGAGGTCTCGCCGGCCCAGTCCTGGCCATAGCCCGTCAACACGTGCAGCAGGTCATGAATGCAGCCGGTGCGCTCGATGAACCACTGACGGTCCGGGCCGGGGAGGATTTCTTCGAGGCCCGCGGCCAGCCGGCTCGCCTGCAGCAGACCATCGGCGCTGTAGCCGCTGTGCTCCATCATCGCCATGTAAGCGCAGCCGAACGAGCCCGGCGGCAAGCGCAGCAGCGTGTCGGAATCCGCGAGCGTGCCGAGCAGTGACGGCTGCTCGGCAAGCAGCGCGCCGGCGCAGGGCTCGCCGAGAAAACGCTGGTACATCGCCTCCATCTGGCCGCCGTCGAGCGCGATCATCACTTCGTAGGCATGCTGAATATCGTCTACGTTCGCCCTCAACGCCTTGATCGCCCGCAAGGCGCGCGGCCAATCGATGTGGCGTCGCGCCAGCGCGTCGTCCTTCAAGGTTGCTGTCATCTGCGGCTCCCGGCAAAGATCAAGAGGGCGAGTCACGAGTGGCAATCGACCGGTGCCTCGCGATTCGGGTTCGGCTACGGCAAGAAGGAATCGAGGCAGGCCGGCCACCAACTGTGGATGCTTTTTGCAGGGTTCATGCCAGTCGTGCGTCGGCAGCACGAAGGTCCTCCTCATTCCCTGCAAGAACGGACCGAGGTGCCCAGATCTCAAAAGGCCGCGCGGGTTTCGCGCCGATTGAAGCGGAGTCTGCGATTTGCCGACGCCCGTTCGGGGCGAGCCCGTCGCAGCCTGCTGGTTGTCGGTGCCGGGCCAACAGGTGAAGCGCATCTGTTGGTTGAGATCGACTGCGGGACGTTCGATACCGGCCCGGTACGCATGCCGACGTCCAAACATCTAAACGTGCGCATGTATCGCGCTGCCCTTTGAAATCTGGCTGCCCGCTTGCGTCATTGCTTCTGACGAGGACTCACGTCGCGCTGCAAGAGCGTGCCTGGCACGAACCGTGCGCCAGGAGCGCGAACAGTGAGTGGTGCGTATTGATGGTCGCGAAACGTATCGCTTGGGAATACTCACGAGGATGGAGGTAGAGCAATGAATCAGGCATGGAAGGCGAAAGCGGGGCAGTTCCTGCCGGGTGCGAATCTGACTGTGCTGCCGCACTGGGAGCGCGACGCGGTACCGAGCTACGATCGTGCCGAGGTCTCGGTGCCAGGGCGCCTTCACTTCGCGGTATTCGACTTTATGCAAATGGCGCCCGGCTTCGGCGGCGGCGGACTCGGCGTATCGACGAGCACGGTCGGACACCGGATCACCGTCACGAAGACGACCAACGGCGAGGGCGGCTGCGACGTGCCGAGCGGGCGGCACATGCTCGAGTTGTTCAAGCGAGCCGTCGGCTACGCACGTGACGACATCCGCGTCGATCGGGTGCGCAGCATCCAGCACCAGCACAGCGGCTTCGGCTCGAATGTCTCGTTCAATACCGCGACGCTCGCCGGCTTGAACGCGTTGTTCGGCTCACCGTTTTCGCCGCACGACATGTGGGAAATGATCACCCGCAACTACGTCGAGACCGCGAAGGATGACGAGCACGTGTATTTCGGACTGGAGACCGGCGTTGGCGAAGCGTGCCTGTTCTTCGGCGGTCTGGTCTGGGTCGACGAGAAGCACGGCAACGGCCGTTTTCTCGGCAACCTGAGTTCGGAAAACCTGTGGGTGACCACCGCCGTTGGCAACTACGACACGCTATCGACCGAAGCGCTGCGCGCCCATGGCGAAGGCGCGGACATGTCCGGCACGACCGAGGCAGGCTTCGTGCCGACGCATTTTGTCGAGTGGCAGAAGCGCTACGGCATCGCGTGGCGCAACTTCATCGAGCAGAAGTTGCGGCCGGCACTGCATCGCAACGACCTGTTCGCGTTTCTGAAGCACGGCTGGGAACTCAACAGCATGAGCAACATGAAGGTGCTCGAAGGCATTTTCCGGACCGACGTGATGCGTGAGTTCGACGAGACGATGCAACGCGAGGGCGCGGTGTACGCGGGGATGAGCAGCGCGGGTCCGGGCTTCTATGCATTCTCCGACTGCGAGGACAAGGCGAAGCACCTCGCGGCGGTGATGATGCATCGGTTCAGCGATTTCATGAGCGAGATGACGGTGGCCCGCGCGGGCCAGAAGCTGTCCATCGACGTCGCCGTCTAGGCGCATTCCTGCGAGCCCTCGCGAACCTTTCCACCGAGACCGATCGAACATGGCCAAGCGCGTCACCTTCGTCAACACGAACCAGATCAAACCGGCGATTGCGCCGATTGCATTCGACTACCTGTCGGCGCCGATGGAGCGAGCCGGGTTCGAGCTCGATTTGCTCGACCTGTGCTTCTCCGACGATTGCGAGGCGGCCATTGCCGCGCACTGCCGCACCGCCGCGCCGGATTACTGGGGGGTGACGCTGCGAAATACCGACGACGTCTATTTTTCCAGCGGCTACAGCTTTCTCGACAGAATCAGGGACATCGTCGCGTTGCTTCGGCGCGCGCGCGCGGTTCCGGTCGTGATGGGCGGCGCGGGCTACTCGGTGATGCCGGAAAAGCTGCTTGCTTACCTCGACGCCGACTTCGGCATCGTCAGGGAAGGCGAATTCAGCTTTCCCGAGCTGCTGACCTGCCTCGAAGAAGGCAGGAGTTTCACGCACATACCCGGCGTGGTCTACCGCGATACGGCCGGGGTGCGCGCTACGCCGCTCGCCCCGAACGCATGCGGACCGCTGGCCAGCATCGGGCCTCACAAACGCGAGCTGGTCGACAACCCCCACTATTTCGCCAAAGGCGGCCAGATCGGTATCGAAACGAAGCGCGGTTGCAATCGCTCCTGCATCTATTGCGTCGAGCCGCTGATCAAAGGCCGCACGGTGCGCATGCGCGAACCCGATGATGTCGTCGCCGAGATGGCATCGCTCGAAGAACGCGGGGTCAACGTCTTTCACATCAACGACTCGGAATTCAATCTGAGCGTCGCGCATCCTCTTGCGCTGTGCGCGGCCATCATCCGGCACGGGCTCGCCGGCAAAATCCAGTGGTATGCGTACGGTATGCCGCGGCCCTTTCCCGATGAACTCGCGGCCGCGATGAAAGCAGCCGGTTGCGTCGGCATGAACTTCGGCGTCGACACCGCCAGCGAAACGATGCTGAAGATACTGCGCCGCACCTTTAGCGCCCACGACATCGAGCATGCGGTCAATACGGCGAAGCGCCACGGCCTCGAGCACATCATCGAGCTGCTGTTCGGCGCCCCCGGCGAGACGCAGGAAACCGCGCGCGAGACGATCGAGTTCATCAAGCGGGTCGATCCGGAGCGCGTTTCGGTGACGGTCGGGCTGAGGATTTTCCCCGGCACCGAGCTCGAGCAGATGATTCGCCGCGAAGGCCTGCACGTCGGAAATCCGAATCTTCACGGCCATATCGAAGGCAACGACGATCTGCTGCATCCGGTGTTCTATCTGCCGACCGCATTGGGCCCGGACCCGCAGCAATTCATTGCCGAACTGATCGGCAATGATCGGCGGTTCTTCGGGACCAACGCGAGTCTGTTCAACTACAACGCGAACGACGCGCTGGTCGAAGCGATCGCGCAAGGCGAACGGGGCGCGTATTGGTCGATCCTGAACCGGATCGAGAAACGCTTCGAAGCGGCCCACGACGCTCGCGGTTGTCACCGCACGTCCGCGGCCGGCGGCGATGCGGATTGGGCACCGATCGAGGTTGTGACGATCGAGCAAAGTGCCTGATGCGGTGTGCGATGCCCGAAGCGGCCGGTCATCCAGTGGCCTGCGTACTTTCAACCCAGGAGGAGTGCATGCTTTTAGAAAACAGCCAGCCTGAGCCGTACAGGATCAAGATGGTCGAGCCGATCAGGCTGATCGACCGCGAGCAACGGCAGGCGCGGCTTGTCGCCGCCGGGTACAACGTCTTTCGGCTCGAAGCAGACGACGTCTACATCGATCTGATGACGGACAGCGGCACCTCCGCGATGAGCGCGAACCAGTGGGCCGGCATCATGACCGGCGACGAATCATATGCCGGTTCCCGCAGTTTCACGAAGTTGACGCAGGCCGTGCGGGACATGCTCGGCTTCGACTACGTATTGCCAACCCATCAGGGCCGGCCGGCCGAGCACTTCCTGTTTCGGACCCTCGTGCGCCCAGGCCAGGTGGTGCCATTCAACGCGCCGTTCGATTCGACCGAGGCACACGTATCGATTGCCGGCGGGACCGCGATACCGTGCGTCGCCGAAATCGGCTACCAACCCGCTGTCGAGCACCCGTTCAAGGGCGACGTGGATGTGCAGAAGCTGCGCAACGTGATCGAAAGCGAAGGGCGCGACAATATTCCGCTGATCATGGTCTCGCTGACGAACAACGCGGGCGGCGGCCAGCCGGTGTCGATGGCGAACCTGCGCGCGGTGAGGGCGTTGGCCGATGAGTTTGCGATTCCGGTCTACTTCGATGCGGCGCGCTGCGCGGAGAATGCTTACTTCATCCAGCAGCGCGAGAGCGGGTATGCGAACCGGTCCGTGGCGGAAATTCTGAAGGAGCAGTTTTCCTATGCCGAGGGCTGCACGTTCAGCTGCAAAAAGGACGCACTGGTCAACATCGGCGGCTTGCTCGCGACACGGTCGCGCACGCTCTATGAGCAGGTCGTGCCGCTGCTCGTGCTGTATGAAGGTTTCCTCACCTACGGAGGGATGGCGGGCCGCGATCTCGAGGCGCTCGCGATCGGTCTGCGCGAGATGGTCGACGACCGATACCTGCAACACCGCGTAGGTCAGGTCGAACGGCTAGGGGACACACTGCTTGCCGGCGGCGTTCCGATACTGAGACCGACCGGTGGACACGCGGTGTACGTCGATGCGGCCGCCTTCCTGCCGCACCTGCCGCGCTCGCAGTTCCCGGCCGAGGCGCTGGCTGCCGAGCTTTATCTGGAGGGCGGCGTGCGCGCCGTCGGTCTGGGCTCGTTGGCGTTCCTGAAAGAAGATCCGTCGACGGGCAATGTCAGCGCCCCGAGGCTGGAACTGCTGAGGCTGGCCATTCCTCGCCGCGTCTACACCGATAGCCACCTCGCGGCGGTTGCCGCCGCGTTGATCCGGGTCTACCAACGACGCGATGCGATCCGGGGAATGCGCATCGTCTCGGCACCGTCGATGCTCAAGCACTTCACCGCGGTCCTCGCGCCGATCGAGGCCCGTGACGAGATGCTCGCGGAGTCTCGGGAAGTTATGGTCTGAGGTGATTTCATGTCGAATGGTGTCTTCGAAACGCTCGAGCTCAAACCGCATGCTTATCCGGGGGTTCTGGTCACGTTGTGCGGTGTGGATGGGGCGGGGAAGTCGTCACTGATGGAAAGGCTCGAAAGCGCGTGCACGCGTGCGGGGCTCAACTGCGTGACGACGTTTACGCCGACCCGTAGGATCCGCAAAGATGCGCTGTTCCGGGATATGGTGGACAGCCACTGGCATACATCGAGCGCCGGTTCCGGACTCGACGTAAACCGACGGCGCGTCGACATGCTGGGCATTCTGCTGTCCATCATGGGAGACCTCGTCCAGCATCTGACCGACACGGTCATACCGGCACTGGAACGCGGCGACGTCGTTTTCTGCGACCGCTACGTGTTCACCTCTCAGGCTGAAATTGGCACGCGTTCCGATCCCGCTGAGACTGCGCCTGTGCTCCGCAGCATCGCCGGTCACTTGCTGCGTCCCGACGTCGCCTTTGGTCTGAACGTTTCCGGCGCGACTTCACACCGTCGCGTGCGGGCAAGGAACGACGAGAACGACCAGCCGCCGCCGATGAGCTTTCTGACGCGTCAGGTGGCGGCCTATCGCGCGGTGTTCGAGGTCAACGGCGTTGTCGCGCTGGATGCGGAGCGCAGTCTCGACGAGACGTTCTGTCAGGCACTCAGTCATCTCGTGGCGATCGACCGTGTTGCGGGGCGGTTGGGCTCTATCGGGACGGAACGTCCTACACGAAGCGTGGCGGCATGCTGAGGCTTCGACCTGCCCCGGGAAGCCGGAATCGGGCATCGAGGTATGCGACAAAATGCGCGTCGACACGTTTTGATGAGCATCTATCCTTCGAGGAAGGACCATGATGCATGGAACATCAGAGCCAGGGAGACGACGATGCTTAGCCCACATGAGATCGCAACGCTCATGCTTCTCGAGACAAACCCCCGTCCAGAAAATTTCGATCCCGGCGATCTCGACGTGTTGTGCGAGCGCCAACTTGTATTTCTGGAAAAGCTCGCGTCTGGATACGCGCGAGGGCGTCTGACCGCGCAAGGACGCTCGGTATTGCGGTCGGTCGGGAGGGTGAACTAGTGCCTCGCTCTGCATCGCCTGGGAACTGTGACCTTCAGGAGCAAAATGATCGTTGAAGCGCACGCACGCATGCGGGAATAGTGGGCAGCACCGGAATGTGACGGACGACGCTCGCGCTCAGCGGGCTAGGCCGCCAACGGGACAGCGCCCGTACATTTGATTTCATCGAGGCAAACGCTGGACTTGACTCCGCTCACGCCCGGAATGCGCATCAGCGTATCCAGCAGAAACTCCGACAGCGCTTTCAGGTCTTGCGCCACGACCTTGAGCATGTAATCGATATCACCCGTTACGACGAAGCATTCCTGAACCTGGGTGAGTTCCGAGATCATTCGCTTGAACTTCGACAGGTCGCGGACATGGCCTCGCTCCATCGTCACCTGGATGAAGGCCACTACGCCAAAGCCCAGCAGCTGCGCGTCGAGCCGCGTCTCGTAGCGTTTGATCACACCCATTTCCTCGAGCCGGCGATGCCGCCTCAGCGTTTGCGCGGGCGACAGTTTGATCGCCTCCGCAAGTTCGAGATTGGAGATGCGCCCCTGGGACTGAAGAATCTCCAGTAGACGCACGTCGATACGGTCGATGTCGATTGTCTGCACTTTTATTTCCTCGTTCTCCAGTGAAATGAAATATTAATGCACAAATCAGGGTTTGTCTGCGTCTGCAAGGAAATCCAATTGCGTCCATAAAAACTTACACTGAATCCAAATGGCGCTGCGACGACGCCGGAAAATGCGTTGAGAGAGTGGTCCGAGGACGCTGCCTGCGTGGCGATTGGAGAAATTTGCTTTCATTTTTCCGACACCCGGCGCCACTCGGTGCCGGTTGCTCGCCACAAATCATTCACCCTCTGCTGAACCTGAGAGATCATGGCCGACCTGTTTGACAATCCAATGCAACTGATGGGCTTCGAATTCGTTGAATTTGCCTCGCCCGTACCCAATGTCCTTGAACCGCTGTTCGAGCAGATGGGCTTCACACTGGTGGCTCGCCACCGTTCGAAGGACGTGCTGCTTTACCGCCAGGGCGAAATCAACTTCATCGTCAATCGCGAGCGCAACAGTGCTGCCGCTTACTTTGCCGCCGAGCATGGCCCGAGTGCGTGCGGCATGGCATTTCGCGTGAAGGATTCGCACAAGGCCTACGCCCGCGCGCTGTCACTAGGGGCTCAGCCGATCGAAATCGCAACCGGTCCAATGGAGCTGAGATTGCCGGCAATCAAAGGCATTGGCGGCGCACCGCTTTATCTGATCGACCGCTTCGAAGACGGCAAGTCGATCTACGACATCGATTTCGAGTTCATCGAAGGTGTCGAGCGGCGGCCGGCCGGTCATGGCTTGCGCCTCGTCGACCACCTCACGCACAACGTCTATCGCGGCCGCATGACGTATTGGGCCAACTTCTACGAGACGCTGTTCAACTTCCGTGAGCTACGCTACTTCGACATCGAGGGCGAATACACGGGTCTCACGTCGAAGGCGATGACGGCGCCGGACGGCAAGATCCGCATTCCATTGAACGAGGAATCTGGCAAGGGGAGCGGGCAGATCGAGGAATTCCTGATGGCCTTCAATGGCGAGGGCATTCAACACATCGCGTTCCTGACGGACGATCTGATAACGGTTATCGACAATCTGCAGATGGCAGGCGTGCCGCTGATGACGGGGCCCAACAGCTACTACTACGATGCGCTCGAGACGCGCTTGCCGGGCCACGGTCAAGCGGTGGGTGAATTGCAATCGCGCGGCATCCTCCTCGACGGAACGACGGCAGACGGGTCGCCGCGCCTGCTGCTGCAGATTTTTTCCAAGCCGCTGCTTGGCCCTGTCTTTTTCGAATTCATCCAGCGCAAGGGTGATGAAGGTTTCGGCGAAGGCAATTTCAAGGCGCTGTTCGAGTCGCTCGAACGCGATCAGATCGAGCGGGGCACGCTGAAGGTTTGACGCGCGTACAACCCCGTTGATAGCTCTCGACCAGAGCAGGCGAAAAGCGAGGCGTGGCGTCCAGAACCAACCGCAGGACAGAGGAGACAACATCGTGGCACACCAGCAACAGGGCACGCTACAGCGCGGCCTGAAGAATCGTCACATTCAGTTGATCGCGCTAGGAGGCGCAATCGGCACCGGCCTCTTTCTCGGCATCGCGCAGACCATCAAGACGGCAGGGCCGTCCGTGTTGCTCGGGTACGCGATCGCGGGCATCGTCGCCTTCTTCATCATGCGGCAGCTCGGCGAAATGGTCGTCGACGAGCCGGTTGCGGGATCCTTCAGCTACTTCGCAGGCAAATACTGCGGCCAATTCTCCGGCTTCGTGTCCGGCTGGAACTACTGGGTGCTGTACGTTCTCGTGTCAATGGCAGAACTGTCGGCCGTTGGCATCTACATGCAGTACTGGTGGCCCGGTCTGCCCACGTGGGTCTCCGCGCTCGTCTGCTTTTGCGTCATCAACGCGATCAACCTCACCAGCGTGAAGTCGTACGGCGAGCTCGAGTTCTGGTTCTCGATCGTCAAGGTCGCGGCGATCGTCGGCATGATCGGCTTCGGCGGCTACCTGTTGATTTCGGGCCACGCAGGCCCTGACGCGGGCGTGGCCAATCTCTGGCGCCACGGCGGCTTCTTTCCGAACGGCGTGTCGGGCCTCGTGATGGCGATGGCTGTCATCATGTTCTCGTTCGGTGGACTGGAACTCGTCGGCATTACGGCCGCCGAGGCGGAAGATCCTTCGCACACCATCCCGCGTGCGACCAACCAGGTGATCTACCGGATCCTGATTTTCTACGTCGGCGCACTCGGCGTGCTGCTGTCGCTGTATCCGTGGGAAAAAGTCGTTACGGGCGGTAGTCCGTTCGTGCTGATCTTTCACGCGATGAATAGTAACTTCGTCGCCAACGTGCTCAATGCGGTGGTGCTCACCGCCGCGCTGTCGGTGTACAACAGCGGCGTCTACTGCAACAGCCGCATGCTTTACGGCCTCGCAGGCCAGGGCAATGCGCCGCGCGCTCTGCTGAAGGTGAACGCCCGCGGGATTCCGCTCGTCGCGCTGGGTGTTTCCGCCGTGGCGACGGCCACCTGCGTGGTGATCAACTACCTGATGCCCGGCAAGGCATTTGAACTGCTGATGGGGCTCGTCGTCTCGGCGCTCATCATCAACTGGGCAATGATCAGCGTCATTCATTTGCGCTTTCGCAGCGCGAAAGCGCGAGCCGGTGAGACGACCGTATTCCGCAGCCTGGGCTATCCGCTTACCAACTATCTGTGTCTGGTGTTCCTTGGCGGCATCCTGGTGGTGATGTGGCTGATACCGGATCTGCGCATGTCGGTCTACCTGATCCCCGTTTGGCTCGTTGCGCTGGGCGTCGGCTATCGCTTGCGCAATCGACGCGCGGACACCTCGGTACCAGTTGGTGTGCCGATGCGCTAGGCACCGCGTTTCTGCAACCATTTGGCCTAATCCAGGGAATGAGCATGTTTGAACACATCGATGCCTATGCGGGCGACCCGATCCTCACATTGAACGAGAACTTCGCGAAGGATTCGCGCAACCATAAGGTCAATCTGAGCATCGGCATCTATTACGACGATCAAGGCCGCTTACCGGTGATGCAAGCCGTACGTGAGGCTGAAGGACAACTGCTCGCCGAGCTCGGTCCAAAGCCGTACCTGCCGATGGCGGGCTTCGCCCACTACCGCGATGCCGTGCAATCGTTGGTGTTCGGCGGCGACTCGCCCGCACGTACCGAGGGGCGCATCGCGACTGTGCAGACCTTGGGCGGCTCGGGCGCGCTCAAGATCGGTGCGGATTTCATCAAGCGCTATTTTGCGGGCTCACGGGTATGGGTCAGCGATCCGACGTGGGAAAACCACCGTTTCATCTTCGAGCGCGCGGGATTCGAAGTCGACACGTACCCGTACTACGACGAATCGAGCGGCGGGCTCAAGTTCGAAGAGATGCTATCGGCCATCGACGCGCTGCCGGCGCGCAGCGTCGTCCTGTTGCACGCGTGCTGTCACAACCCGACGGGCGTCGATCTGAACGACGCGCAATGGGTGCAACTGATCGAGGTCATCAGGAAGCGGACCCTGCTGCCCTTCATCGACATGGCGTATCAGGGCTTCGGCGCGGGCATCGACGCGGACGCATTTGCGATTCGTGAACTCGTGCGCCAGAACGTGCCGGCGTTGGTGGCCAATTCATTCTCGAAGAACTTCTCGCTGTATGGCGAGCGGTGCGGCGGACTGTCGGTGATTTGCGAGTCGCCGGACGTTGCCGGGCGCGTATTGGGTCAATTGACGAGCGCTGTGCGCGCGAACTACAGCAATCCGCCGACGCACGGCGCAAAGATCGTAGCGCGCGTGCTGACAACACCGGCAATGCGGCAATCATGGCAACAAGAGCTTGCATCGATGTGCCGGCGCATCATGCGTATGCGTGCGGAGATCCATGAACGCCTGCGCGGCAAGGTGCCGGACACGATGCTCGCGCGCTACCTCGAGCAGCGCGGTATGTTCACGTACACCGGGTTGTCGGCAGACCAGGTCGACACGTTGCGCGAACGGCACGGCGTCTACTTGATCCGGTCCGGGCGCATGTGCGTCGCCGCGCTCAATGACAACAACGTTGCGACGGCTGCGGAGGCCATCGCGAGGGTCATCTCGCGGGCAGGCGATTGAGACTACTGCCGCAAGCGTGGAGCCGCGGCTGGACACGCGATCAGTCCGGCTAAGGTGCGCGCGATGGCGGATCGGTTCCAGACCGACGTCGAAGCCGTCGCTAACGCTCTCGATGCGGTGCACGGCATGGAAATCGTCCTTTTCAGTTTCGTCGCGCGCTCGCGTTGCCGCTGTGCTTGAGCGTCGGATCGAGCAACGAACCCTTGACATCGAGCGAAGACGCTTGCCCGAGTTTCGCGTAGTCGTTCTCGAGCCATACGTTCGCCACTTCGCGGCCACGCTCGAAGAGCGTTTTGAGCAATGACCAGGACGTGCTGCTCTTGGAAACAAAACCGAACTTCGCGAGAAAATCGTCGTCGCGAATCAGGTGAAACCTGACGGGCTTGAAGCGGCTTTTGCGCGCCGCTTCCTCGCCGACCGAGTCGAGCACACGGTTGACCGCTTCGATCGCGTTGATCTCCAGTACGACGGACGCGTTGAAACCGATTTCATTGAGCCGGTCGAGAATGCCGCGCGCGTCTTTAGGCGGCATGTCGTGGCGCACGAACGGATTCGCGAGAACGAGAATCAGGTCCTGGGCATGGGCGATCAACGGCGCCAAAGGCGGGTTGCCCAGATAGCCGCCATCCCAGTACGGTATGCCGCCCACGCTGATGGTGCGAAACTCGCTCGGCAGGCATGCGGAAGCGCGCAATACGTCAATGGAAATCTCGGGGCGGGTGAAAATTGCGCGTTGGTTGGTTCGTACGTCGGTTGCGCAAATGAACAGTTGCGGGCCATCGCGCGTGGTATTGAGCGCGGCGAGATCCTGTTCGGGGAGGGCGGAACGAATCACCGGCCCGAGCGGATCGCGGTAAAACGGATTGCCGTAAGGCGAAGCGACGAGTCCCACGGCCTCCAGCATGATGGCGGCGGGATTCCAGTCGATATTCCAGCCGCCGAATGGGCCGGGTTCGGAAAAGCCGAGGAGCGCGTTGCCCGCCAGCGCGCCGGCGCGCGATACCGCTTCCCAGAAGGCGCGCAGCATGTCGCGTGCTTTCGGTGCGCCGCTGGTTGCGAGACCCGCCGCGCACAGCGTCGCATTGATTCCGCCCGCGCTTGCGCCGCTGATCGCCGCGATATCGAGCGGGGTTGCCTGCGACGAAGCCTCCAACAGACGGTCGAGCACACCCCACGTGAAGGCGCCGTGCGAACCGCCGCCTTGCAGGGCAAACGCGACCTTGGGGCCGTTCTGTCGCGTCGGGTTCCGGGGTTCCTCCATCGCCATGGCTCCTTCGCGTCTTCATCGCGTTCCCGGCAATCTTACGCGCACGCGAGGATACTTGCGTCGGAAACCTCGAGCTTTTAATTGGTTCGTCCTGTCCCGCATGCCATGGCGGATCGCCTTGGATGCTGCGATACTATTTATAAGCGCGCGCTGCGTAACCTGCTAAAACGGTCCATGAGAAAGAGGTTGACTGACACAAACCGGTGTGCCGGGACGGCATCGCGGGCTCACAGCTTTCGTCCGGGGGTACCTGGATGAAACGGCATCTCGATCTGGATTCCCGAGGCGCGATCACGCTAAACGGGCTGGCGCACAGGCTGGGGCGTGCCCGTGAGCAACTGATGCATCGCTGGATCGCCGAGACCTCGGAGCAGGCCGCGCACACCGATGCGGACAGCGGGCAGGAACTCATTGGCTGTTTCGCCTATATGCTGGCCGAAGTATGCGCCGCCCTGCTGGTCGCCGAGAGCGACGCGTCACTATCCGCGCATGTGGCTGTCGCGTACCCCGGCAGGTTCTGGCCAGAGAGTTGGCGGGTCACGGATCTGTTTCGCAACATCGATCTGATGCAGCGCTTTCTGAAAGACGAGATCCGCGCGTATTTCGGTCCGGTTGCGGCTTCCGTCGACGTTCACATACGGGCACACGACATCGTCGAGCGCACGTTTCGCGCGATGATCGAAAACGCCATCGAGGCGCAAATGCAACGTCAGGCGGCCGAGGTGGCGGCGGCGCAGGACAGCCTGCACACGGTGCTGACCGCGCTGAAGCTCACCGAGGAGCGGCTGCGTGTCGCGACGAGCGCGGCCGGCATCGGCATCTTCGAGTGGTGTGGCGCCTCGCGACAAGGCGTGTGGGAAAACCGCCAGATGTACGACATCACCGGGCAGCCCGAGGAGAGGGGGCCGTTGACGGAAACCGAGTTCATGACGTCGGTCGTTCATCCCGACGATGTCGAACTGCTGAAATGCCATTTTCAGTCCCGGCTGGTCTCCGGCGAGCCGGTGCATGTCGCGTTCCGGCTGCACCGCGTAACCGACCACGCGCTCAGGACCGTCGAAATGTTCGGGTATCTGCGTCCGCCCGTTCAGCAGGACGATTACACGTTCATTGGCAGCTTGTGCGACGTGACGGAGCGGACCGACGCGGAGGCGAAATTGCAGGACGCCGATCGCCGCAAGGACATCTTTCTGGCCACGCTCGCGCACGAGCTGCGCAACCCATTGGCGCCCGTGCGTAACGCCGCGCATCTGCTGGGCCACGGCGCGGGAGCCGATCCCGCCAAACGTGAATGGCTGCGCAATGTGATCGAACGCCAGACCGGCCACCTGTCGCATCTGATCGACGACCTGCTCGATGTATCGAGGATCACCACCGGCAAGATCGAGTTGAAGCGCGAGGTCTTCGATATCAGGCTGGCACTCGACCACGCTCTCGAGATCACGATGCCGGCTGCGTTGCAGCGGCATCACGACATCGTGCGTCTGCCGCTCGCGCACCCAGTGTACGTCCACGGTGACCCGGCGCGGATCACCCAGACATTTGCCAATCTGCTGGATAACGCGATCAAATACACCGACGACGGTGGCCGGATCGTCGTATGCGCGACGCTCGTCGGTCAGGAGGTATCCGTTACCGTGTCGGACACGGGCACGGGTATTTCGGGCGACGCACTGCCTCACGTGTTCGATCTGTTCGTACAGGGTTCCTGCCACGGCGAGCCGTCCAGGGGCGGTCTTGGGATCGGGCTCTCGGTGTGCAAGACGCTGACCGAGATGCACGGCGGGACCATTGTCGCCAGGAGCGAAGGCAAGAACAGAGGCAGTGAATTCGAAATACGTCTACCCGTTTGCCAGGGCAGCAACCAGCAGGCGAAGGACGGTGCCGAAGCAGGTCGACCGCCGTCCGATCCATTGCGTGTTCTGATCGTCGACGATAACAGCGATGCCGCGCTGTCGCTCGCAATGATTCTCGACGCGCACGATGTGCGCACCGCACACAGCGGGGAAGAAGCGCTTCAGATTGCCGCTGCCTTCGAGCCGCAGATCGTTTTCCTTGATCTTGGTCTGCCGGGAATCAGCGGCTATGAGGTTGCGCGTCGGCTGAGGGACCGTCAGGCGGCCGGCAAGCGCCTTGAAATCGTCGCCGTGTCGGGCTACGGACAGCCTGAGAACGTGGCTCGCTCAGCGGGAGCGGGGTGTGATAGTCATCTCGTCAAACCCGTCGATATCGAAGAACTGCTTGCGATCATCAGGCGAATGACCAGCGAAAATCCGTCCACCGCGTAGTTTTCGATCGACCCTCTTTGTGCGAGGCGGCGTTCTGGGGCGACGACGAAAAGCACTGTTCGGATTTCCCCGCTTATCAGTCGAATTCCCTCGCGGGAACGACGTGGCAATTTTCGCAATGCTCTACCATCAATCCATCCAGGAGGTAGTGATGTCACGGACTGTCAGGTTTGCCGAGGCCGGTGGGCCGGAAGTGCTTCGATTCGTCGACGAATCGGTCCGCGGCCCCGGCCGCGGTGAAGTTCGCATCAACGTGAAAGCGATCGGTCTCAATCGCGCGGAATCGATGTGGCGCACCGACCAGTACATCGAACCAGTCCGCTTTCCGGCCGGACTCGGGTACGAGGCGGCCGGCATCGTCGACGCGGTGGGCGAGGGCGTCGGCGGTTTCGCGCCCGGAGACGAGGTCAATGTGATCCCGTCGTTCTCGATGAATCAGTACTTCACCTACGGCGAAGTCATCATCGTGCCGGACCATGCAGTCGTCAGGCATCCGAAATCTCTTTCCTTCGCCGAGGCCGCGTCGGTGTGGATGATGTTCGTCACCGCATATGGCGCGCTGATCGAAGATGCGAAGGTGGGCGCCGGCGACTATGTCGTCATACCGGCCGCTTCGAGCAGCGTTGGACTGGCAGCGATCCAGCTAGCGAATTACGCGGGGGCGACGTCGATCGCGGTCACGCGCCATGCTGGCAAGCGACAGCAGTTGCTCGACGCGGGTGCCGCACACGTGGTCGTCACGGACGAGTCGGACCTTGTCGAAGCGATCATGCGGATCACGGATGGAAAGGGGGCTCGTGTCGCGTTCGATCCGGTCGGCGGCCCGAACTTCGCGAAACTGGTCTCGGCGCTGTCCTTCCAGGGGATCGCGTATCTGTACGGCGCGCTAGACGAATCGTGCCACGACGCTGCCCGTGCTGCCGATGATCGCCAAAATGATTTCCGTGAAGGCGCACAACATCTGGCTGACGAGTGGCGACCCGACGCGCCGAAAGGCTGCGGTGGAGTTCGTGCTCAAGGGGCTCGAAAGCGGCTCGCTGAAGCCGGTCATCGATCGCACCTTTGGGTTCGACGAGATCGTCGACGCGCACCGCTACCTCGAAACCAACGGGCAGTTCGGAAAGATCGTGGTAACGGTGTAGCCCGCGAACCGACATTGAGGTGAGGCAACGCGCTGCTTTTCCGCTTGATATCGTTGCTGGCCGCGTTCGCTCAAGCGCGGCCATCGCGAAGTGCTGAGGTCCAGTTCATGCAGCATGTGGCGGCATTGGGGTAGCGCATGACATGGCGATTCTTCGGTCGGATCGCGCATGCCGGCGTTGGTCTGGCTGTCGCGCGACCTTCATCAGGGCCCATCGGTACCGTTTCCACGCGTGCCCGGACTCACGCGTGTCAGGACACCACATCGGCCAGCGGCCGCCTCGGCGCATGACTGACGCGCGGACCGCGGCCGACGCGGAGCAGAAGCTGCGGAATCGCCTCCGTTCCCAGCAGCGTCCGGAGCCGCTCGCGCAGCGGGTCCACTTCGATCGGCTGGTTCAGGTAGGAAGCGGTCAGTCCCGCGGATGCCGCGACCAGCAGCATCCGCTCGAGCGCCTGTCCCGCGGCGAGCCATGCCTCGCGGTCGTCGCGCATCTTGGCGATGCCGACCATCAGCGGCGAGCCTTGCACGAGGTGCTGATGCGTGGCGGGCTGTCCCGCGCCCACATCGAATACGCGGACGGCCAGGCCGACGAGCGGCGCCGCGAAGTCGAGCAATGCTCCGACAGCGGTACCGTAGGCCGGCATGCCATCGTCGCGCCGGCGCGGGTGGATCCAGCTGGCGAGCTCGCGACGGAAGCGTGGGTCCGCGAACTGCGCGTGATCGGCGTCGGCGATCAGTTGCGCAAGCGCCTCGCGCGCGGTCGTTTGCTCCACGCAACAGGCAATCGCGCCCTCGTCGTCGCAGGCGTCGCTGAGCTTGCGTTGCAGTGCCGCCGGAACGGCTTCGTCGGCGAACGGCGCACGCGTCGTCACGCGCGCCGTCAGCGCGTCGAATAGTTCGTGCAAGTGCGGGTCGCGGAGCCCGTCGCGCGACACGCGCACGAGCGCCACGATGTCGGGGTCGGCTTCCGATGGAAACAGCGTGATCGCATAAGCGAGACCGAGACGGCACAGCGCCACGCGAAGATTGAGCAACGCCGCGCCGCAGCTCATCAGAAGTTCGCGATCGAAAGGATCGACCACGGGAAGCGCGCGCATGCGGTCGGCGCAGATCTGTACGGTCTCGCCATCGACGATGAACCGCCACGGTTGCGTGTTGTGATTCGACGGCGCGAGCACCGCATAATGCAGCGCAAAGCGCAGCTGCTGTTCCAGTGGCGTGGAGGCGTGGGTGTGCGGTTCGCCGATTTCCCACGCGTCATGTTGGGCGGCATCGTTCATCTCGAAGTCTCCTTTCGGATCGTTCCCGCGAGCACGCGGTTCGTGTCGTCATCGTGTCGCCGGGTACCGTGGCAGGTTTGTGGCAGGTCGACGTTTCAGATGTCTCGCGTACGCTTTGCGCGGGTCTCGCAGCGGAGAAGCGCTACAGGTCGTTTTCGTCGTCGAACAGCTTATGGCGGATCGCATAGCGAACCAGCCCGTTCTCGTTCGGCATCTGCATTTTTTCGAGGATGCGCGTCTTGTGCGTGCTGATCGTCTTCACGCTGACGCATAGTTCGTTGGCGATCTCGGTGATGCTCTCGCCTTCGACAAGGCGCCGGAACACGTCGAATTCGCGATCGGACAGCCGCTGGTGCGGCAGCGCGTCGGCAGGCTCGTTCAGGTTCTGGGCAAAGCGTTCGGCCATCGCGAGGCTGACATAAACGCCCCCTGACGCGACTTTCGTCACCGCGCCGACCAGTTCCGCGCTCGCGCTTTCCTTGGTCAGATAGCCGGACGCGCCCGCCTTGAACGCTCGCACCGCGTATTGCTGCTCGGCGTGCATCGTCAGCACCAGAATCCGCAGGCCGGGTTTTTCCTCCTTGATCTGCTTGATCAGTTCAATGCCATTGCGCCCCGGCATCGACAGGTCGAGCACGAGCACGTGGGCCTGCGTCGCGCGAATCAGCGCGATCGTCGTCGCGCTGTCGCAAGCTTCGCCGGCCACTTCGAAGCCGCTCGCCTGCTGCAGGATATGGCGCAGTCCGTCGCGCACGAGCGTGTGGTCGTCGGCCAGCAACACCTTGATCATGGGGTGATCTCTCCCGGTTGCATCCATTGCCAAGGAAACCTGACCGCAATCGCGAAATCGGCGCTTTGCGCTGTATCGATCCGCATGGAGTCGCCGAGCATAGGCGTGTTCGCGCACGTCGATCAATCCGAACGGCATTTCGTGACCGCTGGCTCCAACCGTCTCGCGATCGGCGTCTCGTTCACGATCCATTGTCCGCTATCCGTGGCGGGCGGTCGGGCCGTTTGTGTGAGATGTCACTTCGGCCGTGTTTCGCCTTCGCATGGCGGCGACCTTATTCAGCGCTTCCTGAACGAGGCGGAAGGACGGTGTCGCGTTTCGCCGTGAATGGTTCGCATTGAGCGGACCGAGGCGGCGCGGGAGTTGATGCGCGGCGCGCAGGCGCGCGGCGTGTACCGCCCCACGCCGCGCAGCAGCGTTCGTTCGGCACGGCGTCCTGTCAATGCGCCATTAGCACGGGCACCGTCATCGATTCGAGCATCGTCCGCGTAACGCCGCCCCACACGCGCTCACGCGCACGCGAATGGCCATACGCGCCCATCACGAGCAGATCGGCATGTAGATCCGACACCCGGTTCAGCAGCGTCGCGCCCGTGCCGGCGATGCCGAGGCGCGGCGTCGTCGAGAACGACGCGCGCACGCCGTGCGCTTCGAGCCATGCCGCGACGTCGATCGCGCTGGGTCCCGCTTCATGGTCGTGCGTGGGCTCGACGACGGCGACGCCAACGAAGCGCGCCCGTTCGAGCAGCGGCATCGCGTCGGCGATCGCTCGCGAGGCTTCGCGGCTGCCGTCCCACGCGATCAGCACGTTCTCGCCGAGCGTCGGCACGGCGCCCGCGCGCGGGATCACGAGCGCGGGACGCCCCGCGCCGAGCACGACCTCGCCGACGAAATGCCGGTCGACGTAGCTGGCGGGATCTCGCGGGTCGGGCTGGCCGAGCACCAGCAGGTCGGCGTGCCGCGCGTGAAGCGTCGTCACGGCGACGGGGGAGCCCTCCGGCGCGCGCCATTGCGCTGCGCGGCCGGCGCGCTCGGCCGCGGCGAGAAATGCATGCCGCGCCGTCTCGCGGCGATCGGTCGTCAGTGCGGCGCGTTGGGCAACGAAACCGTCGTCGGTGCCGAACAGCGGTTTCGCGAGGCCCTCGCACACGACATACAGACCGATCAGGTGTGCATCCCAACGCTGCGCAAGATCGAGCGCGAGCGCGACGCGAGTGTCGCAGCGGCGGCTGTCGTCGATGTGAACGAGCAGGGTCTTATAGCTCATGTCAGTTCCTTTTCGGCTGAGGCCGGGACGGAATGGTCGGCTGGTTCGACGCCTGCATGGGCCGGGATCGTCAGAACCGGGCAGCGGGCACTGCGCAGCACGCGCTCGGCGACGCTGCCGAGCATCAGTCGTTGAACACGACGGCGGCCGTGCGTGCCCATCACAATCGCGTCGGCGTGCCATTCGAGCGCCGCCGCGACGATGCGCTTCGCGACGTCTTCGCCAGGTGTCGAGGCTTCCACCGTGCGTGGCTTGTAGCTCATCGCCAAAGCGCCGTGACAGAACGTGGGGACACCGGCGTAAGCCCGTTGTCAAATGGAGTCTATGGGCCGGCCCGGCGCGACTATTGACGCAGATCAAGCGCGCCGATGCCGCACGCCAGTTGATGTAGGTCAAGCTCTGCCGGCTGCGCGCAAATACAGTGATAGCAGCGGACGTCGCGCCGTAGCGGTGCCTGCAGTTGCGTGCCGTCTGTGGAGGGCAACGATCACGGCCAGGGAATGTTCCGGTTAATCCGGGCTGAGTCCATACCCCGGCTCGGCGTGCGCGCTTCGCGCACGCAACGAGTGACGCCCAATTGGCGGACGGAGCGCCCAGTGTCTGCTGCCGGAGAAGGAACATGACCGAGCGTTGCAGGATTCTGATCGTTTACTACTCGCGAACCGGCACCACGCGACGTGTTGCCGAACTGCTCGCGTCCGAACTCGACGCCGACATCGAACCGATCCGCGAACGCGCCGGGCCACGATCGCGTGATGGCGCACGCGGCTACGTCAGATCGGTGATCGATGCGCTGTGCCATCGGCGCGCCGCCGTGATGCCGGCGGTGCTCGACGTCGCCGCGTACGACCTCGTCGTCGTCGGCGCGCCCGTCTGGGCAGGCCGCGCGTGCGCGCCGGTTCGGGCGTGGCTGGAATCGAACGGAGGACAGATCCGTCACCTGGCGCTGTTCTGCTGCGAGGGCGCGCGCGGCAGCGGATCGGCGCTGAAGCAGATGTCGGAGGCGGCGGGCAAGACGCCGCTTGCGGCCTGCGTGATCAGCGGCAGCGATCTGTACCGCCGCAGGGACGCCAACAAACGCGAAGCGTTCGCGCAGAAGATCAGGCAAAGAATGGCGGCGCGGCGGGAGACGGAGTGGCTGGTGTAGCTCGGGCGGTCGCACGCGCGGTCGGGAAGGATGCAACTAAACCCGCAGCGAACCACGCAACGCGCCGAAGTCGGTGCGTGGATGACGGTGCACCGGCGTTGCGTCCGGTACCGTGAAAGCCGGCTTGTCGAGCTCCGGACGAATGACATTCGCGAGGTCGAAAGGGAAACGGTGACGCGCCGCGTCGTAGCGCCGTGCCGCTTCGTCATAGCGCTCGCGCGCGCAGGCGATGGATCAGCTTGCATGCTGGGCGGGCCGCTATCGTGAGGGAGTTGCGGAGCCGCTCGTCGAGTGCGCGATGCACGAACGTGCGCGCGCGGCGCAAGCAGCAGGGAGTCCCGATGAGCAGCAAGCTCAGTGAGATCGAAAGCCGCACCGCTTCGGCGCGGCAACTCGAAACGGTGATTGGCGCGATGCGCGGCATCGCCGCCGCGCGCGAGCGCGAGGCGCAGGCGCGGCTCGCGGGCATCCGCTCGACGGCGGCGACCGTCGGCGAGGCGATCGGGATGGTGCTGGCTGCCGCATCGTCGGCACATGCGGCGCAATACGCGCCACCGGAAGGCACCGCGCGCATTCTGATCGTGCTATGCACCGAGCAGGGTTTCGTCGGCGGCTTCAACGAGCATCTGCTGGCGCGCGTCGAACGATTGAAGGCGGGCGAGCCGGGCGAGATTTTCATCGTCGGCACGCGCGGCGTGATGCTCGCCCAGGAACGCGCATTGCATTACGGCTGGTCCGTGGGAATGGCCTCGCACGCGGAGGTCGTGATGCGCGTGGCCAGTCAGCTCGCGGACGCGGTGTTCGCGCGCTTTCGCGATCAGGCGTCGTCGCAGGTGTGGCTCGTGCACGCGACGCCCGGCCCCGGACTCGACGAGCGCATCGTGACGCGGCGGCTGGTGCCGTTCGATTTCACGCGCTTCCGGGTGGCGTCGCGCGGGCAGGCGCCGCTTTTGAACCTGCCGCTCGACGGCTTGCTGAGGGGCCTCACCGAGCGCTACGTGTACCTCGAACTGTGCGAAGGCCTGATGCAGTCATTCGCGGCGGAAAGCGCGGCGCGCGTCGGGGCGATGCTGGCGGCGAGCCGTCATGTGAAGGACCGGCTGCAGGAACTCACGCGCGACTATCGGATCGTCCGGCAGGACGAGATCACCGCCGAAATCGCCGAACTGGCCGCGACGGGCGCCTGCGTGCCGCCGGCTACGTCGGCACGGGGGCAGTCGTGAAGCGCGCCGCGTGCTGGCTCTGCTTGTCGCTGCCCGGTTCGGTGACGTGCGTTTGAGCCTCGGCGGTGGAGCACGGACCGTGTCGTCCGATCGTTCAACTGGGGTCAGCCGATTCCTACGACCGGCGACGACGGACTAACCCCGTTTCCGCCGTCGCTGATTTAGATAACGCCAGCCGTTGCCGATAATAGATTCGACGACACGCCGCGATGTCCGGCGCCAAGGTCGGCGAGTCCAGGGAGGCGGCAATGAACGACACCATCATCCCGCTGCGCGCACTGGTCGAGAAATGGCTTGCGCCGACCGGCACGACACCGGCGCACGTGGTGCGCACGGGCCGCCTGGCGATCACCCGGGCGCGGTATGTCTGGCTCGAAGGCGCGATTTCTTCGAGACCGCTGACGATCGTATTTTTCCGGCACGGCAAGGGTTCGTGGGACGTGTTTCCGCCCGTTGAACAGGCACCGGCAATGAGCGCGCGCTACTTCTAAGCGCCCACCGGTATCAACGGATCTGGTGAAGCATCGGCCAGCCGTGATCGACGCGGACGCGACCTCGGTCACGCGCGCAGATCAATGACCCCGCTTCGCGTCGGAACACGATCAGCGGGTCGCAAACGGCGCTGACTGCATCAGTGCAAGCACGGGTCGCCAGATCGCGGGGGAGTCGAACGCCGCCATCGGTACCGCGGTGTCGAATGACAAGGTCAACGCCTGTTCCGCCGGCGTCAGTGCGTCGGCGCTCGCAAGTTGACGCGCGAGCGTCGCGGTGTCGGCGTCGGACAGATCGCGCGGACCATGCCGGCGCGCTTCGATGCGTTGCGCGAGCACCGTTGGTTCGGCACGAAAGTCGAGAATGCGAGCCGGTACGCCAAGCCGTTGGGCGAGCGCGAAAAACGTGTCGCGGTGACGGAACTCGAGAAAGGTCGCGTCGACGATCGCGCTGTGGCCGCTTTGCAGCACGCGGTGCGCGAGTCGTAGAAGGTGGTCGTAGATCGCGTGGCGTGCAGCTGGCGTGTAGTGTTCGGCGCCGAGCGAGGTTTGCGCGTCGGGCGCCGGCCGCGGACGCTTGCGTTCGGCATCGCTCGACACTCGCACCGCGCCGCACAGGTCCGCAAGGGCCCGGCTCGCGACCGATTTTCCCGAACCGGAGTAGCCATGACACAGCAGCAAAACGGGTCCCGGCTTCTGCGTTTGCGCCCGTGCCACCTCGAGGTAGCGCAGGGCCGGATCCGGGATGGCGACGCTGCGGCCCGCTACGTATCCCGCTTTCAGGCACGCGACCCACGCCCGCACCAGCGCGCGATAGGCGACGTACAAAGGCATCAGCGACAGCGCCGCATAATCGCCCGACGTTTCGAGCCAACGGTTCAACAGTCGATTGGCCAGACGGGGCTCCGCTCGCGCGCACAGGTCCATCACGAGAAACGCGACGTCCGCTGCGACGTCGATCCAGCGTAGCGCATCGTCGAAGTCGATACAGTCGAACATCGCGATTGCGCCGCGCCAGCGAACCACGTTGTCCAGATGCAGATCGCCATGGCAACCCCGCACGAAACCCTCGGCGCGGCGCCGCTCGATCAGCGGCGCGAGTTGGTCGAGCTGTCGCGCGCACCACGCGGCAATGCCGGGCAGCGCGGGATGGCTGCAATTGGCCAGCAGCGCCGCGTTGATCGTTTCGATCTGCGTTCGCACCAGCGTGGCGCTCCCGTAGCGCGACGACGGCGCGTTGCGGGGCGCCCTCAGGTGATAGTCGGCGAGCCGCTTCGCCGCGCCGTCGATGTCGCGCGGCGTCAGTGCTCCCTTCGCCGCGAGACTCGAAAAGAGCATCGCCTCGTCGAAGCGGCGCATCTTGACCGCGTGATCGACTGTCACGCCGCCGTCCCCGAGTGTCAGCACGCCGGCGTGGCGCGCAATCGGCAGCACGCCGGCGTAAATACCTTGCGCGAGTGGCCGGTTCAGACGGAGCTGGGCTTCGCAGCAGCGCTCGCGGGTCGCGGTGGCGGTAAAGTCCGCGAAACCCGGGGCGACGGGTTTGATGATCTTGTACGCGAAGCGCCCGGCGAGATACACGACGGATATGTGCGTTTCGACCCGGACGATCCTGCCCGCCGGATGACGGTACGTGCCCGGCCTGCGCAGCGTCGCGTCGAGTCCGCGCACGCTGCGGCGCGCGGCGCGGACCCGGTTGGCGAGATGCTGGATGCCGCGCATGCCTGCATTGGCCCGTGGTGAAGAAAGCTTGCGGCTCCGTGGCGAACTCATGCCGGACTCCACCTCGCGGGCAGCTGCGCGCCCATTTCTTCGTGGCGACCGCTCAAGTCGACCGAGCCCGCGACAACCAGGCCGGAATTCGCGAAGAGCGGCACGCCGGGCGCGCGTTCGACGATCACGCTGCGGCCGCCGAAACCGGGCATGACCTTGACGGCCTCGGCGAGCGCATTGATGCCATCGAGCAGCCATTGCCGGGCGTCATGGTGAAGCACGAGCGTCTCATTCGGCACGGTTGACCTCCGCGTGGTGGGACGGCCGGCGCCCGCCTTGCGCGCGAGCCGGAATCGTCTACTCATTGAAGCCATCGGGTATGGTAACCGGCTTGATCTGTATCAACGAGGCGGTAGCCGGGCATCGCCAGTCGCTCGGCAACTGCCTGCACGCTTCCATACGAAATGGAGCGTGGGTCACCGATTGACCGCAGTCAAGCCGCGTGCGATCGTGGCAGCAACGCGCCGGTGGAGCAGCGGATGAAGCGATTCGATATTTTCAATGGCGATGCCGACGGCATCTGCGCGCTGCATCAGTTGCGGCTCGCCGAGCCTGCCGACACCATCCTGATCACGGGAGCCAAGCGCGAGATAACGCTTCTGCAACGCGCGAACGCGCAGCCGGGCGACAGCGTGACCGTGCTGGATATTTCGCTCGACTCGAACCGCGAGCCACTCATCGCGTTGCTGGATCTTGGTGTAAAGATCGACTATTTCGATCATCATTTCCCCGGTCCCATCCCCGCACACGCGCTGCTGACGACGCATATCGATACGTCACCGGATAGGTGCACTGCGCTGATCGTGGACCGCCATCTTCAAGGCCGGTACACGCGATGGGCGGTGGTCGCGGCCTATGGCGACAACCTGCATAGGGCCGCGCATCGGGCCGCCAGTGCGTGCGCGGTGAACTCGTCCGATGAGCGCAAACTGCGCGAACTCGGCGAAGCGATCAACTACAACGCCTACGGGGACAGCGTCGTCGATCTTGCCGTCGATCCTGTCGAGATGTATCGCGCCATTCAACCCTATTCGGACCCCCTTGAGTTCATTGCGTCGACCGGCGTGCTGCCCGAACTGCAGGCGCGACGAACGGAAGACCTCGAACTGGCCTTGGGACTCGCGGTAACGCGGCGGCTCGCCAATGGAACGCTGCACATTCTTCCCGACGCGGCGTGGGCGCGGCGCGTGCGAGGCGATTTCGCCAATCTCGTCGCGCGACGCGACCCGGCGCGAGCGCACGCGGTGCTGACGGCCGGCGCCGATGGCCGATACACGGCGAGCGTACGGGCTCCGCTCGATTGTCCGCGAGGCGCCGACGTCCTTTGCAGGAAGTTCGGAGGAAACGGCAGGGTCGCTGCCGCCGGTATCGACGGGCTCGATCGCGCGCGGCTCGACGAATTCGTGACAGCGTTCAGCGTTGCGTTTTGACGCGACGTTCGAGGAGCGGGTGACCGGTAATTCACCGCCGCATCGCAGTCGGCAGTGCGAATTCGCCAGGTGGCGCATCGAGCGCGAGGTAGCGGCCATGGAAGCATGCCCCTGTACCGGCATCGCCGGCGAGACCCGTGAAAACTTCTCCGTTCAGGAGGACGCTTGCTGCGGCCGATTGATGGCATAGTGGCTCTGGCAACGCGCACCGACGTTGCGGGAGGAAAAGCGATGGGCAACCTGTTTCGCGACCGCGCCGACGCTGGCAGACAACTGGCCCACGCACTGCGCGACTATCAGGGTCGCGGCGATCTGGTGGTGCTGGCTCTGCCGCGCGGCGGCGTTCCTGTCGCGTTCGAAGTTGCACGGGCATTGCATGCGAAGCTCGACGTTCTCGTCGTCAGAAAGCTTGGGGCGCCGCAAGACGAGGAACTGGCGATGGGCGCCATCGCGACGGGGGGCGCCCTTCATCTGGAAAGGTCGGTGCTTCGCGAACTGCAAATCAGTGACGCCGAATTGGCCGACGTGATCGCGCGCGAAACAGCCGAACTCGCGCGCAGGGAACTGGCGTACCGTGGGGAATGCCCGCCGGTGCCAGTACAGGGCAAGACGGTGATCGTGGTCGACGACGGCATCGCGACGGGGGCATCGATGCATGCGGCGCTCGACGCACTCCGCAGCAGACATCCCGCTCGGATCGTGGTGGCGATCCCGGTGTCGCAATCCGATGCGTGCACGGCATTCGAAGGAATCGCGCACGCGTTCGTGAGCGTGCTGCAGCCGGATTGGTTGATGGGGATCGGCGGGTTCTATGTGAATTTCGACCAGACGACCGATGAAGAAGTCCGCGCCTGTCTCGCCGCCGCGCGCGATTGGGAGCCCGAGCAGGGCTCGGACTCGGCCGGATGACGGCGCAACGAAGGCAGACACGGCGGCGGGCCGTGTCGAACATGGGGCATCTATCGACGGCTCACGTTCCGACCGACACGTACAAGAGCACGATCGGCGCCTTCGAACCATTTGGTATCGCCGAGCGTAACGGCGCGCCATAGGTGCAGCGCAAATCCACGAATCTCGACCATTGGACGCGCACGCCCGCGCCGATGCCCGCGAGCAGACCGGGGTTAGTTTCGGCTGGCTGGTCGATCGTGCTCCATACGCGGCCCGCATCGAAAAACACAAAGGGTTGCACGACTGCGTTGCTCGCGCCGAGCGAGATCGCAGGCGTGCGCACCTCGGTCTGAATGTTCCAGCCGCGATCGCCGAGCGTGACGTATGGGTCGTAGCCTCGCACACTGGACTCCCCGCCGAGCCCCATCTCCTCGCTCGGTAATAACGTGTTCGGCGTCCACTGGAACGTTCCGTTCGTGATCAGCGTGAAGCCAGCCCCAAGCGCGGTGGCACGAGACGCTGTCAACTGCATATAGACGTAGCGGGCCGTCGCGCCCTGCCGCGCGGCGTTAAATGCCGAATCCTGATTGTTGCCATCCAGTCCGCCCGGACTGGCGACGAGTGTCGCCGCGGCGTGCGCCGTGCCAGCCTCGGTCGGTTTGCTGATGTCGTAAGACAACACGAACTGATGTATGTGCGTATTCGAGTTGAAAACCTGGGAGCCGCCAAATTCCAGATCGTTGTTGCTGCGCTTGAAGTCGTATCCGATCTGGATCAACTGTGTCGTGTCCGTGATGGTCGGCAGACGCAAGTCGTAGCGAAAGCTGAGCTGCGCAGAAATGCCCGTTTGCCCATACGTGTCGGGCAACCGTGGCGTGCTCTGCGCGTAGACGCCGAACAACTCGATACTGTCGAGCCAAGGCAGCGGCGCCGTATAGTTCAGCGCGTGCGCGGTGAAGCGGGGCGCGGTTCGGGCGGCCTTCGATATTCGGATTGCCGCTGAAAAAATCGTTGCTGGCCGTGAATTGATAGGCGATCTGCTGATCGAGACCAAGCAGGTTGCCGTAGCCTATGCCTGCAAAGAACCGATCACGGCCGAGCTCCGGCACGCCTTCATTGTCATAACCCGCGCTTACGCGAAGCGGCAGCCGGTCTTCGGTTTGCAACACGACGTCGGTCGTGTCGGCGGCCTCACCGGGCGCAAAAACAGCATCGACCCGTCGGTAAGGATTCGCGTTGAGCACCGCAAGTCCCTTCGAGACCGCCGATTGCAGGATCGGTCCGCCGGGCTCGAGCGGCATTTCACGTTCGAGAAGCCTGCTCGAGAAGTAGGTGTTGCCGCTGGCGTGAACCCGACCCAGTTTGAATTCGGCAATGGCGATACGCACGACACCCGAGCTCACGTCCTGTTCCGGCACGTAGACGTCGACGAGCGGCTTTCCCGCCGCCCGATAACGCGCGACCACGGCGCGGCGTATCTCGGCGAGGCGGCCGAAGGTCAGCGGCTTGTCGAGGTCCGTGGCGAAGCTCTGCAGGAAGGCGGCGTCGAGTACGGGCAATCCTTGCGCGACGATACGACCTTGCTGCCTCGGCGATGCCGCCGCGGACGCGCCGGCTGGTTCGAAGACGAGCCCGGCAAGCCGCTCGACAGCGATCCGTGCAGACTCGGCCTGCGCTTCCGGGGAGGAGGGTGACGACGCGCTTCGCGGCGCCTGCGGTGCGGGTTGCGGCGCGAGGTCGCGCCATGCCTGTGCCGCTACTGGTGAAGTCTGCATGATGCCCGCAATGCACGTTGCGATCATCAGGACAGCAGTGCAGGCGGCGGATCGCGGTTTCATCGATCGCTTATATGCAAAGCGCTGTGCCTATTGGCAGCGTGGCCGCAGGCTGCGGCGACCAGCAGGCCGCCGCCCTCAACCCGATGTCGCGCATGCAATACGAGCCTTCCGTCGTTCATGGCGATACCTATTAACGGGTGTGGTGCATCGAATCCGGAGCCGCACGTCGAAATTATTCTAGTCGAAGCGCCTGCGCCAGTTTCCAAAAGCGATCCGAACCCTCTTCACACTCGCGAAATGCTATCGAGGAAACATTTAGTAAGGGTTTCCACGATATGTACTGACCCGCGTCTTGTCTTTACTCTTCTAGACTTGTCATACAACATGCGCGATGACGATTCTCTCGTGCGCCTACAACTATTTGTCCGGAGGGGACTCCATGTCCAAGCTGTCGTGCGATCTTGATAAAAATGCGCCCGCAACGGGCGACACCTTGCGCATTTCGCGCCGTGGCTTCATTGGCCTCGGAGGCGCGCTCGCCGGCAGCGCACTCCTGCAGGCTTGCGGCGGCGGAGTTTCCGCTTCCGCGGCAGGCGGAAGCAGTAGTTCCACGCCAGCGACGGGAAGCACGCCGTCAACGGCTGCGGCCGACCCGATCTGGGGTCCCAACGGCTCAGCGACGAACATCATTAATGCGCTGCAGAAGATCACGCAGAGCGCGTTCCCGGCCGTCGATTTCCAGGTCGAGCAGTACGGTGCGCAACCGTGCGCGGTCATTGCCCAGGCCAACCCCTACACCGGCAGTTCATCGCCCCTGAGTACGGGGGCCGGCGCGACCAACGCACCGGGATCGTTCGATTCACGTCCCGCTTTCCTCGCGGCAATCGCGGCCTGCAGTGCAGCCGGTGGCGGCCGGGTCGTGGTGCCGGCGGGCACGTGGTATTGCGCGGGTCCCATCGTGCTGCAGAGCAACGTCAACTTCCATCTGAGTGCGAACTGCACGATCTATTTCAGCCCGAATCCCGCCGACTATGCGAAGGACGGTCCGGTCAACTGCGGCGCCAACGGCAATCTTTACTACAGCCGCTGGCAGGCGAACGACTGCCTGAACTTCGGCTCGCCCGTGTACGCGCGAAATGCGAACAACATCGCGGTGACTGGCGAAGGCCCGACCTCGGTGCTGAACGGTCAGGCGATGACGCCGTTCGCCGGAAGCGGAAACACCAGCACTTGCTGGTGGACCTACAAGGGTTCCAGCGGCGCATACGGCTGCGCGGGGTCGACCACGCCGTCCCAGGCCTATACGAACCCGAACAACGTCGATCTGATGGTGGTCGCCCCTACCATTCCGGCCGCGCTCTACGCGATGTTGACCAATCCGGCTACGCCGTGGCAGCAAGACCAGAACTACCTGCCGGCGCTCTCCGAAGCGGGCGTGCCGGTCGCGCAGCGAATCTTTGGTCTCGGCCACTATCTGCGGCCGTGTATGGTTGAGTTCATCGGTTGCACGAACGTGCTGATGGAAAACTACCGAACCAACAACACGCCGTTCTGGCAGCATCATCCGACGGACTGCACGAACGTCGTGATCCGTGGCGTGACAGCCGACAGTATCGGACCGAACAACGACGGCTTCGACCCCGACGCCTGCAACACGGTGCTGTGCGACAGCGTAACGTTCAACACCGGCGACGACTGCATCGCGATCAAGTCAGGCAAGGATCTCGACACGGAGTACGGACCCGCGCAGAACCATGTGATCCAGAACTGCATGATGAATAGCGGTCACGGCGGCATTACGCTCGGCAGCGAGATGGGTGGCGGCGTGCAGAACATCTACGCGCGCAATCTGACCATGCTCAATCAGTTCTGGGCAACGAATTCGCTGAACATCGCGATCCGTATCAAGACGAACATGAACCGTGGAGGCTACGTCAAGAACTTCTACGTGAACGGCGTCACGCTTCCGCATGGCGTGAGCCTGACGGGTGGAGGCTACGGCAGCAAGATGCTGACGGGCAGTCCGATCAACGGCACCGTGCCCATCGGTGTGGCCACCGCAACCGCCGCCAACCCGTCCGCGTCTCAAGGCGGCCTGATCACGTTCGATTGCGATTACCAGCCTGCCGCCGATGCGATTCGCACACGCCCCGCGCTCATTGACAACGTCAACATCACGAACGTCAATGCTTCGAACGTGACATTGGGCAGTACAACCGGCTCCTGTTTCCAGGCCATCGTTGCACAAGGTCCAGTTGCGTTCGACTACAACGGTCCGGCGCCTGCGCCGAGCGTACCGGCAATCACGGGAGTGACGATTTCCAACTGCGACTTCGGCACGCCTGTGGCCGCAGGCCCCGCGAGCGCCAGCACGCCGGGTCCGATCTACCTCTACAACGTGCACGACATTACGTTGCAGAACGTGATCATCGCTGGGCAGACGCTCAATCAGACGCTGTCGGATCCGCGTTAAACACGACGCACCAAAGAGCGGCGAGGCGCCGCTCTTTGGCGTCGCACAGCCAAAGTGAAGTCGTCGCGCCGGGGGCTCTCAAGACGAGCCACTTTGCAGCTCGCTCATCAGGCTCGCCGCGTAGGCCGGAATATTCGCCGCTGGCTGTGGCGCGGCGAAGTAGTATCCCTGAACGATCTCGCAGCCGGCCACGGCAAGAAAAGCCAATTGTTCCGCTCGTTCGACGCCTTTCGCGACGACTTCGAAACGCAGGTTGCGGGCAGCACTTCCTCCCAGCGCTTTGCCTGTGCACAGGCAGTTTGCAGCACCCATTCTCCGATTGACGCAATCAAACCGATGTCTTCGGCCAGGGGTATAAACGTCGTTGCAGGTGTTTCGGGCCGCGCGGAATGATCTGCGATCTGCGGGCGCTCGCCACGCGACCGGCTGCACACCGCGCCGCCTGACTGGACGGAGAAGATTTGAAACGTGAGCCGCCAACAGCTTGAGATTTCACCAGGAGTTTGCGCGTAGAATCCATTCACGAATCCAATACGCCAGCGTCCGGCCAGCCATGTATGCCACGTCACGATACGATGCAGCTGCGTGTGTTATCCACTGGCTTGCCGTGTCGCGGTCGTGCCTACCGTTCGTCGATGGGCACACATCGGGAGCGCTATAGTGAAAAGCTCTGCCACACGCTACGGTTCAATTGCCCAATTCCTCCACTGGTGCACGGCAATTGTCGTGCTCGTGACGTTCATGTATGGGCCCGGCGGATCTGAACAGCGCGTCTACTCTTCGGTGCACGAGTTCGACCGGCGACTGCACGAGACTTTGGGTTTGTGCGTGTTCGCGCTCACCCTCGTCCGCCTGCTGTGGCGAGCATACGACGCGCGTCCCGAGACACCTCCAATTTCTCGCTGGATAGCTGTGATGGCAACAACCGTTCGATGGATGCTGTATCTGCTTCTCCTCGCGCTTCCGCTTACCGCCATCTCGGGCGCGTGGCTCGAAGGGCATCCGTTGACGCTGATCGGCGGTTACGATATTCCGCCTTTACTCAGTAGTTCGCATGGAGCAGGCTCAGCCCTCGCATCGCTGCACGCGTGGCTCGGCGACGCCATTATGTGGCTTGCGGGGTTGCACGCATTCGCGGCTATTTTTCATCATGCCTTCCTTAAAGACGACGTCCTGATCGCGATGCTTCCACGCTGGTTTCCGGCGGGACGGGCACGTACTGATGGTCGTAGTTCGAGTAGGTAAATTGCGCGAACGCACCGATCCTGTCGGTGATCTTGCCGGCGAGGAAGATGCTGGCTGAATCGAAAATAGGCAGACCGTCTTTGGGAGAGACGATATTGCCGCTGGCATCATGGTTGAGCCTCGTCCTGGTCACGTCGAGCATCGCCATCACGGCCACTGGAATCGTACGTTCACCGAAGGTATATCCGTTCAGCTTGAACATTCGACCGTACGGCATCAGTTCGGGAAACTGTCCGCCCGCGTGACATGCCACGCAGCTTTGCCCTGTTTGACGGGCAAATATAGGCAGCGCTCGAACTACCGCTAGATCTTCATGCGCTGCAGAACGCGGTCGCCGGCGACGAACTGATGAAACATCGCCGCTGCGATATGCAAGCAGATCACGCCGAATAGAACCCAAGCGAGGACGCCGTGAACATCGCCCATCGCATGTCCGAATGACGAACCCGGTGCCGACAGTGAGGGCAACGAAGCAAGTCCGGCGAGGCGGACCGTCCACGTGCGCGACGAAGCGTTGATCCAGCCGAGCAGCGGCACCAGCACGAGCAGCACATACAGCGCGAGGTGCGTGAGCTTCGAAGCGGCGCGAAACAGCGGCGGCAGGCTGTCCGGCGGCGACCGATGAGTCACGCGCCACAGCACCCGCAACACCATCGCTGCGAGCAGTGCGGTGCCGACGCCAAGGTGCCAGGCGATTTCGCCGTCCGGCACGGTATCGCGGTGCACGTCCGGCATCGTCCAGCCGATCACGAACTGCGCGGCAACCAGCCCGACGACGAGCCAATGGAGCAAACGTGCGACGATATCATAGCGGTGTTCAGTGGAGACTTGCATAGGGGAGCCTGTGAGTTGGATTCAGTCGAAACAGATCGTACACGGCCGCGCCTTAAGGCCAGGTTAAGGGGCAGTCGCCAAGGCCGCCTGTCTGCGCCGTTCCAACCACTCGAAGACCGCCATCCCCGCGATCATCGCCGCCACGAACACCCACGCTTTCACCGACCCGAGTCCGAGCGCAACGAGCGCCGGGCCGGGACAGAACCCTGCAATTCCCCAACCGACGCCGAACGCGAGGCTGCCCACCATCAGCCTTCGCGTGACGTGCGTTGACGCGGGAATCTGCATCGGCAATCCGAGCAGCGACTTGCCGCGGCGCTTCGCGATCGCGAAGCCGATTGCTGCGACAGCCACCGCGCCGATCATCACGAACGCGAGCGACGGGTCCCAGCGTCCTGCGAAATCGAGGAAGCCCAGCACTTTGGCGGGGTTGGCCATGCCCGACAACAGCAGGCCGAAGCCGAACAGCAGCCCGCATACGAATGAAACGACTGTTGCCATCCTATGCTCCGAGAAGATGTCGCGTGATATAGACGGTGACGAAGCCGGCCGCCATGAACGTCGCCGTCGCTACGAGCGAGCGCGTGGCGCCGCGTGAAATGCCACACACGCCGTGTCCGCTCGTGCAACCGCTGCCATAGCGGGTGCCGATGCCGACCAGAAAGCCGGCCGCGATCACGGCCGGCCACGACGCGTCGACGGTGATCGCGACGGGCGCACCGACCGCGCGCGCGATTACCGCGGCAGCGACCAGCCCGGCAACGAAGGCGACGCGCCATGCGCCGTCTTGCCTGGTCCAGCGCAGCAGGCCGCCGACTATCCCGCTGATTCCGGCGATGCGGCCCAGCAAAAGCGCCATCGCCGCAGCCACGGCGCCGATCAGCAGGCCTCCGCACAGGGACGCGAGCGGGGTGAAATGGTCGAGATCGATCATCGTTCAGGTCGACAGTCGTGTGGGTTGGAGGGAAGCGGCGGCGCTTACATCAGCGCCGCTTTGACCAGCAGGCCGAGCGCCACGCAGACGAGGATGCTCGCAAAGCCCAGTTGCACCTGACGCGCGGCGATGTGATGCGATGCAAGCCGTCCGCTGAGCATACCGGCGGCGGCGCCAGTGAACCACAACGCGACTTCGAGTGGAAGCGTTGCGCCGTGCGTGGCCGTCGCGAGAACGCCGCCACTGCCGACGAGTGCGATCACCATCAGCGAAGTCGCGACGATACCGTGCATCGACACGTCCGTCAGCTTGCGCATCATCGGCACGATGATGAAGCCGCCGCCGACACCGAGCATCCCCGTCATCAATCCCGTCAGCGAACCGGTGGCCGCGAGCGCGGCTGCGGTCGGCCAGGTCCAGCGAAAGCGGCCGGTCGCAGGGTCGACATGCGCGACGCAGATTGACCATTGTGCCTCGCGAGACGCGCGAGCGTCCGACGCAACAGCCGGAACGCGACCACCAGCATGACCGCGGCAAACAGCGCGAGCAGCACGCGTTGCGGAAACGCATGCGCGAGACGCGCGCCGGCGGCGGTCGCGGGCACCCCCGCGGCGGCCATCAGCAGCGCGGCGCGATAACGGACGAGCCGCTTGCGGAATGCCTCGAGCGCGCCCACCGCTGCGCCGCCGGCCACCGCGACGAGCGCGACCGGCGTGGCCTGCTGCAGCGGCCAGCCCATGCTGAACACGAGCCCGGGCACGGCAAGAATGCTGCCGCCCGCGCCAGTCAGCCCGAGAATCGCGCCGACCAGCGCGCCGACGGTGGCGTGATCCGCGCCGAACACTTGCCGCAGGCGGTCCGCGACAGGACTTCCGGCGGTGGTCAGGATTCGCTGGCGGTGGGCGTGGGTTTGCCGCGCAAGCTGACCGATGCGGAACTCGCGCGCAGCGGCGCAATTCCGCGGAAAACGCAGTGAGCTTGCCGCGCAGCTGGGATTGAGCGAGCGCACGCTTTATCGCCGGCTCAAAGCGATCGCGGGCGGTGAGGGAGCCTAACGTTTCCTCGGCGTAGTGGGGGAGCGTTCACATCTTCTCCCCCCTCGCACGGTCAGTGGCTTAGCTGCAAGTGAAACTGCTTGCCGAGTTCACGTCTCCGCTGGTATAGCGGGCCACCTTCGGATACGCGCAGAGCGGACGCGTGCGCCCGGCACCCCAGCTAGTCGGCACCTCGCCATTCGGTATCGCGTTGGTCGTGTCGCGAGCCGTTGCGATGACCCGGTTCGGCACTTGCCCTTGCTCGACCCATGCCACCATAGGCGTCAGCATGTCGAACTGATCGGCCGTCGGACCGCCGCTGCAGTGGTTCATTCCTGCTACCGTGAAGAGCCGGGCGAAATTGCTCGCGTCACCACCACTAGCCGTGGACAGGCGCTGATACCAGTCGGTCGTATCGTTCGACGAGAACACTGGATCGCTCGTCCCGTGATAGACGATCAACTTCGCGCCCCGGCTCCTCAGACCGCTCAAATCAGTCTCGTTCGGCGGGGTCATGAATGACCACGAAGTCTCGGAATAGACACCGCTCGTTGCGAAGATCTTCGGCGCGTCACTGTCCATGTCGAAGTTCAGAGCGTAGGCGCCGATGGAGCTGAGCAGCGAAGCGCTCTGCGGCGGCGACGTAAATACGAAGGCCGCCGCAGCCGGGTCAAGGCTGATCGAATTGCCTTGCTTCCACGCGGCCCAGCCTGATCCGTTGACACCGACGTCATACGGAAAGCTCGCATAGAGCGCAGTGCCAGCGCTATTTTTCGCCCCAGAAAAAATATTTCCAACGGCTTGCTTTTGAGCCGCCGTAAGACAGGTGCCGTCGCGCCCATTGCTCGAACATGTCGGTACGTCCGTGGCCAGGTCGAAGTTCGCCTGGCACGCTTTGATGTCTTGCACCATCCCGTCCGCTACACCATCCAGCGAATCGCACTTCGCGATGACCTTCGACGCGATGAGCTGCCTTTCAGCAGTCGTCAAGCCGGTGGTGATATCGGCAATTCCGGCCGACGTTTTGGCGGTCGCGACGGTAGCTAGCTGTTGTGCGCTCCACATCTGCCCGATCGCCGCCTTTGGCAAATGGAAGCCGGGGTCGCCGGCAATGATGCCGTCGTAATCCGCGAAAGACCTGGCTGCCGCCACCATCGCATGACGGCCGCCGTTCGAGCAACCTTCGAAGTAGCTGCGGTCGGGGCCCTTGCCATAGGCCAACTTGATCACCTGCCTGGCCATTGGCGTGAGCGTAGCAACGGCGTTATAGCCATAATCGAGGCGCGCCTGGGGATCGAGACCAAACAGCGGGTTTTGCGACCCGGAATGACCTGCATCCGAACTGATCACGGCGAAGCCCATGTTTAGAGCGTTGTTCAGCGGGCCCCCGCCACTGAGCACCCCCGTCGCCGGTGTCACACTACCGTCGAGACCACCGTTGGCCTGATAGAAAAAGCGACCATTCCACGCGATAGGTAGCCGCATTTCAAAACCAATCGCATAAGTTTGGCCGTCAACGGCGCTCGTGCGTTGATTCATTTTCCCTTCGATCACGCAATGTTCGGGCACGGACTTTCCTGCCACCGTGAGCGTTCCGGCCGGCACGTCGGTAACGGACGTGAACGTCGTGGCCGCAAACGTCAGCCTGGCGGCGAGCGCGCTGCAGTTTCCTGACAGCGTCGCGGGTTGTGCTGCGGAAAGCCGAGGCAATTGTGTCGCACTGGTGGAGAGCGAGTCGGAACCGCCGCCGCAGGCCGCCAGCATCGCGGACACTGCCGATACGCACATAGCAATTGAAGTTCGTTTCATTCTCGCCCCCTATCAGAACATGTGTTTAATGCCGACCATCACGCCCGTTTGACCCATGCCCGCGCCTGGCGTGGTCCCACCGCCGCCACCGCTGACCGAATAGCGCGCCTTCGCGCTGTTCGCGAGATACGCAGCCTGCGCATAGACCGACGAACGCTTGCTCAGAAGATAGGTGGTGCGTAACGTTCCCATCGTGGCGCGGGTATCGTGGTCGCTATTGATGATCCGAAACATTTCGCCATCGAGGAGGAACGCAGGCGTGACCATGTACGAAGCGCCCAGGAAGAACAGATCCGAACGGATATTCGGTACTGTCGGCGACTGGGTCACTACGCGGCGTCCAATCCAACCTGCGCCGATCTTCGCGCCTGCGTACTGCGCATAGGCGCTCAGTTGGGTACGGGCGTCCTTGTCCGCGGCGTTGATGAGAGGTGTCGGCGCAATTCCGTCGAAGAAGTTGGCGGCTGCGGTCGCGCCGCCGCGTTGCTCCTCGTACGACGCAGCCGCGCCGAAATATTGAGAGTCGTACTTGAGCATTGCGGACCAGTCGCGGCATTCCGTGGCGTGGCCTGGAACCGAGCCGGTACAGGTTCCTTGTCCCGGCGAGTTGCCGGTACCCGCCGCGTCCCGTCCGAATGAATAGCCCGCGCCCAGCGTAAAGCCCTTGTACGAGCCAAGATAGGTGATGGAGTTGTCGGCGCGTGCGTTGGGCACATAGGCATCCAGGGAGCCCATGCCGTAAATGTCCGGACCGATGATGTCGGCGCCCTGAACCGCAAGATAGGTCATCGTGTACTGACGGCCGAACGCGAGCGTTCCGTACGGGCTTTTCATGCCGACGAATGCCTGGCGTCCAAACAGCCTCCCGCCCTGTCCAGAACTGCCGTCGCGCACGTTAAAGCCGCTTTCGAGCGTGAAGACAGCGCTGTAGCCGCCGCCTAGATCTTCGTTGCCGCGCAGCCCCCAGCGTGATGGGAACTCTCCGGTAACGGATGGCATGCGAAAGACGCTGTCGCCCTTCGCGTTCGCGTGCGAGACATACTCGATCCCCGTGTCCACGATGCCATACAACGTGACGCTCGATTGCGCAAAGGCTCCAGTGCTCAGCGCGCATAGCGCACCGAACCTGAGAACGTGAGTCGACTTCAATTGCATGGTGATGTCTCCAGACCAGTTGTATGTTTTTTTGTTGAACTGCGATTGAGGGATCTTCGGTTTCAGGCGATTGCGGCGATGAGCGTGACGGGGATGCTGGCGCCGATCACCGTTGATGCAATATCAGGCAAGCTGATATAAAGAACAAAATAAAGCGCGTCCTGGAAGACGCGCCTGTCCGTCGCTATAGTTCCGTATTTGATATCAGGTATCCTGACAACGCAAGCATGAAATGTTCGGTAGATACCCTATGCAGCGGGATGGATGCGAGCCGAGCGTTGATCGGTGACGGCTGCCCTTCCGACGAGCAGCGCAAACTGTACGAGCTCGCCTACGCGCAGGTCCACTTCAATATGGACGCTCGCCGGCTCGCTGGTGTCGCCCACGCTGGCGCTGCGCATGCGGTGGGGCGAAGCTTGCCCGCAGGCCATCCTGCGTATCGAGCGCGATGTGCTCGAGCGTCATGCACAGCGTCATTTCGGCGACGCGGCGGGTGGGGCAATCGAATTCGAGCCAGAATTCGCACTGACGTCGGCACAGGGGTGTGCCTGATGCAGTTGCTGCCGATGCTCGCGGAAATCATGAGTACGGAGGCGCATCCGCTGCGCTATCCACTCGCATTTGAGCAGTTCGAGTCGACACTGCTGAACGCGCTTATCTACGGTCAACCGAACAGCGTACGAAGCGGCATGACGCGCGAGCGCAGACCGCTTGCGCCGTTTTATGTACGACGGGTGGAGGAATACATCCGTGCGCATTTGCAGGAGCCGCTAACGATCGAGCGGCTCGCGCTGACGGAGTGTGGGCTGACGATGCATCCTGAAAAGTCAAAGATCGTGTAGTGCAAGGACAGAAGTCGCACCCAAACCTACCCGAATGTGACCTTCTGGAGTTGACCCGCTTTCGTGGACACCTATCCTTTGGAACAGGAGGTGTCCATCATGGGTAAACGCGTACTTCGTCAAATACTTTTTCTGAAAATGAAATAATCAGAATTTATCGGCGCAAAATTGTTAATTGCCTATACGCCTTGAAGGGCAATCTCATGCAGGCACGGACGAAAGGGGCCGTCATCGTTAGCGCACGTAAACGTCCGAATCTTGACGGGGGATTATTCATCCGACAGCGACAACCGGCAACGGTGACCGTGGATTCCGGGCTTTCATGTATGCGCTGAACACGTAGGCCGGGGCAATGGGCGCGTTCGACATTCAGTCCGCGCACCTGCTCAACACTCCACACAACCACAATCACCAGAAAGATCGGGCAGTAGCCCCACTGGGTCCGGATGCCACAACAGCCCAAAGTACTATGCGGCGGGCCTCTCCCGAGATAGGCGACGCACATCGCGCATCCTTCACGCGGATTCCGGCTTTTAAATCAGTTTTCGATATTCTGGATATCAAACAATTGATGTCTGGTCGGGCGAGTGGGTATTCGCGGTCGATGGAGCGTGGCTCGCCAGAGCGGTCCGTCACGAAGACCAATACACTGACAAGGTTATATATACAGGTCTAGAATGAAATTGGCGTTGGGCCGTTCGCGAAATACTTCTCCCGAAACGGAAAGCGATTCGCGACGTGGCCAGGAATCCCCACACAGGACAGTGTCGCTCACTCCAAACGTGCGGTTTTCGTTTCGATGTAATCTGGACCAAAAGGGTCCTGATTAAAACGGGAGATGTTCCGATGTTGCGCATGAGCAAACTTGCCGATTACGGCACGGTGATCATGACTGCGATGGCGCGCGATCCCGATGCCGTCCACAGCGCAAGCAGTATTGCGGCGGCGACCGGGGTCGCGATGCCTACGGTGTCAAAGGTGCTGAAAGTGCTGACGCGCGGTGGTGTCGTCGAGTCGCTGCGCGGCACAAACGGCGGCTACCTGCTGCCGCGGCCGCCCGCGCGGATCACGCTGGCGGAGGTGATCGCCGTCGTCGACGGCCCGATCGGGATGACCGAATGCAGCACTACGCCAGGCCTGTGTATCCAGGAGGCGGCGTGCGCGGTGCGCGCCAACTGGCAGAAGGTCAATCGCCTGATTTACGAAGCGTTGCAGCAGGTCACGCTGGCGGACATGGCGGGCCCCACTTTGCGCGCAGTCGATATCAGCGCGATCCGCGCGCGTAGTATCTCCACCCATCGCGCGGGCTCGACGCCTGCGCCAAGTCGATTGACGGAGGCCACGCATGAGCGCATCCACAACCGGTTTCGATGAACTGATCAGCCGCGAATACCAGCACGGTTTCGTGACTGATCTGCAGGCCGATGCGCTTCCGCGCGGGCTGAGCGAGGATGTGGTCCGGCTCATTTCGGTGAAGAAAGACGAGCCGGCGTTCATGCTCGAATGGCGACTCGCGGCCTATCGCCACTGGCTCACGATGACCGAGCCGCATTGGGCGACGGTCGAACACCCGGCGATCGATTATCAGAACATCATCTATTATTCCGCGCCGATGACGCAGAAGAATCGTCCGAAGAGTCTCGATGAAGTCGATCCGGAACTGCTGCGTACCTACGAAAAGCTGGGTGTGCCGCTGAGGGAGCGCGAACTGCTGGCGGGCGTAGCGGTGGATGCGGTATTCGACAGCGTGTCAGTAGCGACTACGTTCCGCGAAAAGCTGGCGGAACTCGGCATTGTGTTCTGTTCATTCTCGGATGCCATACAGCATCATCCTGAACTGGTGCGAAAGTATCTCGGCTCGGTCGTGCCGCACACCGATAATTTCTTCGCCGCGCTTAATTCCGCCGTGTTCAGCGATGGCTCGTTCTGTTACATCCCGCCGGGCGTGCGCTGCCCGATGGAACTGTCGACCTACTTTCGTATCAACGCCCAGAACACCGGGCAGTTCGAGCGCACGCTGATCGTCGCGGACAAAGGCGCGTACGTGAGCTATCTGGAAGGCTGCACCGCGCCGATGCGCGACGAAAACCAGCTGCATGCCGCTGTGGTCGAGCTGGTCGCGCTGGAAGGGGCGCAGATCCGCTATTCGACCGTGCAGAACTGGTATCCGGGCGATGCGTCGGGCAAGGGCGGCATCTACAACTTCGTGACCAAACGTGGCGACTGCCGCGAGGCCAATTCGAAGATTTCATGGACTCAGGTGGAAACTGGTTCGGCAATTACGTGGAAGTATCCGAGCGTGATCCTGCAGGGCGATAACTCGGTCGGTGAATTCTATTCGGTGGCACTGACCAACCACTATCAACAGGCCGATACCGGGACGAAGATGGTTCACCTCGGCCGCAATACGCGCAGCACGATTCTGTCGAAAGGCATTTCGGCGGGCCGCGGAAAGAACGCGTATCGCGGCCTCGTGAAGGTCGGCCGTGCGGCGGAAGGCGCGCGCAACTACACGCAGTGCGATTCGCTTTTGCTCGGAAACCGTTGCAGCGCTCACACATTCCCCTACATCGAGGTCAAGAACCCGACCGCGAAGGTCGAACACGAAGCATCGACATCACGCATCGGCGAAGACCAGTTGTTCTATTGCCGGCAGCGTGGGTTGTCGCCGGAAGATGCGGTGTCGATGATCGTGAACGGCTTCTGCAAGGAGGTCTTCAAGGAGCTGCCGATGGAGTTTGCAGTCGAGGCACAAAAGCTGCTCGGCGTCAGCCTGGAAGGCGCCGTGGGATAACCCACAGCGATTCGCGAGGGATTCGGACCATGCTTGAAATCAGTAATCTGCAGGTCGAAGTCGACGGCAAGAAAATTCTGCGTGGCATCGATCTGGATGTAAGGGCCGGCGAGGTGCACGCGATCATGGGTCCAAACGGCTCGGGCAAGAGCACGCTTGCCCAGGTGCTGGCCGGGCGCGAGGACTTTGCTGTCACGGGCGGCGAGGTCTCGTATCTCGGCCGCGACCTGCTGGCGCTCGCACCCGAGGAGCGCGCACACCAAGGACTGTTTCTCGCGTTCCAGTATCCCGTCGAGATACCCGGCGTGAGCAACGTTTATCTGCTGAAGGCGGCGCTGAATGCGCAGCGGCGGTATCGTGGCGAGCCGGAGTTCGATGCGATGGAGTTTCTGCAACGGGTCAAGGAGAGGATGACGCTGATGCGGATGGACGAGAGTCTGCTGTATCGCGCCGTGAACGAAGGGTTTTCCGGCGGAGAGAAGAAACGCAACGAGATTCTGCAGATGGTCGTGCTGGAGCCCCGGCTCGCCATTCTCGACGAAACGGATTCCGGACTCGACATCGACGCATTGCAGATTGTCGCGCAGGGCGTCAACAGCATGCGCAGTCCAGAACGGGCGATCGTGCTCGTGACGCACTATCAGCGGCTATTGGACTACGTCGTGCCGGATCGCGTGCATGTGCTGGCGAATGGCCGGATCGTGAAGTCGGGGTCCCGTGAACTGGCGCTGGAGCTGGAGCGTAAAGGCTATGGTTGGATCGACGATGAAGCGGTGCAACCAGAAAATACAGCAAGCCAGGAAAGTGCGGGGCATCCATGAAAAACGAATCTCTTGACTATTTCCATCAGTTTGGGCAACTCGCGAAGACGTTGCCCGGCGTTGAGTTTCCATGGCTGCGTGCCGCGCGCCGAAGCGCGTTCGACCAGTTCGACGCGCTGGGTTTGCCGACCACGCGGCACGAGGACTGGAAATACACGAACGTGTCGGCGATTGGCAAGCGTCCCTGGCATTTCAAGGCACAACGCACGGACGATAGCGACGTGCGGCACGTCATCGATGAACTCAAGCTGGACCCTGCCGCGCATCGACTGGTCTTTGTCAACGGTCGGCATGTGCCGCGGCCGTCGAAACTGAATGGTTTGCCACACGGGGTATTTGTGGGCTCGCTCACCCGGGCGTTGAGAGAAATGCCACAACAACTGGAATCGGCATTCGCTTCGCAGGCGTATTCAGATGGCTTTGCCGCGCTAAATACGGCGTTTATGACGGATGGGTTTGCCATCGTGCTGCCGCCTGGCGAGGTCATCGAACAACCGCTGCAGATCCTGTTCCTGACCGACGAAGCGGGTCTTGCGGTGCAGCCGTTCAATGTCGTGCTTGCAGGAGCACGCTCGGGCTGCACGATCGTCGAGCATTTTGTAGGGCTGAGCGGCGACGCGTACTGGACCAATGCGGTTACCCGCATCGTCGCAGACGAGCAGGCGGACGTGCAGCACTACCGGTTGCAGCGAGAGGGCCCGAAGGCTTTTCATATTGCGTCGGTCGCCGCTGCGCAGCAACGGGGCAGCTGTTTTACCTCACATGCGTTCGCGTTCGGCGCCGCGTTGTCGCGCACTGGTATCGGCACAAGCCTGAACGCCGCGAACGCGGAAGCGACGTTGAACGGTCTCTATTTCGTCGGGGGCCGGCAGCACGTCGATCACCACACGCGCATCGATCACACAGAGCCGCATGGCACGAGTCGCGAACATTACCGCGGGGTGCTCGACGGCGCGGCGCGCGGCGTGTTCAACGGGCGCGTCATCGTGCATCGCGATGCACAGCAAACGGACACGCATCAGGCGAATCACAACCTGCTGCTGTCACGCGATGCGGAAATCGACACGAAGCCGCAACTCGAGATCTACGCCGACGACGTGAAATGCACACACGGCGCGACGGTCGGTCAACTGGACGACAACCAGCTGTTCTATTTACGTGCACGAGGTGTCGAAGAGCGCATGGCACGGGCGCTACTGACATACGCATTTGCGCGCGACATAGTCGAAGGTGTGCGCATCGATTCGCTGCGTGGCCGGCTCGAAAACCTGCTGTTCGCGCGCACCCCGGAAGGCGAGCGCATCAGGGAGCTGCTATGAAGCCGATCGAACAGATGCAGACGCCCGATCCGCGCAATGTCGAGCACTGGCGAGCCGATTTTCCGATTCTGGGCGAGCGCGTGCATGGCCGGCCATTGGTCTATCTCGACAATGGCGCCACGACGCAAAAGCCTGCCTCGGTCATCTACGCGGAAAACGCTTACTACCGGCATAGCAACGCCAATGTGCACCGCGGCGTGCATCTGCTGTCGCAGCGCGCGACCGATTCATTCGAGGCCGCACGCGCGAAGATTGCACGCTTCATCAATGCGCAGCGTCCGGAGGAGATCGTGTTCGTGCGTGGCACGACCGAAGCGATCAATCTCGTCGCCCAGAGCTATGCTCGCCCGCAGATCAAGCCCGGCGACGAAATCCTGATTAGCGCGATGGAGCACCATTCGAACATTGTGCCGTGGCAGCTCGTCTGCGAGCAGACGGGCGCGGCGCTGAAAGTCGTGCCGATCGACGATACGGGCGCACTCGATGCCGGCGCGTACGAGCGCTTGTTAAGCGAACGTACGCGGCTGGTCGCGATGACGCACTTGGCCAACGCGCTCGGCAGCATCAATCCGGTGGAGCGCATCGTTGCAGCGGCACACGCGCGGGGCGTGCCGGTGCTGCTGGATGGCGCACAGGCAATCACGCATCTGCCGGTCGACGTCCGCGCGATAGATTGCGATTTCTACGCGTTGTCCGGGCATAAGGTGTACGGACCGACTGGCATTGGCGTGCTATACGCCAAGGCCGCACTGCTTGAAGCGATGCCGCCATGGCAGGGCGGCGGCGACATGATCCGATCGGTAACGTTCGAGAAAACGGAATACAACGCGATTCCGTGGAAGTTCGAGGCGGGTACGCCGAACATTGCCGGCGCGATTGCGCTGGGCGCGGCGCTCGACTATGTCGACAGCATCGGCATGGAAGTCATCGCCGCGCACGAGAACGAACTGCTCGCCTATGCGACGGCCGCCCTGCGGGTGATACCGGGCTTGCGTTTTATCGGTAGCGCACGCGACAAGGCAGGCATTCTGTCGTTCGTGCTCGACGGCGTGCATGCCCATGATGTCGGCACGATTCTCGATCATCACGGCATCGCGGTGCGTGCGGGCCATCATTGCGCGATGCCGGTGATGCAGCGTTTCGGCGTACCGGCGACCGTGCGCGCGTCGCTCGCCCTCTACAACACGCACCAGGATATCGACGCGCTGATCGAAGGTCTCGGAAAGGTCAGGGAGATATTCGGAAAATGAGCGATCTGCGCGATCTGTATCAGGAAGTCATCTTCGACCACTACCGGCGGCCGCGTAACTGTCATGGACTGTCCGGTGCCAATCACACGGCTGAGGGCTATAACCCGCTGTGCGGCGACCGGATAACGCTTTATCTGCGAATCGAGGACGGCATCGTCAAAGAAGCGAGTTTCGAAGGCGCGGGCTGTGCAATTGCGACAGCATCAGCGTCGCTGATGACCGAGGCGCTGAAAGGCAAAACGGAAGCAGAGGCCGAAGCGCTGTTCGGGCGCTTTCACGACATGGTGACAACACCCGCTGCAGGGCAGGCGACAGCCGCGCCGGAGATGGGCAAGCTGGCGGTGCTGTCCGGTGTACGTGAATTTCCCGAGCGTGTGAAGTGCGCGACGCTGGCCTGGCATACGCTCCACGCCGCGCTGCACGACGAGGATCGCCCCGTTTCGACAGAGTGAGGCAGACGATGAGCACATTCGACTGGCTGAAGCGCGCTGAGGCCGCACAACCCGGCAGTGGCACGACAACAGAAGGTCTTGAAGAACGCGTGATCGATGCACTGCGCACCGTGTTCGACCCGGAGATTCCGGTCAACATCTACGATCTGGGGCTTGTTTATGGTCTTGACGTGGACGAAGCCGAAGGCCGCGTTGGGATCCGCATGACGCTGACCGCGCCCGGCTGCCCGGTCGCGCAGACCTTCCCGGCGACGGTGGAGGATGCGGTGTTCTCGGCGAGCGGAGTGAACGACGTGCACGTTGAACTGGTGTGGGATCCGCCGTGGTCGAGAGACCGGATGTCGGATGCGGCGCGCCTGCAATTGGGGATGCTTTGACATGTCAGACTGGGTCGACGTCGCTGCGATCGGGGATTTTCCGGCCGGGTCTGTTCGCAGCGTCGAGGTCGACGGCGCGCAGGTTGCTGTGTTCAACGTCGACGGCACCTGTTATGCAATCGAGGATGTCTGCCCGCACGACGGCGGCATCCTGACTGGCGGTGTGGTCGAAGGCGACGTGGTCGTCTGTCCGCGCCACGGTGCACGATTTTGCATCAGGACCGGAAAGGTGCTGGCGCCGCCGGCATATGAGGATGTGGTGGCGTTTCCGGTGCGGATCGAGGCGGGCGTCGTTCAGGTGCGTGACGAGCGGTGGGATTGAGGTGCGCTGTCGACCGGCTCTCGTTCTCAGTAAGCGGCTCAGCTGGGCCGTTCGTCCGTTCGCGCGCGCGTGAGGCATGATGGCGAACTGGAGCTGGCGGTCAGGTGGCGGGATTCGGCGGACTGGCTCGCGTGTGCAGTTTGTTGGCCACACACCAAGGCAGGAGCTCGTCGATGCAATTGATTTTGTGATCGGCGATGTGGGTTAGCACGTAGTCCAGGTAGGCGCGCGGATCGATGTCATTCAGTGCGCAAGTTCCGATCAGTGCGTACATCGCGGCTGCCCGTTCGCCGCGATGTTGTTGTCGATCTCGAGCGTACCGTCTTCGCAATACAGCGTCAGTGCGCTCCACTGGTTCAGCGAGTAGTTGATTGCCCTGGCTGCATCGGACTTTGACGAAAGCGTTTCGAGCTTTGCCCTGAGCCACGCTTCGTAGATTTGAAGCAGTGGCCTGGCTCTCTCCTGCCGTATTCGCAGCCGTTCGGCCGCTGGCTTGCCGCGAATGGAGGCCTCGATGTCATAGAGCCCGCCAATATATTCGAGCGCCTTTTGCGTTGTGTCGGACGGCGTGCGCACGTGGACGTCGTAGAACTTTCTTCTCGCGTGGGCATGTTGTCGGGAAATGTCAATTGCGGCCGAATAAGCGCGATCGAGGCCCGGGGTCGTGTGATCGACTGCTTTTCCTGCAGCGGTTATGTACAAGACCTTCTTGAAGTTTCCCCAGGTTCATTTCGCCGAGGAGCGTTTCGACGTCATCGGACAATGAGGGTTCATAAAGCCCACAGATCATTCGCGGCTCATCAGTTTCCTCACGGCTAGACAGGTAGGTCCTGTTCAATCAGGTTATTGAGATATTTCGAGGATCGAACCTTCATCTCACGCACCGCGCGTTGTGGGGCGGCATAGCCATCCAGTGAGATGGTCTTCGGCGGCTTGCCCTGATGTTTGAGAGCTTTCCTGAAAAAGGCTTTGGCCGCCTTCACGTCGCGCTTTGCACGTAGCATGAAGTCAACTGTCTGGCCGGCCCGATTCACCGCCCGGCGGAGCTACACCCACCTGCCGCGGATCTTCAGCTACGTTTCATCGACACGCCACGACGGCTCTCTATTCGTTCAGCAGGACACTCTAACCGATTCGCTTGCGCCGTTTGCACCATGTATGGACGACTCCCTGGGGTTACGACTCCGCAGAATCGTCGTGCTGTAATGGTCACCGCCCTGTCATTATCCGGAGGATTTTCTGCACGATGCGCTCATGCTGCTCCAGCGCCTCATCAAGCGTACTTGCTCCGTAGCTCCTGTTGTCTTGCGCCTGCATTCCGGCGACGCGCGTCACGAACAGCAAAGCCTCCCCGGTTTTCGGTTTGGCCACACCACGGAAGCGGGTCGTGACCGTTACACCGTAGTCGTCCAGCAGTGTGCGGCGGAAGATCAGTTCGTTTTCCGTCATCCAGCGCGACCACGCGCCGTGGTCGAACACCTCGACAGGCCTGTTCTTCGCATCGAGAACATAGATGCGCTCCGAGTTGGACGAGACCGGTGGCGTCTTCATATTTCAATGCAAAGGCGTGAGAAGGAAGTCGGTCGCCTCCCGCCACCAGGTTTCGTCGACGTGGCCAATCCAGTCGTTATGGTCAGCCGCCTTCACCACCACGAGTTTTCTCGGTGCGGACAGCGAGTTGTAAAGCGCCTCGCCGTAGCGCGTAGGGACGATGCTGTCGCGTTCCGCAACCACGACGAGAATCGGGCGGTCGAACGACGCCAGATGGGTCACGCTGTCGTATCGGTCGCGCAGCAGCCACCTCACGGGCAGCCACGGATAGTGGTAAGCGGCGACGTGCTCGAGCCGATCCCATGGCGTGATGAGCATCATGCCTGCGATCTTGTCGCGTTCGCGCGAGCCGGCCGCAGCCACCACGCCGGCCCCAAGCGATTCGCCGATGAGCAGCAGCGGCGCTCCATAGAGGCGATGTGCGAGCGCGATGGTTTGTTGAGCATCGTCGACCAGACTCGCTTCGCCTAATGCACCGGTGCGCGGCCCGTAGCCTGGATATTCGGCGAGAATCACGCGCAGCCCGAGCCGGGTGAGCGCCGCGGCATAGAATGAGCGGTGGCCGGCATGCCCCGCGTTGCCATGAAAGACGATGACCGTGGCGCGCGCGGACCCGGCCGGCTCCGCCACGAGGCCCCTGAACGCCTCAGGTGTCGGCCAGGCGCGCAGTCCGCCGGAGGTGACCTCCTCGATTGCGGCCTTCTGAGGGAAGTAGAGAAAACGATCCTGCAAGATGGCGACTCCGGCTAACACGGTCATGTACGCGACGGCGAGGCCGACCATCATTCGGGTGAATTTCATCGTCTTGCGCTCGACCCACCGAACTTTTCGATAGCACACACCCAGTTTAGCGCGCGGTCGCCACCGCTCATATTCAGGCGTGTCGTCAGGATGTGGGCGTCTAAGTTATGGTACGGAGAGTATTTCCCTGCCTTGTATCCTCGATATTTTCCGAGCGACGCGACCAGGCGCGGGGTTGGTCCGTACGAAGCAGCCCAGAACAGACTGAAATCGAGCGCGACCGACGCTAGCCGTGCGAAACAATGCTACGTCCCGGCTCGTGCGCCCGCTTTTTGGCGCACCTCGCATCGGACGAATCCGGACCCCTTATCCTCAAAGCCGTCATCCGCATGGCTGGTTCTCCAGAAGACCTGCCTGATAACCGTCGCGTACACTTCGGCCATAGCGGTCGGTTGCCGATCGGGCAGCGTGCGGCGGCAGCAGGTCGCTTTGCTGACCTTCGCAAGCCGGTGCCGATGAATGTCTGCTAAGTCATGGATGGATGAGTCTTGCCGACCCAGAGCCGACTTCCGGCATGTCGAAGCATCAATGGCTCTTTGAAGAGTGAAGCGGACTTTCGTCGCGGAAAGGCTGCTGGTGGGTCATCGGCCTGAGCCGACGTTCGCCGATCAAATTGGTGCGGCTGTCGCGTATCGCGTTGCTGACTTTTACAAACTGGCGTCGGCGAATGTCAGCTCTCTCTGTCCATCAACGAGTCTTACCGACCCGTCCAGACCTTTCACAGTCCGATCGCCGACGGCCTCAAAGGTATGCCGTCAAAGGTGCGGCAAATCGTCAATGCATTTTTCGACATGATCGCCAGGGACATCCGTGTCGATCCCGGCGGTTCCGTCGGTGTGAGAGACAGACACAATTTTTGGCCCGAGATACCGTGTGCCACCAAGCGTAAAAAGGGACCAAACAACATCTCCCCGACGGATCGCGGCGACGACTTCGACCACCTCCACAATCGCCGGGGGGGACAGCCATTCACGCGTCGCCGGATCGACGGGAGCCCAACGCACATGGGTAAACCTGTCGTTCGTCGGGTTGATGCGAACGGCGTCGATAGCAAAAGTTGTCACATCTACCTCCATCATCCTGACAAAGGGATGTGTGCATTATGCGCCGCTTCTTTTGCCGGGGATCAGCAGGATCGGTCGTGAGGGCCGTTGTCAGCCCTTGCTGCACGTATCGCTCTCGCCTGACGCGTGCCCCCGAACTGGATGTCTGGTGCGTGCGGCGAATACTCCGGGACAGCCCGGACCTGGATAGTGAAGCCTAAGCGGAGTTCTCGTCGCACCACTGAATCGCCCAACGCTGCGCCGCCTCAATGGCATCCGCGTCGGAGGGGTAATCGCCGAGGTCGCCCGAATACTTTACCTCGACGGCATCGCCACTCGCCGAGGCGCGCCGGTAGATCTTCGCGCGAGCGTAATAGCGGCCGCCTTCATCAAGAGGTGACGCGTCGATGTGGAATTGTTGGTAGTCGAAATGCATGGCTGTCTCCAAACGATTGCCCTAATCGTCGTCGCGTTGGACGAGGTGGACCTCGTTGTCACCGCCAAGGTCGCTCTGTCAGTGTATTCGCAGGCCAAACTCAACGCTGTGGCAAGACGACTGAACGAGCGTCCAAGAAAGACACTGGACTACGAGACGCCCGCCGAACGATTCCAGCAAACTATTGCATCCACCGGTTGAATCCGCCGGGCGGACCCGCCGTCTGAATGTCTGCGCGACGGAACGGACGAATGACGCTTGATGGCCGGCAGTACGCGTTCACACCAACCACGGGAAAGCTGCCGTTGAGAATTCCAACGTCACCTCTGTAAAACGTTCATCGAACTGGTGCTATCGGCCATGACCGGTCACTCGACATTGGGGGCTGAATCGTCGACAAAGTATGTCCGGCGTGAGGCGAGAGTCCGCCGTCTAAGGACGGATCACCGTCATCCTGTATGGGCCGCCGTTCGCAGCTGCGTGAGCCACCGCGTCGTTAGCGTCATCAAGGGGGAAGGTTGTGACGTCAAAGTGGCCGAGATCCAGCAGCCCGGCACGGATCAAGCCCGTCATGCGCGTCACTGCTGCGGGCGGATACATCCATTTGCCGCGTATCGTGATGTCGTTGCGCATGATCCACGCATAAGGCAGGTCAAGCCCTTCGCCGCCGAGCATGCCGACGCCACCCATCAGCACGACTCGTCCATAAGCGCGGACGGTCGTGACCGCCGCGCGCACCGTGGTCGTGCTAACCGACGGCGGCATCAGATCAATCACGCAATCGATCGGACAGGGCGCCGCCAGCCGCATCCGTTCGCGGTCCTCTTCTTCACGACCCGAAAGCTTCACGGTCCGGATGCGCTCGCCGAAGCGGCGTTCCAGATCCGCGAGGGCCTGTTCGTTGCGTCCCGGCGCGACCACGCAGCGCGCGCCCATCGCGAGGGCGACGGCGACGCACGCGCTGCCGAAGTTGCCTGTCGCGCCGCTCACGAGCAACGTCTCACCTGCCTGCAAACCAGCTGCGAGCAGTCCGCCGTAGGGCACCAGCATGACATTGAGCGCACACCACCGGGCGACATCGGCCGGATCGATCTCCCCGATGCGAACGGCGTTTTCCGTCGGCACTCGCACCTGTTCGGCGAAGGGGCCATCGTGAAAATGCCGTTGCAGACGTTTGCCGCCGTCCCCGCGCGCGCTCCAGCCCTGTAGTGCGATGTCGGGGATCAGGGCGTCGTCGCGCGAGCGCACGGTCGGATCGCAGAACACCCAGTCACCCGGCTTCAGGTGCGTGGCGTCCGGGCCAATAGCACGCACGCGACCAATCGCGCCGCAGCCGGGAACCATCGGCAGGTCAATTGGGTATCGGCGTTCGCCGCTGAAGACTTCGTTCGCGTAGGGCAGCACGGGGGCGGCGGCGACATCGACAATGACCTCGCCTGTGCCGATCAAGGGGGCCGGCATGTGTTCGATCTCGAGTGGCATGCCGAGCGTCTTCAGAATCGCAGCTTTCATTGTCGGTCTCCGGTCAGGGTAATTGGACGAGACCATTCTGGCAGGCGTAGCATTCGTAACAAGGCCTAGCACTATCCTAGGACTTCAGCGTGCCTCCCAAGGCGAAAACGACAATCATGACGACATCGAGTCGAAACGAATTTGGCGATTTCCTGCGCTCACGCAGGGAAAAACTGAGTCCGGACGCGGTCGGACTCAACGACGATCGGCGCCGCCGCACACCGGGCCTGCGACGGGAGGAAGTGGCGGAACTGGCGGGCATCGGCGTGGACTGGTATGTGCGGCTCGAGCAGGGCCGAACCGTCAGGCCGTCCGATACCACCCTCGACGCGCTCGCTCGCGCCCTGCGCCTCGGCAAGGTCGAAACAGCACATTTGCGGGCGCTCGCGGGCAACGGCGATCGGGTCGCGTTCACGCGCGAGAGCGTCACTCCGGCGATCGAACGTCTGGTCGCGCGCCTTGATGTGCCGGCGTACGTAACCGGCAGGCGCTGGGACATCCTGACGTGGAACACCGCCGCTGCGGACCTCCTGGGCTTCGACCGTTTCGCCGAAGCGGACCGCAACATCCTGGTCTTCATGTTTATCGAGCCGGAATCGCGGCGGCTCTTCGGGGTCACCTGGTCCGATGAAGCCCGTCGAATGATTGCGCTCTTTCGCGCGACCCACGATCTCCATACCGACGATCCGGCGTTTATCGAACTGGTCGAGCGCGTGCGTGCCCGTAGCCGGGAGTTCGCGCGGTGGTGGGACGCGCATGACATCCGCAGCAGCGTGGCCGGCCAGAAAGTGCTCGCGCACCCGCAGCGAGGCACGCAGCGCTACGAATACACGACGTTTCAGGCGAACGATGACCCTGCACTAAAGTTGGCGATCTACACGCCTGTCTGAGCGGTCGTGTGGCGGGAAGCTTGGTGCATTCCGGGGATGGCTCAGCGAGATGCGTCCGCCTTGCTCCTTCCTGTGACGCCACTGCGCCTGGCGCCAGGCAAGCCCATGGGCGAATGCGAATTTGTTGCCAGGTCGTCGCGATATCTGAAAGCTGGTCGCGTACCAGCTAAACAGTTCCGCACATAGCTTGGACGACCGTTATGGAGAAAGGGGACCGGCCCTTGTGGGTCGACATGAGCCAAAGCGTATCGGGCAGGAGACGGCCCGAACCGGTCATTCAGCATGAGGAAATACCCTGTCGTAGGGCGTCCGGTCCAGGTCGGATAACTGCCGTTCAGGAATGACCGGAAAACTTGCTAGAGAGGTTGGCAGGCCAGACGGCCATGAGAGAATTCTTTCTTGCTCTTGCACTTGTCCTCATCGCCTCATGAAGATTCTCGAATACACAGGCCTCGACACTTCACGCGTCAAGGCCAGCTACGACAAGGTGTCCGCGGCCATCGCCCGCCACGACTTCCGTGCTGCCCAAGTCAAGAAGCTTGCCAATCTGAGCCACGGCAAGTTCTACCGGGCGAAGCTGGATGACGCCGACCGGCTGCTGTTCTCGCTGGTGCGCCACGGGGATGAAGTCTGCGCACTGATGCTGGAAGTGATCGCCAATCACGCCTACGATAAGTCACGTTTCCTGCGCGGCGCGGCGATTGACGAGAGCAAAATTCCAGACATCAGCGCTGATGACGCCATCAGGGAGGCGCAAGCTCTACGCTACCTACATCCGGAGCGTACCGGCATTCACCTGCTCGACAAACCGATCTCGTTTGATGACACGCAGGAGACCATTTACCGACAGCCACCTCCCCTGGTTGTCGTCGGCAGCGCTGGCAGCGGCAAGACCGCACTGACGCTTGAAAAGCTCAAGCATGCCGAAGGTGAGGTCCTCTACGTCACTCACTCCGCCTTCCTGGCGCAGAGCGCCCGCGACCTTTATTACGCCAACGGTTTCGAGCATGGCGCTCAGGATGCCGTATTTCTGTCCTACCGGGAGTTTGTCGAGTCGATCCGCGTTCCGGCAGGACGCGAGGCTAGCTGGCGCGACTTTGCGGGCTGGTACTCGCGTATACGGCAGAACTTCAAGGATGTCGATGCCCACCAGGCTTTCGAGGAGATTCGCGGCGTGATTGCCGCCGGGTCGGGCGGTGTCCTGTCGCGCGACGAGTATCAAGCACTGGGGGTGCGTCAATCGATCTTTCCCGTAGAACGGCGCGACCAACTCTACAATCTGTTTGAGAAGTATCGCGCCTGGCTGGCCGAGGCAAAGCTCTACGACCTCAATCTGGTCGCCCAGGACTGGCAAGCGCTGGCTGCGCCGCGCTACGACTTCGTGGTTATTGACGAGGTGCAGGACATCACCACCGTGCAACTCGCGCTCGTGCTGAAAACCATGAAGAAGCCTGGCCATTTCATGCTCTGCGGGGATTCCAATCAGATTGTCCATCCCAATTTCTTTTCCTGGAGCCAAGTCAAGAGCCTGTTCTGGAAGGACCCGAAACTGGCCGAGCGGCAGGAATTACGCGTGCTAATGGCCAACTTTCGCAACGGGCTGGAGGCCACTCGCGTCGCCAATCAGTTGCTCAAGATCAAGCAGCGGCGCTTCGGCTCCATCGACCGGGAGAGCAACTTCCTGGTCCAGGCCGTCGGCGGCGAGACCGGCCAGGTTACGCTGATACCCGACAAGGACGCCACCAAGCGCGAACTGGACCAGAAGATTCGCCAATCCGCCCAGTTCGCCGTCCTGGTAATGCGCGATGAGGACAAGGCCGACGCCCGCAAGCACTTTGCCACGCCGCTGTTGTTCTCGATCCACGAAGCCAAGGGTCTCGAATACGAGAACATCGTGCTCTACCGTTTCATCTCGGATCACCGGGGCGAGTTCAACGACATTGTCGAGGGCATCGCCAAGACCGATCTGGCGGTCGAGACACTGGATTACAAACGCGCTAAAGACAAGAGTGACAAGTCGCTCGAAGTCTATAAATTCTTCGTCAATGCCCTGTATGTAGCGCTGACGCGCGCCATCAAGAACATCTACATGATCGAGTCGGACACAGGGCATGATCTGTTCGGGTTGCTGGATCTGATCGTCGGCCAGACCAGGATCGAGGCCAGGCAATCCACGCTCGAAGACTGGCAGAAGGAAGCACGCAAACTTGAACTGCAGGGCAAGCAGGAGCAGGCGGAGGCCATCCGCCGCACCATCTTGAAGCAGGTCCCGGTGCCGTGGCCGGTGTTCGATGAGGCCAAGGTCAGGGAACTGCTGATCAAGGTCTTCCGCGAGCAGTCTCCGGGCAACAAGGGCAAGCAGCAACTCTTTGACTATGCCACCTGCTTCGATGAACCGCAGCTCGCCGAGTGGCTGGCAGTCGAGGCGAAATTCGAGCAGGCACGAACCTTTGATCAGCAGCGCGCGGTGTTCGCCCGCAAGAGCTACGTCCCTTTCTTCGCCAACCGTTTCAAGGACATCCTCAGGCAGTGTGACCAGCATGGCGTCGATCATCGTCTGCCAATGAACCAGACGCCGCTGATGGCCGCAGCTGCTGCAGGAAATGTGGCGCTGGTGGAAGCCCTGCTGGAGCGCGGTGCCGACCGCGATGCCGTCGATCACTATGGTCACAATGCCCTGCACTGGGCTTTGCGTCAGGCATTTGGCGATGCAAAGTTCGCTGCTGGCCCGCTGGCGGCAATCTATGAATGCCTGGCTCCGCCCTGCATTGATGTCAGAGCGGGCGATCGCTTGGTCCGCATCGACCGGCATCTGTCTGAATACTTTCTGTTCCAGACCCTGTGGGTATTGTTCAAAGCACGATTCAGCAAGATACGAGGCAATACAGACAGCGCGTTCCAGACCCAAATCATCCTCGATGCCTGGCAACACTTACCCGCTAACATCGCGCGGCCAGAGCGCAACAAGCGCCAGCATCTTTCTGGCGTGCTGGCGAGGAACGAAATCGACAGAGACTATGCCTACAATAGATCCCTGTTCCTGCGCGTATCCACCGGGCGGTACCAGTTCAATCCCAAACTCGCTGTGCGTCGCCGCCAGGGCGAAGAAGAAAACTGGGTCCCGATCTACACGGCACTCAACCTCCCGTTGATTAGCGAGTTTGCCTACAACGACGGCTGGATCAGCACCTGGGACAATATCGACAAGCTTGTGGTCCTTGCTGGACTACCTGAACGAACCACACCCATCGCGGCTGAACGCTTCGCCGAACGGCAAGCGGCCAAAATGAGGGAGCTGGACGAACGCAGAGCCAATCAACTTGCTGCCAAAGCACGCATTCGTGCAGCCGCCGAAGCCACCCAGAACAGAGCGCCACGATGGGGAACAAAGGAAGCTAAACGGCTTGAAATCGAACGTGTGAAACAAGAAATCGAAAGACGAAAGAAGGGGTGACTTGCCGATATTTCTTTTGGGGCGGCTTTCGGCCCATCAACTGTCGTTCGCTCAGCGATCCGGGCGGACATTCGAAGATCCGCTTCGCTCAGTTATCGCAGCCCGCAGGCTTACGCATTGGGGTGGCCTGGATGGCCCTGACATCGCACTATGGGCGCTTTATCCTTCGCGGCGCTTGCTAAGCCCTCGCGTTTCCGCCTTTCTCGATCACATTAAGGAAGCATTCCCCTTGGGGAGACCCGAGGAATTGGCAGGATTTATAGGATCGGAACCGTGAGACCGGTGCGGACCACAGGTCGCTCTTACGTTGAGTGCTAACGGCTGCGTGCCACCGCGTATGACCATCTCGTGTCATCGGGAAGCGCGCGGCAAGGCATGGGCTTCCCAGGACCAGGCCATCGGGCACAAGTCGGCCACAAGCCGCCCTTCACGGGGCAAGCGAAAGTCGGGAATTGCGAATTCAGGTACCAGCGGCTCACGGTCGAAGGGTCGGGGAATCTTGAAGCATCTGGTGCAGCCGGAAAGAACGCATCTCGCGGCACCCGGTCCCTTCCCGACGCTCGGCACGTCTGTCAGGACCATCAGTACTCGGGGCGCAGTTCAACCAATAGGCAATTGCCGTCTCGAACGCCTCTGCAAGCAGAATTACGACGCCGGTTACCGACCTCGTACGGGATCAGCGCCTGTAGCCGGATGAACCATGCAACGTTCGCGTGTTAGTCTCCGATAACGACATGGAGGCTTTCATGCAACGAGTGATCACCTATCGTGGCTTCGAGATTCACGTCGAGTTGACTCCGGCTGCGGAGGACACGTTCAACGTGACTGTCCAGATCAAAGGCGGTACCAACCTCGAAGTGCTCGGCGCGCGGGGGGGCCGGATCGCGCTGCGCAACGGCCCTTTTACTGAACGATGGGCCTACCTGGTTGGGGAAGTCGCCGGTCAAGCCGCAATCGACCTGCTGCTTGGCCCGACTGGCTGATTCCATTCCTGTTTCGCCGCCTCGACACACTCACTCGTCCCGCCGAGTACGGTCACTAGCTGCGTTCGACGTCGCACGCACGACGGTCGTCGCCGTTGAGAGCATTGGCGTCAGGCCCAATCTCTCACCGGGAGACGGCGTTCATTTCATTTCAACAGACCATAGGGCCGCTCAGGCCAGGTAGCGGCGATTGTTTTTGAATGCGAGCGTGACGCCCGTCGTCGTGGGATCATCTGTTGTGGCTGTCTCGGGCCGCACGCCTTTGAGTTGCCAGCCCCAACCTCCGGGATCAGACGAACAGGATAAATATATGAAGCTTCGCGTCGGATACGAACTGTCGTACGAGTGCTCACAACCGACGCCGATGATGCTGATGCTGAACACGCACTTTTCGCATGCAACGGATATTGTCGAGGCAGATCTGCTCGTTACCGATCCGCCGGTGGCGACGAGGCAGTACCGCGACTTGTTCGGCAACCTGTGCACGCGGATAATCGCGCCCGCCGGGCGGGTTGGCTTGAGCACGACCGCGCTTCTGAATGTGCCAAATGCGATGGAAACGCGTCCGAAAGACGGTCGCGGCCATCCAGTCGAGCAGTTGCCCGACGATACGCTCGTTTTCCTGTTGGGTAGCCGCTATTGTGAAACCGATTTGATGGTCGACGTCGCGTGGAAGGTTTTTGGACAGTGCGCGCCGGGCCGCGAGACTGTTCTCGCAATCTGCGACTTCGTGCACCGGCATATCGCATTTGATTACCGGCACGCGCGGCCGACCAAAACCGCAGCGGACGTTTACCGCGAACGAAGAGGCGTCTGCCGGGACTTCGCCCATCTGGGCATCACGCTATGCCGCGCCATGAATATTCCGGCTCGCTACTGCACCGGTTATATCAGCGATGTCGGTTTGCCCCCCGTCGCAGCGCCAATGGATTTCGCGGCGTGGTTTGAGGCCTACGTAGGGGGTAGCTGGCAAACCTTCGATCCGCGTAACAACGCACCACGCATCGGGCGCGTTTTGATGGCATACGGTCGCGACGCCGCCGATGTTGCGATAAGCAATGCGTTTGGGGCCGCCGTGCTAACGCACTTCAAGGTGCATTGCGATCAGGAATAACCGCGCACAATTGGCCATTGCTGAGCCGACGGGGAATTTTTGGATCCCCTCCCGGTAACGTAGGCATTTTGGACCGCGCTGGCCTAATTGATTGCGCGCCTGAGCGTCACCGCGTCGTTCACCCGTTCCACGCGTCAGTCGTTCGGTGGACTATGGGCGACCGGATGCGCGGCGGAGTATGTCCAGCAAAGTTACTCGGCGAATGAGCGCTATGCTCCTGGACGGAGACGGCGAGGCCCCTCGAAACGCTTGACGGACTGACTCAGGGCGCGAAGTGGTTTAACCGGCTGGCCAGCGCCCGCAACTTCATCGCGCACATCGGCGCGTTCTATCTGGCCCTCGACACCACCGAGCCCGCTTGGGACCTGCTGCTCGTCAAAGGGAATTCAAACAGTTCGATGACCCGCGTACCTACGTGCGTTTCTCCAGCGTCATGGAGATCATGGACGGCTTAGATGAAGTCGTGTGTTTCTCCATGACGGAAGCAATTGTCTGCCGTTGGCGACGCATCGCTTAGGATTGGAGGGCGACGGAAAAATTCTGCCCTTGCCACGTCTGACTCGAGGTCCAGAAGAAGGTGAATGCAAGCGATGAACCGGCCTGGGCTGCTTGCGTGACCAGATCGACGTAGTAGATGCCGAGCGCCGTTGCGGTGGCTTCGCTGTCCTCCGACGTGGCCCAGTCGTCGATCGTCCAGCGCAGGCGGAAAGGCGCAGCCAAAGGGATCCGAATTGTCGTGGCGGCCGGAATCGACGGCAGCGGGCGGTTGAAGTTCCAGATTTCGATATTGCTGCGAGCGCGCGGCGCCTGGCCGGGCTGAGACTGATAACGATCGGCGACGACTTTCAGGTGGTTAAAGACCTGACCGTCCGAAGCGGAGCGAACGAGCTTGATGTATTCGGCGTGGGCCCACGCGAGCGGCATGGCAGAGCCAGTCGGCCCGCCAGTGACGAAGGGCGGGTTTGCCAGATCGGGCAGATCCCACACTTGCTCGGGAAGCAGAGCGCGCGTTCCGGCGAACGCCTCGAGAGCGCGGATGTAGGGGGTGGGGTCGCCACCGGCGGCCAATTCGTAATGGCCGCGTTCGCCAGTGAGCAGCGGCCAGGGGCGACCAACGCCGAAGGTAGCGCCGTCGTACCAGTCCTCGCCGAGATTGCCTTGACCATAACCGTCGTGGTTGTATCGGTAAAAGGCAGGCCCCTGCGGCAGAATTTTTCTGATTACTGCATCGACTACCTTGACCGAGTTGACGATGATCGGATCGTTCGCGGCCCGAATGCCATAGCGCACCAGTTCGAGAAAACCCGCGTCCACGATGGTGTTTGCGTTGTAGTCTTTGTTCCAGACGGTTACTTGGGCGGTATCTGGATCTTCTGGAAAATTAAAGACGCCATTGACATGCGTTGGCAAGATTCGAATGTAGTGCTGCGTCACGCCCGGAACCGGTGAGCCTTCCGCAGCGACGCACCATGTCTCTAGATGCGATTCCAGAAAATCCGCGTATTCGAGCAGGAACTGGGCGGTACTGGCGTCCGCCCATTTAGTAGCCGCACAGACTAGCGCCGCGATGTTCGATGCCAGTGTCGAAGGGGAGTATCCTTCGAGTTCTTCCCATCGTTCCTGCTGAGTCATGGGGCCGTTCTTGATCAATGCGCCTGCTGCGGCCAGCACCATGCCGGTGGGATCGAACTGACGCAGCAGACCGGCTTCGCTCAAGTGATAGGCCAGAATGATTGGAAAGGAATATTCGTCGAGCTGCGAGGCATTGTCCCGCCAAGGCTCGCCGTCAATGAAAAACTTTTGCGGAAAGCTACCATCCGCCAATTGCGACGCAGCGAGAAACATCAGCCCGCGTAGGGGCGCATCCTGCGCGCCCGCGGCCAGCAGCGCGAGTGCGCTTTGGCACATGTCACGCGGCCAGACCATGTGGTAGCCGGCAGCGAGGTCCCGCACCGTCTGTCCCCACGGGATGCTCAATGAAGCCACCAGTGCGCCGTCGGCCGTCTTGTCCTCATGCGCGAGCAACACGTTGCGGCTCATGTTGAAAAGCGCATTGCCATCGCCCGTAATGTTCGACTTGGGCTGGAACGGGTCGCGAACAGCGTCGTTCCAGCCCTGGATGAACGCTTGCTTGTGGCTGTATGGGTCGGCGGGTCCGTCGAAGGGGTAGGCCAGCGCCTCGGATACGGCGGTCAGCGCCTTGTTGGGCGTGCTCTGCGTAATCGGCGTCGGTTCGTCGACGCAAAACGCCAGTGCCAGAACGAATTGATTCTGCCCTGCGCGGTTGATCTCTGCCGTCACGGCGACGTATCCGTCCTTTGCTGCGTCGTAGTTCCAGACCGGCAAGCGCTTGTTTGCGATGATGTCGGTCCAGCCATCGTTCACTCCCACGAAGCCGCAACTCGTCGTGCCGAAGCCGCAGTCGGCGCCCAGCGCGAGCCAGTAATGGTCACGCGTCGCGACCAGGCGATCGCCATTTGCGGTGCTGACGCGATGCGCGGTGTTGCCAGCGCCGTATCCCGCCATGTGAGGTGTCAACAAGGCATAGACGTGCAGTTTGTTAAGAAAATCCTGGTCCCCCTCCAGTGTCGTGCGAACCAGCACGCAGGCCGAACCCTTCTCGGCGATCACGTCCTGCACGACGGTGTAGGGTTGCCCTTTCGCCTGGGATGTGAGCCGGCAGGATAAGGCGGGCGGCTCCGGCCATTCGCATCGATGGTCGAAGTCCTTCTGCGCGTCGTGATAGAAGGTCGACCCGTCGGTAATGATCAGCTGGAAGTCTCGTACCTGAGGGGTGTCGACATCCGGGAAGTAGATTTCCGTGAGGATGCCGCCTGCTGTCGTGTACCAGACCTGGCTCGACAGCGAGTACGCCGTTCCGACGGCGTCTTTGTCCGCGCGGCTCCAGTTCAGCGGATTGCCAGGTGCGCCCGGAGCCGGATTCGATTCAAGCAGATTTGCCATCGCATCTCACTCCATATCTTTGCTTAGATCGATCAGAAATCCACGTGATGAGCAGAAGAGCGGGCATGCTACGCATTGTAGCTATCGAGGATAGCGCTTTTGACGTGCATAGAGAGGCACACGTGGGGCCGCTCAACTGCCGGAACGCCATCGCATCGTCCCGCCAACTCTCGTCGTCGAAGTCGACGGCGAGCAGGTAACAGGTACCGTCCGCCATTAGCGGGTAAAGGCCCACGGTACGATCGCCGGAAAGATGCGCATAGAAGACCTGATCGTCCAGTGACAGCAGCACCCGATGCGTGCAGTCCGCGCAGCGGATGCGGGGCTTTTCGCAGATGCCCGCGCGCCACTCATTCGCGCACACCGGCGCGTAACCGGATTTTCCGGAATTGCGGCTTTCCCACCGAAGCGGATAGACGTCAGTGCGGCCGCGGAAAAGCCTCCGGAAAAGTTGCACTTTCTGTAGTGGGGAAGTGGGGAAAGCGAGGAAGTGCCTGCATTTTGAACAGCCGGCGAGGCATTACGCGGGATCGCTTGCCCCGGGTTGCCTGGTACCGGGCACAATGGCTCGCAGCATGGCAGCGAGCCGGCTGTTTTCGGCCTGCAGACGGGCGAGTTCTGCCCGCAACTCTTCGCGCGTGAGATCGTCCCACTCTGGGCGTGACAGGTTGCCGTCGTTCGTCGCCTCGTCCGTTGCTGTCCGAGGGGTAAGACATGGGCGACCGGGCTCTTGGCCGTGTCAGCCGCGCGGCCAGGCGGGGTCATCAAGATTCGGCTGAGACCTGGCCGCGTAGTCCCTGCCCGCCATAGTAGACGCCGAGCATCGCGACCGTCTCGCCCAAAACGCGGTATGCGATCACAGCACGGCCGCGGGGAGGGTATCGAGCTCGCAGAGTGTGACGATGGCGTCGACGTATTCGGCCGCCTTCCGTGGGGCGCCTGCGGTCGCGATTGCTGCCTCCAACTCGCCAGTTGATCGCATGCGTCCGGCGCAAAGACCACACAGCTTCAAGTGCGGCAGCGACCAGCCCGACCGAATCGCGCAACCGGGCCTCGATAGCACGTTCACGTAAAGCGAGTTCGGGCAGGACGTCGTGGATGACTTCTGACTCCGTCGCGTTTCACCGCTCCGGACGCGCCTGCGAATTTCCTCGGCCATTTCGTTCGGAAGCGTGATGCTCATTTGCCGGGTGGTTCGCATGGCGGCGCTTCACATTCCTATAGGATTAAGCCTGCACCTTGTGCCGACAGGCGTTGCGCACGAAAGGGAGGGCTTGCCTGCGCATATGACCGCAGCCTTCTCGACGCGACGGCACCAACTGCCAGATGCGGGTTATTATGTGGATAAACATGCGCATTGTTCGCGCGGAGAATTCACCATGGCACATGCAGCAACAGGCGGGGCGCGCAAGGCGACGAATGTCACGCTGCCCGTGGACGTGTATGAACGGGCGAGAAGTCTCGGCATCAACTTTTCCCGCACCTGCGAGCAGGCCTTGCGCGAGGCGATTCAGGCCGAAGAAGGCCGGCGCTGGGCTGAGGAACACGCCGAGTTCATCAGGCACACGAACCAGTGGGTCGAAGAGAACGGACTTCCCTTGGCGCAATACCGGATGTTCTGATGGCGCGATTCGACGTTTATGCCAATAGCGGTAGAGGCCGCGCCAGTACACCGTATCTTGTCGACGTGCAAAGCGACTTTCTAGAAGGTCTGTCGATCCGCGTCGTCGTACCGCTGATTCAGGCTGATGCTTTTCCGCCCGGGAAGCTCCCGGCGGACTTCACGCCATCATTCGATATCGGCGGCATCCGGTGCATCCTGCATCCGGCGTTTGTCGCGGCCGTGCCCTTAAGCGAACTGGGGCCGAAGACCGGTTCGCTTGTCGAACACCGTGAGCGGATCACGGCCGCGCTGGATCGCCTCCTGGGCGCTTACTAATTATTCTGGACGGTAGACACGCCGGGGCAGGACATTCCCGCTATCTCAGGCGGGCATACCAGAGTCGCCGAGCTGCGCCGTCTAGCTTGTCGAGAAGTGTGGCAGCGTGCGACCACGGTATTTATGCAACGGGCTGTTGCACAAATGCCCAACGGCGAAAGGCTTGCGCGCGCATGTACGCATGTACTTGAGGCCGCTGGGCGAGAACCCGCGCATGTTGGGAAACACTGCATCGAGATCGCGCGCGAGCCGCTCGACGGCACTGGCATCCTCAGCCTGGTTCCTTCTGCAGGTCGAGGATGTCCCGTCTGATCTCCCTGTACAGTGTGACCAGCTCACCGTTTGCGCCGGCCATGGCGCGCCGACCTGACACGAGTCCTTGCGGTCCGTGTTCACGCAGCCGGCCGACAAGACGACGGATTTGCCGCGTCGTCAGCCCAAAGTCGCTTCGCAGCCCGCCACGGTCTGAGCACGCCATCGGCAACATCCTGAATCACTTTGTACCTGTCCAGTTCGCGCATCGTCATCGTGATCCGTTCGGTCGCAGCCATCGCAGGCTCCAGCGCCGAGGTACGGGCCGCTGGTCAGCTTACGCGCCACGGAAGCGGACATTTGAACCTGGCCAGATTCACGATACCGCGCTACCAGCCGCTCGACCTGACGCACGGTCAGGCCAAGTCGCCCGGCGGCACGCCCGGGCTTGAGCCCGATGTCCACCACGCCCGGGCTCGAGCCCGATGTCCACCACGGCCTGGATCACCTTCAGACGGTCGAGTTCGCGCATGTTCAATGTCACCAGTGCGGCTGGGCTCATGACTGGCTCCTGCGATCGCGCAGCAAAATGCCAGCTTGCCAGTCACGGTAAAACACGACATTTCAATTTAGCGGAAACGCAGTGCGTGAACGTGAAATTCTAACCATTAACCACCGGCGGGAGGTGACTGCCTGCCTAGCGTTCGTCTGCCTCCTGAACCGCCCGGGCGCGCAATTCCAATCGTTCCATCACGTGCTAGCAGCCCGCTCCCAAGCCGCTAGAGGAGCCGAACCGCATCAATTTGAACCAAACGCAATTGTCCTACTCGTTCTGGGGTCTGCGCTTGGGGATGCAATTTGCCAACTTCATCCGAGGATTCGACAGTCTGGAGGGATGGTGGATTGACTTGTTGGGCCGCCCTGACGGACGACGAAAACTGCAGTACCACTGCAATGAAATTGCTCACATTTTGAATTCATCGCGAGAGCGATTGACGCAAGACCGATGCTTACACGGCGCAGCTTGGAACTCCAGCAGGGCATCACCGGGGGTCACACAACGAGGTCATAGCCGGCAAGCCCTCTGTTTCGGGCATCGCCTGCGGCGCCCTGAAATGTTCGGGAATTGCTTAATGTACCGATCACCGGGGAAAGCGCTTCACCGCGCGGCCAGGGTTTTCCCGCGGCGCGCTGTTCATTACACGCAGAGGTCAGGTCTGGAATAAGCGTTTTGACGCTTGATACCTTTAACAAAACCGGATAAAAAATACCGGTAATGCGCATTTTTTCCGAGTGGCGACGCACTTGATGGGTAATGCGGTGCAAATACAAATTTTTTTATGAATCAAATCGAATATAACTTTATTAAGCGGGAAAATAGTATTGAATAACCACATCTCACGGTGAAATCTATGATGCAGGAAAGAGCTTTACGAAACAGATCCGAATTTGTAAAACTAAAAAAGTTACGCCGCTTACACGGGCCAACGTGAAAGCGGCGTCTTTGATGAGGAGAACACTAGCGAGCTATGTAAATTTTTAATGACGTTGTCAGCTGACGGTGCCGGCAACGTTTTTCAACAACTTGCCGATTTGATTTTGGTTGATTGGTGGACCGAAGTCAAGGGCTTTTTGCGTCCGGAATTCCAGCGAGAGCTGCCTGATTCCGGGGCGGGAAGGACTCGTCATGTCACGCAATACGCAATTCGAAGATCGTCTCGAGAGGTTATCCGCTTCTGCGGCGATTCGATCCAGTGATCGGGGTTTGTGGATCGCTTTCGCCTTTTATTCACCGAAAAACAAACTGAAGATGATAGTCAATGGTATTCCGGCAAATTGCCATTTGCTTCTTTGCGAGGGCAATCCGCAGATCGTAGGGTTTCGGCCGATAAGTCTTGTGGAAAGTGGTTCAAAGCGCGTCCGACAGTCCGCTGACGTGTTCTACCAGAACGGGGAAACAGAAACTTGGGTCTTTTCCTGGGAAAAACCCAACAGCGGTTCAGTCAGTTTCGTCGAACCGACTTCGAATGTCCGATGGAAATGCGCTCAAGAACTGGAGGGCAAGGACATCCTGATCATCAACTGGATCCGCCTAAGGGCATTTATGAGCGCCGCCCGAGGTTTGTCCACGATTGGAGAGAGGACCCTCATCAGGCACCAAATGGATAAATGCGAATGCGTGACGATAGGGGAACTCATTGACCTTCCCGGCGTTGATTGCGGCTTAATGCTTTCTGAAATCGCAACTGAACTGGCTTCCGGTGAAATCGTCTGCGAACTCGAAAAAGTGGAGTTACGGAGAGGGACAGTCCTGAGGAGGATGTTATGAACTCGGGATACCGAAAACTGGTCGTTCCGGAGGAACTGAGGGATACATCGAAATGGCCTTGCCCGGAAGAAAACCTGGTGCAGCGACCAGACCGCTACTTTCGGATCAAGAGGGCGATACAGATGCGCATGTTTGGCGATACGTATGGGCAGATTTTAAAGGAAACAGGCGTGCCGAAGTGCGAAGTCATACGGCAGATACGACGCTGTATCACCGAGCATCTCCCTGGGCATATTGTTGGCTTCTATGCACTCGTGCCGCATGCCCGGGTACAACCGTACATCAGGACCAAGCGTGTACATTGCGATCTTCTTTCGGGTTCAGCCGGCGCAGCGGGGGCGCTTGAAAAATTGTTCCGAGAGCACCCGGACGCACGCAAGTTTGTTCACCGCAAGTTCTTGCCCGAACCCCATCGGGCGGCCTGCAACGATATTTGCATCACGTACGCGAATCTGCATCGAGAGTTCATCCGTTTTCTAATTGATAACGAGCATCTTGAACCGACTGAGTGGCCCAGAAGCACAAAAAACGAGGGATACAAGTCCCTCCGGCACTACTGCGATGCATTGATCGGGACCTATCCTGAACGATGGTTGCGCGTCAGAAAAGGAAAACAGGCTGCCTGGCGCGCGAGAATTGGCCGCGGTATCGCGCCGCTGTTTGATTTCCACGAGCCTTTGGTCGCGGTTCAATTGGACTATCTGATGTGCGACGCTGCGGGTGTCTTTCATTTCAAGGACCCCAAGGGATGTGATCATCCGATCCCGGTGAAGCGTTGGTATGCTGGGCTGCTCGCCGAAACAAATACGTCCGCGGTCCTTGGTTGTTATTTGTCATTTGAGACTAATCCGAGCGCGGATTGCGCCTTGGCGACGGTTAACAGTTCATTCGCGCACGAGTCGCCTGCATTGACCGGTCCATTGGTGAGGCTCATGCCTGACGGAAAATCGCTCATGGTAAGTCTCGTTCCTGAACTCAGAAATCTCGTGTGGGCCGTGATATCGGTCGATAACGCGTGGTGCAACACTGCGAATGACTTCGTTAATAACGTAATTGATGCGCTCGGTTGCACTGTGATGTTTGGTACCAAGCGGGCATGGTGGCAGCACGCGGTCATCGAGCGTGTCAATGGCGCCCTCACGGCCATGGGATGGAAATGTTTGCTGTCTACCTACGGTGCCGGGCCCAAGGATCCACACCGTGGTGACGCAACGAAAACCGCTCTTGAATACGACATCGACGTTGATTGGATCCAAGCGCTATTTAGAGTGAACATCAGGGATCACAACCTCAATGTCGGGGGAGAGTCCAATTTTGGAGCTACCCGCGTTGATGTGTTTAGACATTTGCTGACATCAGACTATCTTCCGCAGAGGTTGCCACAAGAGAAACAGGACCCAGCAAACCTGAGACTACTTTGGCATAGTGTTGACTGTCGAATCACAGCGAGCAGAGCGCGTGGCGAGCGCCCTCATGCAAACGTCGACTACTGCAGCTATACAAACACAGAAATCTCGTCGAATTTTTCTCTTTGTGGCCAGCGTATGCGCGTCTGGATCAATCGACTCGATGTCCGGATTGCATACGGCGTCTTGCTGGACGACAAGCGATCTGTCGGACCGTTGGAGATAGAAAGACGGTGGAGTCACTACCAAATCGCATGGCAGACCTTCAAGCTGATCATGCGTCAACTCCATTCGCGTCCCACCTTGCGGAAAAGTAAAGATCCGGCAGCGGCGACGAACGCTTTTATCAAAGACAGGGTTCTTCAGAATAGTAGGAAGTCTCGTCCGAGACAGTCGGGGGAGGCTGCGTTTGCAAAGGCGCTCGAGGATGCTGGTGTCGGACGCGCTCGTATACTGCGACCGCGCGAAAAACCCACTCAACGCAAACGCGGTCGAGCATTCGGGCTGCTGGAGGTAAGTGCCAAACCGGTTCCTGCACCGGGGTTTCGCGGCCATTGGTTGACGCCCCGCCATAACAGACGAGCGTAAGGTGACCAAATGCCAACAAATGATGGAGTATCTGACGAGTGGCGAAAAAGTCAAATCCTGCAGCATCCACTGCTTGATACGACCGGGTCAGGTTCGCTTTGGACGATTCCCGTAGATGATCTGTATACCGATATAGCACGATGTGTTCTCCTTCGCAGGAGTGCTTTTATCGAAGAAACAACCGGGCAAGGCAAGTCTTGTGCGATGCAATTGGTGATCGATCAGTTATCTCGCAACCTCGACGGGCTGGTCTGCATCCACTTCATTGCACAGACCAATAGAGTGCCGTCTGTTCGCGCATTTTTTTTGGAATTCCTTGCTGCTTTAGGTCACGAGCATATGTCCGGGGAAACACAAAAATTACGCATGAGAGTAAGGCGTAAGTTAGAGGAGGTCGCATTGAGTACCGCAAATTCCGTGTCGGTACTTTGGATCGATGAAGCCCAAGCCTGGACACGCGAGGAGTTTCTGTTTTTGCGCGATGTTCAGAACGGCCTCCGTGACATCGGCAGAGAACTTGTTATTTTTCTTTCTGGTGAGGAACCCTATCTTTCTCGTAACATGCAGGACGTCTCGTCGACTTTCAGTCCCGCGATCAACCGTCGTTTTGCGATGACTCGCGTGCGCCTAGGAGGATATGGAAAGGAAGAGCTCAGTGACCTGTTTGAGCAAATCGACAGTGCAGTTTGGCCGGAGTCATCAGGCATCACCTGGACGCAGTTTTTTATTCCTAAGGCGTTTCAAGCGGGCTTCCGCCTTCGGAGCGAGGTCGACGCGTGTATGGCCGCCCTGCAAAAAGGAAATGTACTGGACAGAGAAGGTCTATGCCAACCATGGTTGATAAGGGACGTTCTCTCGCGTTTCTTCATTGACGTCACGGACATCGACGTCGCGGGCCTAAGTATCGCGGCCGAGAACTGGACTAGTGCTATCCAAGATTCAATTGGAGGGGGGGGCGCAGATGAAGGCGATACCGGTGAGCCCACATAGGCGTTGGTCTCTACGAGCGTCACTGCAGATACTTACGGGGCTCTTCTGAGTCTCATCGACGAGGTGCATATGGGCGAAAACTCCCGGAGGTAAACAGGCGCGTCAGGACGGGCGTGGCATGACTGTCCTGTCAAGAATAAGGATGGATTTCGGTTTCTATCCCGCCGATTTTACGGAGTGGCGTGCCGGCGGGCGTGGCGCCCTTTGTCTCCAAATGCGAATTGGAAGCGAGCACAAGGCGGACAAGTGAAAAACAATTGCGGTAGCGGTATGGATGCCGAATCGAACTCATTCAAAGCCAATCACACGGACTTGGGCTGGTCGGGCCTAGCGTGGGGCTCGCTGCCCTACGAATCTACTGTTAGCATCGTGTGGCGATTTGCCTGGCGCAACGCCTTGACGGGAACCGAGGTATGGAAACTGTCTCGAATATCCGCAGGGAAGCGTCATCCGCCACCCTTTTTTGGACAGACGCTGCAAGACCCGGGGATCAGAAGACTGGCCACCGGGACGGGGTTGATACTGCCACTTCCGGAAGAGTGGCGTCTTATTGGAAGGACTAACTGCATCGGACAGATTTTCCGGGTTCAACTTTCTCTCTGTCCGATTTGCGCCCAGTCCGCCTATCATACTTTTCTCTTTCAGCTTCCGTTTCTTCACGTTTGCCCGGTCCATAACGTTCCTTTAACCACGGTCTGCCAGTCGTGCGGCGCGCCGTCTCCAGACTACAAATTTACACCTGAATTTTTTCAATCCGACTGGGGCTGTGCTCATTGCCATGAGGCGATTGCCGGTCAGGCGCCGGATTTATTGGACTTCCTCGACCTTCGGGAGCATGCGCAAGCGTTGAAGCGTGCGTTCAGCCCGTTGGTGCATTGGATTGAAGAGGTCAATCGTTCGGCCGCGGGCTTTGAGCGTCTGACTTTGTGTCCGCACGCGCCACGCCGATACGCGCGCACCCTGTTGGAAAGTGCGATATGTGCAGTGCGTCGGCCGCCGGATCTGGCGATTGCGCCGCACTTTAAGGTTCTTTGCCTGAATTGGCATTTGCGACTTCGACCGCCGCGCCCCGAAGTGCGTATCAACCAGACCGAAAGGGACGATTGCCCATACAGCGGGTCTTCGAACCTGACGGAATTCTTCGCGTGGCTCCGGAGGAGGATTCCCTCGACCATTCCCAAACGGGAACCGTACTCGTCACGGCAATGCACGACGGTCCTTGTCTATGAAGGGACCATTTGGCGCATCCGACAATGGCTAATTGAGCGTCATATCAGATTAGGGCTTGAAACCAGCCTGCACGACTGTCCGAGATTCGAACATGGTCGTGTGATAACTGCGGGCTGGGACAAGTGTGAACTGTCGTACCTGTTGCTGCGCCTCTGGTGCGAGCGCGGGGTGGAGAGAAATTGGACCGTTGCTGCTGGACCGATTACTGGATCGGGATGCATTTGCCCCTCCTTCGCAGCGGTCGGGGATCGCGTCCTGCGCATCCCTCTTCGCGCGGCAATTCTGGCGGCCTATGGAACAGTCGTCTGCACGGTGGGCGCCTCCAAATTGGCAGGTGATTTCTTGACGCTGCCACCGAGGGACAGAATGGAGACCATGATGGCATACGAGTACCAAACAGACTACCTTCACCATACCGGACTTGTTATCATGCCGGTCATCGAAGATTTGATGACACGGTTTCCTGAGATTCGCAGCAAGCTCGACGAGAACTGGTCCGATCGTTGGACACGCATTTCCGAGGCCCCGTTCTTCCGACGGCGAAGCCACGTAGACTTTCAACCGGCGCGAAGGCTGCCTCTCCCGTAGCCGGAAATCTCTCCGCTGATCTCGGCGCTCAACGCACGACAGCAGCTCCCAACGCGATTCAACGAGGGAAATGCTCTGCATGTCAGTGGTTTTTGTGTCACAATTCTCGCGTCTATGAGAGATCGTGACTGTGACAGGACATGCGCACGAAATCGCACTCGAAGCACCAGACGACGAGGATTCGGCTCCCGCTCGGCGCGTCAATATTCGCGACGTTTGAGCGCCACGATGATCTTTTGATCATTGATTGCGAAAGGTCCGGGCTTTCGATAATGCTGCTGCTGAACCCTGATACGGAAGCTTGTTTTCGAGTGAACCACGGGTGTCTATCCATTGGGGCGTGGATGGCAGTTGACGTTCTATGCACAGCAGAGCAAGCGGAAGAACTGGTTAGCGCAATTGGTCCTCGACGATTGCCGCGCTTTACGTTCACGAAATGAGGCCGCACCTGGCGGTCGCGCAACAGTGGGCTGGCAGGCGTGTCAGCCCGGCGGAAATATTGTGACTTAAAGTCTACTGACGGAATGACGGGATGTTCGCAGTATTCTGCGCATGCTGCGCACCCGTACCGTTCCCCCTCCACAACCACCATCAGCCCGAGAAGCGCTCGCACTGAACCTTCGACGCATGCGCTCCGAGCGGGATTGGACGCAAGAGGACCTGGCGCACTACAGCGGGTTAGACCGCTCATTCATTGCTCACGTCGAACGGCAATCTCGAAACATATCTCTTGACAATTTGGAAAAGCTTGCGATCGCGCTCGAGGTGCCGGTCGCACGACTACTGGATTATTGATTCGCGCAGCGCTGGCGTCGCCTGACACAATCAAGGCGTGCGCTGGCGCTATGGCACAGTCGGTACGCGAATGTTTTAGAAATGGAAAGTCGGTCAACGCCACATTCCCCGGATGCGTTCCAGATGGAGTCGGGCGCGAGGCTCTTCCATTGAAGTGGTTTTTGCGTCACAATTGGTACACCTTCTGCCTCCTGTGGACGTGAGATGCGCAGACGAACCCAAACGCCAGAGCTCGGGAGCGTCGACTCAGTCAAGTGCTCCGCTGATTGTGGCGTCGCGGTGGATATCGTATATGGTGACCGAATGGTGTGGATCATTGCAGAAAAGCTCCGATTTACCGTCGCGGTCGGCCTGGATGATCTCATCGACGTGGGATACAACGTGAAGTCGCGCACGTTAGGTATCGCTCTTGGCTCGTCGCTGAATTATGTTGAGATTCCTTGCTCGCGCCGACAGGCCGAGAACATCCTCGTTCATGTGGGATGGGACGTTTCACGAATGCATATTCAACAAGCTTGAGCTGGTTCTCTGGGACGTGGAAACGACGTCATGCAGGACAACGCGTGGTGGCTGGCATGTTGTACCGAGGTCTCTTCAATGTGTCAAACGCCGCCCCCGACACTTCGCGCTCCAGTCAGATGCGCGTAACGATCGAACTGCTGCCAGACGGCGACGAAGCGCTCGCGCGCCCGCTCGCCGCGATGACCATCGCCAACGACGACACCGGCACACCACTAAACGGCCACTATGACGTGACGCTCACGCATTTCCGACGCTACGGCTCGATCTTTAAGGGGACCGCCCGACTCGAGGACTTCGACCACGAGCGGCCCGCCGTTGATCTGGTGGCCGCTGCGCCGTCGGTGATCAACCCGTTCAAGCGCGGCATGGCAAGCTTCGCCGAGAACGAGGAGCCCGGTACGTCAAAGGGCAAACGACGCTTTGACGCAAAGGCGGGACGCGTGAAGATCGTACCGGATTTCGATGAACCGCGAGACGCCAATCCGACATGAGGACACCCGCCGATCCCGCACACCTGCATCTGGAGAAGCATCGGCGCAGCCTCGCACTGCACCGGCTCATTGCCGAGAAGATCCGGCGCGATCCGACGCTGTTCGACCGTGCGCGCGAAAACCTGGACCGCTGGATGGCAACGGGACCGGTACCAGCACGCGGCACCCTACCTCAATGAGTGGCGGGCCGCGATCGACCAGGGCATCGATGCAACGATCGCCCTGATGACCGATCCGGCGGAGCATGCCACTGATCTACGGCAATCGGCGCCGTTTGCTGGATTCCTTTCGGACGATGAACGGCTCGCGTTTCTCGCCGAGTGGCGCGCTCGCCATCCGCGCGGGCGTCGGGAGTAGGGCGATGGCGTTTCAGGACAAGCTGCGCGCGCTCATGTTCGGTATTCCCGCCGGGGTTCCGTCGCAGAACCTTGGCGGCGAAACGGTCCTGCTCCTGAAAGATGTGCCGCTGGAGCTTGAGTCCGCGTTGCGCGGCTGGCTCTGGTCGCAGCCCGCGCTCGTGCGCGAGGACTCGCCCTCGTACGCGCTGCGCTTCGACCCGGCCGATCGCATGGCGATTCCGTGGGACGTGTGGGAACACTATCTGTCGTGGGTGCAGGACACGCTGGCCGACGCGCTGAAGTTCTAAATGTGCCCGTCCCGATCATGCGCGTTTTCGTCGACTCCGAACCTACCGATTTACGGCAATCCACCTCCAAACCGGACATTTCTAATTAGCCGGAAAGTGGAAATTTCAGAATGGCCTCGACAGCCGGTGATGGCCCGTCGCACGGACGATATGCATACCCCTTCGGAGGTCCGGATGGCTCGTGAAAAGAAGCTCGCTGATCGGCTTGGCCGGTGGGATCCGGCTGCATCCTATGCGGGCGAGGTGTGGCCCGGTGTTGCAAGTGACCTTGCGGCAGCCGGGGCTGATCGCCCTTCGCCTGGCCGTGGTCCATGTGACCCGTGGCCGCGCTATTTCCTCGACACGGAGTTCGACGCCTGCCAGCTCATCAGCATGGCGATCGTCGGCGAGAACGGGCGCGAGTTCTATGGCGAGTGCTCCGACTTCGAACGCCCCCTGTGCAGCGACTTCGTGCGCGCGACCATGCTGCCGCAGCTCGGGCCAGTTTCCCGATCGCTTGATGCCGTTTAACCAGTTGCGCCGTGAACTGCTGGACTGGCTGAACCGGGTGCGAGCGAAACCAAAGCCGGTACTATGTTTCGACTTTCATGGCGGTCGGCAACTCGTCGACCATCTGCTCGGTGGCCCCCTGCCACGTGGCTGGAAAACGGAAAACATTTCTGACAGACTCGATGCCCGGCGCGTTGCCGGCTACTTCGCGAAACATGTGGCGAACATCACGCGCTGCACGACGCCCGCGCTCACGCGAGCGCGTTTATCTGAGGAGCCAACCATGATGACTGTCGCTGAACTGATCGAAATCCTGCAGCGTCGGCCTTCGTCATCGTGCAGGGCTAGGAAAGCGGCTTTAATGGCGTAACGGGCGCGGCTCCGCAGCCGATCGTCGTCAATGCTGGACATCGTGAGGGGGATTGCTTGGGACCATATGTGCCGGCGGTTCAGGGCGGCGGCGATCATGTGTCATCCTTCGGGATCGACGCTGCGGCTGACGAACTGGCTGTGTCGATCGCGTCGACGCTGCCTAACGCCGCAGCGGATGCGGTGTTGTCGCGGCTGCGCGGCACGGTGCAGCGTTTTGAAGGGACAATCGGTCCAGTCCGGCCTGGCAATGACAAACCCGGTTTCAACGATGAGATGGAACAAGAACTCGCTGACCACGCGGCACGCGTCTTGAGCGTTCATGCGAAGGCCAGCGACGTGCTCGAAGACCCGGCGATCGCGATGCAGTGGATGCTGCGCCCCACGGTGCTGATGGTCGGCGATCGGCCACCGGATGCACTGGCGACGCAAAGCGGTTATGACCGGGTGCGCGATCTGCTCATGCGCCTTGAGCGCGGTAGTGGCATCTGAATCTGGATCGATCCCCCGGCAGTGGGGCGGAGCAAACACATGGTCAAGGAACTGAAGGGCATCATCCACAAGCCGGAACAGCCAGTGTCGACCGACGATATGCATGAAGCGGTCGGGCAGCACATCAAGGGCGAATGGATCGGCGGCTCGCCCGGCTTCATGGACGAAGGCCGCGGCGACCAGCAACAGGCGCCACGGGCAAGGCACTTTGGCGCGCTTGCGGGTCGCGTATGCGCATCGCCCGACTTCGACATGCCGCTCGAGCCGGTTACAGAAGCGAAATGGCCGCGTGCGCGTGTTACCTGCGATCCCGGGCGCCGCGTGCTGGTGGCCACCCTCGACAGCGGCCAGCAGTTCGAAGCGCACGACGCGCGCGAGCTGGCCGAGTTGATGCATGAATCAGGTGTGCGCGCGGGCGAGGTGGCCATGCTGCGCCTGCATGACGATGAAGAGAACGGCGTGGCGACAGGCGATCAGATTGCGATTCTCCAACGCCTGCGCCAGCTGACCGCCCGTGACGAGCGCACCGCTCAGTTGCAGGCGGTGCCCGTGCAGATGCGCGATGGCAGGCCGTATTACGTTCGGCTGCTCGATGTGCCCCAGCCTTGGCAGGACGAGTTTCGGGCCGCGTTGCGCGGCGCGGGCTGCCCCGCGATCGACGGCGAGGGCGAGTGCGCCTGGGCGTGGGACTGGTGCAACTGGCTGCAGGGGCGCTTTCCGCACTATTGAGGGCATACGTAACATGGCAATCAAGGACAAACATCACGCGTTCATCTTCGGCATCGCTGCGGGCGTGCCGTCGCACGAGCTCGCCAGCGAAAAGGTGCTTTACGCAACCGATGCGCCCTACGAATTTCGCGACGAGCTGCTGCCGCGCTGGCTACTCGCGCACGACGGCTGGACCGATTGGGACTCACCGGCGCGCGTGGTGCGGCGCGATGCAAGGGGCAAGCTCGCCTACACGTGGCAGAGCTGGGAGGCGTTCATTGACTGGATGACGGCCACGCTCGATGCGGCGCTCGTGGACGAGCGGCAGGCGGGCGCATCGGAAGGCGACACCACCGCGCCAAACCTCGCCGCGCTGCGCGCCGGGATGGCGGCAGCCGAAGCGCCGCTTACCGACGCCACCCGGCCGCATGCGCTCAAGGCCGGGCTGGAGGCGGGGGTGCCGTTTGCTGAGCCGGAATGGGGCTATGTGGTGTACCTGCACGATGTGCCGCTCGAACTATGCCGCGCGCTGCTAGGCTGGCTGTCGGCCCGATTTCCATCGGACCCGGATGGATCGACCAATCCCGCCTTCTGGGTGGATGAGGATGGCCGGGCGGCGCTCATGTCGGCCCGCTGGGAGGAGTTCATTTACTGGCTGTGCAAGTTGCTCACTGACGCGCTCGACGGGCTGGAAAACGCCCGTGAACAGACCGAAGAAGGCAACTAGAAGCGCCCGCCTTGGGTCGGGCTTCAGAGTTGTCTATCTCATTCGTCGTAGGGCGGACCTGTGGGATGTGGAACGCGCTTTCCACGGGGCCGACCACTTGGGGCAAGGCTTTCCCTCTAGACATGCCTTGCGACGGGCGAACCTTGATTTCGAGGGATAACGCATGTGGCTGTTTGTCGATACCGAATTTACCGATTTCATCGACTGCGATCTGATCAGCGTCGCGTTCGTAGCCGACGACGGCCGCGAGTTCTACGGCGAGCGGTCCGATTTCGATATTTCCAGCTGCAGTGAATTCGTGCGCGCGGCTGTTCTGCCGCAGCTCGGCCAGCATGCGGGCCGCCTGTATACGCGCGAGGCGCTGCGCGTCGCGCTACTCGGATGGCTCGATCAGTTCGCCAACGAACCGGAGCGGATGCTGTGCTTCGACTACGGGGGCGACTGGGAGCTGCTGTGCAATCTGCTCGATGGGCCGCCCGCCGGCTGGCAGGCTTGCCACGTTGGCGAGGTGATCGACTTCGTCCGGTTGGAAAGCTATTACCGTGCGCATGGCGGCCGGCATCACGCACTATCCGACGCCCGCGCCAACTGCTACGCAATGGGAGAGATCAATGCTGGATTCTGAACTGGCAGCAGGAACCAGCACGATGAACAGTCGCCCGCAAGCGCCCACGCCGCGACAAGGGGAACAGGCCCGGCGTCGGCTGCACACCGGTAGTTACAGGTTTAGTTGCGCGAGCGTCGGCCGTCCTGAAATTGCTACCCGCGACCTCACGGTCCATCCACTCTCTATCGTCCGGCGTCGCCATTTTCTCTGCCTGAGGTGCTGCTTTAGGGTTGGTCTGTTTTTTCAACTCATCGATATGTAGACCTGATAGATTAAGTTAACGGAAAACCGCAGAGTTGAAAATCATCTAGCGGGCCTCCGGCCGCTGCCCTGAAGGGCAGCGGGGTTAAAGTGAGTGTGCCCAATCACCCTACCCGAACGGGAGGCCCGAAATGAAATATTGCTGCACTGTCGTGTCGACGATCACGCGCTCAAATTTGGCCGGGTTAACCGCCTTCATTTGCACGGCGGCGGCAACGTCGTCGCCAGCAGTTTTTCGACGCCGGCTTCTCCCAGCGCCTGCCGAAACGGCGGCGACGTGAGAGATATGCGCCTGAAAGTCGATGCCGACTCGCCCGCCGGGCGAAAAACGCTAATTGGTTGATTTCCGAATCAAGATTGAATCCTGACGACCAGCGGCTTATCTTCGTTCCATCCTTGACTCCCTTTGGGGAGCGGAAGATGAGTCGATAACTTACACGGTCAAACTATGTCGTCAAAGGAATTCAATATGTCTACCGCGCCGATCGAACATGATCTGTCCGCCCTGGTGGCCACGAACCTGCCCAAGCAACGGGGCCTCTATTACAACGGGGCGTGGCAGGCAGCGTCGGGGAGAAGCGAGCGCAGCTACAGCCCGGGTAGCGGGGAGGATCTGGGCACGTGGTCTGTGGCGAGCGAACGGGACATCGACCGCGCTGTCGCATCGGCGCTTCGCGCGTTCCCGGCCTGGCGTGCTACGCCTCCGCTCGAGCGCGCGGCGAAGCTGCGTCGCGTTGCAGAGATCATTCGGGCCAATGCCAGAGAGCTGGCGCTTATCGACGCAGCGGACTGCGGCAATCCGGTGCGCCAGATGATGGACGACGCTCACGTCGCTGCCACGCAACTGGAGTATTTCGCCGGTCTCGTGCTCGAACTGAAAGGCGAAACGATCCCCACCCAGAACGGCTCGCTCGATTACACGTTGCGCGAGCCGCTCGGCGTGGTGGCGAGAATCACGCCATTCAATCATCCGTTCATGTTCGCCGCAGGCAAGATTGCCGCGCCGCTCGCCGCAGGCAACACCGTCATCGTGAAGCCGCCCGAGCAGGCGCCTTTGTCGACGCTTCGGTTGTTCGAGTTGCTCGAAGATGTCTTCCCTACCGGTGTGCTTAATTGTGTGACGGGCGATCGCGATACCGGTGCATACCTGGCAGCGCACAGCGACGTTGCCGCGATCGCGTTGATCGGAAGCGTCACGGCGGGCAAGTCCGTCATGCGTACGGCTGCCGAAGGGCTGAAACCGGTATTGCTCGAACTGGGCGGCAAGAATGCGATGATCGTTTACCCCGACGCGGACATCGAAGCGGCAGCGGCGAGCGCCGTTCGGGGGATGAACTTTACGTGGTGCGGCCAGTCCTGCGGATCGACCAGCCGACTTTTCCTTCACGAGTCTATCCATGACGTGGTGCTTGATCGCATCGTCGAGCTGACAGGGTCGGCCCACTATCCGGGACTGCCGACGGATCTGCGCACCACGATGGGCGCAGTCATCTCGGGTCAGCAACTCGACAAGGCCGTGATGTATATCGCCGGGGCGGTGCAGGAAGGCGCGCGCGTAGTGTTCGGTGGAGGCCGCCCGCGCGATCCGCAACTTGCGAAAGGGTTTTACCTCGAACCAACGATCCTCGCGGACGTCTCGCCAGCGATGAGAATTGCCCGGGAGGAGGTTTTCGGCCCTGTCCTCTCGGTCTTACGCTGGTCCGACGAAGAGGAACTGTTCGCGGCGGTCAACAGCGTGGAATACGGGCTCACTGCATCGATCTGGACTAACCGCCTTCAGGTGGCGCACGCGGCGGCAGCCCGGGTGGAAGCGGGGTATGTCTGGATCAACAACTCTTCGACTCATTTTATCGGCGCGCCGTTTGGCGGCTACAAACATTCCGGGATGGGCCGTGAGGAATGCAAGGAGGAGTTGCTGGCTTTCACGCAGGTCAAGAACGTCAATATTACTTTTCGGTGTTAGTTAATGACGATGCTAATGAACAGCCAAACGACCTGTACGTGGGGCAGCGATTACATCGCAGAACTGATGAAGCACATTGGCCTCGAGTTCATCGCGCTCAATCCCGGGTCCAGCTACCGGGGTATCCACGATAGTCTCGTCAATTATCTCGGCGACGATGGTCCGAAAATACTCACTGTCTTGCACGAAGAGCATGCTATCGCGATCTCGCATGGATATGCGAAGGTCACTGAACGGCCAATGGGTGCCTTCGTGCATGCCAACGTCGGTTTGATGCACGCGTCGATGGGGATCTTCGACGCATACTGCGATCGTGTCCCGGTCATGGTGTTTGGCGCCACCGGCCCGGTGGATGCGGCAAAGCGGCGTCCGTGGATCGACTGGCTGCATACGACCAAGGACCAGGCCGCGATGATTCGGGCTTTTGTTAAGTGGGATGGCGAGCCGACGTCGCTGGAGGCCGCCCGGGACGCCATGATGCGCGCGCACCGGATTGCCTGTACCGGGCCGCGAGGGCCGACCTATGTTTGCTTCGATAGCGAGCTCCAGGAGGCCGAGGTTCAGTCTGCGCCACCGCTGCCACGGCTTGCTCGCTATCGCGTACCGAACCGGCCGGCGGCACGGCCGCACGATGTCAAGGCCGCCGCGGAGAAACTGCGCGCTGCCGCGAATCCACTCATTCTCGTCGGCCGGGGCTCGCGCGACGAGGGAGACTGGGCGCGACGCGTACGGCTTGCTGAACATACCGGCGCGAAAGTGCTGACGGATTTTAAGCTGGCAGCTGCGTTTCCGACGTGGCACCCGTTGCATGCTGCGCAACCCGGTTATTTTCTGGATAGTGACGGCATCGCGGCCTTGCGTGCCGCCGATCTGATACTGAGTCTCGACTGGATCGATCTCGCCGGAACGCTTCGCGAGGCATTCGGTGACGGCGAATGCCCGGCGCATCTGATGCATGTTTCACTGGATGAGACCCTGCACAACGGCGTGGGCGGCGAGCAGCAGGCAGTTGCGCCGGCGGATACGTATCTATTGTGCGACCCGGACGAGTTCGCCGGACAACTGCTTGAAGAACTGCGCTCAACGAGCGGCCCCTTGCTGGCACCGCAATCTCGGCAGAACGATTCGAGGGGCTTGCGGCGGTCTGAGCCCCAGGGAATTGACGGCATGTCTTTGGCCGGCTTCTCTTCTGCAACCAGCGCCTTTTTGCAACAGGAGGCACCGACCTGCCTGATCCGTACGAATTTGGGGTGGCCCGGCGGAGCGCATCCAATCGGGCATCCTCTTGACTATCTCGGTTATGACGGCGGAGGTGGCGTTGGGTCTGGGCCTGGCATGGCGGTCGGAGCGGCGCTTGCGCTGAAGGGAAGTCGCAGACTACCCGTAGCGGTGCTCGGAGATGGAGACTATCTGATGGGGGCAACGGCGCTGTGGACTGCGGTGAACTACAAAGTCCCGCTACTGATTGTGGTCGCCAACAACCGGTCGTTCTTCAATGACGAAGTGCACCAGGAGCGTGTAGCGCTACAGCGTGATCGACCGGTGGAGAACAAGGGAATCGGGCAGCGTATTGAGGGCGCCGACATAACCATGCTCGCGAAGTCGCTCGGGGCGCAGGGTATCGGTCCCGTAAAGTCGGTCGACGAGTTGTGGTCGGCCCTGGAGGCAGGAGGCAGTGCAGTGCGAGCAGGACACGTCGTGGTCATCGATGCGTATGTGGCTCGCGAGTATGCGAAAACAATGGCCAACGGGCTTGCCCGTGGAAAAATGGAGACAAATCATGAACGTGGATAACCTTATTTCGACGGGCAGAGAGACCCTCGGAGGGCGGTACATGCGGATGTTCTGGCAACCCGTTTCCTTGCTGGAAGACCTCAAGGCGGGGCAGGCAAAGCCGCTGCGGATCATGGGTGACGACTATACGATCTACCGTGGAGAAAGCGGCAGCGTCTACCTGACCGCCCAGCGTTGCGCGCATCGCGGAACGCAACTGTCAGCGGGTTGGGTTGAGGGCGAGACTATCCGGTGCCGATATCATGGATGGCGTTACGACGAGACCGGGCAATGTGTCGAGCAGCCAGGCGAGGGTAACCGGCCGTTCTGCAGCAAGGTGAAATTGCGCAGCTGGCCAGTGCGAGTCTTTCAGGGCCTCGTTTTTGCCTTTCTCGGCGACGGGGAGCCGCCTGCCTTCCCGACATTCACTGAACTGGACGCAAACGCACTGGTTGAGACCTACGTCTACACGCGCCGCTGCAACTTTTTTTCCGGTGTCGACAATGCGCTCGATGCGATACATGTTTCCTACACACATAAGCAGGTGTTCCACAAGATCCTCGATATTCCGGATCTGAGCGTCGAAGAGATCGCTGAGGGCGTAGTGTTATTCGAAGACCGGCATAACGGCGAAATCCGGATATCCGAATGGCTCGCCCCGAATATCCTGCGCGTCAAGACGCCATTCGGCGAAGAACAGGTTGAAGGAGAATGGATCGACTACTGGGTGTGGCGCGTGCCGATTGATGACGGCAGCCACTATTCCTTTGCGCTGACGCACGTTCATGTGGAGGGTGACGCAAGGCAGCAGTATCTCGAAAGACGCCGTCATGTGCGGTCGCTACCGGTGCCGCCTGTCGATGATCTGGCGAAAGAGGTGCTCCGCGGCGCGCTCACCCTGGAGGAGGCGAGGGCTCACATGGGTGAACATGATCCGTACTACGACATCATTCTCGAAGATCACGTCGCTCTCGAAGGACAGGGCGTTGCGCCTGATCGCGCGAAGGAGCACCTCGGCCGGGCCGATGTGGGAGTCATCGCGGTCCGGAAACGTTGGCTTGCCGATCTCGATCTGATCAGCAATGGAACGACGCCTCATGTCTGGAGCTACGCACCCAGGAGCCGGATTACGGCAGGGGTCTAGGTGCACCGGCGAAATGCCAGTGAGTCACAAAAGAATCAGTTGAATTGGAGTTTATCTATGACGATGCAAGAGACCTCAAGCCCGATCGACTTTACCCGCCTTGCGCCACCAGCTGGTGCGCGCATGCTCGTGGTAGGGGGCTGCGGCGGAATTGGGCAAGCTCTGGTGAATGCGGCGCTGATGAACGATCTCGAGGTGGCAGTGTTCGACTTGCCGGCCTCCTTCAAGCGCCACGACCTGCCAACGGGAGTGCTCAAGTTCGAGGTAGACGTGACTGACGAAGATCAGGTGAAAGGAGCCTATGGGCGGCTTGGCGAGCATTGGGAAGGCATCGACGCTCTCGTCAACACCGTCGGGGTTGGCGTTTCGCCGCCGCGACGCTTTGAGACCTTTTCAGGGGCGGACTGGAGTCGCTTCCTGTCATTGAACCTGCTGCAGATGGCCCTCACCTGTACGAACGCTTTGCCGCTCCTGAAGGGAGGCCGAAATGCCAGTATCACCGCAATCGGGTCGTTGCACGGAACCTTGCCTCCAGAGGGTTTCGGTCCGTACGGAGCGGCCAAAGCTGGGGTGGCCAACATGATCAAAGGTCTCGCCCTTGAAAACGCTCCGGTGATTCGAGCCAACTGCGTTGCGCCGAGCGGCATGCTGACGCCGTTCCTTGCGGGAGGGACCGGCCATGGCGGCGAAGACGGAGACACGAGCTGGCTTGATACGGAGGCGTTGACCGAAATAACACCACTCAAGCGCCTGTGCACGCCAGAAGACGTAGCAGCGGTATGTTTGTTTATGGCGAGTCCTGGCGCCCGTTACATCACTGGTCAGACGATCCAGGTTAGCGGCGGGCGAGTAATGCCCTGACTAAAGATCGCCTAGCGGTTCGACTTCAAACCTGGCGATTGGCGCTCCGTTTCAGCGCCGTGCCAGGTCACCTTTCTTGCGGGTGTTCAAGGTATGGAACTACTGAACGACAATCTCTACACGGCTCCGCTGATTCGCGCCCTTCGGAGCGTGGGCGCCGACGTGAATCCTGAAGTCATGGCTGAGACACTGGAACTCTACAGGCCATTTCATCAATCCGGTCCGGGTCGGGTTACGCGTAACGCGCGGTACGGTCCTGACCAACGGCATGTTTGTGACATTTTTTCGCCTGCTGAGCCGGATGGCCGAGCTCGACCGCTCATCATCTTCGTACATGGTGGGGGCTTTGTCAGAGGCGACAAAGAGATTGTCCAAGAGCGGATTTACGACAACGTCGGATGGTGGGCTGTACGGAATGACTTCATCGGCGTCACGATGAACTACCGACTTGCTCCGGGACACAAATGGCCAGCAGGCGGTGACGACGTCGGGAGCCTCATTGACTGGTTGGCTGGAAACGCGCTGCCCTGTGGCGGGAAACCGGATCGGCTAATCGTGGTCGGCCATTCTGCGGGCGCATCTCATGTGGCGACGTGTCTCGCGCGGCTTGATCGGCTCGGGCCGGCAAGAGAGAAGGTTGCGGCGGCAGTGTTGTGCTCCGGTCTATACGATGTCGAAGCGCTGTCCAGAGCGGGGCGTGTTCCGACCGCATATTTCGGCACGGACAAAACGCAATACGCCGACATGTCGTCGTCGCACCGGCTCGCCGCACTGAACATCCCGTTACTGGTTACCATTAACGAATTTGAGCCGACGCTTTTTCAGGAGCAGGGGGAAAGCGTAGCTATCCGGATGCATTCCGCTTCGGCGGATGTCCGCGTCCGATACGCCTTCTTGTCCGGGCATAACCACTTCTCGTGTGTGTTCAATGTCAACCTGCCGGTGCACGACCTGCTCGGTATGCACATGGCCGCGTTCGTGAACTCAGTGTTGTAGGCCATGCGCAGGCGGATTCGATTGGCGAGGCGTCGAAACGTGAAGCCACGCGCTTAGAGTCCGACGTATTTTGCGTGCGGCCGAACCAGGAAGCCCGCCATTCGCTGCTCGTAGGCGTGTGCGATCCAGCCCGCGCTTCGGGCCAAGGCCATGATTGCACCGGGCGAGCGAGGCGGATGGCCGAGTGCGATCGACAGGACAGAAAGGCCAATCCCCAGGCTAGGTGTCGCACCCAGTTCATCTTGCGCGGCCCGTACACAGCGTAACGCGCGAACCGCCTCCGGATCAGCCTTACGAACCTCCTCACATAGCTGCAGCAAAAACTCGCCTCTCGGGTCTCCCGATGGATAAACCGCGTGATTGAATCCGGCCAGCGGCTCCTTGTTCTTTGCCGCCCGTCTCATACGCGCCAGGTACTCTTTCGGCGACGCCGCCCGCCGCAGAAGATCTTCAGCGATATCGCATCCCATGCCCGTCTGGATGCCTTCGAACGATCCCAGCGCAGCGCTAACGCATGAATGGATGTCAGCGCCTGCGGAGGCCGCAATGCGAGCAACGAAGGTCGAAGGAGCCAGTTCATGGTCGGCACAGAGCACGAGCGCTGCGTCGACCGCACGCGTCGCCTCTTCCCCTCTAGCTCCACCCAGGGCTCGAACTACCCACTGGGCGATCGATTCGCCTGCCTTCATCGCACAGTAGGCCGGTCTGTTCCTTAGCAACCCAGTGGCGCCGGCCATGGTCTGGACGACACTGCGTGCAGCCAGCGTCGGTGCGCCAGCGGCCATCTCCGGGTCAGAGCCGAGCGATGCGGCCCAAGCCTCGACAAGAAGCGAAAACAACCTACGGGGGTTATTGGTAGCGGCGATCGGACATAGAAGACGGGCGAACTCGAGAAAGCGTGGGTCGATTTCAGGCGGCGCCCACTGCGGCGGTATCTGCGGGAGCAGGCCGCTCCACAGGAGCTCCACGCACTGTTCAAAAGTCCGCCCGGAGCGTGCGAGCTGGGCCGCAGATTGCCCCCGATACCGGGGGCCTTCGGGGGTGAGCTCCGTAATCGCGGACTGCATGACCGCACCGCCGCCGGTCCGAAGCGCACGCTGCGAGACATATTCGAGTGCTCGCTTCGATCGCCCCCGCATCTGTAGCGCTTCGATGTCTTCGCGGTAGTAAAGGCTGGCCTTTCGCTTATCGGGATTTACGGTGCGAATCAGTCCGCGACTCACATAGGCATAAAGCGTTTGTGCCTTCACGCCGAGCGCGGCCATTGCGGCCTTCGCGTCGATCAGGTCGGGAGATTGGTCTGTCATAGGAGCATGCAACCGATTGGTTGATTCGAAAATCAAGATTGAACGCCCGTCTCGAGAAGTGTACACCGTCATTGTTGGAGTAAGCGTGCGACGTTCGCTACCTTATGAGCTCAAGAGATACCGGTCCGGTAGTAAGGTGTGCAACTGACACTCAGGAGGTGGGGGAAGAAAGTTAGATACAGAAGCAATCGTTCATACAAAATAGGATAACGAAATAAGGAGACGAAATGAAGGGAGTTGATCCAATTTCCGTTGCGAGCCTGTTGTGCTGCTTCGTGCACGTCGCCCAAGCGCAAAGCTCGGTGACGCTATATGGCGTATTTGATCAAGGCCTGCTCGCTGTGACCAATGCCGGCGGAGGACACGTCTATCAATCTTCGAGTGGCTGGCTGTCCGGGTCCCGATGGGGCCTGAAAGGGTCTGAGGACTTGGGCGGAGGGTTGAGGACCATCTTCGTTCTGGAAGGGGGATTTGACGGTTCTACCGGGTTGTCGTTGCAAGGCGGCAGTGAGTTCGGCCGGCAGGCCTATGTGGGGATGTCGGGCCCATACGGGACGCTCACCGCTGGTCGTCAGTACGACATGGTGGTCGACCATCTCGGATATGAAGGCATGATCTCGGAAATCTGGAGTGGGGCATTTGGGTGCCACCCCGGGGACGTCGATAACCTATGCAACAGCCGGCGCATGAACAACTCTGTCAAGTACTCGAGCCAGAGAATAGGTGGCTTTTCGTTTGGTGCTGCATACGCTTTTGGCGGCCTTCCTGGCGCATATGCGCGCGGCAGTATCTGGTCGGCGGGCGGGGACTATACGCTCGGGGCAATGAGCGTGGGCGTAGGATATTTCAATGTCAACGGCCCAAACACAGCCTACTACGGCGCATCCGGTATCGCGGGGACGTCGGGCGCTTTTTCAAACGGACTCGGTTCCTCGCCGGTCTACAGCGGGTTCGCGACAGCGAACCGTCAGGAGACCCTCGCGGCGGGCACCAACTATACGATCGGAAGCAACACCCTCGGTGTTACGTACTCCCACACGAGGTTTGACAATCTCGGGACGTACGACGTGGTGAATACGCCCGCGCTCACTGGCACGGCAACACTGCAGAACATCGAGCTTCGCTACGCGATTTACATCACGCCGTTTCTATTAACCGGCATCGCGTTCCACTACACCTCTGTGGGCGCGGTCGGTAGCCTCTCCGGAGCCCGATACCGGCAGATCAATCTCGGGGTGAACTACTACGTGTCGAAACGAACAACCCTGTACGCGGTGTTCGCCGGTCAATCGGCGAACGGTGAGAATTCGAACGGAAGGCCCGCGGTTGCGGCGCTTGCGTTTGTTTCAGCCTCGTCAACGAGCCGCCAACTTGGTGCCCAAATCGGCATTCGCCATCTGTTCTAGTGAGTGCGAGTCCAGCACGGTGAGGTAGGTAATGTAATCAACGTCAATGCACAGGCACATCGCTCGATGCGAGGCGTTCGTTTCAAGCAAGTTCAGCAGAGATGCTGTCCCATGTCTTCAGTAAGGCGGAGGGGTCGATGACTCATCGTTATATGGATGTCCAGGACTTTCTCGATTCTCAGAAAGGATGCCGCCTTCAATGGATCGTCGTCGCATTGATGTTCGTCTTCTGTCTCGTAGACGGGTTCGATGCGACGGTCATTGGCTTTGTGGGGCCATCGTTGAAGTCGGAGTGGAAGCTGATGGCGTCCGATTTAGCTTTGATTTTCGGTGCCGGTATGGCGGGGTTATTCGTGGGTGGATTCTGCGGCGGTCCTTTGGCGGACCGTTATGGACGGAAGCCCGTCATAGTGGCGGCGGTTGCTTTTTTTGGCGCCACGACGTTCGGCTCTGTTTTGGCCGCGAACGCGAGAGAGATGGTCGCGTTAAGGTTCCTCACTGGCGTGGGACTGGGCGCGGCCATGCCGACGGCTTTGACGCTTCTCGCCGAATTCGCACCGAATAGCATGCGCGCGAGGATGACAGCATGGGCGGGTATCGGTTTTACCCTAGGGGGAGCATCTGCCGGACAGATCGCTGCCTATCTCATTCCTGCTCACGGATGGCGTAGTGTAATGGTAACTGGCGTCGTGTTTCCTTTCGCCCTTTGCATGCTGCTGGTACCGCTCCTGCCTGAATCGCTGCGATACCTCGTTGTGCACGGTGGACGAGAAGAGAAGATAAAGAAGGTTGTCGAAAGAATCGATCCCGAGCTTTCGCTGACTTTGACCTATCGCGGCGATGAGAGACCCGCCCGTGCTATTGAATCTGCCGGAGCGCTGTTCAGTGCAGATCTGCGGATGGTAACTGCGATGATCTGGATAACGTACTGCTGTAGCCTTTTTCTGTTTTATCTTATGAGTAGCTGGTTACCGCTGATTTTGAACAGTTCTGGCATTGACATGAAGCATGCAGCGAAGGTTTCGTCCGCCTTTTTGCTGGCCGGTGCTGTGGGCATGCTGCTTCTTGGGGTCGCGATGGACAGATTTCGCGGAGAGACCGTGTTGAGTTGGGCTTATGTGCTTGGGGCGGTTTCGGTGTCCCTCGTCGGCTTTACAGCAGATCCGATCGTCGCCACGTCTCTGATCGTTTGTTTCGGTCTGGCAATAGGCGGAGCGCAGAGCATTATTCCGGCTCTTGTGGCAACGTGTTATCCCACGTCAGCAAGGGCAACTGGAGTAAGCTGGGCATCGGCCATCGGAAGGGTGGGTGCTTTTCTTGGGTCCGTCGCCGGTGCCGTGATGCTTGACTTGCATTTGTCGAACGCAAGAATATTCGCACTTCTTGCGATTCCCGCGATGGGGGCCGCGATTGCTCTCATTGCGCTCGGACGCATTCGGCAAATGGCGCGAGCGATACTGACCACTCAGTGACATTCATCGTGTCTGTCCGAGCTTGCTCCGAAATCGGCGGATGTTAAACCGGTGCGCCGTTCTGTCTGCTGTGGTTAAGTGGAGGGCGCCCCGCGACCTACCCCAAATGAGTTCAGTGAGCTGTTTTGAACCCGTGAAGCGGCAGCATCGCGAAATCGAGCTGCATGAAGTGGTCGCCTATTTCCGGCGGGGCTCCAACTTCGCTAACCAACCACCGGATGCATGATGTTCTGCTCACATCGACCATCCGGGGGAGCACGGAGTATACATCTCAATCATCGCGTGCTGCCTGAAGAACCCCTCGGACTCATACTTCATTCCTCGCGCGGATATTGATGTTTAGCCCGCGACCGTCGACCATCCTGACCCGCACGTAAAGCCGTTCAAGAAGTCGACCAGGCGCTCTTTACCTGACGCTCCACGATCACACCCGGGCTCGGAGGGTCTCGACTGGAAGGGCTCAGTCAAATTGAATACCTGGCACTTCGGTGTCCCCGATGTAGGGATACTACGGAAGGGCGGTTTCAAGGGTGAAGCGCAACAGCGGGATTAATGTTTAGAGCCTTGAGGTTGACTTGCTGATGCGAAGGTCCTTCGCTGTCCGAGCGCCTACCGGTGAACGCTCACCGTCAGTGCTCTGGCTCGCGCGAGGCGGCCGCACTTAACTTCATATGAGCCGAGCCTTCAGCGAAGTTCTTACGCGCAGCGTTCCGAATACGCTTCCACACACATCTGAATCGCAAAGGGCAGACGTGAACAGCTTTGCACAGAGCATCAAATTCAAGATCATTCTTGCGTTCGGGGTTTGCGTGACCCTAATGGCGGGGGTCGGTCTTTTCGGCATATTTGGGCTTGCGAGACTGAATTCGAACATGAGCGAGTCGTATTCAGGCAACACGGTTCACATTGCTGATCTTGCCGAAGTGCGCGTCGCCCAGCTGGATCTGGGCCTCCAGATCCGGCGGATCCAGGTCTTCCGTGATCTCCATCAGACGAAGGCAGGCATCGAAGCAATCCGTGCGGATCTGGCGCGCATCGACAAGGCATGGAGTGACTACTACTCTGGTGGAATCTCCAGCGACAAGGAAAACGAAATCGCAGCGAGGGTCAAGAATATTCAGCCGCAGTTCAGGGCGGCACTGGACGAAGCGGTGGCGGCGATGGATGCGGGTAACTACGATGCTGCCGTCCCAATTGTGAACAGGCTGGGACCAATTGCCGGACCCTTGAATGACGCGCTTGGGGAGGATGCCGCCTTTAACCTTGTTCGGGCCAGGCAGTTTGCAGATGCAAGCGCAGCGACGTTCAGGACGATTCTCGCGATCGCCATCGCGCTGGTCTGTCTAGGCGTCGTTGTGGCAATTGGGGCGTCGATGTATCTACTGTGGGCAATTTCGAATCCGCTTAATAAGGCTCTTGGCATTGCAAGTCACATCGCCGACGGTGAGCTGGAGCATCGGATCGACATCGTATCGCGCGACGAGTTTGGGCGGTTGCTGGAAGCGTTGAAGAAGATGGACCGGCAACTTGCCGACACCGTTCGAGGAATAAAGACGAGCACCGAATCAGTCAGGCTGGCGTCGCGCGAGATCGCCATAAGCAATACCGATCTGTCCGCCCGCACGGAAGAGCAGGCAGCCTCGCTCGAAGAGACTGCGGCGACCATGACACAATTGACCGAAACGGTAAAGCGGAACGCCGACAATGCACGACACGCCAATGGGCTGGCGACACGCGCCTCCGATATTGCAGACGTTGGCAATGAATCCGTCCAGGGCATGGTTGGAACGATCGAAAAAATCAGTGGTGGTTCGAGCAAGATTTCCGAAATCACAAGCGTCATCGAAGGCATTGCGTTTCAGACGAACATCCTGGCGTTGAATGCCGCCGTCGAGGCGGCCCGCGCCGGTGAGCAAGGGCGTGGTTTCGCCGTGGTGGCAAGCGAGGTCCGCAGCCTCGCTCAGCGTTCTGCGGCCGCCGCGAGGGAGATCAAGGCATTGATTGGCTCGTCCGTAACGATGATTCGGGACGGTGCGAAACAGGCTATCGAAGTTGGTGCCACGATAAGCGAGGTGAGGCAGGCGATCAGGCAGGTTTCCGACATCGTCGGCGAAATTGCCGCGGCTTCCGAGGAGCAGAGCCGGGGCATCGAACAGGTCAATCAGGCCGTTGGTGAGATGGACGAGGTCACGCAGCAGAATGCTGCCCTCGTTGAACAGGCCGCCGCCGCCGAGTCCCTCCGGGAGCAGGCGACGCGGCTCGGCGTAGCTGTATCGGTATTCAAGCTAGCTGGTGAGGGCGCGGTCGCGTCGCGGATGCCGGAACATTGACCGCGCGGAAAACGCATACTATGCGGAGAAACTTGCACGCACAGTTCTTAGGCGGCTGGGCGCGGCCAAACCCGCCTGGCTACCCAACGACGTTGGATCTCGCGAGCGCGACGATCGGCTCCAGACCCGCCAGGTAGCTTCGACTACAGCAGTCAGAGTGCCTTGCTATCGCTAGGCGGCGGTACTCGATGGTCGGTGATTCAGTTCGCAAAACACTTTGACAACTTCCTGCTCATAGAAAAGCACCCTCATCGAACGCATCGCTGATCACCCTGTGAACCGGATCGACGAACGCTTACCTTGGAACGTCGCTCTATGCATACCGGCCTACCGCTTCGATCTCGTTCGCTAGCGGTCGATCCTCGCACACGTCAACGTAATCCGCGACGGTGTAGATCGAATGCTTACGTCACTACATACACGCAGGGGCCTTTGCGGGCCGGGTTGGTCAACAGAATTGTCTGCATCGTTATTTCACAAGACTCGACGCCACGCGTTCCGCCCCGTCGATCACCAATTCGGACAGGCGCCGGACCTGTTTCGGATTCATTCGCGTCACGGGCGCTGAAATACCTAACGCCGCAACGAGCCCGCGGGTCGGATGACGAATCGCGGTGGCCACCGAGCAGACGCCCGACTGGCTTTCCTCGAAGTTGGTCGCGTAACCTCGCTTGCGAACTTCCTCGAGTTCTTCCTCCAGCGCCAGCCACTGGGTGATTGTATTGCTGGTGAATGATTGAAGCGGACCGCGAGGGTACATGGCACGCACGGATTCAATCGGCAGCTCGGCCAATATGGCTTTGCCTGCGCTGGAGGCGTAAGCAGCGAACACTTTCCCCACTGGCACAGACACTCGCAGCGCCTGGCTGCTTTCGATGGCGTCGATATAGCGAACGTTACCGTCCTCGAAAATAGCCAACTGAACGGTCTCTCCAGTCTCAGCGGCCAACTCTTCGAGAACCGGGCGGGCAATTGTCCGGATGTCCATTCGTTGAACGGCCGCCAAACCAACTTCGACAAGCGCGTTGCCAGGTTTGTAGATTCGCGACACAGGGTCTTGCGTTACGAAACCGTGATAGACGAGCATCGCCAACAGGCGATGGACGGTGGAATGGCCAACGCCGAGCTCCTCTTTCGCGTCCGAAAGGCGAATCTGGCTAGTGCGGCGAAACATAAGAAGAAGCCGAAGCACATTGTTGACCGATTCCAGCATGTAGCGAGGCGCTGGCGACTGCGATGTTGCTGATTCGTCTGTCGAATCTGTATCGGCAACCTGTTGCGCCTCAACAAGTTTCTGTGTGGCAGAAACCCGGTCAATTTTGCGCGTTGTACTTTGGAAGTCAGACATATAGTTGGTACCCGTGCACGTGAGCCGAAGTTAGTTCCAGAGATGATATACGCTCCGCGCGAAACTTCGTCAACGGCCATCTCAGTCACTTTCGGTTTTGCCTGAAAAATATAGATAAATCAAATGGATAAGAAATTATTGAAGCCGCTCGCGAGGCGGGGCGGACCATCTTCGCCCGGGGCGACCCAGCCGTTTTCATTTCGTAATGGCCAGGAGATGTTTCTTCAGAGAAGAAATGATTTCTGAAAGTGCTTGACGTTTTTTGTCTTCTTGCAGAAAATAGTTTCTGAGATGTGGAAATGTGACCATTCACGGTCGATGCCACACTGGCGCACATGACATACAAGCAACGCGCCTGATCTGGAGGCGAAGATGTGTAGGAGACAAAGCCGGCGGCACCTTGCGGACCGCGGCCTTCATCTATCGGAAGCAACCTTGCCCGGAATCCGGGCAGAAGGTGCTATGGCGGTCCCTGTGTCCGTTCAGGCGCAGCGTCTCAATGCACTTGATGCGGGCGCCGTTGAATCTGGCGCGGCCCGATGCCGTTCCCATTCCCGGAAAATCACGGCTCAATTACCGGCGCGGGCAAGCGGCCCCTCGTATGCCGCAGCAATCAGCGTTGGTAAATTGTCCAGCACCGACTTAATGAGCCACGCGGTTAGTATGTCCGCGCGGGCGGGCGTGCGTCCTGCGTCGTTCACCGCGCCGCGCACAGCTAATTGTGACGACGCAACGAGTACCCCTTCAAAGCGGCACAGCAGTGTGGCCCCGAGATGTTATCAACACGGGCGAAACGCATCTTCGAACAGGCGATCTGGTGCGGCATGCGTCCTTGGACGCGCGGAATCGATGCGCTGATTAAATGAACCGTCACGTGAGCAACGAACTTGCGAGTTGACGAACCAAGGAGATAATTAAATGACGGACGAAACAAAAGTCGGCAAACCCGCCGCACAACTCTGGACGCGCGAAGGTTTCGGCGGGCCGCTATCGGTCGTGACACGTCCCACTTATGGCCCGGATTATCTGTCAGTGGAGGGTAAGCATGCGCCGCGCCGCTCAGTGCTAAACCGGATGACTCCGCGCGATAACGATGATGTTGATGCACTGCCTTCTGTCGTGGCGAGCTCGAAACTTGGTGTGCGTGTCCTGGTATCCGGGCGTCGCAAACCGATGCCGTTTGTGGTGCGCAACGCCGAAGCCGATGAGATCCATTTTGTCCAGACGGGAACAGTCGGGTTCGACACAGATGTCGGCAGCCTGACGGCGGAAGAGGGCGATTTTGTCTGCATTCCACGAGCCGTTGCCTACCGGTTCGGGCCTGTCGGGGAGTCAATGCGCAGCGTGATTATTGAAAGTCCGTCGGCCATCAGCCTGACCCCACCTGCACCGTTCGGCATGGTCAACTTCGCGCGCGACGTCAAGTATGCCGAGATCAACGCCGACATCCCCGCGGGCGGACCTACGCGGTTGATCCTCAAGACAGCGGACGACGAACAGACCGTGTACCTGATGCCGCACGACCCGCTCGCAGTCAGCGGTCGAATGGCGGGAAACGCGCCTGTCTGGAAGCTCAACCTGACGAAGATCCAGGTTTTGACCTATCTGCCGGACGGCGGGCCGCCGAGCCCTTTCCTGTCGTCGACAAACGGTGAACTTCTGATGTTCAACCTCAGCGCACGCATCACAAATCGGCCCCCGGTCCATATCAACGCTGATTTCGACGAAATGGTCTGCTATGTGCGCGGCCCCGGGGCGTGGGGAGGCTGTACCGAAGCCGGAACGCTCACGTGGGTGCCGAAGGGGGTTGTCCATCACGGTCCGTCTGAAAATGTACCGGAAGGCTACATCGCCTGGCTGATAGAAACGCGAGCGACACTGCGCTGGACGCCTGAGGCCATCGCTACTTCTGAGTTGATGGAAACCGGTCAATACGGCCCGCATCCAAGCCTGCGCAAATGAGGTCGTGCGCGACGCGAGCCGTCGCGCTGACAGTACCGGATTAAATTCATTCGCCGTTGAACGGCTTAACGATGAAAGCTGGATGAAATTAGTAGTCCTATATGCTGGATTTTAACTTGAAAAGGAGTATTACCATGATTGAAAAACTTCCTCTGTGGGAAGCCGCCAAGCGTGAGATGGAAAACTACCAGTTTGTCGCCGACGCGGACACCCAACCGAAATGGGACGTTTCACCGAAGATCGCAATCAACGTTGCGGTCGCCGGACGCTTCGATGATGGCAAAGCCAACGTCGATCCAGAACTATGTTGACGAGGCCTCGCGAGTCATCGAAGGCGGGGCATGCGGAATCCATATTGACTTCACCTGGGTAACCGACGACAAGGGGCGCCGTCTCGATCGCGATCTGCCACCCGTCGAGGCATATTCGGCTGTTCTCGAGCCGTTGCGCGCGCGTTTCGGAAACGACTTCGTATCGAACCTCAACGTGCTTAACGGCACGAGCTTCGACGTGTGCGTAAGCCCCGCGCGTGAGGGGCTCGCGGAAGTGGCGCCGTGCGCCCCAGGACATCCGGAAGCGTTTGCCGTTCCTGCTGTGCAAGCGCTCGAGGAGGTCGGCGTCAAGCCGGAACTCGCCGTTCATAGCTCTGGCGAAATCGAACTTGCGAAACGGCGCTTCATCGACACCGGCATCCTCCAGAAGCCGTACAACTGGCTGATCCTTTATGGGCTGCCTTTCAATGTTGGCCGCACGCTCGTCTCCGGCACATGGGTGAGCAATGCTCAGGACATGACGCGCCACATGTTCCTGATGGTGGATCAGATCCGCCAGATCGACCCAACGTCTGTGATTACGGTGTGCGCTGCCGGTCGCGCCAGCCTGTACATGACCACGCTCGCAACGATGATGGGACTGCACGTGCGCGTCGGCACAGAAGATACGCCGTGGAAGCACCCGAACAGTGATGCCCGTCTCAAGGACAACCTCGAGATGTTCAACATGGCGAAGGATATTGCCGGGTTGCTGGGGCGTACCCCGGCCACCGCGAACGAATACCGCGCACTGATTGGCAAGGCTGCTCGCTGATAGCACGTGTGCAAGGCGCGTCCCCGGCGCCTTGCATCTGCACCAGAACCGGGACTGAAAATTATACAAGGTCAAAAGGAGACACCTATGGCCACAGAAGTGACGTTGTCACCGTTCGAATTCGCTGCTTCGGTTTATGAAGCCTGCGATTCGATGGACGAAGAGCGGTTTGCTGCGTTCCTCGCCGAAGATTGCGTGTTCGTCTACGCGAATGCAGCACCCGTGATCGGCCGCGTGGCCGCAGCAGCATCTGTCAAGTCTTTCATGGCGTTGATTGCCCGGATCAAACACACATTGCTCGAAGTATGGCAGTGCGACGACGTGATCGTATCTCGCATGCAGGTGACCTACACGCGCAAGGATGGCACCACTCTTACGGTCCCGGCGATGACAACGTGGCGCGTGCGCCAACGGGAGATCAGTGAGTACCTCATTTATGTCGACGTGTCGTCGCTCTTTACGTGACGACTCCAGGGAGACCCGGAATGCTAAATGAGCTGGAAGGTAAATCCATCATCGTAACCGGCGGAGGCACTGGGATAGGGCGCGCGACGGCGCTCGCGTGCGCGGCGGCCAGAGCCCGAGTCGTCGTTGCCGACGTGAATCTCGAAGCGGGGCGGGACACGGTCTCGGTCATATCCGATCGGCGCGGAGAGGCGATTTTCGTCCGTACGGATGTCTCGAAGGAGGAACAGGTCGAGTCCCTCGTGCGAGACACTCTGCAAGCGTTCGGCCGTCTCGACGGCGCCTTTAACAATGCAGGTCTTTCGCAGACCAATCTGCTGTTGCACGAACTAACCGCCGAACAATGGCACCGCATCCAGAGCGTCAATTACGACGGTGTGTTCTTTTGCATGAAGCATGAAATCCGCGCGATGCTGCGGTCCGGCAAGGGTTCAATCGTCAATGTCTCCTCTTCGCTCGGCCGCGTCGCCGTACCGCGCGCGGCTGAATATTGCGCCTCCAAGGGCGGGGTGCTCGCGATGACGAAGGGCGTTGCCGTCGACTATGGCGCACAGGGCATTCGCGTCAACGCTGTCCTTCCGGGCATCACCCGAACGCCAATGGTCGAATCGTTGGCCGCACAACCGCAATTCGCCGAATTGTTGCCGCGGCTGGAAGCACGTCATGCATTGGGTCGACTTGGCTCGCCAGAAGAAATCGCGTCCGCCGCCGTGTGGCTGCTTTCTGACGCCTCCTCGTTCGTCACCGGGGCCGAACTGGCCGTCGACGGCGGCTACCTCGCTATGTAGCTCTGGTTAGTTGTCCGCGCCACCGAAACCGAAGGGAGATGAATATGAATGAGACAGGCGGGAAGGGAAGGCTTGCTGGGAAGGTCTGCATCATAACGGGCACGGGCGGGAGCATGGGCAGAGCTGCTGCGCTGATGTTTGCGCGAGAGGGCGCCCGTGTCGTCGGGTGCGACGTATCTGAATCTTCCGCGCAACAGACGGTCGATCTCGTGCGCGCTGCCGGTGGTGACATGGTATCGATGCAGCCATGTGACCTCACTCGAAAGGAGGATTGTAAAAAACTTGTTGACCTTGCGGTCACGGCCTACGGGCAGCTCGACGTCCTGTTCAATAACGCCGCGATGGCCTGGTTTGCCCCGATCACCGAAATCAGTGACGATGACTGGTACAAGACGATTGATAATGAACTGCACCTTGTTTTCCAGTTGACGCGCGCGGCGTGGCCGGATCTCCTCCGAAGTTCCGGCTCAATCATCAGCACGGCATCGTGTTCGGCCTGGCAAACCTACGCGGCGTTGCCAGCGCTTGGGCACGCGGCCGCAAAGGGGGCGGTAGTCGCGATGACCCGCCAGCTTGCCCTCGAAGGAAGAAAGCACGGACTGCGTGCGAACTCAATTTCCCCGGGACTGATCGAAACGAACCAGACCCGTCAGCTACTTTCCGATCGCGCCTGGTCGGAAGCCATGATCGGCAAGATCATGCTGGGAAGGATGGGTCAACCGGAGGAGGTTGCAGCCGCCGCTTTGTTCCTTGCTTCGGACGAGAGTTCGTTCATTACAGGAACCGATCTTCGCGTTGACGGAGGAACGACCGCCTGGTGACGACTCGGGGAGCGCGGACATCGATAAGACGGAACTAAAAAAGGACGCCGTTCACAGAAACCGCGCTGCTGATTCATATGGCAAATCGATCCCGATATTCAGAATTTAATTATTAGGTATCCATAACAATAAAAGTAAGGCATTGGATGAATCCAATGCCGATATAAAAAACAGGGCGATTGCCGCGCAGTGTTTCAGCGCGCGGTGAATTGAACCGATAACAGGGAAACGGAGACAGGATGGAACAGCGCAGGATCATTTCGCTAGCCTTGATGATTTCGGCCGGCATGGCGAACGTGTGTTTCGCAAGTACCGGCATTTACGCAACCGGCTACGGCACACGCGAGCAAGGGATGGGCGGCGTCGGCATCGCAACCGGCGAGTCGGCGCTTGCACCGGCAGAAAACCCCGCAGGCATCGCGTTTTCAGGTGACCGCCTGGATATTGGTGGCGGCCTGTTCTTCATCCACGGCGGGGCTCAGGACAACGGCGTCTCCTACAACGCGAAGACAGGCATCACGCCGATGCCCGAGTTCGGCTATGTGAAGTCGCTCTCACCTTCGCTCGTGTTCGGCGTGGCGTCGTGGGCGTCTGGTGCGTCAATGAGTTACAGGGCGCCCTATGGGGGTATCCCCGGAAATTCGAATACGTATTCGCAAGGTGTTTTTGTGCACATCGCGCCCACTATTGCGTACCGCTTCGGGGCTGAGAAGAACCATGCACTTGCGCTGTCCTTCGTCGGAGCGCTGTCGACTATCGATGTCGAAGGCATTCAGGGCCAAACGGGTCTGCCGAATCAGGGGCGAAACTGGACGCCCGGTTACGGGTTCAAGATCGGCTGGATGAGCCAGTTCACCTCCCAGCTGTCGATCGGCGCGTTCTATGCGTCAAAGGTTCAGTACACGCCCTGGCATAAATACGACCACATCTTCGCGGATGGAGGACGATTCGAAGAGCCGGAACAGTATGGCGTCGGCATCGCTTTCCGACCCACTCCCAAGTGGCTGCTTGGATTCGACTGGATCCGTTTCAACTATGCCAAGACACATGTGCTTGGCAACCCGGTGAATTTTAGCGTGCCGCTCGGAGACATCAATGGTTGCGGATTCGGATTCGCTAACACCAATGCTTACCGCTTTGGCGTGCAATACGAGTTGACCGACCGGATCACGGTGCGAGGCGGCCTCGAAATGACCGACCAGATCGTGACGCCGGACAGTACGGGATTCACGTTTCTAGCCCCTACGACGCTCAGGCGCACCTACACGGTCGGCGCTACGTATCGGATCGGCAAGCAATCGGAACTGTCGTTTGCTTATGCGATATCCCCGCGCGTGCAGGTCAATGGGACCGCGCAAAGCACACGGACCAATCCGTATGCGCAGAACAACTTCGTTGCACTCGCCTATACGAAGAAATTCTGACCTTGGACGAAGCCTGAATAGGCGAGTGCCTGACGCGAATCGGGACTAAGGCGCGAACAGGAAAACGTATTCTCGAAACGTCGTCGCGCAGTCGAAGTGAGTTTGTTGGAGCGGTGAAATCATACGAGCCTGGCGACGATGCCGTAACTACGACGTCCGATGCCGGTGCGAAAAAGGAGCGGAGATGAAAGTCGGCGAAAGGTGGCTTATAGCGGTCTGCGTTGGAGGGTGCGTTGGCGTTGCGCACGCGCAGAGTTCGGTCACGCTGTACGGCGTATTTGACCAGGGTGTGCTGGCGGCGACGAATGTGCACGGCGCGCACGTTTATCAATCGTCGGGCGGCTGGCTGTCAGGCTCGCGATGGGGCTTGCGAGGTGCCGAAGATCTTGGCGGAGGGGCGCAGGCCATCTTCGTTCTTGAGAACGGCTTCGACGGATCCACCGGAACCGCACTGCAAGGCGGTCGACAGTTTGGGCGTCAGGCCTACGTGGGACTTTCCAACTCGTACGGGAAACTGACGTTTGGGCGGCAATACGACATGGTCGTCGACCATCTCGCTGTTACTGGCATGACCGCGGAAATATGGGGCGGTGCATTCGCTTGTAGTCCGGGCGATGTTGACAACCTGTGCAACAGCCGGCGCATGGACAATTCCGTCAAGTATTCCAGCCCGTCGTTCGGCGGCTTTTCATTCGGCAGTGCCTATAGCTTTGGTGGAGTTCCGGGGGAATTCTCCCGGTCGAGCATCTGGACTGCAGGCGCGGATTACTCCAATGGTTCGTTGACTGCAGGCGTCGGCTATTTCAATGTGAATAGTCCGAACACAGCCTCCTATGGAGGTGCCGCAGTATCCGGTACCGCCAACACCTTTACGAATGGTATGAGTTCGTCACCGGTCATTAGCGGCTTTGCGACGGCGAATCGGCAGGAAACGTTAGCAGCTGGCGTGAACTATACGATCGGCTCCAGCACGTTCGGCGCGTCCTACACCTATACCCGTTTCGACGGGCTGGGGACATTTGCCGTGGCAGGCACGCCAGCCCTCAACGGGACTGCGAAGGTACAGAATGCCGAAGCACGATACTTTATCTACGTCACGCCGTTCCTTGTGACAGGAATCGCCTTTCACTACACGGCGGTGGGCGCCGCGGGCAGCATTACTGGCGCGCGGTACCGGCAGCTGGATCTCGGCGTCAACTACTATCTGTCCAAACGCACGACGCTTTATGCAGTTTTGGCGATGCAGTCTGCAAACGGACAGGACTCGACTGGCAAACCGGCGGTCGCGGCACTGGCGTTCGTCTCACCGTCTTCGTCGAATCACCAGGCCGCCGCGCAGATCGGCATCCGGCATCGATTTTAGGCTGACCGTAGTCCAGGCTGGCTGCGCAGGCGGGGGAGATGGCAATGGCTGTCTCCCGTTGGTCCGACGATGTGGTGGCGTAACTCGCCGCTCAATCGCGGCCAGCGACCGATTCAAATGACGAGGTATTGGAGGAGTGATGAATCAGGAACATGTTGACGTCCGGGATTTCCTGGACGCCCAGAAGGGTTGCCGTCTGCAGTGGACAGTTGTGGCGCTGATTTTCGCGTTCTGTCTCGTCGACGGCTTCGACGCAACCGTGATTGGTTTTCTTGCCCCGGCTATCAAGGCGGAATGGGGATTGTCCCCCGCCGACCTTGCGCCTATATTTGGTTTCGGGATGGCGGGCCTGCTGGTCGGTGGTTTGATCTGCGGTCCTCTGGCGGACCGCCGTGGTCGCAAGCCGGTAATTGTCGCCGCCGTCGCATTTTTTGGCCTGACGACGCTCGGCGCCGCGCTCGTTGATAGCGTCAGGGCGATGGTCGCACTTCGTTTTCTGACGGGAATCGGGCTGGGTGGCGCAATGCCGATTGCGCTGACGCATCTGGCCGAGTTCGCGCCGACCAACATGCGTGCGCGAATGATGGCGTGGGCGGGCATCGGCTTCACTCTGGGCGGGGCTGCGTCAGGCCAGGTTGCCGCGCATCTTATTTCGCATCTGGGCTGGCGCGGTGTGATGATATTCGGTGCCGTGCTACCCCTGCTGCTGTGTGTATTGCTGATTGCGTTTCTTCCAGAGTCGTTGCGCTACCTCGTCGTTAGAGGCGCTGATGAGTCACGGATCCGCCGGGTCGTTGAGCGGATCGTCCCAGACTTCGCCGGCAAGCTGATTCACCGTGACGTCGAAGAATCAGGCGGTAATCGTGTGTCGGTTCTGGCGCTGTTCCGGCAGAACCTGTTTGCGACGACGGTGCTGATCTGGGCCACGTACTGTTGCAGTCTCTTCCTGTTTTACCTGATGAGCAGCTGGCTACCGCTTATCCTCAGCACGACAGGGATGACCACGCAACATGCAGCCACTGTCTCGTCGATCTTCCTACTTGCGGGCGCGGTTGGCATGCTGATACTCGGCTTTGCGATGGACAAGTTTCGGGGGGAAGTGGTGCTGGGCCTGGCCTACGCGGCTGGTGCAGTCTTCGTATGGCTGGTCGGGATGTCCGCGGACCCGACGACACTGACTGCGCTAATCATCTGCTTCGGACTGTCAGTGGGCGGAGCGCAGAGCATCATTCCGTCTCTGGTCGCGTCGTGTTATCCAACGCCAACGAGAGCGACGGGAGTCAGTTGGGCGTCTGCGTTTGGCCGGGTGGGCGCATTCATCGGATCGATAGCGGGGGGCATTATGTTGACTTTGCATCTGCCCACCTCGACAATATTTTCACTGATGGCCGTGCCTGCGGTGATTGCGGCAGTTGCCTTGCTGGCATTAAACAGGGCACGGCATCCGGTGGCGACGCCCGTACTGGGCAAATGACTCGAGTCCCGCGATGAACGCGGGCGATCGGCGGCGGGCGTCATTCGCCGCGGTGCTGGTTAGATGCGCCCATCCTCGAACCGGCTGGAGATTGCGTTCACCGGTCGAAACGGTCGTCGAAGAACGGGGCCGTAAGGAGATTGCTCGCGGGCGCACTGGCAGCGCGGGGCCCGATTCCGCACTGTAAGGACGAACAGATTTCGCGTTGCCGCTAAGGGGAACGGGACACCTGCGATCGCGTCCCGATCTATTGTCCGTCCAGTGCCCTTATCTCCCACGATGTATCGCGCCAGTGACCATGCTTCGTCGGAATCGGCGCGTTACCAGCACCGCTCGATCAGCGATCCAGGCATAGTCGGGACCATTGCGAAATCGTCGGGCAAGGGGAGTGACGCCAGGGAGGCCGACGCCCCATCCGGTTGTATTAATCCGAAGCTACGGATGAAGTAAGCGCGGCCGTGAGGATGCGGTCGTTGCTCAATCGCATTCGCTTTTCAGTTCCGGCTGAAAACCTGTGCTGTCTCAGATCGATGACGTTCATTCGGCATCAGGCGTGAATCCGCATCGACAAGTCGATAGCGCGAACATGCTTGGTAAGCGCACCACTCGAAATACGATCGACGCCGGTAGCGGCGATTGCGCGCAGGGAATCCAGGTCAACGCCGCCGGACACCTCCAGAACCGCGCGACCGCCGTTCACGATGAAGGCGTGTGACATGTCGTCGAGGCTGAAGTCATCCAGGAGGATGCATTCTGCCCCTGCGTCCAGCGCCTCCTGGAGCTCGACGAGGTTTTCCACTTCGATCTGGATGCTGATGTTCCCTCCCAGACTCTTTGCTTGCTCGAGCGCCCGGCGCACCCCGCCTGCAGCAACGATGTGATTCTCTTTGATCAAGATGCCGTCCCACAGCGCCATGCGATGGTTTAATCCGCCTCCGACGCGCACGGCATACTTCTGCGCTTGTCGAAGTCCTGGCAGCGTCTTCCTTGTATCGAGAATCGCACATCCTTTGGAATTGGGCGAAACACCCGAAATTTCGTCGACATAGCGACGTGTCACGGTGGCTACGCCGGATAGCATTTGCAGGAAGTTCAGTGCTGATCGCTCTGCAGACAATAGGGCTCTTGCGTCGTCGCTGATGCGACACACGGCCGAGTTAGCTTTAACTGGTGCGCCTTCGTGAACAAGCCATTGAATTTGCGCGTCGGTGTCCAGCCTTGCCACACAAGCTGCGAACCAGGACTGGCCGGCAACCACTGCGTCTTCTTTGGCCGTGACAAAGGCTTGTACGCGTTTCTTGGGCGGCACGAGTCGCGCGGTCCGGTCCCCACGTCCGATATCCTCACGGAGCGCATCTTCGACGTTGCGCTCTAGCGCCTGCTGCAGAGTCTCGTTGCACTCGAGCATCTTTTCTCCAAACGGTGCGCCATCGGTGCCCGGCACGCACGCTATTTTTAAATGTTGTAGGACACGTAGGTCGACAGGCGAGGAATTTCGTGCAACGGCACCATACCGCCAGACAGGCCCTGACTGTCGTGCTGGCATTCAGATGTTTTCACCGTGCGGCGACGGTAGGGATCCCGTACAGCCAATAGCTGTCACCAGGCGAGTCGGGGAGTACCTGGGGCATTTCCTCCACGAAAGGCCCGGTTACCGTGGTCGCACGCGTAATGGAAAGTTGCTCGAACGCAGACGCCTTTGAAATTTTCCCTGGTCAGACATTGCCAGCGGGCAGCTAAGATCCAACATGCCCGTGCACGGACGCTGCAATCACGCCGCAGCACACCACGAAGCGTTCATCGCCGGACGTTCGATATCGGGCGGGAACACACGCCACGTACCGTCATCGTGGAGGAAGAAGTAGATTGTCAAAGCGCCTGATGGTCGCAATGCTTCCACGCAGATATAGCGTCCCCGATTGGAAGGCATCCGACCAAACTGGGTGACTCGGGCCGGCATCGCCGGAGTCGGCCCAAGCCACTTTTTGACCAGTGAGCGCAAAGGTCTGTCTATCGTACCCATCGACTTCTCCTTCAACTTTCCAGCACTGATGCAGCCAGCGACATCAACGTTCGAATAACGAGTCTGATGTCAGAGGTGACTCAATTTCATTCCGTGCCCCTGAAAACACGAGGCCGCCATTGGAGGGAGAACAGAGCGGTGCTCCATTGCGCTCAGCGCCTTCCGAAATAAGCGGTGATTCAATTCTGCCGTTGGAACGACTGTCAGGTATCCAGCGCAGGTGTCACACTTTCGCTGGAAGGCATTGCACCGTATACGAGCGCAGCAGTAAGCAACAAGGCGCCCCCGATGGCGATGAACATGGCATCGTATGTGCCTGACCATTGCTGGATAAGGCCCGCAAGTAAAGGTCCTAACATCGCCCCCACCCGCGACAATCCGAGAAAAATACCGACACCTGTCCCCCGGATTTCCGTGGGATACATTGCTGCAACCAGATTGTTGAGAACTATCTGGGATCCAACTACGAACGCCCCCGCCGCGGCGACCGCAATGATGGTCGTGTTGTGATTATGAGATCGCGCTAACACCCATATGGCTGCGGCGCCAAGTACGAAGCTTATGGCGACGACGCGTCGGCGATCGCCTGACCGGTCTGCCGCGAAGCCCGCCAGGAGGCCGCCGAAAACAGCCATTGCGGCGAGCAGGGAGCCGTAAGCAAAGCTTGCCGACAGGTTTTCGCCACGCTTGAGCATGATGGTCGGGAGCCAGCCGGAGAGGCCGTATGCCGAAAACAGGCTGAGTGCGCCCGCGCAACAGCAACTGACAGTCCGGACCCAGTAATCGCGTGAGAAAAGCACGCGCGCGGAACCGCGGTGCTCGATTCTGGTCGGCACGTACAACTGCGCCGACTCGTAGCGCTGCGCACGATCAGGACGGATCTTTCCGAGCAACACTCTCAGTTCCGACCAGCGGGCGCGGCTCGCGAGGTAGTGGGGCGACTCTGGAAGCCAATGGACGAGCACCGTAAGCGAGAGCAGCGCTGCGCCAGCGTAGTACAAGCTCTGCCAGCCGAAACGGGGCGTCAGCCATGCCGCGACAATGCCGGCCGATGACGCGCCTGCGAGCCAGCCAAGCGAAAAGAACCACGCAGTGAAAACGTTCGACACACGCGCTGGCGCAATTTCATTGATATAGGTGACGGCGATCGGCATGAGCAGGCCCAGTGCCAGGCCCATGACCACACGCAGCGCGACATATGAGAAGAAGTCATGCGCTGCGACGGCGATCGCTAGGCTCATGATGCCGGATGCCCAGCATCCGAGAAGAAGCACCTTCCGGCGGCCAAGGCGGTCGCCTAACAGTCCTGAGACGGTCGATCCTGCTGCGAAGCCTGCCAGGCCGCTGGAGAGAAGTACACCGATTTCACCCGGTGAAAGGCGCCATAGCCCGGCGACCGAATGGACGATGTAGGCTGCGTTGTACAGGTCGTAGCCATCAGCCAGAAGTATCAGCGATATCAACAGGCCCAACCGGATGTGGAAGGGCCGGAGGGGGGCGTTGTCGATCTCCTGCCTTACGTCAAGGCGTCCCGACGAGTTCCATCCCGCGCTTGCACGGGGCGCCTCAAGGTCCACGTCGGGTAATGACGCGAGAACCATTGTGTCATTCAGCCTGGCCTTCATTCTTTGTCTCCTACACATTATGAACAGCAGCGGTAGTTATATGAGCGCCCAGTGCGGTGGAGGCGCCCCGCGGCCCGAGGCGCCGTCATGCCAGACGAACCCGCAATGGCGACGCCGAACGCAAATTACGCGAGCCGCGGCGCTTTGCGCGTTGGAAGCGGGAGCGGGGCGCCGAGTCCGGCACGCGTTGCACGCTCCAGAATTTCGACGCCAAGCGCCAGGTCCGACACTCCCATCCCCATTGCCTTGAAGATAGTGATATCGTCGTGAGCGGTGCGGCCATTCTGTCCGGCGATGACATCACACAACGAGTTGACATCTGCCCAACGACCGGATTCGCCATAGGCCCGAATGAGCTCGGTCGAAAGGCGTTGCGCCGCGGGCAGGTCGTCAACGACGGCGCGCGTGCAGCGGGCGAATACATTCATTTCAAGTTCGACGCGCTCCTCGGTAATCGCCCCTACCGCGTTGATGTGGGTGCCCCGAGCTATGCTTGAAGCAGACAGGAATGGCTGTTTGGCGCGCGTTACCGTGGTGATGATGGGTGCATCGGCGACGACCTCATCTACCGAACTGGCTTCGACGATTTCCATATGAAACGTCTCACGCGCTCGGGCGATAAACGCCTGCCGCTTCTCGGGCGTTGGGCTGAAAACCCGCACGAGGCGCAGCGGCCGTACTGCTGCCACTGCGGCGAGCTGCGACAGGGCCTGCTTGCCGGTACCAATCAGCGCCATCACGTCGGCATCGGGCTGTGCAAGCCACCGCGACGCGACGCCGGATATCCCGCCGGTGCGCATCTGCCCGAGCGCGAACGCCTCGATGACCGCCTTCAACTGTCCCGTTGCGGCATCGAACAGAATCAGCAAGGGGCATGTTCCGCCGGTAGTGTGCGCCCATGTTTTCGTTCCGACGATGCCTGTCTTCGGATAGGTAGCGCCGATGGCGTGCAGGTTGTTCTCTCCCCAGGCGACATGCGTTTTCACCATGTTGCGTGCATCGCCAGTCGCCTGTTGAGCCAGGCCTCGCTCGAGCGCGCCGATTGCGTCGGAAAGGCTCATCAATGCGACGACATTCTGCTCGGAGATCCAGATCGGTGAAGTCATCTCGCTGTTACTCCTCGAAGATTGACGGGACCGGCGGTGCCAGTCGGAGGGTGTTGACCACGATCGCGTGAGTGACGTAACGCCCAATCAACATTGCGAAGGCCATCGCTTCGGATGGCGGAACGAGACTGGCGAGTGCCTCAAACTCGTCCTCAACGCCGATTCCACGCTTCTTGAGCGCCGCAAGCGCGTAGACCTGCGCCGCCTTTTCGACATCCGTCAACGCTTCGGCCGACGCCGGATCGAGCCTGTTGACCTCCGCGATCCATTCGCGGGGAAAGCCCAGCTTCGCACTCAGACGTTCGTGCTGATGGCGTTCATAGCGGTTCTCCATGTAGCTCGCCACTGTCAGTGCACCGAGTTCGGTCAGCCGGTCCGGGAGCGCCTTCTTCAATGCGTCCGTGAAATGCATGAATTGCAGGATCACGTCGGGCGCATTGCCTGCGCACTTGAAGAGTTCGCCCAGATACCCGAGCCGTTTCACGCGCGGCTCCAGATAGGCTGCGAGGTCGGGGGGCAGCGACTCCATCTCGAGCCGGGGGATACGGTTACTCATCGTTGTCTCCTTTTGACGGGTGCGCGTCAGAACGCACCGGCGAGCACGCCGGCCTTGATTTCGAGGTAGTCGTCGACTCCGTACACAGAGCCTTCGCGTCCGACGCCGGACGCCTTGACTCCGCCGAACGGAACGACTTCCGATGAGATCGCGCCGGTGTTGATGCCGACCATGCCGGCTTCGAGCGCCTCGAACACGCGAACAATCCTGTCCATGCGGGACGCGAAGAAGTAAGCCGCGAGGCCGTATTCCGTATCGTTGGCAAGCGCAATGCCTTCTTCTTCCGTGTCGAATCGCACGATCGGCGCCACGGGGCCAAACGCTTCCTCGCGAAAGAGCCGCATATCGGGAGTCACGTCGCGCACAACCGTCGGTTCAAAGAAATTGCCGCCGAGCGGATGAGGGTTGCCACCGACGGTCACTGTCGCATCCAGCGCAATTGCGTCTTCGAGCAACGCGCGGAGATGGGCAATGGCATCGCTATTGATGAGCGGCCCTTGATCGACGCCTTCTGCCGTTCCCGGGCCCACACGTAGCTGCGTCACTGCACGCTCGAATTCCGTGCAGAACGTGTCGTACACGCCCTCCTGAACCAGAATCCGGTTGGTACAGACGCAGGTCTGTCCGGCATTGCGAAACTTCGAGAAGATCGCGCCCGCGACAGCCTTCGGGATGTCAGCGTCGTCAAATACGATGAACGGCGCGTTGCCACCCAGTTCCATTGAAACCTTCTTGACGGTTTCAGACGACTTGGCCATCAGTTCACGACCGACTTCGGTCGAGCCGGTGAACGTGAGCTTGCGCACGACCGGGTTGCGGCAGAGTTCATCGCCGATGCGGCGGGCGCTGCCCGTGACAACGTTGATGACGCCCGCGGGAATGCCAGCTTCCTCGGCGAGCACGGCGAGCGCCAGCGCGGTGAACGGGGTGGCGCTCGCTGGCTTCAGAACCACCGTGCAGCCCGCTGCAAGCGCCGGTCCGATCTTGCGGGTAATCATCGCCGCCGGAAAATTCCATGGCGTAATGGCCGCACAGACGCCAACCGGCTGCTTGACGACGATAATGCGATGGCCGTCGGCAGGGGCGGGGATCACATCGCCGTTGATCCGTTTCGCCTCCTCAGCGAACCATTCGATGAAGGATGCGGCGTAGCGAATCTCTCCGCGCGCTTCAGCGAGCGTCTTGCCCTGTTCGGACGTCAGAATCAGTGCAATGTCCTCGATATGCGCAATCACCTTGTCGTGCCACGCACGCAGCAATTGCGATCGATGCTTCGCAGTGGTCCGCTTCCAGGATTCCAGCGCTGTCGCTGCCTGCTCAATCGCGCTACGGACCACTTCGACCTTAAGGTCAGGGACGCGTCCGACGATTGCTCCCGAAGCCGGATTGCGCACGTCAAGCGCTGCCCCGTCGCCGGCTTCGATCCACGTGCCGCCCAGGTATGCGGCCTGACGCAGCAGATCGGGACGAGCGAGGACGGGCGTCGCCAGCTTATGTGTTGGCATGTTTATGGCTCCTCGTCCTCAGATGAGACCTGCGCGTTCGAGCACGTGCTCGAGGCGTTTTTCGAGTTCGGGAGTCGCAGGGACCATGGGTAGCCGATGCTCGTTGACCGGCAGCAGGCCCAGCCGCTTCATCATGTACTTGATCGGAATCGGATTGGTGTCGAAGAACACTGACAGATTCAGTTCAAACAGATCGAAGTGCAGCTTTCGCCCTGCCGCAAGGTCGCCTTGGTCGACGGCCTCGAAGAGGTCGGCGACCTTGCGGGGTGCGAGATTGCCGACCGCATTCATCAATCCGCATGCACCGACCGCGAGCATCGGGAAGCTCAGTTCCTCGAGGCCTACAAACACACGCCAGTCGGGCCCGAACGTGTCAAGCATGTGCGTGACGAAACCCATATCGTTGACGGCGTGTTTCATGCCGATGAGGTTCGGCACGCGCTCCCGGATTGCCTTGACGGTCGCGAGATCCACGTTCACGGCCGCGCGCCCCGGGATGTGATAGATCATTAGCGGCCGTTCTGTGCGTTGGCCAACTTCTGCGTAATACTCGACGAGGCCGCGTTGTGGCGGCTTGATGTAGTACGGCGTGACAACCAGCAGCCCGTCGACGCCTGCTTTGTCCGCATGGGAAGTCAGCTCAAGCGTTTCCGCTAGCGATTGGGAACCGGTCGCCGCGATCACCGGCACGCGACCGGCCGCAGCCTCGATCGCCACGTCGACAAGGCGATTGCGTTCAGCAGTCGTCAGCGTGCTGGGTTCTGCCGTCGTGCCGTTGACGAGCACGCCGTGACCGCCGTTGGCGATCTGCCAGTCCACGAGCCGCGCGTAGGTGTCGTAGTCGACCTCGCCGTTCCGGAACGGCGTGACGATCGGGGTCATTGAACCCCGCAATGAAGAAAGTTTGTTCATCGATCGAGTCCTCAGGTTGCGCTCTTGCGATTGGTCTGGAAGCCCGTCTGGGTGCCCAGCAGCGCCGGCGCTTCCTTCAAGCTCTCCTGCCAGAGGAGCGATTCCATGTAGATGTTGAGTGGCTGATCCTGAATCGTCAGTTCATACACGGGCTCGTCGTGCGATGCATGGTTGTGCACAGCCCAGCCGGGTGCCGACAGCATCAGGTCGCCCGCTTTCCAGTCGTAACGGTTGCCAGCGACCATGCTGTGGCCCGAGCCGGAAAAGTAGTAGTTGATTGCGGCCGATACGTGGCGGTGCGGACGATCGACGATCTTTGGCGGACGGATTGTCATGGTTGCAAAGAAGTTCGGCGTGATGCCGTTCGTGCGCCCCGTCGTCGGGTTGTACATCATGTAGAGACGTCGGCCCACGTACTCGCTGCCAAGTGCGGCGAGTTTGTCGAGTTCTGCCTTTACGTTTTCCCACGGGAAATGGAGCGGCTTCGACTCGACAACGGTCGGGTTGATCAACGTCTCATACGGCATGAGCAGGCCGCCCTCGGTGCCGATCGGGAACGTGCCATAGGGATTCTTGCGCCGAGGATCGTCATCAGAGTGGGTAATCGCAGGACCGCTCTCGACGTCAAGCGCAACATCGAAATCCGGCACATAGATTTCCATGTGCTGAAGCAGCGGGATGTTCGAGTACACCAGCCGGACCTGGATGTCGTCCGAGTCATTGATGTGCTGATAGGCGACGAATGACGGATGGTTCCATACGTCGTATTGACGGAATGCAATAGAGCGGCCGGCAACGATCGTGCGACCCGCACCGCGAATGCAGAAGTTGACCTCAGTCGCGTTATGGCGCATGGGTTGCGTGGCTTCGCCCGGCAACAGCACCTGCAGCATGACCTGGATGCCGGGCGCGAGCCCCGGTGCGTCCTTACGCGCTGAGGGATGCACGATCAGCGATTGCCGGCGTCCGTCGGCCGGGGCCGGCAGGCCCGCGAGGCGAGCCACTTCGCCGTCGATTTCCTCGCGCGTGATGACCACAGGATCCCAGTAGTGATTGTCCCGCGGACGTGTTGTTGTCTGATCGACAAACGACGCCTCGCGCCGTTCGAACGCGTGCTTCAGCTCATGCATGACTGCCTCCGTTTTCGGTAATGGATTTGTGCTTCGGTCACGTCGCTGCGCAACCGTTGCCATCCGAAAACGATAGACTTCATTAAGGATTCGATCAAGATTGATAATTCAAATCAATATAAATGCGTTGGCTTGCCGCTGAGCCTTGTCTAATGGGGGTTCCGGCGCTCGATGTACAATTGATTAAATCTACTTTGTCAAAGGAATGCGTCGTCCCATGGCCAAGGATTTATTGACTCGAAGCGAAGTGCTCGAATTGCTCAACGTCAAGGCGGGCACGCTCTACGCGTACGTGAGCCGGGGCTTGATCAAGACGGCTCCGCACCCGGACGGTCGCAAGAGCCTGTATTTCCGGACCGACGTCGATCGTGTTCGCAGCCGCAAACGTGGGCGACCGCCGCAGATCGCCGCGGCGGAATCCACGATGCACTGGGGTGCGCCGGTAGTGGCCTCGGCAATCACGCAGATTGCCGAGGCGGGCCCGTCCTACCGAACCCGCCCGGCCGTCGAAATGGCACGCGTGGGAGTGTCGTTCGAATCGGTCGCGCAATTGCTGATGACAGGAATGTGGCAAGACAATTTCGCGGCCTGGCCGGCCATCGACACGCCGGAAGATGTGAAGCAGCTGATTGATCATTACCAGGCGTCGCAAGTGGCCACCGATATTGGCAATCTGCTCGGCATGGTGACATTCGCGTTGGGTATGCGCGGCAGAGGACCGGCGGAAATCGCGGACGGCGCATCCGTGCCGGCCGCGCGGCTGCTGATGCAAACGATGGCTGGCTGCCTGGGTTTCCTGCAGACGTCGCGTCGCTTCGCAGCGCGCCAGGCATTCGAGTCGCTTCCGGCGTTTATTCTGCGCGTCAGCGGCGTTGATGCCTCGCCGGAGGCTCTGCGCGCATTAAATGGAGCGATGGTCGTGCTCGCCGATAACGAACTGGCGCCGGCGACATTCGCCGCGCGCATTGCTGCATCGACCAACGCTGACCTCTTCAACTGCGTTGCAGCAGCAATAGGCTCGCATCTCGGATTCTCAACAGGCACGGCCACCCACAAGGTGGAGTCCGCATTGCTTCAGACGATGTCGGCCAAGGACCTGGCGCAGCGCAAGAGCCTCGTCAAGGAGTACGGCGCAAGCCTGTTCGGTTTCAATCATCCGATGTATCCTGGAGGTGACCCCCGGGCGGACGTCATACTGGACCTGGTCCAGGCACTCCCGAGACTGGACAGCGGCACCCGTAATACTCTCGCATTTCTCGCCGAACTTCGCGCACAGCAGCAGGCGCATCCGGGCGTCGCAATAGCGCTGGTCACGCTTGCCCGGGCGTTGGGGATGCCCGACGGGTCTGCAACGGCGATCTGGGTGCTAAGCCGCACGAGCGGCTGGGTGGCGCACGTGCTGGAGCAGCGCACGATGGGCTTCCTGCTCAGGCCGCGCGCGAAATACATAGGTAGCGCTGCCTTGCGCTGAACTTATCGGTTGCCCCGGTGATACGCACTGTTGCAAAAACCATTGTGGACCGATGGGTCCGAAACGGCTACCATATCGAATAAGTCAGGGGGAAAAAAATGGCAAGGCCGCGTGAATTTGATGAAAGGGAAGCGTTGCTGCAGGCAATGCAGGTGTTCTGGAGCCAGGGTTTCGAGGCGACGTCACTCACCGACCTGCTGAAGGCCACCGGTCTGAGCAAGAGCAGTCTTTATGACACGTTCGGAAGCAAGCGTGAGTTGTTCCTGGCAGCGTTCGAGGTTTACCGGTTGGAGAGAATGCGGATGCTCGACGGTTATCTGAAGAGCAAACCGACTGCATTCGCATCGATTCAGGCCTTCTTCGAGATGGTGGTTGAACACGCGCGCCTTGCCGATCGGCCATTTGGCTGCATGAGTTGTAACGAGGCCGTTGAATTTGGGCCGCATGACGAGGAAGTACAGCAACTTATTGCCCGGGATTTCCTCGGAATAGAAGATGCGCTCGCGCATGCTATTGAGCGCGGCAAGACAGACGGTTCGATCCCCCGCGATAAATCTGCGCGAAAACTGGCGCGCTTTCTCACCGTCACCCACCAGGGCTTGCAGATTATGGCCCGCTCGAAGGCGGACGTCGGCCGGCTTGACGATGCGCTTGGAGTGATGCTGCAGGCGTTGCAATAAACGGTTCCCACCCGAGGTGGGATTTATTTTGACTATTTTGGACCGCATGGTCCGTTATTGAAAAGGATGATGAACATGACTGCAAAATCGCTTGATCAACTGCTTTCGCCCGTGCAACTCGGCGCATACAAGCTGCGCAACCGGATGGTGATGGCGCCGCTGACGCGCAGTCGCGCCGGCGATGGCGACGCGCCGACGCCGCTGATCGCGCAGTACTACCAGCAGCGCGCAAGTGCCGGCCTGATCATCACGGAGGCTTCCCAGATTTCGCCGCAGGGTAAGGGCTATCCGCGCACACCGGGCATACACTCCGCCGCGCAGATCGCGGGCTGGAGGCAGGTGACTGATGCAGTGCACGCAGAAGGCGGTCGCATCTTCCTGCAGATCTGGCACGTCGGCCGGCTGTCTCACCCGTCAGTGCAGCGGAACGAAGCGTTGCCGGTCGCGCCGTCCGCGCTTCGGGCCGACGGCGAAATCTTCACGGCGGAGGGACTCAAGTCCCTCGTGACGCCGCGCTCACTTGAGCTGGAGGAAATCTCCGGTGTCGTGGCCGACTTCCGCAAAGCGGCGGAAAACGCGAAACTTGCTGGCTTCGACGGCGTCGAGATTCACGCAGCGAACGGTTACCTGATCGACCAGTTCCTGCGCGACGGTACAAACGTGCGTACGGACGCCTATGGTGGCTCGATTCAGAATCGCGCGCGCTTCCTGAAGGATGTCGTGGAAGCCGTCGTGCCGGTGTTTGGCGCCGATCGCGTGGGCGTTCGTCTGTCGCCGATCTTCAACGGCTTCTCGATGAGCGACAGCGATCCTGCAGCGACGTTCGGGTACGCCGCAGAGCTGCTTGGTCAATATGGGCTCGCGTATCTGCACGTGATGCAACTCGGCGAAGGGGCGTTCGACTTTAAGGCGCTGCGGCAGCGCTTTAACGGCGCATATATTGCGAACGGTGGATACGATGCCACACGGGCTGAGTCGGCGATCGATGCGGGGGATACGGACCTCGTTTCGTTCGGCACTCTCTTCCTCGCTAATCCGGATCTGGTGAATCGCTTCCGCGCCGGATCGCCCCTCAACGAGGCCGACCGAACGACTTTTTATCAAGGGGAGGAACGGGGCTTCACCGACTACCCCGCGATAAACGCTGCCTGATAGACAGCGCGTCGAAAGCGAAAACGCCATCCACGGCTGGAAAGTCGGGTCGGGTGGCCGACCACGCTAGTCGCCAGACCATGCAAATGAGGATAGAGAAGATGTCACGCACGATTCTCGTCACCGGCGCAACGAGCGCCATTTCAGCCGAAGTTATCAAAGGACTTGTAGCCGCGAATCCAACAGTTCGCGCGCTGGTACGTAACCCGGAAAAGGGCGATTCGCTCGCGCGATCCGGCATCGACATCGTCGTGGGCGACCTTGAAAAGCCGCAAACGCTGGACGCGGTGTTCGCTGGTGTGGACACCGCGTTCATGCTGACGCCGCCGGGTCCGCGAGCGCCTGAGCAAGGGTCGAACGCGCTGTGGGCAGCGCGCCAGGCTGGTGTACGGCGCATTGTCCGTTTGTCAGCTTTCGGCGCCGCACACGACGCGCCTACGATCAATGGACGTCTGCACGCACTGTCCGACGCCGAGCTCATCGCCTCCGGTTTGAGTTACACGATTCTGAAGCCGCACTTCTTCATGCAAAATCTGTTGATGGCGGCGAGGAGCGTGGCGGAGCACGGCATATTGCCGCTTCCAATGGGAAACGGGCGTATGGGGATGATCGATACGCGTGACATTGCCAGCTTTGCTGCACGGGTGCTTATGTCCGATGGCCATGAAAACGTCAGCTATACGTTGACTGGGCCCGCGTCGATTTCGATGGATGAGACGGCGTGCGCGCTTGCCAGTGTGCTAGCAAAGCCGGTTCGCTATCAGGACGTGCCACTTGACGCGGCGCTCCGGAACATGGCGGAAATGGGCTTTGAGGACTTCACGCTTAACGTTCTGCACGATTATTTTGTGGCCTACAGCGGGAACTGGGGTGACGTCGTGACAGATGATATTTCGAGGGTAACAGGCGCACCCGCGCGCAACGTCGCAGAATTCGCACGAGACTTTGCCGACGCGTTTGGCGGAGTACGGGTGGCCTGATAGCCGTTCGATTGATGTGTGCCGAACGGAGGTCAATGCGATGGTTGCCTTTGAGTGGATACTCCGTCGGGCATGGATGCACGATCGGACGTACCCGTTTCACTCTTCTCGCCAGAACGCCGTGTCGGATCGTTATGGCTGACCGACCCGCAGAACAGAATCGAAGTGAAGAAAATGTCCTCAATTATTGACAGCGCTGATGCCGAACCGAGTCACTTTCTCTACTTCGCCAGCGTAGTGCGCAACGGAAGCTTTACCCGCGCTGCAGAAGAGATTGGAGTAAGCAAGTCGACGTTGAGCCGGGCTGTAGCGAGCATGGAAGCGCAGTCCGGCGTGGCGTTGCTCGAAAGGACGACCCGGCGGATAAAGGCGACAACCGCTGGGCTCCAGGTGTTCGAATGTTGTATGCAAGTTCGTTCGGCAGTACGAAGAGCGCAGGGTGTGCTCGATATGCTGAGCATCCGATGCTCCGACGAATCTCTCGCTCGCGCGCCGAGCCGCCGTTGATCAACTTCTCTGCGTGGTAGCGATAGATGCTGGTCTGGAAACAAGCGGATTGTTTGTCTTCGGAAACATTAGCGCGGCACGCTATTTGTAATAGCCTGGGAATCGGCTCGAAGATAAATCTGCTCAAAATGGGAGTACGTCATGAGTGCCGAGAAAGAGAGAGCGGTAATCGTCGCCGGCGGGGCAGGTGCCGTCGGTGAAGGCATTGTGAGAGCGTTCAGAAAGGCGGGTTACGCTGTCGTTGTCCCGTCGCGAAGCGCGAAGCGTCTGGAAGCGCTGCGCGCGGCAGTTGGGGATGGGCTTGATCTCGTCGAGACGGACTTGTCCGATCCTGCCGCTGCGACGGAATTTGCCACCAATGCTGCCGCGCGGCACGGCGGAATCGAAGTGGTCGTTGCAGCGCTTGGAGGCTGGTCGCACACCGGCCGTTTGCTCGACGCCTCCGCTGAAGTCTGGAACCGGGTCTTGGAGGACGGTCTGACGAGTCACATGCGTACAGCGCAGGCGTTGGCGCCTCTTGTGGCCACAACTCGTGGCGTCTATCTATTGATCAATGGGGGCGCCGCAGAACAACCGGTGCCTGACTACGGGCCGGTGTCCATTACCGCAGCTGCACAGGCCATGCTTATGCGCGTTCTGGATCAGGAGCTCGCGACCTCGGGTGCGCGGTCACTGACTCTGCTTGTCGACAGTATTGTCGCGACGCGGTCGAGGGAGCATCCGAAGGCGCAGTGGATTACAGCTGACGAAGTGGGAAGGCTTGCCGTTATGCTGGCCTCACCAGAAGCCGCTCCGTTCGCGGGACAGGTGGTGCGTGCAGGTCAGCTGCGCCGGAAGGCAGTCTGAGACACAGTCAGGCAAGTTGGCTGACAAGGATTGCATATCATGTCTGAGAGCCTCTGCGAACTCATTGACTTCCTCAGGCGCCACTGGAACACAATGCACCGCAGGAATCTAGCGCGCCCGGCATGAGCCGAACGACTGGAGGCGTATCGCGCGGGGCCCTTTTCACTTTGGGCGCGAACGAGGTTTGTGAGTACTGCCGCGTTGGGTCGAGGGCGGCGGACGTGCGGAGCGGGCGAGCGGCGCCGCACTGCCAGATCAGAACACGGACCCGCCGCACAGGAGGCGAATATTTCGCGGTACCATTCGTTGCTTGGTCGCCATAGAAACGCTGATCCCAGGTGAGTGCGACTTCAAAGGGCGGGACCTACCCGGCGGCCCGAGCTGTAGCAGCGCAAAGTGCTCGGGCACCATGCTAGCCAGGTTGGTAGGGATCGGTTATTTTCGCTTCTGAACTGGACTGTCACGGTTCATCCCGAGTTGCCAAACGGCCGCCCTCAGCATCCAAACTTTCTTGTGCATACACCCCCAAGGTGGCGCGGTCCCGACGGCCCTTGCCCTGCTCAATGCGCAGCGTCATACGTTGGCTGTCGACGTCGCCGACCTTCCGGGCCACCACTTCGCTTGCGCGCAATCCTGCGCCGTAGGCGACTGACAGGGCGGTCTGGTGCTTGAGCTTGCCGGCCGCCTCGATGAGGCGACGCACTTCATCGGGACTGGGTGCGACGTACAGTGTGCGGGGCACGGACACAGGGTGCATCCTGACCATCAGGTCGGGCCGGTCAAGCGTAACCCCGAAGAAGAAACTTCAGGCCGGTGATGGCGTGGTTCGGTGGCACGGGCGATGTGCCGTGATCGACTAGATGCAACTGGTGGCGCCGCAGGTCCTCGAGGCCGGCCGTGTCAGGGGAGCGCCCGAGAAACCGGGCAAATTCGCGCACGATGTGCAGGTAACCGATTGAGTTATTGCCAATGATGCCCGCGAGGCTCACCATCAGGAACTGGTCGTCATCCGACTTGGTATCCCCGTGATTTCAATACAGATTACGACGACAACGCGATCCAGGTGCGACAAGGGCTAGCGCTCAGCCCCCAATACTATATTCAATAAAATCAGATACTTGCTGTCTGGTCTTTTTGTGTTACCTGAGAAACGGTCTGGCAAGGCTTATCCGGCCGTCAGGTGCTTTGACGGGCGACATGGGGCGTGTTTGGCAGCGATAATTTTAGTTATCTCTGATAGCCATGCATAGACGAGTAAAAAACTGTTTTATAACGTTATATCCGTGTGGAATAATATGGCGGAAATGGTCCTCTTCCCCGCCAGGAGTCCTGCATGCCCCGCCCGGCCGCCGTTACCCCCGAACAGATCCGTTCCGCCGTGCTGTCGATGCTCGCTGAGGCAGGCGATGCAGAGCCGCCCACCGGCGAACGCTTCCGCAAGATCGTGTCGGTACGGAAACTCCGCGCGCGGCTCGGTGCGGGCGATCCGGCTACGCTTTCACGTGTGCTGAACGCGATCGAGGCGGACGTTGTACGTGCGGGCCTCGCCGATATCGCGATGCCTGGCATTCCCGTCGAAATCGCCGAGCAGATGCGCGCGCTGTGGCAGGCGGCCGTGGCCGTGCAACTTGACGACGTGGTGCGCCTGAAGGCCGATGCACAACAGGCGATCGCGGCGGCCGATGCGGCGCGCACCGATGCCGAACTGCGCGTCGAACTGCTGCGCCAGGAATTGAGCGAGCTGCGAGCGGCGGTCTCCTCACGCGACATCGAACTGTCCGATTTGCGGGCCCAGAACGCGATGCTGCGCGACCGGTGCGCGGCGCTCGATGCGGCAGCCCAGGAACGCCAGGCGCAACTCCACGCCGCGACAGCGGAGCGGACTGCGGTTGAGCGCACGCACGCGGGCGCACTGGCGGACGTGCAACATCGTTACGAGGCGCTGTCGAAACAGTTGCTGCAGGAAACCGCCCACCAGCGCGAGGCCCTGAAAAAAGAGCATGCGCACTCCACGTCGCAACTCAAGTTCGCCGAGCGCCGTGTTGCCACGCTTGACGGCGAACGCGAACGGCTCGAAGGCGAACTCGCGAGCGAGCGCGAAGCCCGCCAGCAGGCGGTCGGCGAAGCGCTGGCGCTCAAGGCGATAAACGCGAGCCAGTATGCGCAGCTCGACGAACTGCTGCGCATCGTGTCGGCACAGGAGGCCCGTCGCGCACCGGTGGCATCCAGCGGTCTCGCGACCGCGAGGCGCACCACCGGCACCCCGAAGAGCGGCACGACGAAGCCCAGGAAGTCATGAGCGAAACAACGAACCCCGCCGACTGGATCGATGGCGGCATGACGCCACCGCGGCGGCTGTCGGCGGACACTAACGCGGCGCTCGCGTATCTGGCCGACACGCTCGGCCACGTTGTCTACACGCGCTGGACCCTGGCGGCGATCAAGGGCCGGTGCGCGTCGCTCGCCGACACGAAGGTGGCCCATCCTGCGGTCATGCGGCAGTTGCTTGATCACGCGGTCGTGATCGAGTACTGGGATCGCGGCCGTGTGCGCACTGCGGCCATGGACGATGCGCCGACACCGGAGGCGGTGCTGCAACGGGTTCTGCATACGCATCGGCGGCGCTTCAAGGTCTCGCCCGAAGCTGGGTTGCCGGCGGCGACCGGTGAGCCGATACGGGATACGACAGCGCTGGTCACGGTGCCGCAACCATTGATCGCGTGGCTTGCTCGGGCTGGACGCTTCGCGAATGTGGTGAGCGCAACCAACACGCTCGGCGTGGGCGACGACGCGCAGGCTGTCGCGCTCTTCCTGCGCGATCGTGCGAGCCGCTCGCCGCATACACTGCGTGCATACCGGACCGAACTGCGGCGGCTGGTCACGTGGTGCGAAGCGCAGCAACTCGGTCCGCTGTCGGATCTCACGCGCCACGACCTGCTCGCGTACCGGCAGGCATTGCGCAAGCCCTCTCATGACGCCGTCGACGAGAACAGCCGGACGGTGGCGGAAGCGACCCAGGCACGGGCACTCGCGGTCGTCGCGAGCCTGTTCCGCTACTGGGCCGAGACCGGCTATCTGACCGCCAATCCGGCTGCAGGGCTCGTCCGTGGCGGACGCTCGCGCACGAGCTTCGCACCGCAACGGATGCTGCCGAGCGCGTTGCTTGCCGCATGCGACGCCTGGGTCGCTGAAGCTTTCAACGACGATGATGCGCTGGTCGTCGCGCGGCGCCGCGCAATCTGGGCGCTGTACCGGTACGCCGGCGTGCGCCTGGTTGAACTCGTGTGGTCTGACGACGCGCAGTTGCCGAAACTCGACGTCGACCGCATCAACGACATCGAGTGCTGGACGCTGCACGTGCTCGGCAAGGGTCGCAAGACGCGAGCGGTTCCGTTACCGGGACTCTGCGTGCCGATCCTGAGAACGTACCGGCAACTGCGCGGCCTGCCGCCGCAGCCCAGTCTCTATGAGCATGCGGCGCTGATTCACGGACTTAAGGGCGGCTCGCTGCACAACTCCGGCCTCTACGATGAGGTGAAGGCAATCTTCATTGCGACGGCCGACCGCATCGAGAAAGCCGATCATGCGGGCGCTGCGCGCCTGCGATCGGCATCACCGCACTGGCTGCGCCACGGCTATGCCAGGCAACTCGTGGTGGACCATCAGGTGCCATTGCCGGTTGCACAGGCTCTGCTCGGGCACGCGTCGGTGCAAACGACCGCCGGCTACGCAAAAACCGACTTGTCGCAGTTGCGTGCCTTTGTGGACCAGACGTTCAGCGACCGTTGATCGAGGCCGTGTTGAGCGCGCCGCGCGGCTTGTGCTGCTTGCCTATCGGTTTGCGGTTCCGAATGCTGAGCGTGCTGGCGTTGCCTGATCGAGCACATACGCTATCCAGTTCGGGGGCAGACGACTGAGTCCGGCGACAAGCAGTCATTGCGCAGACGTCATGCAATGGCCGCTTGAGGATGAAGCATAGTCATTGGAAACGCCTGGCAACGACACAGGTAGCTCTACGCAAGACACGCATTTGAATCGCCAGACCATCCAACGATTAACGTCAACCGGCATGTCAACCGGCGGGCTGGCTTCTGTAGGCCATGGCAAACGAGTTTACGGTCCTCAACTATGGCTTTCACGTCGCCCCCGGGAAAGCGCGACGCCTCAGACCAACCACCGCTTGATCGCCTCAACCATCGTCGACGTGGAAATTCCGTAGCGGTCATGGAGCGTAGGTAACGCACCGGCAGCAAGGAACGCATCCGGCAGTCCCACCTGCCGGAACGGACAGGACACGCCCGCGCGCATCAGTTCCGCCGCCACCGCTTCGCCGAGACCGCCAATTACCGTGTGGTTCTCCGCTACCACCACGAGTCGGCCCGAGCGCTTCGCTTCGCGCAGAATCGTCTCGGTGTCGAGCGGCTTGATGGTCGGTACGTGCAGCACGCCCACGTCGATCCGATCGTTTTCAAACGCCTTCGCCGCTTCAAGTGCGCGCATCGTCATGATGCCGGACGAGATGATCAGCACGTCGGCGCCGTCGCGCCACATCTTCGCTTTGCCGAGTTCGAAGGTGTAGTCGTATTCGTCGAGCACAGCAGGTACGTTGCCGCGTAGCAGGCGCGCATACACCGGTCCCTTATGTGCGGAAATCGCCGGCACCATCTGCTCGATATCGAGCGCATCGCACGGGTCGATCACGGTCATGTTCGGCATCGCGCGCATCAACGCGAGGTCTTCAGCCGCCTGGTGGCTCGGACCATAGCCAGTAGTCAGACCCGGCAATGCGCAGACGATCTTGACGTCGAGGTTATCCTCGGCGATCGCCTGATGCATGAAGTCATAGGCGCGGCGCGTAGCGAATACCGCATAGGTCGTGACGAACGGTTGCGCGCCTTCGTGCGCAAGGCCGGCCGCCGCGCCCATCCAGCAATTGCTCCGCCATGCCCATCTGGTAGTAGCGCTCGGGAAACTCCCTGGCGAAAATGTGCAGGTCGGTGTACTTGCCGAGGTCGGCCGTCATGCCGACGACGTTCGTGTTCTGCCGTGCCAATTCCACCAGTGCGTGGCCGAACGGCGCCGAACGCGTGATCTGTCCTTCGCCGGCGATTGAGGCGATCATCGCCGAGGTCTTCAGGCGCGGCTTGCTTGTCGTTGCGTTGCTCATGCTTGTCTCCCTGCTTCGAGTGCCTGCAGCGCCAATTGCCATTCGTGGGCATCGACGCGGATAAAGTGGTTCTTCTCGCGTTCTTCGAGAAACGGCACGCCGCAACCCATGCGTGTATCGGCGATGATCATGCGCGGTTGCGCAATGGGATGCGCGCGGGCCGCGTCGAACGCAGCGGCCACGGCGGCGATATCGTTGCCGTCGACGCGTTGTGTAAACCAGCCGAACGCATTCAGCTTTTCGACGAGCGGCTCGAACGCCATGACCTGCGTCGACGGGCCGTCGGCCTGCTGGTTGTTCACGTCGACCACCGCGATCAGGTTGTCAAGCTTCCAGTGACTGGCCGACATGATGCTTTCCCAGATCGCGCCTTCATCGAGTTCGCCGTCGGAGAAGAGCGTGTACACGAACGAAGCGGAATGCTTACGTTTGAGTCCAAGACAACGGCCGACCGCGATGGTCAGTCCGTGGCCGAGCGAACCACCGGACATTTCCATGCCAGGCGTATAGCTAGCCATGCCGGACATTGGCAAGCGGCTATCGTCGCTACCGTAGGTTTCGAGCTCTTCGGCCGGCAGAATGCCTGCTTCGAGCAGCGCCGCATACAGCGCGATCGCGTAATGTCCGTTGGACAGCAGGAAGCGGTCGCGCTCTTCCCACTCAGGGTCTTCCGGGCGATAGCGCATCGCGCCAAAATAAGCAACGGCCAGCACATCGGCGATGTCGAGCGCCTGCCCGATGTAGCCTTGTCCCTGGACTTCGCCCATCAACAGGGCGTTTCTGCGGATACGGTAAGCGTGCTCGGCAAGCGATGCCGTCGACGCTTTGGATGGACTGTTCATGTTGTCTCCTGTGATCAGTCGGAATGGGTGAAGGAGGTTCAGCGGTTCACTGATTTCGCGGGCACCAGGAAGACAAGGCAGGCACCGAGCGTGATAGCGGTCGAGATGAAGATCAGCCCCGCTGTTGATTTACCTGTCAGGTCGTTCAGCCGGCGCGAGCCTCATCGGTGTCAACAGCTGCCGTCAGTGTCTGAATTTCCACCGCGATCCGGTGAAGACGTTTATCGATAACCCAAATCTGATGAGCGATCCGCAATGGCGTCGAGGCTATGCGTTGCTCAAGCGCTACGACCTGTCGTTCGATCTGCAGCTCTACTACACCCAGATGGAAGACGCCTTGTCTCTCGCACGGGAGTTTCCCGATACGCTGATGGTGCTCAACCACACCGGCATGCCAGTCGACCGGACCCCGGAAGAGATCGAAGGCTGGAAGCAGGGCATGAAATCGCTCGCATCGGCTCCGAACATTTTCTGCAAGATATCCGGGCTGGGCATGGGTGACTGGAAATGGACGGTGGATAGCATCCGGCCGTTCGTGCTGCACGCGATTGAAGCGTTCGGCGTAAACCGCTGTATGTTCGCGAGCAATTTCCCGGTCGACAAACTGTTTAGCAGCTATGACGCGGTTTTCAACGCATTCAAGGAAATTACGCAAGAATTTTCGTCCGACGAGCGGCGCGCGCTATTTCACGACAATGCGGAGCGGGTGTACAGGCTCTGACATCAGCGATACTGCGATGTGGCTCTCCACAGGGTGTGGCCCGATACGCTTTTGTTTCGAACTTTGGGGAGGACAGTGACCTTGCCAACATGCTGCATCTGCTCACCCTCTGGTTCGAGCACCGGCTGTTCCTGACCGCGACACCCCACAACGGCCACACCCGATGCTTCTCGGGCCTCCTGGAGCAGCTCGATCCTGTCCGCTTCGCCCGGCACCCCGGGGTAGGCAAACCGGCTGCCCGCGACAAAGTCCACGGCAATCGTCAGTTCCGCGCCGAAATCGACGCCTTGCACATACCAGGGCGCCTTGATTCCCAGGGCGGCTTCAAACAGTTGGGTCTGGTTCGTCATAACTTGCTTTGTCTCGCAGGGCTGGTTGCCGCATTCTGCCGCACCCAGCCCTGCCTCAGCTTATTTACCCCACGCGCGTCAAGTGTTCGCATCGGCGGCCTTGCGCCCGCACTTGACCCGCCAGTCCACCCACTCGAGATTCGAAAGAGGCAAATTTGAACCGGCGCTTCGATTAAAGCTGAACTATCTGGGTCTTGGTTTACTTATTGTAAGTTTGAACTTTCGTGGCGCTGTTCCACCTGCCGGGGCATCCGAGAGCGGACGTTCCAGCGCTGCGAGAAGTCCCAGTGCCTCCTGCGGGCAAACCCTATTGCATGATGATGTTTAGATATCTAAGATAGAGGTAGGGTTCATGACAAACGTCCTCGCAGTGTCATGAGTTAGAAATTCGCATACAAAACTTTGGCCAGCCATTCGTAGCCCATAACAAAACGGGGAGCTAGCTGCATCAACGAGATGCGAAGTTGAAGGAGAGGTCGATGAGTACGATAAACAGCTCTTTACGTCTGCTGGTCGAAAAATGGCTTGGGCCGACTCCGGCCATGTCGGCCCGGGTGACCCGGTTCGGCCGCATGAGCTCAAATCAGCGGCGCTATGTATGTGTGGAGGCATTGCGGCCAGCAGGCACATTGGCAATTTATTTCTTCCTCCACGATGACGGTGTGTGGTGCGTGTTTCCACCTGCGGTCGAACGTCCTGCGATGAGCGTTCATCATTTGCAGCGGGATTGCGGCTCGCTGATTGTTTAGCGAATTTTTAACTCACGACCTACTAAGGTGATGCAGTGCGCAAGGAGAAAGGAAATGAGTGAAGCCGGGGAGCAAGAGCTCGTGTTTTCACGGCTGGTCGTGCACGAGAAGAAGGAAGTCGCAAAGGGAATTTTCAGCTTCGAGTTGAGAGCCCCCATGCAAGGCGATCTGCCGCCCTTTACGGCGGGCGCCCATGTTATGGTGCGCGCCCCCAATGGCACGATGCGTAACTATTCGCTTTGCAACGCTCCGGCCGAGCGGGACCGCTACGTGATAGCGGTAAAACGCGACGCGTTCGGACGTGGCGGGTCAATCAGCATGACGGACGAACTGAACGTAGGGGACGGGATTGACGTATCGGGTCCGCGGAATGAATTCGAATTGAACACCCGAGCCACCGATTACGTCTTCGTAGCGGGAGGTATCGGAATAACGCCGATTCTTTCAATGATGCGTACCCTCAAGGCTCGCGGCGACGCCCGTTTCGCGCTCTATTACTGCACGCGAAGCCCGGACATGACCGCATTTCGCGATGAGTTGAGCGGCCAGGACTGGTCATCGCACGTCACGATTCACCACGACTTCGGCGACGGTGAGCGAGCCTTCGACTTCTGGCCGGTATTCGAGAAGCCTGCGAATAATACTCATGTCTATTGCTGCGGCCCTCGACCGCTGATGGATGCGGTTAGGGACATGACCGGCCATTGGCCTGAGGGTCATGTCCACTTCGAAAGCTTCGGCGTGGACTCGACACTTCTGGCTCAAAACGAGCCATTCCGTGTCACCTTGCATCGCTCGGGCAAAAGTTTTGAGATTCCGAAGGGCAGGTCGATTCTCGAGATCCTGCGCGATCAGGGCATCCGCGTTCCCAGTTCGTGCGAGAGCGGCACCTGCGGATCCTGCCGTACCGGGCTGTGCAGCGGTGCGGTCGAGCACCGCGACATGGTTCTTACTGACGAAGAGAAGGCGAGCCAGATCATGATCTGCGTTTCACGTGCCAAAGACTCCGAGCTGGTGCTTGACCTCTAGGTAGAGGATCTGGCCGGATTAGAACGTCCAACGGACGACATAGCTATCAAACTTTCTGGGAAACAAAAATGCTCACAGATGAAGAAAATCAATTGCTCTGCCGCATTGAAGGCGACGCATTAATGGGGCAGATGATGCGCCGACATTGGACGCCGGTCTGCCTGATTGAGGAGGTCAGCGAACCTGACGGGGCTCCGGTTAGGGCGCGAATTTTTGGGGAAGATTTAGTGGTATTCCGCGACACCGAGGGGCGCGTAGGCGTTATGGATGAGTACTGTCCTCACCGCCGAGTTTCCCTCGTTTTCGGACGCAATGAGGAATGCGGGTTGCGCTGCCTCTATCACGGCTGGAAGATGGATGTGAAAGGTAATGTTATCGAAATGGTCTCCGAACCTCCGGCGAGCCAGACGACGAAGAAAGTTAAGCATCGCGCATATGAAACAAAAGAATGGGGCGGGTTCGTTTGGGCCTACATGGGACCGCAAGACGCCATTCCGCAATTTGTACCCCCGCCTTGGGCACCGACGGCTGGCGTACGGGTGACTATTGCGAAGGCTATCCTGCCATGCAATTGGGCGCAGGTGCTCGAAGGCGCGATAGATTCGGCACATAGCTCAAGCCTGCATTCTTCGGATATCGTCCCTGCCCGTGTGAACAGCGCAGAGGCGAAAATGGACGCCACATGGCTGCGTCCGTCAACGGATAAAGCCCCGCGCATGCAAGTCGAGCGCACGACGTATGGCTTCCGCTATGCGGCATTGCGCCGTCCTATCCAGAACGCTTCGTCCCACGACTACGTACGCTCGACAGTATTTGTAGCGCCGGCCACTGCGCTCATTCCGCCAAACAATACCTATAACATTGCCAACGTCAACGTACCGGTCGACGACACGACAACGGCCTTTTATTTCTTGGCCTGGGGCGATCCGGACAATACCCCCGATACCGAGACGTGGCGAAAATACTTGGGTCAGCGCGTCGGGACGGATCTGGACGAACGGTACCGTCCCCTGCGCAACAGGGAAAATAATTTCTGGCAGGACCGGGAGTCTATGAAAAACGGTAGCTTCACCGGCATTCAAGGCTTTCCCAATCAGGACATCGCCATGTGGGTAACGATGGGTCCAATTTCCAATCGGTCAGAAGAGCGACTGGGAGCGAGCGATCTCGCCGTCGTCGAGTTCCGTCGCGTTATGCTGGACGCTCTCAATGCTTTCCAGGAAGGGGATACTGCGATCGGCACCGGTGAGAAGGCACCGCCGCGGGGGCTCTGCTCGTTCCAGGCGATAGTTCCAAAAGATACCGATTGGCGCTCGTTCGATGCTAGTCCAGTATGGGAGAAGCGCGAGGGCGTCGCCGCTGGCGAGCCGAACTATCAGGTCTAGCGCATATGACCACGCTCCATCGATTTTCCCAACCGTTAAGACTGGGTGTGGCTGGACTGGGGCGCGCGTTCTCGCTGATGTTGCCGACGTTCCTGAGCGATCCGCGTATCGTCTTGGCCGCCGCCTGTGACCCCCGAAAAGAAGCAAGGGAACAGTTCAGCACGGAGTTCCGCGCGCCCGCTTATGACGATGTTGAGGCGCTGGCGGGCGATTCCTCGGTCGACGCGCTTTACATCGCTAGTCCCCATCAGTTTCATGCGCAACATACACAAATCGCCGCTGCCCACGGCAAGCACGTTCTTGTGGAAAAACCGATGGCGCTCAGCCTTCTCGAATGCGACACAATGATCGAGACGTGCCGCAAAGCGAAAGTGCATCTGATTGTAGGGCATTGCCATAGCTTCGACACGCCCTACTTGAGGACCCGCGAACTCGTCGAGTCCGGACGATTCGGCACCGTGCGGATGATCCACTCGCTCAATTACACGGACTATTTGTACCGACCTCGCCGTCCCGAGGAATTGCTTACTGCTGAAGGTGGCGGGGCCATCTTCAGCCAGGCAGCACACCAAATCGATGTCGTACGTCTTCTCGCCGGCAGCAGGGCAACGCGGGTGCGTGCCGCGGCGGGTAACTGGGACACCGCGCGACCGACCGAGGGTGCATATAGCGGCATCCTCTGGTTCGAGAACGGTGCATTCGCGTCGGTTTCTTACAGTGGATACGGGCATTTTGACTCCGACGAATGGATCGGCTGGATTAGCGAGACTGGCTGCAAAAAAGGACCAGAGGCCTACGGGCTTGCGCGTCGACGTCTCTCGAATGTTCACTCGTCCAATGAAGAAACGCGCCTCAAAGCAGAGGGCACGTTCGGCGGCTCAGCATACATGCCTCCCACAGGCCGTTCAGACCGGTATCTTGGTGGCCACCACCACTTTGGACCTCTGATTGTATCGTGCGAACGCGCAGACTTGCGGCCTCTTGCCGACAAAATACTCATCTATCGCGATCATTGCGTTGAGCAACTTCGCCTCTCGATTCCCACTATCCCGCGGGTGGAAGTAATCGATGAACTACACGCCGCGGTGTTCGACGGAATTACTCCGTTTCACGATGGCAGGTGGGCGCGCGGCACGCTGGAAGCCTGCATCGCAATGTTGCGCTCGAGCCGCGAGCAGTCCGACATTATGCTTGGCCAAGCTGAAAGATAGGTCTGGGTCAGTAATGTCCGGTTAAATTTATAACAGATTCAGTTGGTTGGGATTGCGGCATTTCCGGGAGTGATGGACCAGGCCGCAAGGTGCGCGAAATCTCGGTTTTCGCGAACACAAAGACCGAAAGAATCTGTAGCAACGTGTAGAGCGAGGCATCGAGTTGAAGCTCCTTGTTGACGACGGCGATCAGCACGTAGGTGGGCACAGCGCGCCAGGTTTGGGTCTTCACCGCGTTCTCGCTTGTGCCGAGGGCTTGATGCGCAGGGGCTGCTTGATCCACTTGAAGAACCGCTCGACCTGCGAGCGATTCTTGTACAGCGCGGCGATGATCAAAGGTGGCAGCGTCGTTGTGGTCATGAACATCATTCTCTTGCCCGATTCCGGGTCCTTGAAGGGGATCCGCAAACGCTTCGGATAGTCCTGTGCGGAATAAATGCCGTGCCGGGCATCATGAGTTAAAAGTTCGCGGTACAAGGTTTTGTGCTTGATTGGCGCCGGCTTGTTCCAGTGCCTTCGAAGGACTATGCGAGCGATCCGATTTCCTGTGGCATGAGTTGCATCGCGGCTACGGTAATTGGGAGCCGACTCAACGGAAAATGAAGGAGCAGCCGATCGCTAGCACAGGAAAATCTCTGCGTTTGATGGTCGAAAATTGGCTCGCACCGGATCCGGCGATGGCGGTTCGAGTCACCGTGTTCAGGCACGTCCGCTCGCATCAGGGTTGCTATGTACGCGTCGAGGCACTGCGACCGGCGGGCTCGGTTGCAATGTTTTTCTTTCGCCACCGTGACGGCACATGGAGCGTATTCCCGCCTAATCCAGAACGGCCTGCGATGAGTGTTTCCTGGCACGGAACGTGATTACGGTATGGGGCGGACACCTATCAAGATCTATCAGTGATTGAAGTTCGCTTTGAACAAACGACGCCCAAAGATGCGCAGGATCTGGTCGCGATTAATGCAATGAGCGCAAGGATTCGCGCCAGCCACTGCGCACGTAAAGTTCCCGTCTCAAGGTTGTTGACCTCGGTCCCGTTGACGAACGCGAACCGGTACCGGTAGCAAGACGAAAGAGTGCGTCCGCGAAAATTGGGCGATGGCACGCGGCGCGCTCACTAAACCCCGCATTCTTTTGAAGTATCCGCTGTCAGGAGAACGTCATAGCGGCGAACCGCCGCAGAAGCGGTCGAAGAGGCCTTAGGTTCTCCCGCAGATGATCGTAGACGCGAACCATAGGTAAAGCCGCTCGAACGTCCCTTATCGGTCGCGGCGTACCAACCGCTGGGTTGCGGAACAGAACGCTCGACTATCCAGTGTGTGGTCGAGAGCGCTGCCGCTAATGAGCCGACGGCGCGATTAGCGGTGTAACGCCGCGATGTCGCAGGCGTCATCGATTGCGGTTCCGAAGCATATGCTCGCTCACCTCGGCGAGATATGGTTAGCGCAAACGGGGGTCCGGGTGCTCACGAACTTGGGCATGGAGCGTTGCGCCTATTTGCGGCATACAGCGCCTTAATCAATCTCCGTGTTGACGATAAAGTAGGGCGGGACGTCGGGTCCCCACAGATACAAGGAGTCTTCAGGCGCGTGATCGCCCGCAGGCCACTCGACGCCCGCGTCGACATAATCGATGTGCGCCGAATACTCACTGAACGATCCCCACGGGTCACGGACGTAATGGAAGTAGTTCGAGCCGAGGACATGTCGGCCGGTACCCCAGCCCTCATGGTATCCGGCCCGCGACATCTGAGCCGCCCCGAGACCGACTTCGTCGACGCCGTCGACCTCCCATGCACTGTGATGCCAGCCCTTGGCGGAACTCTTTACGAAGGCGATCAGATGATGGTCAGAGCCATGAGGCGCATGGGAGAACGCGATGATGTCCTGAGATCTGTCTGATAACCTTACGCCAAGACCTCGGCGATAGAACTCGAGCGCGCGCGACACGTCAGGTGTAAATAAGAGGACGTGCGACAGTCGCCGCGGCTTGACAATCGCCGTCGCTGCTCTATTCGGCGAACCGCGAACGTTGGAAGGAACGTTGATCCAAGGATTCGGTTCCTTTGCGAAAGGCGTGGTCTTTGGTCCGACCTTCAGTTCAAGCAAGTTGCCATCGAGATCCCGGAACCAGACGCCTCCGTCGCCCAGGGCCTGCGGCGGCCGGTCTGCTCCGACTGCACCCGCCACCTCAAGCTGTTGTCGCAAGCTAGCAAAATCCCGTTCAAAGCAGCTCACCGACAAGTATGCCAATGCTTTTCGTTCGCCTTTGAAGATGCGGCCCCATCGGTGGCCATCCGTCGCGCGGAGCTCAAGGCCATGCGCATCGCGACAGACGTCTAGTCCGAAGGACGAAAAGAAATGCTCCGCGGCCTCCAGATCGGGCACCGTCAACGCAAAATGGTCGATGGAATGTATGGCTACAGCCGCGTGATCGCCAGGTAACAGATTAGACGCGCTCACGTTCGTCTTCTCCTTTGAATGTTCGGGATTCGGGACGCTCTTCAGTCCTGTTCATCGACGATAGGGTTGACGAGCGTACCCACCTGGGAAATGCTGACTTCACAAACATCGCCTGGCTTCATCAGCAAACGCGGCTTTCGCGCCCAGCCGATCCCGGACGGAGTCCCCGTGACGATCAGGTCTCCCGGTTCCAACGTAATCGCTTCACTGATAATGGAGATAATCGTTGCGACATCGAACAACATGTCGTCCGTGCTCGCTGATTGAACCACTTCGCCGTTCAGCCGCGTTTGCAGATGCAGGCCTTTGCCGCCGGGCGGGATTTCGTCCGCCGTAACAAAGTCGGGGCCAAAGCCGCCGGTCCCGTCAAAGTTCTTGCCGACAGTCCACTGCGGCGACTTGAACTGATATTCGCGCACTGACCCGTCGTTGAATACCGAGTAGCCAGCGATGCAGGTAAGCGCGTCTTCCTTTGCAATATGACGTCCTCCCTTGCCGATCACAACGGCCAGTTCGCCTTCGAAGTCCAATGAATCGGAGCAACGCGGTCGCACGATGGGAGCATCGTGCGCAACAAAACTCGTATGGAAGCGGGGAAATATGGTCGGGTAGTCAGGCTGCTCGTAAACACTTTCCGCAGTGTGATCCGCATAGTTCAGACCGATGCAGAACGTTTTCGGCGGCCGGCTCAGCGGCGGCAGTAGGGTGACGTCTCGTGGATCGACCCATACTGATCCGGGCATGCGCCCATACTCGACCAGATCGATACCGCGGGCGAGCAGGGATTCAAGTGATTCCGTGCCCACTACGCGGATCCGGTCGTCTTCGCGAACGCCGAGAGTGGCCTTTCCATCCAGCATGAATCGGGTGTAGCGCATCGGTATTTCCTTGCGGATTTTTGAGTGAACCGGGTTTGCCTTACCTTGACAGCAGGGGAAGGCATGGATAGATTATGAGTTAGATATCTAAGTTTAGCAAGCGGCTGAACGCAACCTTGGGGCCGGTGCTTACCCTATAAGTACCTAGTTACCCTGACGGTGTCGCAGCAATGAATTGGCGAAAGAATGGCGTCTAGTTTGGTGGGCCGAACGGTCGGCCGCTGTCCCTCTCACACTTCAAGATGAACGGCAGGCTCTATGAAAAAGTTGGCTATAAGCGTGGCATGTAAGGACTATGATCGGGTGCGGGCGATTCGCGACGGGCGGGTGGGCATCGAAGGTTGCGAGGTAACTTTTCTCGACTTGAAGCCCGAGGAGCTTTTCTTCCGCGCTTACAAGAGCACCGAATTCGATGTCTGCGAGCTTTCGATGAGTTCGTACATGTTGGCGCTGAGCCGTGGCGAGACTACGCCGTATGTCGCGGTGCCGGTGTTCGTATCGCGCACCTTCCGTCACTCAGCGATCTATGTGCGTGAAGATCGCGACATTCATCGACCGGCAGATCTCCGCGGTAAGCGAGTTGGCGTTCCTGAATATCAGGTTACGGCGGCGCTTTGGGTACGGGCTCTGCTCGACGGTGAATATGGTGTGACACCTGCGGATTTTGAGTGGCTTCGGGGCGGTCTCGAGGAACCAGGTAGGGTCGAAAAGATGACGCTCGACCTCCCGTCATCGATCCGAATTTCGCCAATTTCTGATGACACAACCTTAGACGCCATGCTCTCTGATGGCGGCATTGACGCGTTGATCGCGATGCGCCCACCCGGCTGCTTTACTCGCGGGCAGCCGGGTATCAAGCGCATGTTCGAAAACTATCGCGAAGAAGAGACGAGCTACTACAAGCGCACCGGCATTTTCCCCATCATGCACGTGGTCGGAATTCGGCGAGAACTGGTGCAACAGCATCCATGGCTGGCTAATTCGGTGGTCTCAGCGTTCACCGAAGCCAAGCGCGTCGCAGTGGAGGAGTTGACCAATCGCGGTGCGCTCGCAGTTACGTTGCCCTGGTTAGGTTCCCATATCGATGAGACTGCCGCGGCTATGGGTCGAGATTTCTGGCCGTATGGCGTGGAGCCAAACCTCCCGACTCTTGAGGCAATGGTCAAGTACGCCTACAAGCACGGTACAACAGTGCGCCAACTGAGCGTGCCTGAACTCTTCGTTCCGTCGACACTAGAACGCTTCAAGGTCTAGCACATCTCGCTGTCGTGCAGCGTTTTCGAGCAAATTCAATCTGGCGGAGAGAGCAAGTGAGTGCATCAAACGGAATCCGGCACGTGCCGGTTGCAATCGTCGGAGGCGGACCGGTCGGACTGATGCTGGCCATGTTCCTCGATCGGCACGGCGTTCGCAGCGTAGTCTTCAACACAGAGCGCACAGTACGCATTCACCCGAAAGGCAGTACGCATAATTCCCGCACGATGGAACATTATCGGCGGCTGGGATTCGCGGATCGCATCCGAGGGTTAGGTCTGCCACCAGATCATCCTACCGATGTCAGTTATTTCACAAGCTTCAACGGCCATGAACTGGCGCGCATTGCGCTTCCTTCTGAGCAAGAGAAGCTGAAGGCCCGCGATCACTCGGACAGGCTTGATCAAATCCTCGAGCCGATTCACCGCGCAAATCAGATGTATGTGGAACCCATCCTTTTCGACGAGGCGCAACGCCGGCCCAATATCGAACTGCGGTTCGGTTGGCAAGTTGATGAATTCCACGAGGGGACCGCTGATATCTCGCTCGCTTGCGTACACCAGGAAAGCGGGCGCCGCGAAGAATGGCACGCCGCGTACCTTGTAGGTTGCGATGGCGGTCGCAGCTCCGTTCGCCAAAAACTGGGAATTCGCTATGAGGGATTCGAGAATTTGAAGCAGGCGTTCTTCGGCGGCAAGATGGTATCGACCTACTTGCGAGCGCCGACGCTGTATCGGGACTTTCTCGGCGACAAGCGGTCGTGGCAATACTGGATCGTGAACCCGCATTTGCGCACGGCGATGGTGCCGCTAAACGGCGTTGACGAATTCTTGTTGTGGACACGCGACGACGACGACGACAATCCTCCGTCGACCGATACGATCCGACGGGTACTCCGAATGTGTGCTGGCACCGATGTCCCGTTCGAGATTCTCGCGCACGGCAAATGGACCGCTGGCGTAGCGTTAGTGGCGGAGCGTTTTGTTGCAGGAGCACGCATTGCACTGGCAGGGGACGCCGTGCATCTCTTTACCCCGACCGGCGGATTTGGCATGAACACAGGGGTGGACGACGCAGCCAACCTAGCCTGGAAACTCGCCGCGCTGGTGCAGGGCTGGGGGGGCGCTAGCCTACTGGCGTCGTACGAGGCCGAACGAAAGCCGGTCGCTGTCCGTAACACCAAAGCTGCACGGACGCTCGCGAAAAGCGTTGGGAGCGTACCGGTACCACCAGAACTAGCCGATGACAGTGACGCCGGTGCTCGCGCGCGCGCTGCAACAGGTGCGTTTCTAAGTACCTTTGGGGAGGAATATGCGTCGCTTGGGGTACAACTCGGCGCGCGATATGACGGCTCACCGATCATCGTCTCAGACATGCCCCCGCCAGCCGATGATCTTTTCAACTACGTCCCGTCGAGCGTTCCTGGGGGCCGGGCGCCGCATGCGTGGCTGGGAGAGGGCAGGGGAGCAGGCAGCTCCCTATTCGACGAGCTAGGCATCGGATTCACGCTGCTGTGCCTCAGCCCAGGAACAACCGATACATCGCTCATTGAGGCAGCCGCAGCCAAACGTGGCATGCCGCTAAAGGTGCTTCGGTTGGACGACCAACGTACCAGCGCGATGTACGGAGTCAAATTTGCTCTGATTCGTCCCGATCAGCATGTCGCATGGCGGGGTGAAACTTTGCCGGCCGACCTCGAGCATCTGTTATCCAGCGTATCCGGCGGGGATCGCGAGGCGGCAAGCACGAAATCGGAGCAAGGGCCAGCCTGGCCGATTGAAAGTGATCCTTTTCAGCACGGACGAGTCGGAGCAATTTCTTGAGCCTTAAATGATTTACGAAAGATGAATGGCGCTAGCAGCTGTCCTGAAACTGTTAGACGGCTGCGCCGCGCAAATATGCTTGTGCAAGCCATAAATGCAACACGGCAACTAACCAACCCGACCGTGGTGGAGACAAATGAGCAATAGGATCAATGTCCGCGAATTTCTAGATTCGCAGCGCTTCTCGCCGTATCACGGCATCGTTACGGTGCTGTGCTTCCTGGCGATGCTTATAGACGGGTTCGACAACCTACTGATGGGGCACCTCGCCCCAGCAATCAAGGCCAGCTTCGACCTGGAGGCGGCGCAAGTGGGACCATTAATCGGCGCCGGCCTGCTAGGAATCGGCATCGGTTCATTTACGTCTGGACCGCTTGCCGATCGCTTCGGACGCAAGTTGCTGGTCGTGGGTTCCGTCGGACTGTTTGGAATCTGTCAGTTGGCTTCCGCCTTCGCACCATCGCTCACTATGCTAATAGTGCTGCGCTTTTTGACCGGCCTCGGGTTCGGCGGAGCAATGCCGAACGCAATCACGCTCACCGCAGAGTTTTGCCCGAAGCGCTGGCGCCCCCTCGTCCTTAATATGTTGACGGTGTCTAACCCGCTGGGCGGATTCCTCGGTTCGTTGATCGCAGCCGCGCTTCTAGCGGGGCTGGGTTGGCGAAATATGTTCCTCTGGTGCGGTGCCGTTCCCTTGTTACTGGTTCCTGTTCTTTGGACATTCTTGCCGGACTCCGTTCGGTTCCTGCTGATCTCCGGGAAGCGCACCGCCAATGTCGAGAAAACGCTGCGACGCATTTCGCCACATCGCAACTTTAAAGGCGCACAGCTTTACATCGATGAGGTGAAGCTTGTCGGATCGCCGGTCGGGATGCTGTTCCGACAAGGTCTGCTTGCAGGAACAGTTGCTTTGTGGTGCGCGCAGTTCTTTAACATGGCGGGTATGTACTTCCTGATGAGTTGGCTACCGACTTTGATCCATGCCGCTGGTCTGCCCATGCGTAGCGCGTCATTAATGACTGCGCTGCTGATGGGTGGCGGGGTGCTCGGTTGCGTCGCTGATGGCTTCTTGATGTCCCGGTTCAACGCGTATCGTGTGATCGCCGCGCTGGCGCTGGCTACAGCGGTACTCTGCGTCGCCTTCGGGCAAGTGGTGCAGACGCCGTCACTGATCGGCGGCGTAGCGTTTGTCACCGGCTTCACGGTCTGCGCTGCCGTTGGCGGCATGAACTTTGTTGCCGCCGACTTTTATCCGACGGCAAATCGCGCCACGGGCGTCAGCTGGATGCTTGGAATCGGCCGACTTGGATCTGTCGGCGGCGTTATGGCCGGAGGCCTGATGCTGAGCGCACACTGGGATCTGGCTACGCAGTTCATAATTGCCTCAGCGACCTTCGTGATCGCCGCTGCTAGCATCTTCACGATGCGTCATGTCGCCTCCGGCGGAGCCGGTGTTGACACGGCCACCACCGTGCCGTCGGATCCCTTGGTGCGCCCGAACAGTCAATAGAGAGTCCTGGCATCGCAGGACGAGAGGCTTGCGTTACACCCGCGACGGGGAGCTGACGGGAACGCCATGTCGACTTGTGAGCTATCGCCCCTCATTACATTTCAATACGATAATTAGGATACTTAATGACAAAATCATCCTGGCGCTTGCCTGCACGGCTAGCGTAGCGGTAGCGCATGCCCAAAGCGGTGTGACCCTTTACGGCCTGATCGATAATGGATTGAATTATCAAAGCAACGCAGGAGGCAAACGCCTGTACAACATGTCGGCAGGCGAACTGAACGGCAGTCGTTGGGGCTTGCGTGGTACGGAAGATCTGGGCGGCGGGCTGGCAGCGATATGCGTACTCGAGAATGGCTTCGATGAAAACACCGGCAAGCTCGGACAAGCCGGGCTCCAGTTCGGCCGGCAGGCGTATGTTGGCGTCGTCAGCGGCGTTGGCGCCGTAACGCTCGGTCGTCAGTACGACTCGATCGTTGACTACGTCAATCCGTTCGCCGCGGCAAATACGTGGGGAGGAACCTTCCTCGCGCATCCTGGCGACGTCGATCAGCTCGCGCACACCAATCGCACAAACAATTCGGTCAAATTCAAAAGCCACGATATCGGAGGATGAAGTTTTGGGGGGTGTACAGCTTAGGTGGTGTAGCGGGCGACTACACGCGCAACCAGATCTTCTCCCTAGGCGCAGGTTATAGTCGCGGTCCATTCAGCGCGGGCATTGGTTATCTGAACGTTCGAGATCCCAATGTGTCTTTTTGGGGTAACACCGGCGCACCAGCGGCTGTCGTCGGGGGGATTCCGGGCGCGAACTTTGCGGGCTCACCGATCACCACGGGCTTTGCCTCCGCGCACACGTCGCAGACCATTGCGGCTGGCGCCGATTATAAGCTTGGCCAGTTTCTCCTTGGTGGCAACTATTCGAACACGAAGTTCATGGCGCTCGGCAACACTTCGGCCGGACCGGTACCAGCAGGAGGTATCAGCGGGACGGCGACGTTCAATACAGGCGAACTGAATGTCACCTACCAGGCGACCCCCGCTTTCTCGCTGAACGCCGCGTATTCATATATGAAGACGAGTGGTGTGACGGGATTCACTGGAGCAAAATACCAACAGGCCGCACTGGATGCGAGTTATTCCCTGTCCAAGGAAACCATTCTTTATATACTCGGTGTGTATCAGAAGGCTAGCGGTATCGATTCGACGGGACATGACGCGGTTGCGTCGATTTATACAGTGAGTCCATCTACGTCGAATCATCAGGGCATCATACGGGTTGGGCTGGAGAAGAAGTTCTAAGCTGGCATCAGTGCCCGCCTCTGTTCAACGAGGCGGCTAACAGGCTGCGCAAATTCGCATCGACGCGCGCACCTCCCGCCGGACGCGGCTGATACCGCGGCTTTTCGCAGCGCGCAGTATCAGCGCGAATTCAACGTGCATTTTTGCGGTTCGTGAGCATTTCGAGGCCTCGTGGCTGTCACTTCAGCCACTTCGGTCGACCTTCTTCATTTTGAATCCACGCACCATCACCTCCCGCATGCGCCCCACCGTCTTGACCCAACCAAACGACTGTTCAATGAGCTTGCGCTTTTGCTGCGAGAGCGCATAGCCGACCGTCTCCGCAATAGTGTCGACGGCCGAACGGCGATTCGACTTGTTCCATCAGTGCGCGAGGCGTGCGTGTCGTTGCCGCGCGTCTCGCCCTTGAAGCTGCTGCCACCGCCATTCTTATCGTCGTCGCGGCCCTTGCGCACGAAACTCTTGTGGCCCGATCAAGCCTAAATCAGCGTGCCGTCCACGCTGAAGCGCTCGCCCGACAGCAGCGGCTCGTTCTCGGCCAGCGCCACTACCACGTTGAAGAACTCGATCACCGCGTCATGCTTGATCCGCCGTTCTCGGTTCTTCGTGAACACCGTGGGCGCCTATACCGCACCGTCGATCGCCAGGCCGATGAACCAACGGTACAGCGCCTGGATCAGCATCGCGCGCAGCGACTTCTCCGGCGCAATACTGGGCCGCCCACCTTTGCTGTCGGCCTCGTATAACCGGGTCCCATCCTCGCCAGCGCCTCGTTTGCCATCTTGCGGATCGCCCGCAACGGATGAGACGCCGGAACGAACTCGTTCAGCTTTCTGAACGTGAACGGGCTCTCGGTGACGGTGTCGGTGCCGCGCATGGTCGTCCGCAAGATGAGGGGCTCTCAGCTCAACGTCCCCGCACGCTTTCCGATGATCGGTTCGCGAGCTATTTCAGCGGCCTGCTAACGCACCAGTTCAAATGAACGCGACTCGTTCCCGAGGCTCATGTTGGGCTTGCCGGGACGCGGCTGAGCGAGCGGATCACGCGCTATTGCTGGAAATGTTACGCTGAACAGCACAATGTCGTAGGGAGGTGACCAACCGGTGCCTTCCATGGCCTTACAGTCGAACGGCCGCTACCCGGTGCGCCATCCGAAAAAAGTCACTGGTGCAATGCAGCAAGTGTGCCGACGGTACTCCTAGCGGTGCAATTGCATGTCTTCCACACCTTCGCGGTATCATGGATCCTAATGAACGCTTGAGATTTGGACAATTTGATGGCACGAAAGAATGTGATCGCTGCAGATTGTAATAAGACGGGTCCGTCCGGCAAGTCTCGGTCTGAGACAGTCGAGGTACTGCGCCACTGGCACGATACTGTGCCTAATGACCGTCTCGCGCATCTTGTTAGGGACGCGTCGCGAGCAATGGTGCGCGCTTTGCAAATGCGCCTCACAGAACACGCCGTGTCTTTCGGTCATTGGACGTTTCTTCGCATCTTATGGGAGACAGATGGGCTGACTCAACAGGAGTTGAGCGCACAGGCAGGAGTAATGGCGCCGACCACGTTCGCAGCTGTCAGGGCGATGGAGGCGTTGGGCTACGTCGAACGTCGGCAAAGGCCAGACAATAAAAAAAACGTGCATGTCTTTCTCACCGCGGAAGGACGGGCACTAAAACGGAAGCTCGTTCCGCTTGCCGAAGAGGTGAATGATATAAGCGTCACAGGGCTAAACGACCGCGAGATTAATATTGCGCGGAAAGTACTGCTCGCTATCATCGAGAACCTGGCCGACGATGAGTCAGACTCAACCGATCCGAACCGCCGGGTATTTTCCACGCGCGAGCTAGGGCGGCTTATCGCAGAACGCGGCGAACTGTCGGAGGAACGGTGACGGGCTTGTCGAAAAAAGGTCGTGCGGGCAAGAGGGGTGCAACGCGGGACATTATGCCGGCCAGATGAACCGCGACGTGGGCGTGACCTGGACGCTCTTGGTCTTCGCGGAGTGTTGGTGAATAGTGCAGTCGCCAGCGTGCCAATGTGACGTTCTCGCTGACTGTGGATCCTGGCCGATGTCATCGAGTCGTCATCGAGTCGTTCTCAAGCAACGCGAGCCCGTTTTCACGTAATATGGTCCCGCGTGTGCGGATATTTTCAGCTAATGTATTTCGAAACGGCGAGGTAATCGGTTCGTGCGTCGGACGCTAGAGCTACCAGTCCATACGGTGTTTTTCTTCGTTCTCGCGGTCCCCCCGCGTCACAATGGTTGCCGCCGGGATAAAACCGCAATCGGGGCGATAAAGAGAGAACAAGTTGGCGCGTTACGGAAAGACATTCAAGGACGGGTCGGTGGCGAAGGCTTTGATGTCCACAGCCACCGTGAACCATTCGACTCAACTGGCATACCGCAGACCTGTTCGTCGCCGCTGCCGTGCCTGCAGCGCTGGCGCTTTTCGCAATTCTCTCCTTCTGGCGCTCCGGCAGTCTGCCGGCATCGGGCAGTGCGGCGCGATTCGGTCGCGCAAGTAGTGCCGGCGCACGCTGAATCGCTCTGGGATTTTCATCATGCATAAGCTATATCGCATCGGGCAGATCGTGCCCAGTTCCAACACCACGATGGAGACGGAGGTTCCCGCAATGTTCCGGGCTCGCGAGGTGATCCGCCCGAAGCGCTTTACGTTTCACTCTCGAGCCGCATGCGCATGCACAAGGTGACTAGGGAAGAATAGGCAATGAACAAGGAAGGTCTGCGGTGCGCCGCCGAGCTGGCCGACGCACGCGTCGATGTGATGAGTACGGCGTGCCTGGTTGCGATTATGGCAATGGGGCCGGGATACCATCGCGAGACCGAGAGCGCATTGACTGCAGTCGCACGCGCCAATCAATCGCTGACGCCAGTGATGACCTCGGCCGATTGGGTATTCCGACGGTGTCTACCGCCGCTTGTACGGTGCACCAGATGCTCACGCAGCTCGGCTTGGAACCGACGGCACCGGGCGCTGGCGCGCTGCTCAGCAATGAGTAGCCGCGCCGGCCTTCACGAACAGGCAAGAGGTCTGGCCGGGATCGCGAATATCTGAAGCTTCAGATATTCGCGATCCCGGCCGCCCCTAACGGTGCTGCCTCGCAAGTGCCGACCTGTCCGTCATTTAACGACATACAGCTTCGACGGCTGTGTCCGGCCATGAGAGAGCCAATCCCGAATTTTGGCATCATGCAATTGCGGCAGCGAACGGTCGGGAACGAGAGGGTCGAGAGAACACTCGAAGGTGACGCCTATTATTCTGGTTCGGTGAGACGCCAATCTCCGAGTCGAGGATAGGCGGGAAGAAGACGTCACCGTTGCCGCGTTGCTGTGGAGCTTGGACAGAGATACGAGCGGACTAGCCGTTTGCGAATGGTCCCCACCTCGGACGGAAGGATGTTCACGACAACCTCGGGCGGCCGACACCCTAACGGCACAATAGTCACAATTTTCGCTGCGCGCCATTCAGTCGTTCCGCCAGCGTATGCGCACCACTCTTCAAGATCGCGGCCTGATATTCATAATCGTCCCGTAGGACCATTTTGCTCGGATAAGCAATGCCGAGCGCGGCAACAAGTTCGCCGTCGCGCCCGATGACCGGTACGGCCATCGCGCCAATGCCAGGGACACGCTCTCCATCTGACGTGGCGTAGCCTCGCCGAAAAACCAATTTCAACTCGTCTGCCAATTCGCACGGCACCACGATGGTTCGGCTGGTGACACGTTCGAAGGGCGCCGTCTGTAACATCTTTTCGCGCGTGGCTTCGTCAGTGTAGGCAGCCAGCACCTTTCCGGCCGCAGTCGCATGGAAGGGGAAGTAGGAGCCGAAATTAGAGGCAAGATCGACCGGTACTGATCCGGCGATACCAAGCAGATAAAGGGGCTTGAGATGGTCAAGCACCGACAGGGTCGTGTTGAACCCACTTCGGTCTACAACGCCTCTAAGTACCGGGAAAGCCTGCCGCGTGAGTGGATGAAACTGCACGAACCGCGCACCAAAGACGTACGCCGATAACCCCACCGCATAGGAGCGAGACCTGGGATCCTGCTCCAGCCACCCCGCATCGCGAAAGCTTCCGAGCATGCGCGATACCTGGCTCTTGGGCAATCCGAATCGCTCGGCCAACTCTCTCACAGTCTTGCGCTCGCTGCCTTCGTTGAAGGCTTCTAGCAACCGCAACGCAGTTGTAATAGTTTTCATAGGAATTGCTGTAATTGCAACGCCGACTGATGGCGGCATGTCTCCCAAGCCTTTATAACGCCTCGCGCCCGCCCATGCAATCCTCCGTGGTCCATTGCATTTATTGCAACGCGTTCCTTTTTCTGGAAATTCGCCACCGATACGGGCGAGAATGACCACACCCAGTTAGATGCCTAATAAAAATCATTGGCGTTTGCCTGCTGGCCGGTTTGCCATCGGCGCGCAAGCTTGCTGAGTGGGTAAGACATGGTCGGTACAAGAGGCCGTTCAAATCAGGAGACATGTTATGCAAGCAGTCACACTCGGGCAAGCAATCGCGCCGCCCCTAAGTCATCTACGATCGGTCGCTATCCGCCGCCAGCGGGTTTCGCTGAGTGTCACCGTTGCACTTCTGGTAGCTCACTTTGCATTCGTGTGCTCGATTGCGTACTACAAGCCGCAATTGGCGTACGAACTAATGCCCGGACTGTCCTTGGCAATCGTAGTGGGATTCTCAACCGTCGCGTTTGCGCTCGTACTGACCTTCGGATACGTCACGTGGATTGACCGAGTACACGACAAAGCAGTGCGCGAACTGCATACCGAAGCGGAGGCGAAATGAACGCGGCGACGGCAGGACGTGCCAACTTTGCTTCCCTGACTTTCTTCGTCTTGTTCCTCTGCTCCACGCTCGCCATAACGTGGTGGGCCGCGAAACGAACGAAGACATCCGACGACTTCTTTGCAGCGGGCGGCAGTATTGGACCGCTGCAGAATGGCGTTGCGCTGGCCGGCGATTTCGTTGCGGCGGCCGGTTTTCTTGGGATTTCGGGTCTCGTTTCGCTCGTCGGCTTCGACGGCCTGATCTACGCTATTGGGGGCGTGATCGGATGGCCGGTTATGTTGTTTCTGTTCGCCGAGCCGCTTCGCAATCTTGGTCGATATTCGTTCGGCGATGTGCTGGCATATCGGCTCGATGCACCCCGAATCCGTGTAGTGACTGGAATTACCACTCTCGGTATCACCATATGCTATCTCGTCATGCAGATGGTCGGCGCAGGGGATCTCGTCCACCTTCTCTTTGGTATGGATTACGACCTCGCCATCTGGATTATCGGCGGTTTCATGCTGATTTATGTCATCTTCGGTGGCATGCTCGCCACAACTTGGGTCCAGATCATCAAGGCGGCGTTGATGTCGTTCGCGGCGATCGTGATGACCTTTCTCTCCCTTCGACTTTTTGACCTTGACCCAATTACGCTCTTTGCCGCAGCGGCGGCACAGCACGGCGCATCTGTTCTGTCTCCAGGCAAGCTCATTTCGAATCCGCTGGACGCAATTTCCCTCAGCATTGCGCTCGCTCTCGGCGTAGCGAGCCTTCCCCACGTGATAATGCGATTCTTCACTGTGCCTGATGGCCGCGCAGCCCGTCGGTCCCTCGTTTATGCGACGTCGATCATCAGCATCTTTCTGATGCTGACGTTCATCCTCGGCTTCGCTGCGATGCAACTCGTTGGAACGGCGGAGATATCGGGTATGGATCGCGGCGGAAACATGGCGATTCCGCTACTCGCCGAGAAGCTAGGCGGCCCCTCATTCCTTGGCTTCATCTGCGCAGTGTCCTTCGCGACGATCCTGGCTGTCGTCTCTGGCCTCCTCATCACTGGCGCGGCCACTGTGTCGCACGATCTGTTCGACGCTGTTTGGAAAAAGGGTCGAGGTTCGCAGAAGCAAATCATGCTGGTTGCGCGATTGGCGACGGTCGCCCTGGCACTAGTGGCAATCATCCTCGGGCTGGTGCTGCGCGGGCAGAACGTGGCTTTCCTAGTAGGACTCGCGACTTCAGTCGCAGCGGCAGCAAATTTCCCGGCCATATTCCTGGCGATCTACTGGAAGCGCTACACGGTCGCAGGAGCTGTGTCAGGAATGCTCGTCGGACTCGCGTCGAGCCTGCTGTTCATCTACTTCTCCCCAACCATCCAGATGGACGTCCTCAAGCATTCGAGTGCGTTGCTGCCTCTGCGCAATCCCGCAATAGTGTGTGTGCCGCTCAGCTTTCTGGTCAGCGTCATAGCTTCTCTGCTCACGCAGCGCAGCAACAACACACAGCGTTACGAACAGATCGAGCGACGAATTCTTCTGGGTGCCACGGAGTCTTGAATGTCAGATATGTTTGTGAATTATGGTGCCCGGGCGCGTATCGGCGTATTGCTTCCGTCTGGAAACATGGCTGCCGAACCCGAACTCACTGCCATGATGCCCGAGGGCGTCGCGTGTCACATCACAAGGCTTCCGCTGAAGGGAAGCAGCCGGGAAGATCTTCTCGGCATGACAACGCACGTCGAGTCAGCCGCATCTCTGTTGAAAGATATGCAACCGCGTCTCCTCGTATTCCATTGCACGGCTGTTTCGACGTGGGATACGTCGATGGACGACTCACTCTGCGAACGCATTCAGACCGCGACTGGAATTCGGGCTATCACGACGGCTAAAGCAATCGTTGAGGCTCTGCGCCATGTGGGCGGCAAAAGGATCGTGCTCCTGACGCCGTACATCGAGGAGATCAACACGCGTGAAGTGGCGTACTTGTGCCAACACGGAATCGATGTCGCGGAGTATCACGGCCTTGGGCTTCATGCACCCGACGAGATGATGGCGATCGAGCCCGAGTCGTGGCTTGAGTTCGCGCTGAAGCATCGCGATGACAGTGCCGACGCGTATCTTATCAGTTGCGCCGCCATCCGCACGCTTGGCGTCATTGACGCTATGGAAAAGGTGTTGGGCCGTCCTGTGATCACGAGCAATCAAGCGATGGTATGGCACGCACTTCGTGTATCAGCAATAGACGATAGTGTTCATGGCGCGGGTAGCCTGTTGTTACGCCCGGGCAAGTGAGCCATCTTCAACTGCAGCCTCACGGCCGCATTTTATGTTCGAACTTTTATCAGGAGACGACATGTCAACACACACGACGCGCGAAGTCGCACCTATCGCCAATAGTGCAAAAGAGTGGCGGGATGCTATGGTGAAGATGGCGGAGAAGAAGACGCCGAGTTTCTTTCATATCCGTGCCCGCTTGCCCCTACAGGGACGCACTAACCAGGTTCTTGGCGCCTCTCCGTACATGAACGTAGTATTGAAAACCTACGCAAGCGGCGGCGAAAACGAAATTCACGCCCATACGAACGAGGACCATGTCTTTGTCGTCTTTCAAGGTGGCGCCACCTTTTTAGGTCCGCGTGGGGAGCAACGGCTCGTAGGCAAGAATGACTGCGTACTGGTGCCCGCAGGCGCGCTCTATTCGTTCCATGCCAACGAAGGAGAGCCGCTAGTCATGCTCCGCGTAGGAGCTGCCATTGATCCAACGACGGACGTACTTGCCCGCGTGGATGAGCACGGGCAGCCGTTCGACGGTTACTCCGAGAAGAACAAGGAGGTTGAGATCGTGCTTGACGAAAATGCATGGTTCGAATGAAGCCGATTCCCGCCAACTGTGTTTCCCGTCGCTAACTGGCGCCTGAGAGCCAGCGCCGCGGGCGCAGATTTACATAACGCAATTTACTGGATTATCTATGCTAGATCTCTGCCAACCTCCTCTTTCGTTCATCCGGAAGCCAGCTTTTGCGTTACCAGCTGGCGCGACCGACTGTCACGTCCACGTTTATGGCCCGAATGCCAATTACGCAGTCGCACCAACTCGGGCTTTTGACGCTCCCGAGGCTCTCCCAGCGACGCTCGCGAGCGTGCTCGACGCGATGGGCGTCGAGCGCGTCGTGCTTGTACAGCCAAGCGGATATGGGCTCGACAATCTTCGGCACCTCGACGCCATCAAGGAAGTTGGCCGCCCTGCACGTATGATTGCATCGCTACGCGCCGATACCCCCGACTCCACTCTCAAGGAAATGAACGAACTTGGCGTTCGGGGCGTCCGTTACACGATTGGCCATGCGGGAGCGGCGCCCCTTTCCGAAATGCCTTCGCTTGCAAGACGCATCGCTGATTTCGGCTGGCATATCCAGTTGCATGTGATGAGCGATGGTGGCGGTAGCCCACTGACAGAAATGGAGCAGGTCCTCCTCGAACTTCCCACGGACGTTGTAATTGACCATCTTGGGTCCCTTCGTCCGGAACGAGGACTTTCGCAACCGGGCTTCGAGACGCTAATGCGACTTGTCGATGCAGGCAAGTGCTGGGTGAAGCTGTCCGGTGCTTACCGCGTTTCGGCCACACCGCCGTATGTGGACATGGTTCCTTTCGTCGCTCAGCTTCTCTCCATGCGTGCAGACCGCCTCGTCTGGGCCAGCGACTGGCCTCATGTGGCTTTCAAAGGGATCATGCCCAATACAACCGATCTGCTTGATCAGTTGCTGACGTGGATACCTGATGAGGCCCAGCGCAATACCGTACTGGTCGACAACCCTGCCAAACTTTACGGGTTTTGATGCGCTATTGACGATGGTTGCTTGCTGCGTGGCGAGTGGTCATGGTTCACGCGGCAGCGCCATATTGGTTCTCAAAATAGCTCGTCCGAGCAAGGAGACGCCTTCGAGAGGCACGAAGGCAAGTCTTCCCGAAGGTCCGCGCTAGCACGTTGTTTGCTGATGCCTCTCATCACCAGAACTACTTCCTGTTCCTTCGCGGGAAGCCAAGACAACCTGCCATTGTCTAAATCAGGAGCCGGATCGCGGTGACAGACGTGCCATCAGAAATTTCCGCTGTGCTGCTCGTACATGCCGAGCGCCATCGTCACCACGCCGGGCAGGTTGCCTCCAGATTCCTCGATCAATGGCCCTTTCTCAAATGTGATACAGGATCAACGAGTGCGCAACAGGCCAGAGCAGGTACGCGAGGATCACGGCGGATTGGTAACGTAGTCGCTTGACGACACGTGCCACAACCGAATACAGGTCCCGCTTCATCGATTGCATGATTTGTTTGGCGATTGGTAGCATGCCGGCCGTCGTATCGTGACCTCTGCGGCGAGAGGACGCCCTGCGCCTTGTTTTCTAGCTGGTACGTAAACGTGACAACAGTAGTTCGTTTCTCGCCGGGTTTGTCCTTAGTGATTTGCGCCGTGCATCTATCTAAACTGCATAATTAGCTATCTAATATAGTCGTAAGAAATCCACCCCGATCAATAAGTGGATTGTGAAAAAAGATAGAACTTGCACTCTATTTTGTGGTGTGCTCGACCTTGCAGAAAATTACTAAACTTTAGGAGATCCAGTATGCGAAAAAAAATTGGGATATCTATTTTTCTGTATATATTTAGTTGTACTTCGCATGCACAAAGCAGTGTGATGCTGTATGGAATTCTTGACGTTGGTTTTGTCTACGCGAACAATACGGTCAAAAACGGGCAGGGGGGAGCGCTCTATTCTCTAGCTTCGGGTAATCTAATGGGGAGCCGTTGGGGACTAAGGGGAGTGGAGGACCTTGGCGGCGGCCTGAAGACTGTTTTTGTGCTCGAAAATGGATTTTCTGTGGCCAACGGTACCCTCGGACAGGGCGGTGACTTATTCGGACGTCAGGCGTATGTAGGTCTTTCGAGCGACAAATTTGGCACTGTCACCCTCGGCCGGCAATACGACTCGGTGGCGGACTATACAGGCATCTTTATAGCCGGCGCGCAGTGGGCGTCTTACTACGGATCGCACCCCGGCGATCTCGACAACATGCTCAATACGAATCGCGTGAACAATGCAATCAAATTCGCAAGTAATACCTATGGCGGCCTGATATTCGGGGGGCTATACAGTCTAGGGGGGCTCCCGGGGCAAAGCGGTCGAAATCAGATCTGGTCGGCAGGTGCGCGTTATGCCAACGGTCCTTTGCAGTTGGGAGCGGCATACCTCAATGTCCGAGATCCGAATTACTCCTTCTTCGGAAATAATGCGACGTCAAGCGCCACGGGATCGAACATGTCGGGTAGCCGGGTGTATTCCGGGTATGCATCAGCGAGGACTCAACAGGTGGTGTCTGCGGGGGGCGCATATACGTTCGGAGCGGCGACCTTCGGCTTAACGTATTCGAATACGCAATTCAGAGACATCGGCTCTTTGCCCGGTCTTCCTGCGGAAGGTGCTGGTGGCAGCGCAAAGTTTCATAATGCCGAGGTGAATTTCAAGTACCAGATCACTCCAGTCTTGTTGATCGGAGCAGCCTACGACTACACCAAAGGATACGGAGTGAATGACGCGAAATATAATCAAGGCATGCTGGGTGTGGATTACTTCCTTTCGAAACGAACCGACCTCTATGCGACAGGTATCTATCAACACGCGTCAGGCACGGATTCAACAGGAACAAAGGCGGTCGCGAACATCAGTCTATTTTCACCATCTTCGACCGCTAATCAGGTAGCGGTAACGATAGGGATTCGGCACAAGTTCTAGATACTATGCGGGCAGCACGAGTGAAGCCTCAGGTGTAAAACGGGAGCCACAAACCCTGTTTTCCAAGAGGAGTACGCAAATGAATGCGCCTCGCACGGCCCTTCACGGGCAGGATACAACCATCACCGGATCGCTGTATGTCGCCTTCGAAGTGGGTGACAGGAGCTGGAAGCTCTCGCTGGGTAATGGGGTCCGGGCACCGAGCCGCTGTACGGTGGCCGCCGGCGATACGGCCGCAGTCTTCACGGCGATTGCGAAGGCCAAGGCACGCTGTCATCTGGCCACCGATGCTCCGGTGCGCAGCTGTTATGAAGCCGGGCGTGACGGCTTCTGGCTGCACCGCTGCCTGGAAGCACATCAGATCACGAACCTGGTGGTGGATTCAGCCAGTATCGAAGTGAACCGGCGCAGACGCCGCGCCAAGACTGACCGGCTTGACAGCGACAAGCTGCTATCGATGCTGATGCGTTACTACGCCGGTGAACGCCGGGTGTGGGCGGTCGCGCGCATCCCGACTCCCGAACAGGAAGATGAGCGGCGGGTACACCGTGAACTCGATCGCCTGCGCCAGGAGCGCACTGCCCACAGCAACCGCATCCGCTCGCTGCTGGTACTCCACAACCTACGGCCCGAGAATCGGTGGCCGCGCGTGGGCGCACTGGTGGGCGCAGCACACCACGCAGCTGTTGCCAGCCCTGCGCGCCGAGATCGAACGCGAGTTCGAACGGCTGTCGCTGGCTGCCAGGCAGATCAGGACGCTCGAGGTACAGCAGCAGCGCGAGGTGCGCAGCGGTGCGCACCCCGCGATTGCGCGGCTCGCGCACCTCGCGGGTATCGGAACGGGCAGTGCCTGGGTCCTGGTCAGGGAACTGTTCGGCTGGCGACAGTTTCACAACCGCCGTGAAGTGGCCGGCTGCCTAAGCCTGGCCCCGACGCCCTATGCCAGCGGTACCAGTGAAGTTGAGCAGGACATCAGCAAAATCGGCAACAAGCGAGCCCGATGGCTGATGGTGGAACTGGCGTGGAGCTGGTTGCGCTTCCAGCGCAGCAGCCAGCTAAGCGAGTGGTTCAACGAGCGCTTTGCAGGCGGTGGCAAGCGTATGCGACGCATCGGCATTGTGGCACTTGCCAGACGTCTGGCGGTCGCGCTATGGCGCTATCTGGAATTCGGCGAGATTCCCCTCGGGGCAACCCTCAAGCCGCCTGCGAAGAAGGTGACGGCGACCTGAACAGCCAACGTCGAGCGGCAACAGTGTTTGAAGGTTTGGCGCGCCCGGACAGTAAGAGGGTTACCTTCTGAGGTAACCGTAGTTCTAGATGGGGCGCGTCCGTAATGGGGTGGTTCCTGCGCATTGCGCATGCGGTATTTGGTGACCGGTCTGGCGACCGGCACGGATAGAAGTTGGTCCGGTCAACTGTCCGGACTTCAGGCACCCCGGCCTCACTGCTGTTCTCGCTTGATATGGAGGATTACAAAACATCTGAACGGACAGGTTATCCACGGCCGGCCAGCGTCGTGGTCGTAACAGGCGACCCGCCGGCCGGCCGTGGATAACCTGTCACGCTCTCGAATGGGAGATAACTGACGGAAAGATGGATCGCGAAAGGGCTTGACTTCCATTGCCCCATAGAAATCTTACAGTGTCACATAATTCTTTCTGGTTGACAGTTGCATTGTGGAGCGTGGAAGAGTGTTCGCAGGAGATGAAGCCCGAGAAGAATCCGCAGGGTGGTAATGGAGTCAGGAACGTGGCGCTGCGCGCGTTGGACTACCGCGAGGGACGTAATCCGCGGGAATGGCAGGCGTCGCGCGTTGAATGAGGTTTTTTTTAACTTCGTCTGCCGATCCCATGCTGAGGCGCTGGGCCATCAGGAACCCATACGCTGCGATGCTCAGGGTGGCGTGGTGGTGAAAGCCGCGCCACCCCCGGCCTTCATAGTGACCGAGGCCAAATTCCTGCTTAAGGTCCTGGTAGTCGCGCTCGATGCGCCAGCGCATCTTGGTCACGAAGACCAGTTGCTCGATTGTGGCGTCCGCGGGGGCCGTACTCAGGAAGTATTTGAGAGGCTCGGCATCCTCTTTGGGCCATTCGATGAGCAGCCACTCCTCCGGACGTTGTTCACTGCTCCAATAATCGCGATGCGCCGGGCGAACGCGCACGGCCGCGAAACGAGACTGCAGGGCTGCGTTGCTCCCTTCTCGTCAAGTGACGCTCTGGTAGGGGGGTGAACAAGGTAAGCGCTTATGCACTGCAGAGGATAAGGCAGAGCATAATCACGAACCTTGTTGAGCCCCCAACTTCAACCTGTGCGCTGTGAAGCTGTGACCACTCCCGCCACAAGACTGGGCATGAGCCGATGCACATAGTCGGCGATCGGGAAGTCGAAGGTACCGCGCAGATTGATACCTTCCAGCGACGTCGGGGCGATGCTGCGTAGGTGTTCGGGTAACACAGGCTGGTTGCCTAGCTTCTCGATGGCGTCGAGTGCGCTTTCCATGTGCTGCGTATTCCACGCCATGACGGCGTTGGTCAGCAACGTCAGCGCCGAGGAAACAGCCATCATCGAGTGGCGGTGACGCGTGAGTTCGATGGGAATCTTGCCCTGGTGAATCGCACGCTGCACGTTGTGGACCGCCTCGCCGCGATTGAGTACATGTTTCAGTTCGCTGCGAAATGCCGGCACGGTGAAGTAGTCGATCAGGAAGATCGTACGGAAAAGCCGTCCGAGATGGACGCCGCCATCGTAGAGCGGCTGTCCCCGTGCGGCGGAACCAAAGCGCGTCAGCGCCTGCACGGCCGTGCAATGGCCGCTTTGCACCGAGGCGGCCACGCGTACCAGACCGTCCCAGCTTGTCTCGATCGCGTCGAGACAGACGTCGCAATCGGTGATCGCCGCCAGATCTGCCGGTACCAGGAAGTCGGCCGGTACGTGCAGTCGCCTGTCCCGCAGATGAGCGAGCCGTGGGCAGAGGTCGAAGCCAAGCAGCCGGGACTGGCTCATCGCGAAATCGGTATACCCATGGGTATCCACGGAAAGCATGGCCACGTCGTCGGTACTGCTTTGCCGGATCACACCTTCGATCGCGACGCCCGCCTGCCGCTCGTTGAGTACGATCGGCTGGTCGTAGAAGATGCCCCAGCGATCGCGCACATGCGTGTACATGCCAATCGACGCAGTGCGCCGTCGCGGATCGGCGCGCGCCTGCCAGACCGTTTTCGTCGTTTCCAGCGACATCATGTCCGACGACGCAAGATCCGCGCGGCCCCAGTGCTGCGTGATCGGATGCCTGTGCATGAATTCGAGCACAGCATCGGCAGCCTGACGCAGCATCCGCTCGTCCGCGATGCGACTCATCATCTGGCGGATCGCGGTCGCCGACAGTTCCGGCACCATGCGCGCTATATCGGCGGCGGACATCGACGTGCCGTGTGCGAGAACCGCGGCATAGACCATCAGCAGTTCGGTGCGGGAGCGCGGCTCTCGACCCAGCAGTATCCAGCTGAAGCGCACGGTGCTGTCGACCTCGAGAATGATCTTCGGCAGTTGTCCATCCGGCCGGGGCGCAAAAATCGCTCGGCGCAGCGACTCGAGCGCGGCATCGTGTGGCTGGGCGTTCAGTGGGCCAATATGGACTGCATCATCGGCGCGCACCTCGCCGCGCGCCACTGCTTCGCGAAGACGTTCCAGACCGGCATTAAGATGCTCGATGACTGGCTTGAGAAATTCCTTTGGATCCTGCGGTAGTTTCAGGTGGCCGTAGTAGTGATTGCGTCTGGCGTGCCACTCGTCGTCCGGGATCAGCAGCGTGGCCTGGCTGCGGAAATCGAAGCTGTGCTCGACGTAGACCGAGCCGTTGCGCAAAGCGACGCGTAGCGCGAAAAGGGTTGCCCATTCGAAAGCGAGCAGCGCCTGGTTTCGGTCTTCGTTCTCGATCATGCGTTGCCAGGCCCGACCAAGCTGGATGGTCGTGTTCTGCGGTAGCTCGACCGATCTGCTCGCATAGAGGTCGCGCAACAACGCGAGTGCCTCGATAACCGGATGCGCTGTCTGCGCTTCGAATGGTAGCGTCAACAGCCTGGCGAGCATGGCGCGGGCGACGCGCCGTTTGGATGTCAGGTGCGCGCGAACCAGGCTCGCGCGGCTGGGCGTCTCCTGTTTGAGCGCCGCATCTGCCAAGGCGCAGAGCTGCACGACCAGGTCGTCGTGCGTCAGACTTTCGTCGGTGGCTATCGCCTTGACGGCGGTGGCAAAGTCGTGCATCTGCGCCTTAAGGTCTGGCCGCGTGGCCGAAACCCTGCTGTTCGCTTCGTTGAGGGATTTGCGAATCCAGCGGCCGAGCATCGAAAGCAACTGGTCGGTGGCGGTACAGAGTGCATACCGCATAAAGCATGCGGCCTCAAGCCGCCGAGACGACTGGATTCGCTTGCTGACCGATGGTTTGCGATGGGCGCAGCGCCGCGCGAAGTGGCGCACGGTTGCCTCATTGCATGTCGTCGGCCAGTTGTTGTGTACGCCAAGTTCGACCAGTCGATCAATCTTGCGAAACAGTTCGCTCATCTGATGCGTCGAGTTGCGCAGCGGCACCGACCAGAGCCATTGCTGCAGGCTCGCAACCGATCCATGAGGCTGCGGCAGCAGGCTTCCCCAGCGATCAAGTGTCGTTTCGCTGAACGAGTGGACGAGGCTGCCGGTCAGCGTCGTTTCGACATCGCGCGCGGCCCGCACAAGCAGGGGCATAAGCGCGCGGTCCTGCTGCATCAGGATGCGATGTTCATAAAGCCATCGCTTGAGCTCCTGCATGAGATCGGCGCGATTCGGGCGCCCCGCGAGCCGCTCCTTGAGCCAGCGCACGACATAGCGGCGCTGATGTTCGGCCATCGGCACAAAACCGAGTGTCTGATAGGCGATCGCCTGATGGTCGAAGAGCGTCCGTTCGCGCGTTTCGTAAAGGGTGCGTAGAGTACCGAGGTCTGGCGGCTCGATTCCGAGGTGTCTGCCAAGATGGCCCCACAGCACCTGTGGCACATACTGGTACGCATCGAGTGTCGCGCCCGTCATACGCACGAAGCCGATATGCAATGCAAGCGCAAGCCGGTAGAGGGGACTGCGGCGCGCGTTGATCAGCGCGCGCTCCTTGGAGGAGAAGGTAAAGAACGTGACGAGTTCAAACTCGCTGAGATCGCGCGGCATACGCCGCATGCCCAGATAAGCCAGTCGCCAATGTTCCATCGTCGTCCGCTCCGAAAGCGAAAGAGGGACCGATCAGCCTAGCCGGAAAAAATTCGTAAATCAACGGATAATTGTCGCAGCCTGCAAGCGTGTGGCTGACCGCGAAATCCAAACAGCAACCATTTGATTTATATAAATAAAATATTAGGGGCAGTCCGCTAACCCTTGTCGTGCCTAGATCGCGCTACCGTCGTAATCTGCATTGAAATCACGCCGCCGTGGACTTGGCTGTGTTATGGAGCGGGCAGGAGGGGACGGTAATAAGGTCGATCTATAGTTTCTTCCCTGAACATTTTTCGCCTCCGGAAATAGCGCACGCGAAGGGACATGCTCCGTCGTTGTGCCCTCGGCTTCGCACATATAACAGCGGGTAAATTGCATTCAGACCGTCCAGTTTTTTGAGAAACGAGTGGGCACATGGATGCAGAGACTCGAGCAGGGAGATCCGTCCAACCTTCATGTCCTTTATGGTCGTAGATGATTTCCATGCGAGATCGCCGGCTTGCCTCACGCAGCCGTCCTCCATCACATGTCGGCCAGCATCGGATATCGTTTGGCGCCTTCTTTGGTCGCATCCGCCATGTCACCTTTGCTTCGGTGCAACAGGAAACAAGCACAGGACCCTGATGACCGCTTTGCCGGGATATTTTAGCGTTCTCAGCGGGCAGGGCGGTGTGGCGGCATGCGGCGCGGCGCAGACCCCTCGCGTGATCAGGTTTGCGGACGCGAAACTCTGGCTCGACGGGCTGACGGGGATTTTTCACGGGCCTTCAATTGCCCTTGTAACAACGCAACCTGCTGAGCCAGACCATCGCGTTCGTGCTGCAGGCCACGGGCTTCCTGCGTGACGCGATCGTGCAGCTTCTCATGCCGCTCGGCAAGGCGCCTTTGTTCGGCGGCGTCCGCCGATAGCCGCTCGACGTCGCCGACAAGCTGCTCATTGCGCTTACGGACCTCGGAGAGCGCAGCCTCCGCCCGGCGTTGCGCGTCACGTGCCTCTTCGGTCTGCAGCATGACGCGTTTCTGGACACCTTCGAGCCGCGCCGTCGCACGGTCGACCTCTGCACGCAAGGCCGCTTCATGTTCGGCGTGGGTTGCTCGCAACGTTTCGACTTCACGAAGATGGGCTGATCGCACGTCGCGCAGCGCCTGTTCCGATTGCGCGCGGACAGCGTCCCTTTCGGTCGTGGCTGCTTCGGCCAGCCGGAGGTCAGCGTCACGACCAGCCTGGGCCTGCGCGTGGTCAGCAAGCACTACGGCAAGTCGTGCCTGCTGGTTGTCAAGCTGGACGCGAACAGTGCGAACTTCGGCCTGAAGTTCCGCATTGACGCTCTCGAGTGCCCGCGCGCGAGTGATGGCTGCCGCCGTTTCCGCTTCGAGTTCGTCCCCACGTTGGGCAAAGACCTGTTCGCCTTGCTCAACCGCAAGCGCCCACACCGACAGCATCGCCTTGGCGACCGCCGGCGGCAGTGCTGCGGCGAGCGCGTCGTTGCGCGCCTGCTCGTCCTTCCACAACTTCAGTTCGTCATTGATGGTGGTGCGACTGCCCTGACGGATTTCCGCGTAGATCAGGTCGACGGTGAGCTCATGCGGGAGCCGACCCACGGCGACGAGTCGCGCGGCGGCCTCGCGGGTGCGGATTCGGGTATCACTGATACGGCTCATGGGCGGAATTTCACCGTGAAAAGCGGTTGAAGAGGGCGTTTCGCCAGAAAACTATATATGTATATTGCTGTATAACATTATATATATAACGATAAGGAGGCAAAATTTGTGATAACGCCCATAATCGCAAGTTCCGATCGTGTACGCTGCGCAAAGGCCATTCGAAAACGCGTCACACCATGAACCTGCCCGCCACCGCCCCGGAGTCGCCCGACACCGCTCTGTCGATTGCGTTGCCCGCCGCCCTCGACGGGCGCGACGGCATCAACCGCGCACGGGGCGGGCATCGGCAGATCGCCGCGGACAGCGACGTCGAGGCCGTGCGCCTGTGGCTCGCGGAATACGCGGGCTCGCCGCACACGTTGCGCAGCTACCGCAAGGAAGCGGTGCGCCTGCTGCTGTGGGCCACCCAGGCGCTGGGCAAGCCACTCTCGAGCCTGACGCGCGAGGACTTTCTGCTGTACGAGCGGTTTCTCGCGGCACCCACTGGCGACTGGGCCGATCCAACCCTGCCGCGGCGGGGCGGTACGCGGCGGCTGTTCGACGGGCCGCTGTCGGAGCGCAGCCGGCATCAGGCGCTCGGCATCATCTCTGGCCTGCTGTCCTATCTGGTCAGTGCCGGCTACCTGGCGGGCAATCCGCTTGCACTGCGTCGCCGGACGGGAGCTGCAGGCAAGCGGATTCGGCGGGTCGAACGGTATCTGGATCACGCGCTCTGGGAGCACGTCCTTGCCAGCGTCGAGCAGTGGCCCCGGCTCACCGCGCGCGACCATCAGCACTACGAGCGCAGCCGCTGGCTGATCCGCCTGCTGTACGGCACCGGACTGCGCGTCTCGGAAGCGGCGCATGTGAAGGCAGCCGACTTCTATCAGCGGCGAGGTAACTGGTGGCTGCACGTGGTGGGGAAAGGTGGCGCTGAAGGAGAGGTGCCGGTGAGTGCTGTCTTGATGGCCGACTTCGCGCGTTATCGGGTTTTTTATGGGCTGGCACCGACGCCAACGGGGAATGAGACCGCGGCTGCCGTGATGAGCGTCACGGGCGACCCTCACCGGCACCTCACCCCGGCGGCGGTTTACCTGATCGTCAAGGAGGTTTTCCGACGCGCCGCGGCAATGCTCGACACAACCGATCCCGCCGGCGCTGGAACGCTGCGACGTGCATCGACCCACTGGCTCCGTCACAGTGCAGCTTCGCATCAGGCCGATGCCGGGACTGACCTGCGCTTCATCCAGAAAAACATGCGTCACGCATCAATTCAGACGACAGGCATTTATCTTCACGCCGAAGATGACCGGCGCCATTCGGAGACTGTGCGCGAAGATGAGAGCGCCGTCGCGCCAGACGTACAGCGCGGCCGGCGTTCCTGAAAGTACAAAGCCGGTGGGCAACTCGGCAGCTTGAAGAGTGCTGCTTCGGCTCAAAAGAAATGTCACAGGCGTTTTCGGGCACCGTACACGAGAACCGATCTCCTGTCGCATCTTATCAAGCAACGGATTCGAGGTCCGCCTTGAAGGGCGAGTCATCGGCCATTGCGGACGTTGGAGTATCGGCCGCTGTGAGGCAGGTGATCGGCGCTTTGCTGTCGTTCGCGCCGTCGTAGCCTCGAATGTCAGGTATCGATGCGACTGAATGGGTACTCGCGTTAAGAATGGACGGAACGTGCCCCACCCGTCGACGCGGTGACATAGTGAACGAATCCGCACGCGCTGACGGTATCAGAAATGTCCAGTTGGAAGATGATGAAGGTTTCCCGCGGCAAACCGGAGGACGCGAGATGAGCTATACGGGTTCTGTCTTAATAAGAGCCGACGAGGACAACTATGCGCAGATGTATAGTATTCCCTATGAAACCAATGAATAGAATTGCTCGGCGGGTGTCTGGCCCGTGCGATTACCTTTCATCTGCCCTTTGACGATCATGTGCATCACCTCGATGCCGCCGATCAGGACGCGCGCGCTGCGAAATTTCTTGAAGCCTATCATCGGCCGTGTTCGGCGCTTGACCGCACGGTGACCCTGTTCAACGACATTGTTCAGGTATCTTTGCTGACGGATCTTGATCGGCTGCTTGCGGGCGGCGTTGATGTCCTTGAGCGCAGCCAAGTTCGCTCCACTCTTATCGATCGTCACCGTCTCGGGGCCGCCGTTCCGGGCAATCGCCTTTTCAAAATACCGCCGGGCGCCAGCCTTGTCCCGGTGTGCACGCAGCAGGAAATCGACTGTGTGGCCGTCCTTGTCGACGGCGCGATAGAGGTATTTCCAATCGCCGTTGACTTTGATGTACGTCTCGTCCATGCGCCAGCTTTTCCCGACCGGCCGCTTGCGCCGCCAGAACGCATTCTCCAGCAGTGGTAGCAGCTTCAGCACCCACCGATGAACCGTCGAATGATCGACCGCCAAGCCGCGTTCAGCCATCATCTGTTCCCGATGACGCAGGCTTAACGGGTAGGCGACATACCAACGCACGCAAAGCAGAATCACATCAATCGGGTAATGCAGCCGTTTGAACACTCGTTTGAAGGTTCCGCCCTGCGTGCTGTTTCAAAATCATCGTTCGCAGTAGCTGGCATGCCGGAAGGCTCCCTCCGCGACTGTCTTTCTGCAATTGATGGCTCGGAAAAGGCCTTTCTGGAGGCGCCGATTCTCGAGCTCTCATACTGCGCAGACGAGTTGTCACGGCGTATTGGCGAACGAACCGCGTGCCGAGAACATCGCTCGTCGTCCAGCAAAACGGTTGTAACGCCTTGTATGACGCGTCGTCATGTCCTGGATGGTTAAAAGTTCGTCAATGCTTCTTTCGAAAGTCATCAGGAGCGGTAGCATCGATTCCGATAACACGAAGATAGAGCGAGCGGTTCTTTGATTCAAGTGCCTGAGCTTTCTTGCCGAGTAAGCTTAGCAATTCGTCGAACCCCACCGTCTTTCCTGTCTCCAGATTCTTCCAGCGTCTGTCCTTTGTCTGCAAGACCAGGACAAGAAAGCCGATAGTCGCCTTGTTGTGGCGCATGTACTGCCCAAGAAGCTGTCTTTCCAAGGCGATGACGTAATCATCGAGGGTCCATCGCTCTGACATCTTGAGTTCAATGGAGGCTCGCCAGTCGTTGCGACTGCACAGTACGTCCCGACGCTTCGACTCGGCTGTGTTCGATTCTACGGTTACGGAGTAGCGTCCGAGCGCATGGTGATTGAGTTCACTCGCGAGCAGGCGCTGGAATTCGACTTCCAGTGCAAGGCCGGCTTGTTCGCCAAGAACACCTTTTTTGTTGACACGAGTGAAATCCAGTGCGCTAAAGAAGTTACGCAGACTGTGCTCACCCCGCTCAATATCGTATTTGACCGCAAGGAGGTCGGAGTGAACCGCCATCGCCAGAGACAATGTGTCCGTTACGTCAGCCTTGAAATCGTTCTCGAACTGGTCGTAGCTTATTTGAGACAGAGGGGCCTTCGCAAACTGGCGCTCGCGCATCTCAAACTGGAGCGAGCGAACATACATTTTTTCCAGTCCCGACGCTGAGGTGAAAATGCGCGCCAGAACTTCGTAAGCGAACTGGGAGTTCGCTGATGCGATAGCGCCAAGTAATCCGTCGCGGAACCGTTGCGCATCATCACGTGTTGTGGGCGTGTAGACGACCCCATCAGAATGGGGAATGTCATCGGCCGGCGGGACCGCCCACTTTGTCCAGTGATAAATGTCCTCAAGCACCATGACTCCATCATCGCTGGCTCGGGCAAGCTGGGCCATCGCTCCTGTGCGATCTCGTCCGAAGTAGCTAGCCATCCTGGCAATAAACGCTCGCACCGCCAGCGGGTCTTTCGGTCCCCACTGACGCACCGCGCGCTGAAAGTTCACGGGATAGCTCATCAGCCAGTGACCGCCCCATACCGCCGCTTGGCGTAGAGCGGCGGATCGTGCGTTATCAGGCTCTTCCGGTAATGGCGACTTGAAGGCCCGTTTCACAATACCCGACGCTGTCCGTTCGAAATCGGATTGCCGAATCTTTGTCGGCGAGGTCATGATCGAATGAAGAATTTGCTCGGCGACGAACTCCTGGGTTGGCTCGCCCTTTGTCAGGTATGCCCACGCCAACGGAGCCAAAGCCACGCTGATGTCGGCAGGTGCGTCGGCAAGTGACATGAACAGATGTTCAGCGTGTTCCTTGGACACCGCTCCGTTCCCAGACTCCCGGGCCATCTTGGAAAGCTCGGATTTCGCGATATCGGGATACGCGGACACCAACGGCCAGTACCATTTTGGGTAGCCGTTAATTTCAAAGGCGCCGTAGCGCAATGCTCGGCGGACCTCGGACTCCGAGAGGGAGGGCAACGCCGCGCCAGTGCCAAGGTCCGCATAGAGCCCTTGCAAACCAGCAGCGGTGATATGGTAGGTCGATTGGGGTTGCGCCTCGTCGAACCGGGGTGGCTCCTTGCGCCAGACATTGCTGAATCCTTGGCGGACTGCGTCGGTAATGGTCGCTCCAGCCGTGCGTTCAAAGATCTTGAAGTCGACCTCGCTATAGCGGGAATGTGTGCTTGTTTGCAAAAGCCATTGCGCGACCCATTCGAGCCCGCTTTTACCCGTTCCATCGCGAAGGGCGGCTACCATGCCGAGCAATGCCTTCTTCGCAGAAGGGGTGACCTTTAGCCTATCTGCGCTTGCCGATTTTGCGTGCTTCGGTGGAGGTGGTTCCGGTGCTACGGCCTCTCTCGTGAAAAACTCGTCATAGACGTTTGAGAGGCGGGGAGAATTGATTTGCTGAATGTCTTCGGCCGTGTACCTGCAGGCAGAATAGTAGCCAATCACTAACATCAGAAACTGCTGGTCGGAGAGTCCGGACTGTTGGGAGATCATTTTGAGCAAATCTCGCCGAATCGGCGTATTCGCTTCGAGAGCGCGACGGACGCTGCTGGTGTCGGCGCCTCCAAACCTCCCTTCTGACAGCACGCGCCGAAGAATGAAACACACGCGAGCGACCCTTCCAGAGTTCGGTGGACTTGCTCGATTGACTAGCGCAGCAACGGCTTCGGCGGCCATCTCCGCATAGCGGTCATCTACAAGCCGGGACGCTCGACCTTCGTGCGTGTCTCGGTCGCAGAGCCTTGCCACGCGTATGACCATGCTTCTGGCTAGCTGATAGAGCTGTTGTTCGGTAGCCGTCTTCAGCAGATTCGCTGACTCTAGCACGTAGCCGATATGGTAGCCATCTTGTCCCCGAAGGTACTGTTGGTCGATAAGCCGGGCGACATCGGTAGGAGTGAAGTATTTCCAACCCAGTTTGCCGATGAGCAGAGCCACGAGGCTCGCGCGTGCGGTTTCACTCAGTTTAATAGCGGCCGCAAGACCGACGTAATCGGCTTCCTCGCCCAGCTCGAGGAGGTAGTGGACATCGGTGCTGTCACCAAGAAGACGCTCATAATTCTGCTGATGCCGACGCAAAACCTTGGTCCTCACGCCGTCAAGCTTGCACGCGGTTGCGATATCCATAAGGACGTCTCGTGCGCAGTGATGGTCGCCGTATTTGTCGAGGAGGCGCATGATGACTGGCGCCAGCCGCTTCGGACCGGCCTGCCAGAAGTTTTCCGATGTGAGTGTGAACATGCCTCGACCGGGGTGATCCCCATTTTCGACAAGACGTCGGATGCTCTCGCTTAAAGCCTCTGTTGCATCGCTCAATGGAACAAGGTTATTGCGGAGGTCCCCAAAGAATGCCAGCGCCTGCGGTTCATATTGGAGTATGACCGACCGACAATGCGGGTTCATTGTTGCCAGCCAGCCCATCGTCGGGAGTAGATCGCGGCGGATGCCGCACTCTCCGCTTGGCGCCGACCATGTGAAGTTTTGCATCAGGCGTTGAGCCTGATCGGGAGACTGAGCAAGCTGCGCCAGTCGCTGGGCCGCCAGAAACGGCTGCAATTCGTCCGGGTAAACTTTGACCTGGTGAAATCCGGCGTCGATGAAAAGCTGAGAGCCCAACAATTGGTTAATTGCCCGTTCCGTCAACACTGATGATGCTATCAACCTTGCGGACAACGCCTTCTCAGGGATGGCCAACGTTTCTTCAGGCATCTCGATGTTGAGCAACTGACAAAGTTGAGCCGCCGACGCGAGTTTTTGGGCCGCCTCTCCAAGCGATTCGGGACGGGGGCTGCCTGCTTCTGTAAGCCGAATATCTGCCCCCCGCAGAGCGCGAATCGTCCCGGCAACACGGTCGAAAACGTCGGTCAGTGAAGGAGGGGGGCTGGAGAGCAGATCAATGCGAGCCAGTATCTCGATGCCACCTGGGCTTCGTGCGAATCCCGAAAGACCTAGCTGACGCGCAAGGCGCAGAATCTCATCACTCGCGAGGTTCGGGTACCGTCCATTAAGGTATGTTTGTGCCTGGTCACCGTCCAGAGGCATCATCGAGAAGACACGGAGCTTTTCAGGAATAACTTCCGTGCTTTCAGACGTCGTGGTCGGAGTCGCGTTAGGCAGGACCTTGGTGGATGGAGACCCGCTTTCACGAAGTGTCAACGCCGGGCGTGCGAGGAGTGAGGCAATCCAGTCAAAGAGCTGAGTCGTCAAGACCGCGGGTCTGGTCGAGATTACCCAGTTGACCGACTTGCTGGGCCACGATATTTCGGTGGCGATGTCGCTCAGCAGATATTCAATGCTTTCCTTTTTTCCGGCTGCGGCTTCATCGAGTGAGTCGATGAAAAGAGTCAGTGTGCTCTCGGGCGTCGCTCGCCATTTTTGATAGGCCGCTCGCTCTGCTTCATCCAGCGCTTTTTCCAAACTTCCACGGTCGGCCAGCCGTCTCAGGGCAACGAACACAGCCATTTCCGATCGCGCGCGCATCTCGTTGGCGCGATGCTGCATCTCCGTCGTCTTGCCAAAATTCGCCGGCGCGACGATTACCGTGAATCGACTCTCCTGCAACTTTGACCAGGTAATCGGTTTGCCCGCGATTTCGTATGCAACCAGTTCCTCGGGACGATAGGACTCGCGCTCGACGAAACGTCGATTCAGGTTCAGATAGTTCACTGGTCTGTTCAAGAGATTGTTGTTTGTCTGTGCGACCAGAGTATCGCCTGGAAGGAGAATCCAGGGGAAGCGACGCGCCAGTCCCGACCGCCGCTAAAGCCTGTAATGCCGTTGACAGTGTACCGGCTCCGGCTGTTCAGACACGCTTTTGCAGTTCAGGCGGCCAGCTTCATCAGCCGTTCCTGACGGGCTTCGAGGGGTGATTTGAAGCCCAACTTTGCAAGACGCTAGTCGCGATTGCATCGATCCTTGAACGCGATGGCGGCAGCACGAACTTCCTCCAGGTCTTTGAAGATGCGTCCATGAATAGCCTGTTCCTTCATTGTCCGATTGAACCGCTCGGCGACGCCGTTGGTCTGGGGTTCGGCGACGAAGGCATAGCTCGGCGCGATGCCCCAGAACCTGATTTGGCCACGGAAGTCGTCCGACGTGCACTGCGAACCATGATCCATACGCAGCGACAGCCCGTGGCCCGCATCGGCGAGCACAGAGCCGAATTCATCCAGCAGCCCCTAGGAGATTGGGTCGAGAGCAGCAAAGCGGTCGTCAATCTTCGCGGCATGAATGCCGGTACACGTGCCGTCGCACTGATCAACGGCCGAGAAGATCCACACCATGCCGTCGTCCACGGTCGAAATGCGTGCGCCGCCGGTGCCCCACATCTCATTCGGACAATCGGTTGTGATCCGGCCATCGTGAAGGTTGGGTTCGCCTCGCGCTTGCCGGTGCGGCGACAGCAGGCTGTGCTCGCGCATCAGCCGCAGCACGCGTGTCCGGGAGACCCAGATGTCGGGTGGGATACGCAAGCGCGCCCAGACGTTGCGATGCCCCTCGCCGATGAAGGGCGGAGCCACCAGATCGTCGCGGATGGCCTTCAACAGGTCGGCATCGCGCATCTTCGGTTTCGGGCCGCGACGGCCCGGGATGATCGGCGCCACGTTGTCCGCCGTCCTCGCGCGCACAGCGTAGATCGTCGAGCGGCGCCAGAGGCGCTTCCAGTAGTGCTACGCGCCCCTTCCAGCGCCTCTGGCGCAACCCCGTTTGTATCTGTTTTCTTCAACATCAACAATTCCATTTTGGGACCCACGTTTTACCTCCAATCTGTGTCCAGAAAAACTGGAGCCGCGGCAAATGCCGTTGACGGTACACCTTGTGCCCGAAGCGCAGTGCACCCTGTTTTACTCATTCGATACGCCGATAGAGCATATTTGATGTCGATTGCATGGTCGATTCGTCATCCCTGCTGGGACTGCCTGGGAATCTCATGCCACGAATTTTGCATTGGTTGGCGATGCAGGTTGGATTATCATTGCGGGTCGCCTCACGGGGGGGCGCGACTTAGCGGCTGCAAGGTTCTGACTCAACCACGGATTGCCCTAAAGATTTAAAAATCTTCCGGTTGACTGGCCGTGCCCGGGTGACCCTGCGACGGCTATTTTGGCGCGAGAGGTCTGACTGCAAGCTCTTGCTAAAATTATCTGCTGACGGCCCCGAGCCGTGCGGCATACGAAGAAAAATACATGTCGTCGATCAAAATATTGCACATAAGCGACCTTCACTTTGGCACCAAAAACCAGCAAGCGGTCTGGAAGTCGCTGTCTGCACATATTCACGACATCAGGCCCGACCTCATCGTTGTGACGGGCGATATTGTCGACTCGCCTCACAAAAAGGCTTATGAGGGTGCGCGGGACGCCTTGGATCAGCTACGCATCAACAAGTGGTGGGTTTGCGCGGGCAATCACGATCGCCACCCCTTCGGAAACGCGAGGTTCGGGAGGTTGTGGCGGTTTGAGTGGGCCAAGCGTATGTTCAACGGTGACGCCGGCTCAAGCACATGGTTTGACGGATGTTTCTCGGGGAAGATCCTTCTTCCCGATCAGGCGCATGAGGTGACGCTGACGTCTGGACAGAATACATGGCGACTTGCGCTCCTCGGGCTCGATACCAGTCGTGATGCCCGTTACTTCGCACAAGGCTTTGTTGACCCAGGAAGCCTGGCGAAGTTAGCGAAGAGCGCGTCCAGCGTCGGCGCTGATTTTGATCTGTGTATTCTTGCAGGACACCACCACTTATTGCCAATTGCCAAGCTTGAGAGTGAATCGCAGACGCTGGGCGAAAGCGCCGTGGCCGCTACGACGGTTATGCGGAATGCCGGCACCTTGTTGAATACGCTGTCTGCTCACAATGTCAATCTGGTGCTGCATGGTCATGAGCATCAGCACTTTGCGGCACGATACGGCACTATCGGCGATAACAGCGGCGATGTCGCCGTTGTCGCGGCAGGCTCCGCTGTAGGTTTGCATACGCTGGAAGGGTGCGAGTTCAAACGCTCCTCGTTCAACGTGATCGAGCTCCTGGACGATCGACGCGTAATCTTGCATGAGCATCGATTTACCGACGGGGCCTGGTCATCAAAGGGTGGTGGCGTACAACTCTTCAACGCGGCCGATATTCGACGCTTCCAGGCCCGCCGTTCGAGGTCCATCGTCGAAACTCCGACGAGTCAGATTACAAAGACGTTCGATTTCAACCCGAGCCGCGACGTTTTTGTTCGCGAAGTGCGGACAGAATGGGTGGTGAAACCAGGCAGCACCACCCAAACTGTATTCAACAGTACGGGTTTTCCTGATTGCGAGGGTGTCGAGATTGAATGGGATGATGGCAGCAGCGACAGGTTCTGTCCGAAGTATGAGCCTGCGATGGCCGAACACACCCATGAACTCAAGATTCCGCTTGCGCTGACTAAGAACCGGAAAGCTCGGAGATTTATCATCGACACAAGTTGGGTGTCGGGTGGCTTGCTGACGACGGACGATTTCCTACTGGTACCGAGGCACCGACGGGGAAGGTTGCGAAACGAAGATCGGGAGTTCGCGACCGCGGTGGTAGACGCGCCTCTCGAGTCGTTGACAATCGTGGTGAGCCTTCCCCCACAGTTTGTCCCAGCCGTGGCAGACCTGACAATAGTCGCTGAGCCTGCGGCGAACGTAGCTGAAGGGCCGCCTGAGCGTCAGCCCGAACTGGTTAAGGGGTTGCGAATCCAGGACCTCGGACAAGGGCGGTTCTTGCTGAGAGTTCCGTATCCAGCGATGGGTGCGCGCTACGGTCTCGCATGGCGACCGGTTCAGGCTACCCGGCCGATGTCTGGCCAGAGGTTGCGCGAACTTGTGCCAGAGCCGCGGGGCCAAGCCGTTTTGACCGCGTGGATGGAAGGGCTCACGGACGAACTGAAGGCGGGTCCGTTATCCGTGTCGCTATATGGTGCGACGTCCGCGCAGGAGGCCTTGTGCTGGGTGAAATTGGCCGCACTTCCCAATCAGGCTGCGGAACTGGACGTTCCGCCCATGCAAATTGCTGTAAGCGGCGCAGAAGGCATCTATACGGATTGCTGGTGGGGAAAAACCATAATGATGCGTGCGGGCGAACGCGGTGCACAACTCCTGCAAGGCGAAGTTGCTTGTCTCGCTATACCCGTGATGCCGCCGCCGGATGGCCCGCAGCCTCCGCCGTTACTGATGGTTCGGATAGGTTACGGTACACTTCGTGAAATCATTGAGGATAGTGAATCCGCGACCACAGTTCGCGCGTTTCAGGCGCTTGAGCAGGCGGCGATTTTGTTGTTGAATGGTTACATCAGGTCGACTAGGAGATAGCATGCTTTTGCTATACAGACAAAACGGGCGCTTATGCGTGAAGAGGCGTCCCACGGGAGACGAGGAGCGTGTTCCCAGCTCAGCCGGCGGTTTGGGCGTCCCGTATTCCCAGCTATCAGCAGAGGAAAAGGCTGAGCTGACGGCTGACACCCGCGCGGAGTTGCGCGAGGCAGAAGACGTCGAAGTTTGACCTAATAATTGGCGCCAGATCCCCGCCCTTTTCCGGCGGGGATTTTTTTATGCGTCCGGAAAGATAACCGGGCCATATCTTCGGGGAATGCAATGTTGCAGAAAGCTGACAGCGTCGAAGACTTGGATGTCCTCGACGGGAACGCTCGGTCACAGGTTCTGGCGAATCTTGTGGGAACAAAGGTCAAAGGCTGGAAAGTGATGGAGGCGCACCCTTACGGCCCTGATCACTCTGGTGGCTTCTTCTCGCGCGGGTTCGTAGTGGAGCAGGCGGGAGTCACAGCGTTCATGAAAGTCCTCGACATGCAAGGCGCCTTGCAGGACGACGACCCGCAGACGCTGATCAAGCTGACGAGAGCCCACGACTTTGAGACTCTGGTTTTGACGTTTTGCACGAAAGAAGGCCTCGCAAACGTCGTCAAACTCCTTGAGTCAGGCAAGGCGCACGCGGTTTTAGACGGTCAAAAGCACAATATTTTCTATCTTGTCATGGAGCGAGGCGACGAAGACGTCCGCGCTCGTCTGGAAACAGGATTCGCTGGTGGCTTTGCTTGGCGATTATTCGCTTTGCATCAGACCGCGGTCGGCCTCGCGCAACTTCATTGGAAGGCAATAAGTCACCTCGACATCAAGCCGTCGAACGTCGTGGAGTTCAGGGAGGCCGGATGCATCAAGCTCTGTGACCTTGGCTCTGCTGTTTCGCGGCGCCATCCCGGTCCTGGTGATTCAATCGACTATCCGGGCGACGAACGCTATGCGCCGCCCGAGTGTATATACGGATTTGTGCCACAGGATGCTATCGACCAGCGGCAGGGCACGGATGCCTATCTACTCGGGAGCATGATTGCATTTCTCGTGATGGGTCTGGGCGCCACAAACCTGCTTATTGATGACACTCCGGATGAGGCCGTTCCGCTCGTTGATGGGCCAGCAGTGCGATTTTCTGACGCTCTACCATTCCTGGTTCGAGCTCATGGGCGCATCACGGGCAGAATTCGTCAGGCAGCACCGGAGTACTGTGCTAACGAGCTAGCCGATGCATACTGGCAGCTATGTCACCCGGACCCAGAGCTTCGGGGTCATCCAGACGCGCGGAAGTCGGCCGGGCGCCTGCCTGGCATCGATCGTTACATATCCCTGTTCGCCCGCTTGAAAATCAAAGCGGAACTAGCGGAAAGGAAGGCAGGGTAATAACGTGCAAACCAGACGTTTGTTGCCGCGCTGGAGAAGCTCTGAGATTACGCTCAAAGCGTTGAGAGAACATGAAGGTGCCCGGGCGGTCAGGTCGCGCGCCGATCCTAAAAAAGTGGCAGCCGAGGCACGCGAGCTTTGGCTGAGATGGTCGCGTTCGCCGAGCATCGGAGTCGCGGCTGATCTCCTTAATCTGGCGCGCTTCCCCGAAGCTAAGCAGTATCTCGATGGTCCAGCAAAGTATCTCATTGAGCGGCAGGTACACTTGCCTCCCATGTTGGAGAGGTCCGCACGTCGCATAGCGGGTTATGCGGCGCTGGATCTCGGAACTGGCGTGGATAGGACGACGGACCGCCATTCAGAGTTGGCCCGTCTTCGTCAACAACTGGCGCATCAGCCTCGTGACCCAGTCGGATGGATTGACCTTGCGCGACTGCACACAATCTGCGGAAGCCATGAGAAGGCTCGAAAGGGCGTCGACATCGCGTTGCAACTTGCGCCGGACTCGCGCTTTGTATTGCGCAGCGCGGCTCGCTTCTTTTCGCACGTCCGCGAGCATGAGCGAGCGGAACACCTCCTTCGTCGTTCTCCTCGAACAGCGGGCGATCCGTGGCTCATGGCAACGATCGTTAGTCTGCAGGCGATTTTAGACAGGACGGACGATGCAAAGCGGGGTCTCAAGATGCTTGCAACGAAACGGTTTTCTCCCGCGGACACATCCGAACTGGCATGCGCCCTCGGTACACTCGAACTATCTCAAGGCAGGTTCAAACAATCCCGTAGCCTGTTGTCACAGGGACTCATCACGCCGAACGACAATTCGGTCGCTCAAGCGCTTTGGGTCGTAACGACTTTCAGCTTTCCCATCAGCGCGAGGGAGGAGTGGCTGTCCGGAAACTTCGCGGCGGAAGCCCGAGTTTATCGGCACTACATTGACGGGAATTTTGAAGCGGCGGGTGATGATTGCCTGGTTTGGCAAGAGGATGAGCCATTTTCGTCGCGGCCTTGGGTTGCGGCATCTTACGTGGCCGGACTCCTCGAAGAGTGGGACCACGCGGTATCGCTTGCAACTAGCGGGCTCGCCAGCGATCCCAACGATGTCGCTTTGCGTAACAACCTTGCCTATGCCCTCATGGGCAAGGGCGCGATCAGCACAGCGTCTACAATCCTTTACCAATTGATAAAGGATGAACAGCGCGACGGGAAACGGATCGGAGCGCACACAAAGGCGAATCTGGCAATGCATGCCTATCGAACGGGCGATCCTGCATTGGCCGAGAAACTTTACCGCGACGCGTTTCGCGATTTTACGTCGCGCGGTAACTCGGGCAGTGAAGGAGCCGCCTCGGTCATGGCGCACTTTGCACGAGAAGCGAAGCTGGCTCGCGCTCCCAACGCTGACGCAATCCTGCTTGAGGCCTCCGCATTTGTTGAGAAAAGCGCGTGGCCATCGGCTCGCCTTGTAATGAGCAAGTTTGCTGTGTCGTTGCAGAAATCAGAAGGCAGTGGCCCCTCCGAAAAACACTCCCTTGTCAATACCAAGCGCAAGTGGCGATACGACGCAGATAAAAATATACTCGTGCTCGAGGAGCGCAGCCCATTCAATTGATGGCTTTCTCGACTTGGAGAAAGCCGATAGCCGACTTTCCGGGTTCCGGGTCGGTCACTGCGCGCAAGCGCTTTTTCAAGTTGTCTACACAGGTGTGTGTCCCTTTCATGGGCCCGATGGTCCTGCACATCCGTTGGCACGTGTTGTTGCGATTCCCTATGCGAAAAGATTCGCCACTGCGTTGTACGATGTGTCTTCCTTCTCTTTGCACCTATCGTGTATTCGGGTAGCCAGATTTCCCCGCAAAACTGCAATGAGTCGCGAGAACTCATTCAGTCGCATTGGTATCGGACATTCGAGACTACGACGGCGCGAACGGCGGCAAAGTGCGCATCACCTGTCTCACAGTGGCCGATACCCCAACGTCCGCAAAGGCCGACTACCGCGCCTTCAAGATCGACGGTCCGCCAATGAGCGATCGGAAGGGTTGGAGAAACTGTAGCTTGCCGGTTAGGAAACTGTGTCGCCCCGGGGTAACTGCAACACCAGGCGGACGCGAACAATTGCAATTGCTCGCTGACGCATGCGGTGTGAAACGGGTGCAATTATGATCCGTCGACGGAAACCCTAGGGTAATTGTGGTCAGTTGGTTGCCGACACAACGTAAGCGGTTCAAACCGCGGCGGGATGCTATTCACGAGTGAGCAAAGTCGTTACAAAGTTGACGTTCGCGGGCAACGATGATCCGACGGTGACGAAACTGGCCGTGGGTTGTGCCTGAGTTGACGACTCCAGGCAAGGTTTCTTTGGTGGGAATCGCCAATCCCAGGCTTCCTTCAGATCACCAAAAAAGTTTCAACTTTCGGTTCGCTCACGTGCATCTCCGCCACGCAATCAGCGTCACAATTGCATGCCGGACAGCGAAAATATCCGCGAAATTCCGGTCGAATCTCGGGTAACCAATTCCTACGCGAATTACGTGGAATATCTGATACAGATTGCGTGGAAGCGTTCTTCTCAGGAAGCCCCAAATTATGGATGTAAAGGCTGAACCTTCTCGGAGAATGCACCGTTGTGGTGAAACGGCCCAAAAATGGCGAAGAAAGTTGAAGAATTAGGTTCTCCAACTAACGCGACATCTGAACTTTGGACTAACAACAAAAATGTTGATAAATTACATTATGTCAAATGCAACTGCACATGGACGCACCGCAGATTGCCGCCGGACGTTAATGGTTTAAATTTGGTCCTATGTGAACCTCACCGGAGCGCTTGATGCATCTCGCCGATCATGTGAAGCCAATCAGCTACCTCAAAAGCGAAGCGGCGCAAATCGTCAAGGACCTGACTGATTCGGGAGAGCCGCTCATCATCACGCAGAACGGTGAAGCGAAGCTCGTCGTCCAGGATGTGCGAAGCTACGAATCGACGCAGCAGACCCTCGCGCTCCTGAAAATCCTGGCTATCGGCCAGAAGCACATCGAGCGCGGGGATCACGTCGATGGCGACGAGTTCTTTGCGGAACTCAACCAGCTCGATCGTCAGGAAAAGCTCCGCTGATGGCGGCACCGCTGCTGAAATACCGCATCCTCCCGACGGCGCGGATCGGCATTGACGAACTCAGAAGCTATGTTGTCCGCACATTCGGATGGGAAATGTGGCGTCAGACATCGACGCAACTGCAGGAAACGATCACGCACATTGGCCAGTTCCCCGCTAGCAGTCATGCGCCTGCCGAGCTTGAGGGCTTCTTCGAGGACGGTTTCCGGCAAGGCCTTTCCGGCAAGAACCGGATCATTTATCAGGTCCGCGACGAGACCGTTTTCGTTCATCTCGTGGTCGACGCTCGACGCGACCTGCCCCCCCTCCTTCAGAGAATCGTGCTTCGGCTGATGTAACGGGTCAGGACGGCCGCCTTGCGTTTCACACGCATTGCATGCGCGCGCTGCGCGCCCGACTCAGGAAGCCGCCCGATCCGTGCGAAACCCGAGAATGTCCAGCACATGCGGCGCGCGTGCAACGGGTATGCTAATCAGCATTCTCTCCCGCTAACGGCCTTCCCTCGACAATCGCCAATGAACCAGAACAAACAATGGTGCATCGACGACATCACGCCTCAGCACGGCAAACGCGTCATCATCACGGGGGCCAACAGCGGCATCGGCTATCACGTCGCTGCAATACTGGCTCGCACAGGCGCGGAAGTCGTACTCGCCTGCCGTGACGAACAGCGCGGCGCCGATGCCCTGTCCCGTCTGCAGAGGGAACTGCCCGCCGCCCGATTGCGGCTTGAACGACTGGATCTCGCAAGCCTTGCTTCGGTGCGCGCCTTTTGCGATCGCGAACTCGCGCAATGCCGGCCGCTCGACATCCTCATCAACAATGCGGGCGTCATGGCGCCCCGCCGACGCCTCGAAACGGTCGACGGCTTCGAATTGCAGTTCGGCACCAATGTACTCGGGCATTTCGCCCTGACGCACCTGCTGTTGCCTGCGCTCGAGATGGCGGCAGGAGCGTCTGCCGAGCGGCCGCGCGTGGTCACGGTTGCCTCTATCGCACACAAGACCGGGCGGCTCGACTTCGACGACCTTCAGGCAACCCGTCGTTACCGTCCGATGACCGCCTATCGACAGTCGAAGCTCGCCAACCTCATGTTCGCGTTCGAACTCGATCGCCGGTTGCGCGCCGCACGATCGCGCGTGATGTCCGTTGCCGCGCATCCCGGCGTTGCCAATACGAATCTGTTCCGTGCCGACCATTTTGCCGCAAGCCCGATCGTCCGCTCTGCGCTAGGCGGACTGATCGATATCTTGTTCAACAGTGACCAGACCGGCGCACTTTCCACGCTCTATGCCGCAACCGCGGCCGATGTCGTCGACGGCGGCTACTATGGTCCGCTCGGATTGTTCGAAACACGTGGTCGAGACGTGGGACCAGCGAACGTCGCCAGTCAGGCAAGAAACGGAACCGATGCAAGACGCCTCTGGCAGGCCTGTGAATCGCTGACTGGAACAGCGACCGGATAGCGCATGGATCGCGGAACGCGGGAAACACTAACCGCGAGATACGGATTACTCATTCAAGCATGACCGCACCCCGGCTCGCGCTTTTCTCATATCTGATCGCTCAATGGCGAACTCCGACGCAGATAAAAAGCGCCGACCGGTTTGCACTCGAACTACCGGGGCGCAACGCGAATCCTGTCGCGTCGAGCCCCCGATATCCCCTGCAATGCCTCCACGCGTTGCCGTGTTTATTGTGGTGCGTCACCTTCGCGATGCACCGGCTGCGTCTGCTTCAGGCTCTTCGCGAGGCGCGAGGCCTGCAGATAGCCGGGATTCGCGGGCCGCTTCAGATAACGCCCGGCTCCGCGCCGCGCGCGCAGGTCGCCGTCCGCCCACACGAGTTCGCCTTGTGAGACGGTGTGTGTGGGCACGCCGCGAACCGTCATCCCTTCGAACACGTTGAAGTCCACGTTCTGATGATGCGTCTTGACCGATATCGCGCGCGTGGCCTCGGGATCCCAGACGACGAGATCGGCGTCGGCACCCACGGCCACCGTGCCCTTGCGCGGGTACAGGTTGAAGATTTGCGCCGCATTGGTGGAGGTGACGCGCACAAATTCGTTCGGCGTGAGCCGGCCGGTGTTCACACCTTGATCCCACAACACCGCCATGCGATCTTCCACGCCGCCGCAACCATTCGGAATTCTCGTGAAATCATGGCGGCCCATGGCTTTCTGCGAAGCGCAGAACACGCAGTGGTCGGTTGCGGTGGTGTGCAGCAGGCCGCCCTGAAGCCCGCGCCAGAGCGCGTCGCGATGCTCCTGGGTACGGAACGGCGGACTCATCACGTGGGCGGCGGCGCGCGTCCAGTCCGGGTCGCGATAGACCGACTCATCGATCACGAGATGCCCCGCGAGCACTTCGCCGAATACGCGCTGCCCTTCGCCGCGTGCGCGCGCGATCGCCTCGAGCGCGTCTTTCGCCGAGACATGCACGATGTACACCGGCACGCCGAGCACCTGCGCGATGCGGATGGCGCGATTCGCTGCCTCGCCTTCGACTTCGGGCGGCCGTGAAAGCGGATGCGCCTCGGGCCCCGTGAAACCGCGCGCAAGCAACTGGCGTTGCAACTGGAATACGAGCTCGCCGTTTTCCGCATGCACGGTAGGCAGCGCGCCCAGTTCGAGTGAGCGCGCAAAGCTGTTCACGAGAATCTCGTCGTCGGCCATGATGGCGTTCTTGTAGGCCATGAAGTGCTTGAAGCTCGATACGCCATGCTCGTTCACGAGGAGCCCCATGTCCCGATACACGCTTTCATCCCACCACGTCACCGCCACGTGAAAGCCATAGTCGGAAGCGGCTTTCTCTGCCCAGCCGCGCCACTCGCGAAAGGCGTCCATCAGCGGTTGCTTCGGGTTGGGGATGACGAAGTCGATGATCGATGTCGTGCCGCCCGCAAGCCCCGCCGCCGTGCCCGTGTAGAAGTCGTCGCTGGCGGTCGTGCCCATGAAGGGCAGCTCCATATGCGTGTGCGGATCGATGCCGCCAGGCATCACATATTGGCCACCGGCGTCGACCACGGTCGCGCCCGCAGGCGCGTCGAGGTTCTCGCCAACGCTCTGGATCACGCCGTTTTCGCAGAGCACGTCCGCACGCCAGCTCTTGTCTGCATTGACGACGGTGCCGCCTCGAATCAGGATCGCCATGATGCCAAGTCTCCTTCAGTTGAACATTCACGCTTGAAACGCTCACGCGCTCGCAACACGTGGGCGCCGGCTCTTGCCGAGCTTCATCATCACGCCATAGACGAGCGCCGCAATGGCGAGCCCCACGAACCACGCATAGGTGTAAATGCTTTTGAACGCATCGGGCACGGTGGCAAACGCATTCGGGAACGCGACATTGAGAAAGCCCGGCAGGTTCGGCAGCACGCCTGCGATCAGCGCGATCACGGCAGCCGGATTCCAGCCGTTCGAGTAGGCGTATTCGCCGTTTTCCTCGAATAGCTGGGCCGTGTCGAGGCGTGTGCTGCGAACGAGAAAGTAGTCGACCATCAGGATGCCGGCCACCGGCCCAAGCAGCGCCGAATAACCGACGAGCCACGTGAAGATGTAGCCCTGGGTGGTGGCAAGGATCTTCCACGGCATCATCACGATGGCGATACCCGCGGTGATGAGACCGCCCGTCTTGTACGAGATGCCCTTGGGCCAGAGGCTCGAGAAGTCGTAAGCTGGCCCGACGAGATTCGCGGCGAGATTGCAGCACATTGTGTCCAGTGTGAGGATGATGAGCGCGATGCCCACACCGACGCCCTCCATGCGACTCGTGAGGTCGATCGGGTCCCAGATCGCCCTTCCGTAAATCACAACCGTTGCCGAGGTCACGACCACGGAGACCACCGAGAGCAACGCCATCGGAATGGGCAGGCCGATGGCCTGGCCCACGAACTGGTCTTTTTGCGTTTTTGCGAAACGCGTGAAGTCGGGAATGTTGAGCGCGAGCGTGGCCCAGAAACCCACCATGGCCGTGAGGCTCGGCCAGAACGTCGCCCAGAAGAGGCCCGCCTTCTTACCGCCGGCAGCGAACTGTGACGGTTGCGACAGCATCGAGCCCACGCCGCCTGCCTTCGAACATGCCCACCACACGAGCACTGCGCACATCACCACCTTGATGGGCGCGGACCAGCTTTCGAGCCAGCGGATCGAATCGGTGCCGTGCAGGATGAAGTACAGCTGGAACACCCAGAAGACGAGGAAGCAGCTAGCCTGTCCGATCGAAATGCCGAGCCACGGCAGTGCGTCGCCCACCAGCGCGTTGTGCGTGAGGATGTTGACGAGCGTGTAGATGGCGCTGCCGCCAAGCCATGATTGAATGCCGTACCAGCCGCACGCCACGACGGCGCGCAGCATGGCAGGCAGCTTGGCGCCCTGGGTACCGAACGACGCTCGCACGAGCACCGCATAAGGAATGCCGTACTTCGTACCCGCATGACCGATCAGCAGCATCGGCATGAGCACGATCAGATTGCCGAGCAGCACGGTTAGCACGGCCTGCCATGGCGCCATGCCCTGCTCGGTGAGGCCGGCGGCGAGCATGTAGGAGGCGATGTTCATCACCATGCCTACCCATAGTGCCGCGAAGTGATACCAGCGCCATGTGCGCTGCGCAACGCCGGTGGGCGCGAGGTCATCGTTGTATAGCTCGCTTTCGGCGCGGCGCGCATTGGCGTCGACTGCAAAGGGCTGGCTCATGAGGTGGGTTCTCCGTGCTTGTCGTGGGTCCGGCTCGATCCGGCTTCGAAATGTCAGGCGGCTTTCGGGTCGGCGACACGCACCGGGTTGTTCGGGTGCGTGGTCCAGTTCTCGTAGCGCTCGCCCGAATCGACACGCTCCATCGTGATGCATTGATCGACCGGGCAGACATGCATGCATAGATTGCACCCGACGCAGTTCGCATCGACCACCTCGAAGTGGCGCTTGCCGTCGCGCGTGGCGGTGATCGCTTGATGCGAGGTGTCTTCGCAGGCGATATGGCAGAGCCCGCACCGGATGCAGCGGTCCTGATCGATACGCGCCTTGATGTCGTAGTTGAGGTTCAGGTATTGCCAGTCGGTGACGTTCGGCACGGCGCGGCCGCGAATCGCGTCGAGGCTGGCGTACCCTTTGTCGTCCATCCAGTTGGAAAGGCCGTCGATCATGTCGCTGACGATCCGGAAACCGTAGTGCATCGCCGCGGTGCATACCTGCACGCTGCCCGCTCCCAGCACGATGAATTCCGCGGCGTCGCGCCAGTCGGAAATGCCCCCGATGCCAGAGATGGGCAAGCCTTGCGTTTGCGGGTCGCGCGCAATCTCCGCGACCATGTGCAGTGCAATGGGCTTCGCGGCAGGACCGCAATAGCCGCCATGTGTGCCCTTGCCGTCCACGGTGGGCAGCGGCGCCATGACGTCGAGATCGACACCGACGATCGAATTGATGGTGTTGATCAGCGAGACGCCATCCGCACCACCCTTCATCGCCGCGCGCGCGCCGTGACGAATGTCGGTGACGTTCGGTGTGAGCTTTACGAGGCAAGGCAGCCGCGTGCCTTCTTTCACCCAGCGGGTGACCATTTCGATGTACTCGGGCACCTGACCCACCGCCGCGCCCATGCCGCGCTCGCTCATGCCGTGCGGACAGCCGAAGTTCAGCTCCACAGCGTCCGCGCCAGTGTCTTCCACCTGAGGCAGAATCCACTTCCAGTCGTGCTCGTTGCAAGGGACCATCAGCGAGACGATGAGCGCCCGGTCGGGCCAGTCCCGCTTCACCTGCGCGATTTCCTTCAGGTTCACGTCGAGCGGCCGGTCGGTGATGAGTTCGATATTGTTCAGACCCGCCATGCGCTGGCCGCGCCAGGTGGTGGCGCCATAGCGCGAGCTTACGTTCACCACGTGCGGGTCGAGCCCGAGCGTCTTCCAGACCACGCCGCCCCAACCCGCCTCGAAGGCGCGATTGACGTTGTAGGCCTTGTCGGTGGGCGGCGCGGAAGCGAGCCAGAACGGGTTGGGCGATTGAATGCCGGCAATCGTGCAGCGCAAGTCGGCCATGATGCGACTCCTTCGTTTTATCTGGATTCGGTGTAGCTATCACGCGGCTCAGGCGGCCCTGGCGGACTGACTCGCAAGGAAGCGGTCGATCGCGTGCGCAGCGAGCTTGCCGTCCTGCACGGCCTGGACGGTCAGATCGGTGGCGCCGTGGCCGGCACAGTCGCCGCCTGCGAAAACGCCCGCGAGCGAGGTGGCGCCGTTCGCATCCACCGCGACGCGCCCGCCTTCCTCGCTGAGTTGCAACCCGTCGAGGCCTTCGGGTAACAGCGTTTGGCCAATTGCCTTCAGCACCATATCGGCCTCCACGCGCACGATCTCCCCAGTGCCGCGCAATGCGCCGCTCATATCGAGCCCGGTGCGCTCGAATTCCACGGCCCGCACCTGCGTGTCGCCGACGATTCGCAGCGGCTTCATCCACTCGGCCAACGTCACACCCTGGCTACGCGCGAATTCCAGTTCGGCCCAGGTGGCGCTCATCTGCGCCGCGCCGCGACGATAGGCGAGCGTCACTTGCTCCGCGCCCAGCTTGCGGCTTTGCACGGCGGCGTCGATTGCCGTATTGCCGCCTCCGAGCACCACCACCTTGCGACCGACGGGCACGCTGGCTAGATCGTCGGCCTCGCGCACGCGCGCGATGAAATTCACGGCATCGAGCACGCCGTCGAGCAGTTCGCCTTCGATGGAGAGCGTATGCGTGCCGCCAAGGCCCACGCCGACGAACACCGCGTCATACGCCGCGCGTAACTCCGCAAGCGTCACGTCATGCCCCAGTCGCTGGCCTTGGCGCAGTTCTATCCCGCCAACGGAAAGAAGCCACCGCACTTCGCGCTGCGCGTAGTCGTCGACGGTCTTGTACGCCGCTATGCCGTACTCGTTCAGGCCGCCCGGCTGTTCGCGCGCGTCGAAGACGCTCACGCGATGCCCGGCAAGCGCGAGCGTGTGGGCGCAGGCGAGACCCGCGGGACCCGCGCCGACCACGGCAACATGACGGCCTGTCTCGCTGGCGCGCTTGAAGAGCGCAGGGGCACCGGCGGCTTCGCGGGCCATCTGGAAGTCGGTGGCATGACGTTGCAGCGCGCCGATCTGAACGGGCTCGCCATCCTGATGATTTCTCACGCAGGCGCCTTCGCAGAGAATCTCGGTCGGGCACACGCGTGCGCACATGCCGCCCAGCGGGTTCGCGCTGAGGATATCGCGCGCCGCGCCCTTGAGATTGCCGTTGCCGATCTTGCGGATGAAACCGGGAATGTCGATGCCCGTGGGGCACGCGTTCACGCAAGGCGCGTCGTAACAGTAATGACAGCGGTCGGCGGCGATCACGGCCGCATTCGCGGAAAGCGGCGGCGCGACGTCGGCGAAATTGCAGCCCAGCTGCTCGGCACTGAGACGGCCTGGCGCGATGCCGTTGGCGGCATTCGAGGTGGTCTGGGACATCCGGATGCTCCTTGCGCGGCAAAACACGGGTCCGCCGGCCGCGTGCGTGACGTGCGCGGCCGGTACGTGGGGAATCGTTGGAAAGACAGCGCGGCGCTGAGACCGCTTGCGTTCGATCGAAATTGCGTCAGCCGGGCTCGCTCGCGCGTTCGAGCATGGCGTGCAGCAACACGTTCGCGCCGGCTTCGATCCATTCGATGGTGGCGTCCTCGACTTCGTTGTGGCTGATGCCGTCGATGCACGGTACGAACACCATCGAGGTCGGCGCGACCGTCGCGAGATAGCACGCGTCGTGACCTGCGCCCGAAACGATGTCGCGATTCGAATAGCCGAAGCGCTCGGCCGCCGCACGCACGGACTTCACGCACGTCTCGTCGAACGGCACGGGCGTGTAGTAGAAAATCTGCTCGACGTCGGCTTCGAGCTTGCCCTGTTCCGCGATCTTCGCGATGCCTTCGCGCAGTTCGGCGTTCATCTGCGCCAGCACCTCGTCCTGCGGATGGCGAAAATCGATGGTGAAGAACACGCGGCCCGGAATCACGTTGCGCGAATTCGGATGCACCTGCATCATGCCGACCGTCGCGCACGCGAGCGGCGCATGACGCAGGCCGATTTCGTTGACGAGCTGCACGACGCGCGAGGCGCCCAGCAGCGCGTCGCGGCGGCGCGGCATGGGCGTAGGCCCCGCGTGCGCCTCCTGGCCCGTGAGCACGACTTCGTACCAGCGCTGACCTTGCGCGTCGGTGACCACGCCGATCGTCCTGTTTTCGGCCTCGAGTATCGGCCCCTGTTCGATGTGCAGTTCGAACGCCGCGTGAATCTTGCGGCCGCCGCACGGCAACGCGCCCGCGTAGCCGATGCGTTGCAATTCCTCGCCGATGGTCTTGCCGTCGACGTCCTTGCGCGACAGTCCGTACTCGAGCGCAAACACACCCGCAAATACGCCCGAGGCGACCATCGCCGGCGCGAAGCGCGAGCCTTCTTCGTTGGTCCAGATCACCGTTTCAACAGGGCGCTCGGTTTCGATGCCGTAATCGTTGAGCGAGCGAATCACTTCGAGGCCGCCGAGCACCCCATAGATACCGTCGAAGCGCCCACCGGTTGGCTGCGAGTCCGCGTGCGAGCCGGTCATCACGGGCGGCAGGTCGTTGTTGCGCCCCGCGCGGCGCATAAACACGTTGCCCATCTGATCGACACTCACCGTGCAGCGCGCCTCTTTCGCCCATTGCACGATGAGATCGCGGCCCTGCTTGTCGAGGTCGGTCAGCGCCAGACGGCACACGCCGCCTTTGGGCGTGGCGCCAATCCTGGCCATCTCCATCAGGCTGTCCCACAATCGCTGACCGTTCACGTGGATCGCGGTCGTCAGCGCGGCTTCGCTTACTGCGTTCATGCGTGTTCTCCTGTCCGTGCTTGTCAAACGTGCATGCATGCCACCGTGTTGGGGCACGAAGGATCACGACGGTGCACGTCTCGATGGCACTGCGCTGCCCCTGAAACCCAGCCCTTCGAATCCTGTCCGATTGGACAGGTTTTAGACGAGAAACTTCGCGAATTCAATGCGGAGTTACGAGCGAGAAGCGTGCCATTGATGCTGCAGTGCGTGAAAAAAACCAGGCATCCGTGCTGCGCGTTTCTCCTGATGTCGGTGAATTCGCGGCGCACTTGCATCGTGGCTACAATGATTCCGGCATGCGCGCGGCCGCCGCGCTCCTTTTCTCTTCCGAATGGACCGAACATGCGCGACGACGAACCCACCACGCGAGCCGCACCCCTCGCGACGCGCGGCACGGTGCAGGCGCAACGAGCCGCCGACACATCGCACAAGCCACAGCGGCGCAAAGCCTCCATTCGTGCGTCGAATGAATCCCATCTACTCGCCTGTGCCGAAGCCGTGTTCTCCGAACGCGGATTCGAAGGCGCGAGCACGGCGCTGATCGCCGAGCGCGCGGGTTTACCGAAGGCGAATCTGCACTATTACTTCCCGACCAAGCTGGCGCTGTACTGGCGCGTACTCGACGATGTGTTCGAGGAATGGAACGCCGCCGCCAACCTGTTCGATGCAAGCGACGATCCGGTCGAGGCGATTGGCGGCTACGTGCGCGCCAAGATGGCCCTGTCACGGCGCCGCCCACTTGGATCGAAGGTGTGGGCCAACGAAATAATCAGCGGGGCGCTGCACATGCAAGAGATCCTGCTCGAACGCGTGAAGCCGTGGATGGACTCACGCGTGAAGCTGATCGAGCGATGGATAGCCAAAGGGTTGCTCGCGCCCGTCGACCCTCGGACGCTCCTCTTCATGATCTGGGCGACCACGCAGCACTACGCCGATTTCGAGGCTCAAATATGCGCGCTCTCGGGCAAACGCGCGCTCTCGACGAAGCGCTTCGAGGCTACGACGGAAGAAGTGGTGAGCATGATCCTGCGGGCGAGCGGAGCGCGATCGCCGGTCCGATGAATCGTTTAGGGAGTTTCCCTGATGACGTCATTGTCTCGTTGCCGCGGTCGCTGTTTTCCGCGTTAATGTAAGCGCTAACATGTCCAACAAGCGGCAATACCCAGCCGGCTTTGCAGTAAGGTTGTCGCTTTCATGTATCGAACGCATGAACGGCTGAAAGCTCAATGACGGCGTTGAGTCCAGAGGCGGCGCGAGTATTCAAACGTCTGAATCATCCGCGCACGTTCCGTGCAAAAAGCTGGTCTCGCCGACTTGGATATCCCGCCAAGCGCCCTATACTTGAAGAGAGCCGCGCGGAAGCCGGCCCCTGATGCAGAAGCGGACGAGAAATCGTTCATTGGGGCGCGGTAGCGGGGCCACGGAAACGCCCGTGTGAATAACACGGGCGTTTTCTTTTTTGTGCCCCGATCGTGCAGCTTTGGAAAGTGACCGGCTGGTCACGCCCGTTGATCAGCGGTCTTGCCTTGTGTCCCAAACCCGGAGCACGAAGATGGTGGCACGGGCTGGGCATATGCGGGTCTTATTTCGAGATGGATTTCGTATCGCCCGCCCAAACACACCCACTTGTGAACTTCGCGGGGCGGCGGGCCGTCATGCTCGTCCAGTTCCTCTCCGAGCCGGTGGTAATGGTCTTCGCCAGGCTTCCTCGCTTCGGCCAGGAGTGCCTTAACTACCCCGCTCGCTCAGTCCTGCGAGCGTCAGGATCCGGTGGGTGCCAACGATGGGGCGATAGCCGAGCGAACCACCGCTCGCGCCCTTCCCTCTGGTTGGTGCACGATGAGCGGGACACGTGCACCAACCCAAACCAATCGCGACCCACACTGGATCACGGGTAGACAAGTACCAGCGTCTACGCCAATGTAAAAATCGTTGCCGGGCAAGGACTTCCTGCCAACCTTCCCTGCCTGGCACAGTTGCTGCGAGCATGAGCTCAAACTTGTATTCAAGATTGAACTCATGCTTCCCGACGCCTTCTTCAAGGTTCGAGCGCTGCTCGAATCCTACGCCACCAAAAGCACGACGCCTCGCGACATCGTCGACACGGTGTTCGCCCGGATCGAAGCCTCCTGTCGCCCCGAAGTCTGGATATCGCGCGTGAGTGCCGCCGATCTCGGCAGCCGGGCTGCCGCGCTCGAATAAGCGCGCGCGCGCCTGGGCGCCGCGATCTTTGAGCGGATGCCGCTGTTCGGCGTACCGTTCGCGGTGAAGGACAACATCGACGTCGCCGGCATGCCAACCACCGCAGCCTGCGACGCCTTCGCCTACACGCCCGCAGCCTCGGCATTCGCCGTCGATCGTCTGCTCGACGCCGGCGCCATCCTCATCGGCAAGACGAATCTCGACCAGTTCGCCACAGGCCTGGTCGGCACACGCTCGCCCTATGGCGGCGTGCGACAGTTCGAATCCGATGCGCACATCTCCGGCGGATCAAGCTCCGGCTCGGCAGTCGTTGTTGCGGCTGGGCTGGTTGCGTTCTCACTCGGCACGGATACCGCTGGCTCGGGGCGTGTTCCGGCAGGCTTCAACGACCTCGTGGGTCTCAAGCCAACGCCTGGCATCGTAAGCAAGCGCGGCGTGGTACCGGCGTGCCGGAGCCTGGACTGCGTGTCGATCTTCGCGCATGACGTGGGCGACGCCTGGGAGGTCCTGCTGCAGATGGCGAAGTACGATGGAGACGACAGCTATGCGCGCCGAGTGCCGGCACTCGGACTGCCCCATGCACCACTGCGCCTCGCCGTGCCGGATCAGTTGACCTTCCAGGATGACGCTCAGGCGCATCAGGCCTTTGCCGCCACGCTCGACACGATCGCTTCGCGCCTTGCGCTTTCGCCAACAAGCGTGCCGTTCGAACCCATGCAGCGAACTGCCGCGCTGCTTTACGACGGCCCGTGGGTAGCGGAGCGCCGTGCCGCGCTCGGTTCCTTCTTCGAGACGAATCGCGCCGACATCGATCCGGTTGTCGCCGAGGTGATTGCCAAAGCGGACGGCTACAGCGCTGTCGATGCGTTCGACGGGCAGTATGCACTCGCCGCACTGCGCCGCGAAGTGGAAACGCTGTTCGAGGCGATCGACGTCCTCGTCGTGCCGACCACGCCCACGCATCCAACCTTCGACGAAGTACGTGCGGACCCGATCGGGGCGAACAGCCAGCTTGGCGTCTATACCAACTTCGTGAATCTGCTCGATCTGTGCGCTCTGGCGGTGCCGGGCATTCGCCGCGCGGACGGCCTGCCAGCCGGCCTGACGCTGATCGCCCCAGCGGGCGCCGACCAGCGCCTGGCAGTGCTCGGCGCACGCATCCAGGCGCTCTTCATGGCGCACGCTACACCCGACGACGCTGCCAGGATTGCCGCGCGACCGCTGCCCTTCGAAGAGCCGACGGTGACACTCGCCGTGGTCGGCGCTCATCTGCGCGGGCAGCCCCTCTGCTGGCAACTGCTCGAGGCTGGTGCGCGTTTCGTCGAGACCACCACCACGTCTTCGCACTACCGCCTTTACGCGCTCGCCGGTACGAAGCCGGCCAAGCCCGCTCTGGTGCGTACACCGCACGAGGCCGGCCAGCCCATCGAAATCGAACTCTGGGAAGTGCCGCTGCGCAGCTTCGGCGCATTCGTTGCCCACGTGCCGGCGCCGCTCGGCATCGGCAGCGTGCAGACAGCCGATGGACTCATCGTCAAGGGCTTTATCAGCGAGCCCTCGGCGGTCGCACCAGGCAGCGGCGCACACGACATCACTGCATTCGGCGGCTGGCGTGCATGGCTCGCAACGGCGGCCGGAACGCAAGCCCAATCCGATCGGCGATCCTGAATATATGCATTGAACTCACGAGGAGTCCAACCATGACAAACCGTCGCGATTTTCTCAAGGGCGCTGGCGCCCTCGCCCTCGGCAGCGCGCTCCCATTCGACCTCGCTTTCGGTGCCGAGCCGCTTACGGTCGGCGTCATCTACGTCGGTTCGCGCGGCGATTACGGCTACAACCAGGCACAAGCGCAAGCTGCGGCTGTCATCAAGAAGCTGCCGAACGTGAAGGTCGTCGAGGAAGAAAACGTGCCCGAGACCGTCGCCGCCCAAAAGACCATGGAGGCGATGATCGAGCAGGACGGTGCGACGCTCATTTTCGCGACCTCGTTCGGCTACTTCGATCCCCATGTGCTGAAAATGGCAGCCAAATATCCGAAGGTTCGCTTCGCCCACTGCGGCGGTCTCTGGAAGAGCGGCAATCCGGCCAACATCTCCAGCTACTTCGGCTATATCGACGAATGCCAGTATCTGAACGGCGTCGTGGCAGGCCATGCGAGCAAGACGAAGAAGCTCGGCTTCGTCGCGGCCAAGCCTATTCCGCAGGTGCTGCGCAACATCAACTCATTCACGCTGGGCGCGCAGTCGGTGGATCCGTCGATCGCCACGCACGTGATTTTCACGGGCGACTGGTCGATGCCGGTGAAGGAGGCGGAGGCCGCCAACAGCCTCGTCGATCAGGGCTGCGACGTGCTCACGTGTCACGTGGACGGACCCAAGGTCGTGATCGAGACAGCCGAGAAACGCGGCGCGATGAGCTGCGGTTACCACGCAAGCCAGGCGGCGCTGGCGCCGAAGGGCTATCTGACGGGCGCCGAATGGGACTGGGCGACGCCCTACAAGCTGCTCGTCACAAACGCGCAGACGGGCAAGCCGCAGCCGAACATTCTCCGCGGCGGTCTGCGCGAAGGCTTCGTGAAGATGTCTCCGTATGGCGCGAAGGTGACACCCGATGCCCGCACGCAAGCCGACACCGTGAAGGCGAAGATGGTCGCGGGCGACTACGTCATCTTCAAGGGACCGATGAAGGACAACAAGGGCGGCAGCGCCATTGCGGCCGGCACGAGCTACGCACAGACCGATATCGCGCTCGAAAGCATGAATTATCTGGTTGCCGGTGTGGTTGGCCAGATCTGACGACCGTAAGCGTCCTCGCCAGGAGTCGTGATGTCCGCATCCCTTTCTCCCGCTCACGGGCCGTCGCGAAGGCTGCCTGCAAGTCTCGCGCGCCTGCTGCTCGCGCTGTTGCCTGCGTTGCCGACAGTATGTGCAATCGTGGCAACTCTGGCGATCTTCGGCATCTTCCTGCTCGTGCAGGGACAGCCGGCCATCCAGGCCCTTGGTCTCATTGGCGAAGGTGCGTTCGGCTCGTCGTTCGCATGGCAGAACACCTTGCTGCGCGCCGCACCGCTCATGCTTACGGCTCTGTGCGTCGCGCTGCCTGCCCAGGTCGGCCTGATCGTGATTGGCGGCGAAGGCGCGCTCGCGCTGGGCGGGCTCGCGGCCGCCGTCGTGCCGCAGTGCCTGCCGCAGGCTACGCCGTGGATCGTCGCGACGCCGCTGATGGCGATTGCAGGCATGCTCGCGGGGGGCCTGTGGATCAGCGCAGTGGGCGCGATGCGTCAATGGCGTGGTGTCAACGAGACCATCAGCAGCCTGCTGATGTCGTATATCGCCATCGCCGTCTTCAAGTTTCTCGTCGAAGGGCCGCTGCGCGATCCCGCCAGTCTCAACAAACCGTCGACGCTGCCCCTCCCCGACGCCATGACCATCGGCTCGCTGCCGGGACTCGACGTGCACTGGGGCCTCTTCTGGGGCGTACTCGCGTGTCTCGCTGCCTGGGTGCTCGTGCGCCAAAGCACGCTCGGCTTCGCCATGCGCGTAACGGGTGGCAACGTGCACACGGCACGCCTCGTCGGCCTGCCCGTGGGCGGGCTCGCGCTCACCGCCTGCGCGCTAGGCGGCGCATCGGCGGGACTTGCCGGAATGTTCGAAGTTGCGGCCGTGCAAGGCAGCGCGAATGCGTCGCTGCTCTCGGGCTACGGCTATGCGGGCATCCTTGTCGCGTTCGCGGCACGCCAGAATCCGTTCGCCGTGATCGTGTGCGCCCTGATGGTCGGCGGCATCGAGGCGAGCGGCAGTCTGCTGCAACGTCACCTCGAGCTGCCCGACGCCGCCACGCTCGTGCTGCAAGGGCTGCTTTTCGCGAACCTGTTGGCCTGGGAGGCACTTGCTCCCCGTCTTGCCGCCTGGCGCGTGAAACTTCAGGCCGTCGCGCTCGACACCTCGTCTGCTTCACTGGAGCGTACCCGCCATGTCTGACCTTCACTCGCCCGCTGCGGTACTGCTGATCTCGCTCTTTGCGGGGGCCATTCGCGTGAGTACGCCCTATCTGTTCGTGAGCCTCGGCGAGTGCCTCACCGAGAAAGGCGGCCGCGTGAATCTCGGTCTCGAAGGCATCCTGGTCTCCGGCGCAATGTGCGGCTATGCGGGCTCGTATCTCTCGGGTTCGCCGTGGATCGGCGTGCTCGCGGCGGCGGCGGCCGGTCTGGTGCTCGGCTGCCTGCATGGGCTGGTCTGCTCGCTGCCGCGTGTTTCCGATATCGCGTTCGGCATCGCGCTCATGCTGTTCGGCACCGGCCTGGCGTTCTATCTCGGCAAGCCGTTCATCGAGCCGCAGGCTGCGATGCTCCCGTCGATCGATCTCGGCGCGTGGGCCGCCTCGCAGCAAGTGCACAACGCGCTGCATATCAATCTGCTCTTCGTGATTGGCGTCGTGCTTGCCGTCGCTTTGCAGTGGGGACTGCGCTCGATGCGCTGGGGCATGACGCTGCGGCTCGTCGGCGAGAACGCCGAGAGCGCGCGTGCAATGGGCTATCCCGTTACGCGGATACGCGTCATCGCGACGGCGGTGGGTGGTTTCTTCGCGGGCGTGGGCGGTGCCTATCTCTCGCTCGTCTATCCCGGCAGCTGGAACGAGGGACTGTCGAGCGGGCAAGGCCTGATGGCCGTCGCCCTCGTGATCTTCGCACGCTGGCAGCCGCTGCGCTGTCTTTGGGCCGCGCTGCTGTTTGGCGCTGCCGGAGCGCTTGGCCCCGCCCTGCAGGCAATCGGCGTGACCAGCGGCTATTACCTCTTCAACGCCGCCCCTTACGTGCTGACGCTCGCGCTCATGATCATCAACTGCAGGCCGGACCGCACGCTGACGGGCGCACCCGGCGAGCTGAGCCTGACGCGCTGAGCGCGGACAGCTTCCGACCGACCGACCGACCGACCGACCGACCGACCGACCGAATCCAGAATCGCCCGCGCTCGCGTAGCGCGCGACCGGAGAATCAACATGACCCGTACCATCGAAGCCCGTCCCTATTCCTGGCCCTACGACGGGAACCTGTGCCCCGACAACACGGCGCTCGTCATCATCGACATGCAGACCGACTTCTGTGGTTACGGCGGCTACGTCGACAAGATGGGTTACGACCTCTCGCTCACGCGCGCCCCGATCGAGCCGATCAAGCGCGTTTTGGGGCCGATGCGCGAACTCGGCTTCACGATCATCCACACCCGTGAAGGGCATCGGCCGGATCTGTCCGATCTGCCGGCGAACAAGCGCTGGCGCAGCCGCCAGGCGGGCACGAACGGTCTTGGCATCGGTGACATGGGACCGTGCGGCCGGATACTCGTGCGCGGCGAGCCGGGCTGGGAAATCATCGACGAACTCGCCCCGCTGCCGGGCGAAATCATCATCGACAAGCCTGGCAAAGGCTCATTCTGCGCGACGGACCTCGAACTGATCCTACGCACGCGCGGCATTGCGAATCTCGTGCTCACGGGCATCACGACGGATGTGTGCGTCCACACGACGATGCGCGAAGCAAACGACCGCGGCTTCGAATGCACGTTGCTCGCGGACTGCTGCGGCGCGACCGATAAGGGCAACCATGACGCTGCGCTGAACATGGTCCTGATGCAGGGCGGCGTGTTCGGCACGGTGTCCAGTTCGGCGGCGCTCGTCGCTGCCCTGGAGCAGTGACCATGATCACCGCGACACGCGCGCTCGGCGTCGAGGTGATCGGCGCGAGCAAGTCGTTCGGGACGTTCCGCGCACTCGATGACGTTTCGATCAGGGTTGCGCCCGGGACGGTTCACGCGCTGCTCGGCGAAAATGGAGCAGGCAAGAGCACGCTCGTGAAGGGGCTCGTGGGCTACGGCCCGCTCGATCACGGCACGATTGTGGCCGATGGAAGCGAGGTGCGCATCGCATCCCCGCGCGATGCGCAAGCGCTCGGCATCGGCATGGTCTATCAGCATTTCACACTCGCGGCGGGGCTCAGCGTCGAGGAGAACCTGCTCCTTGCGCGCGGCAACCTGTCATGGAAGATCGACTGGGCGGCCGAGCGCAACGCGCTCGACGCCTTCATGCGCCGCATGCCGTTTCGCCTCGAACTCGATGCGCCGGTCTCGTCACTCGCGGCGGGAGAAAAGCAGAAGCTGGAAATTCTCAAGCAGTTGTATCTGGAGCAGCGCTTCCTGATTCTCGACGAGCCCACCTCCGTGCTCACCCCGCAGGAAGCCGACGAAGTGCTCGGCCTCATGCGCACGCTTGCCTCGCGCGGCGACCTCACGGTGCTGATGATCACTCACAAGTTCCGCGAGGTAATGGCCTATTCGGACAACGTCACGGTATTGCGCAAGGGCCGCTTCGTCGGCACCTGCGCGGTGGCCGACACCGACCGCGACCGGCTGGCCGCCTGGATGATGGGCAGCGACGCAAGCGCGCAAACGCGTGAGGGCGCCGCTGAAGACACCGATGAGTTCAGGCTTGCGCGCCGGCCGAACTCGCCCGACGCTCCGGTGCGGCTCTCGCTATCGAGCCTTTCGGTCGTCGACGAGCGTGGGCACGCTGCCGTGCGCGAGGCGTCGCTGAGCGTGCGCGCGGGCGAGATCCTCGGGCTTGCGGGCGTCTCCGGCAACGGTCAGAAGGAACTGATCGAAGCGCTCGTCGGGCAGCGCAAGGCCCAGTCGGGCGCGATGGCCGTGGAAGGTTCGCCCTATGCCGCGACGCGCGAAGAGATGACACGCATGCGCGTGTTCGCCCTTCCCGAGGAGCCGCTGCGCAATGCTTGCGTGGCAGGCATGAGCGTGGCCGAGAATATGGCGCTGCGGGATTTCGACCGCGCGCCGCTGCGGCGCGGCGGATGGTGGCTCGATCGTCGCGCCATGCGCTCGCGCGCCGAGCGGCTGATCGCCGAATTCGACGTGCGGCCTCCACTGCCCGAGCGCGCCATCGGCTCGCTGTCGGGCGGCAACGTACAGCGCGCCGTGCTGGCTCGCGAGCTTGGGCACGCAGTGAACGTGCTGATCGTCGCGAATCCTGTGTTCGGACTCGACTTTGCCTCCGTCGCGGACATCCACGCCCGCATTCTCGCGGCGCGCGATGCCGGTGCGGCCGTGCTGCTCGTCAGCGAAGATCTCGACGAACTGCTGGAGCTTGCCGACCGGATCGTGGTGATGGCCGAGGGACGTCTCGTCTACGAGACTGCAGCAAACGAGGCGGATCGAGTGGTGCTTGGGCGTCACATGGCGGGCCATGGCGACGAAGGCAGGCCGCAGACGGCTGAGCCGGCCGAGCTGCACGCAAGCGCCTGAGCGGCGCGCGAACGATACACAACGCAAACGGAGAAATGTCGCGATGACAACCATCGCCAGCGCAAAGCCCGCGCCGTTCACGTTCGACGCGCGTCATACGGCGCTCATCGTGATCGACATGCAGCGCGACTTCATCGAGCCGGGTGGCTTTGGCGAGGCGCTCGGCAACGACGTATCGCTGCTTTCAGGCATCGTGCCGACCGTCGCGCGGCTGCTCGCGCATGCGCGCTTGGCGGGATGGCAGGTCGTGCACACCCGCGAATCGCATACACCCGACCTCTCCGACTGCCCCCCGGCCAAACGCATGCGCGGCACGCCAGATGCGCGCATTGGCGACGCAGGACCGATGGGCCGCATCCTCGTGCGCGGCGAGCCCGGCAACGCGATCATCGACACGCTCGCGCCGATCGACGGAGAACTCGTCATCGACAAGCCCGGCAAAGGCGCTTTCTACGCGACGCAGCTCGGCGAGGAACTGTCGATACGAGGCATCACGCATCTCGTGTTCGCGGGCGTGACGACCGAGGTCTGCGTGCAGACTTCGATGCGCGAGGCCAACGATCGGGGCTACGAGTGTCTGCTGGTCGAGGACGCGACGGCAAGCTACATACCGGCGTTTCGCGAAGCGACGATTGCAATGATTCATTCGCAGGGCGGCATCGTCGGCTGGACCGCTCCACTCGACGCCCTGCTGGGGGCAGACGGATGACGATGGAAGTGAACCGGCCCGAGATCGTCGCGCAGGTCGCGGCAGCTTTCGAGGCTTACGAGCGAGCGCTCGTCGACAACGACGTCGAGACGATGAACGCCCTGTTCTGGGACGCACCCGAAACGGTGCGCTATGGCATCGCCGAAATCCAGCATGGTGGCGACGCGATCCTCCGCTGGCGGGAAACCTGCGTGCCGATGCCCCGCTCGCGGCGGTTGCACCGCACCGTGGTGACGACGTTTGGCGGCGACTACGCGACGGTGAGCACTGAGTTCACGAGCGACACCACGCCTTTGACGGGCCGCCAGATGCAGACCTGGGCGCGGCTGCATGGGGCGAACGATATGTTCGGCGGCTGGACGATCGTGGCGGCGCACGTGAGCCTCATCGAGCCCGTTTAAGGGCGGATAATAGGGAGTTGGCCCCCGTCGCCCACCATTGCACCGACGCGCCGCACCACTCTCGACGTTATCGATACCTGACTCATGGACGACTTGACCGAAGCCGCCGCCGAAGCCCCCGCAGCATCTGGCACGAAGGTGACCTATAGCGCAAACCCCCTTGCCGAGCAGGTGTATCAGCTCATCAAGCAGGACATCTTCAGTTTTCGACTGTTTCCCGGCGACCGCTTTTCCGAAAACGACATTGCCCAACACCACGGCGTGTCGCGCACGCCGATGCGCGATGCGCTGTTCCGTCTCGCGCGCGAAGGCTATCTTGAGGTGGGGTTCCGGCGCGGCTGGAAAGTCTGCGATATCGACTTCAATCAACTCGACCAGTTGTATGACTTGCGCATCGTTCTCGAACTGGCGGCGCTCGAGCGGCTCTCGGGAGCGTCACACGATGCGATGGATGCGTTGCGAGCCGTATGGTGCGTTGACGAACGGGAACGCGAAAGCCGTCCGGCCACGATGTTCGTGCTCGACGAGGGCTTTCACCGCGGCCTCGTGAGTGCTGCCGGCAACAATGAGATGCTGCGCGTGCACAACGAAGTGACCGAGCGCATCCGCATCGTGCGGCGGCTCGATTTTCTCAAGGCGCATCGCACGAGCGCGACGTACGACGAGCATTCGGCGATGCTCCATCTCATCGATCGCGGCAAGTTTGGCGAGGCTGCCATCCTGCTGCGCGCTCACATTACGCAAAGCAAGCTCGAGGTGCGAAAGATCACGCTGTCGATGCTCGCGACTGCGCGCGACGAGAAGCTGCCCTTCGTCAGCTAGAGAGTGCCTTTCCGGGGCTTTGGCGCAACTATCTGGCGCGGTCTCCAGACACAGCCTTCAGCCTTCATGTCTTCGAGACGCCCTTCAAGGGGTAATCGTACTTTCCATGCAGAATTTGGCATTCCACCCCGGCGACTACGAGGAAGTCGACGATCCGAGGGCTCGTCGGTACTTCGCGGTTCGTCGGTTGAGGCTAGCTGCTCGCTCGAGTCCCAGCCGACACGCGGCAGGTTTCGACTTCTCAGTGTATGCGCGCGAGGTTACGAAGGAGCGAATCGCCGTCCTGCGTCACGCGAGGTCGCACTGCCCCGCCGGCAAGCCTCTCCATGGTGACGAGCTGACGTTCAAGCAGCGTATCGAGTTCTTCCCGCTCGGCAATGTGGTCAGCCGAGTCCCTGACCAGCATCAATGTCGCAAATTCATGGGCGCTGAGCATGCTTGCCTCCTGATAGCTTGAGTAGGTGCTGTATGGATTGTGTTGGCTGAGCCGCTCGCTTTTGACGTCGCCTGCCGATGGCGCGCTCGCTGCAATGGCGCGGGGAGTTGATGGTAGGGGCAGCGCAGCGGCGGGGCAATCCAGGGTCGTCCCGCATATTGGGTCGATTGGGAAGTGCCGCACTGCAACAGATGCGGTGGCGATCACGCAAAAACGGGTTTCGGCACGCTGGAGATTGGGAGGATCGTCGACGTAGCCGTTCGGGCTGTAAGCCGCCTTCTCGAGTTGAGCCAGTTCGGCCGCCAATGACTACAATTTAGGGATAGTCGCATTCCCCAAGGAGGCTGCCATGGCTCAATCAATGATCAGTTTTTGGGTTGGCCTTGTGGTTCTCGTTGTCGTTGCATCGGCCTTGTCCAGGCGCTACAGGCACGATCACCCGGGAGAGAGCCTGAGTCAGTGGCTCGATACACATCATATGAGCTGGATGCATCGCAAGCACTAGCTGGCGGCGCGGGCTGACGCCGAGGAGCGCACCATGGCCTTCACCCTCACCTCACAAGCTTTCCACGAAGGAAGCGAGATTCCTCGGCGCTACACCTGCACGGGCGCGGACGTCTCCCCGCCGCTCTCGTGGTCCGGGGTACCCGCCAACGCGAAAAGCCTCGTGCTGATCGTCGACGACCCCGACGCGCCCGACCCGGCCGCGCCACGGATGACATGGGTCCACTGGGTGCTTTACAACATCCCGAAGACGGCTCCTGGTGTTCAGGAGGGCGTCACTGCGGGCGCGCTTCCGGCAGGCACACTTGAAGGCACCAACGACTTCCATCGCACCACGTATGGCGGCCCATGCCCGCCCACTGGCCGTCATCGGTATTTCCATAAGCTCTACGCGCTCGACACCGTGCTGCCCGATCTTCACAAGCCCACAAAGGCGGCGTTGGAAAAGGCGATGCAAGGCCATGTCGTGGCGCACACCGAACTGCTCGGCACATTCAAGAAGTAACACGCAGACTCCTGGACGCTACTTGTCCGGGATTGTCGATTCCGCGTCGATGACAAGAAGCGCATCCAGCAGCTTGAGAAGGAATTGCAGCGCAAGGAGAAGGCGCTGGCGGAAGCGGCTGCGCTTGTGATTCCGAGAAAAAAGTCCAGGCGATCTGGGGATGTCCGCGCCGAATCTGGTGAGGGCTATTGCATATGGCTCGTCACTACATGGCCGCGCGGCCCTCTCCGACCCCAAGTCCAAAAACTCTCTGTACGGCGTCAATTCGCGAATTTACGTCGAGCTTTTCGAAGATATTTTTCAAATGCCACTTGACCGTCTCGGGTGCCAGTTTCAACGACCGGCCGATTTCCTTGTTCGAAAGACCGCGGGCAACGCACTCGAGTACCTCAAACTCCCTCACACTAAGAGCATCCGGTGACAGCGGCACGGCCTCAACATGCGCGGGCGACGCAGCCGGTGAGTTGCCGAAGGCATCAAAAGCTGTAAGCAGCCTGTCGACATACGCCGTTTCTGCCGTGGAAACATTCGCTGAAGCCAAGCGAAATTGCTGTAGCAACGCGCGCACGGGTGGCCCCTCATCAACGAAGCTGTTAATCATGCCGCTCTGCCTTCCGAGCCGTAGCGCTCGTTCGAGCGCACCAAGCGCCTTTTCGGACGCTCCACATTGCGCGAGCGCGCATGAGAACAGCAAGGAAACCACAGCCTCCGAATAGCGCCTGCCCGTAGCAGCCAGAGTATCAAGCAAAGGTGTGAGAAGCGTGACGGCTTCATCTGCACGATCCCCGGCGATCAGTACGCGAGCCTGCAGGAGACAATAGCTTGTCCAGGTGTCTACCGCGCACCCAGTCAGCCCTTCGCACATCATTGGCACGCTCTTGCTCAGTTCGTCGGCGATCTGCCTCGCTTGAGCAACGTTGCCTTCTACAAGGAGCAATCTTACCGTTTCGGCATCCAGCGCCAACTTCAGACGTAGCCAGTGTCGGGTTACGGCGGCCTGTCGACCGTCTTCGAGAATAGCCAGCGCCGAACCCATCTCCCCGTCGCGCCACAGCAAGCGTGCTGCAGACAGTATATGGCGCATCAAACCAGTTAGCGGCGAGGTTTCCAGTGCAGCGGTCGTGCGGCCCGCGATCATCCTCCGCGCTTCAGGCAGTTCGTTGCACTCATAGTAGATCGCAGCAAGGCAACTGGCCGCCCAGGTTGCGCAGGATGACGAGTGGCCCCATGCTTTTTCGATGCGGTGGAACATCGCCTCAAAAATTCGCCTTGATTCAGACAGCTCGCCATGCACAAATGCAGCAACACCGAACGACGAGCGTCGAAACATATCCGAGTAGTCGGGCTCCTGACCCTGTTCAACTCGCTCGCCGACGGCGTCGCGTATTTCACGTATCTGGTCGAACCTGCCCCTGTGCATCAAGCCGAAGAGCTGCGCGTATTGCGCGCAGCGCTGCACCCAAGGCGCCGTAGGCGCCACTGAGGTTTGAGCAGCATGGCCCAGTTCGAGTGCCCGCTCGCTGTCCTCTGCCATAGTGGCGATCAGTGCGCTGACCGCGTTGATCTCCGCCAATGCCGCTTCCTCTACCATGCGGGTATCCTTGCGACGCCCCCGAAAGAATTCGTTGGTAACAGCAGCAACCTCCCTCGAGGCGGCGTCCGGCTGAATCGAGAACACGAGCGCCCATGCTTCCGTAAGGCGCAAACGAAGCCGTCTCTGGATGACATCCGGTGGCAGTTTTCCGATCCATCCTAGCAACGTGTTCAACTCACCGCGCTCGAGCATCTCCGTCGCACAGTTTTCAACCCACTGTGCCGCCTGCTCGAGTTCGCCTGCAGCCAAGGCATGTCTGACTGCCTCGGGCCAAAGACGTGCTCCTGCAAACCATTGGGACGCACGACGGTGCAGCAACGGGACGTGTTGCGGCATCTGGCGAAGAAGGCGCCGACGAAGTGCGTCGGACAGGAGCGCATGATAGCGGTACCAGTGCCGTGTTTCATCCAGCGGCCGGATGAACACGCTGTGCCGCTCGAGCCAGTCGAGCTCGCCCCCGCTTCCACTTCCCTTGCCCATGATGGCATCGCACAACTCAGGGGCGAGTCGTTCAAGAATCGACGTGTACAGCAGAAACTTCAGCATATGGAGCGGCAGATGTGCGAGCACGGTATCGTTCAGGTACGAATCGATTCCGGAGCTGACTCCGACCAGCGCACCGGCGACCTTGGCCGCATCGCCCACATCGCGTAGCGCAAGAGCAGCAAGTTGCAAGCCAGCGACCCACCCCTCCGTTGCCTCGTTCAGCAACTCGACACTGGTCCGGTCAAGCGGCACGGTGCCTGTCCGGTCAAAAAATGCCTGCGCATCGGCGATCGAAAAACGGAGATCGTCGACATCAATACGTACTAGTTCCTCTGGAGCTCGAAACTGACCAACTATCAAGGCCGGTTCACCTCGCACCCCGAGCAGGATATGCATGTTCTCGGGGGCATAGCGAAGCAGACGGGAAGTAATCGCAAGAACTGGTTTCGCAGTCAGACGGTCGGCGTCATCCAGCACGAGGAAAACGCGCCTGCCGGATGCAGCGATCCCGTTCAGGAGTAGTGAAATGACCGTTCTGATAGGAGTCAGCGGATCGTTATTAAGGATCTGTTGCGCTTGCGAGGCAATTTCCGCCGAGGCCCTGGCGAATGCGGCCACCAGGTAAGCGCAGAACTGCTGCGGATCATCGTCTTCTGCGTCGAGGCTGAGCCATGCAACAACACGCTTTCGCTGCGACAGCGCTTCACACCAACCAGCAAGCAATGTCGTCTTGCCGAACCCCGCCGGAGCGGTCACGACGGTGATGCTGCGAACCGGCTGCTTACGCAACCACTTAAGCAACACGGATCGTTGCACGCAGCCAGACGGAAGACGGGGCGGGAGCATCTTGGTCTGAATCAGCGACACGCTCCATGGCCGATCGGTACTGTCTGAAGACGCATCCATGTTTGTCCTCTACTGGCCCCCAATCCAGAAATAATAGCGCGAAATTTTGCCAGCGCTATTGCTGCGATCCATTGCACACCGCTCCGTCCAGGTCACTCAGCAGACTGACATCAGACCCGCGACCCCGCTGCACCGGTTCTGTTGCAATAGCGGAGGCTGGTATGCTGCGGGACCTAACAGGATGCCGCTCGAGATAATGTTGGTGTGCGTGCGTTGGTACGTGGCCTACCCGCTGAGCTTGCGCAATCTCGAGGAGATGATGGCCGAACGCGGGATCGCGGTCGATCATTCGACCGTGCATCGGTGGGCCATCAAGCTTCTGCCAGTGCTTGAAAAGGCATTCCGCCGCTGCAAGCGCCCGGTCGGCAAGAGCTGGCGGATGGACGAAACCTATGTGAAGGTCCGAGGCACATGGAAGTATCTCTACCGCGCCGTCGACAAGGCCGGCAACACGGTTGATTTCCTGCTGCGAGCCAAGCGGGACAAGGGAGCGGCCCGACGGTACTTCGAGAAGGCCATCGATCAGAATGGCGCGCCCGAAACCGTAACCATCGACAAAAGCGGTGCCAATCTGGCCGGGCTGCACGCCGTGAACGCCGAGCGTGAGACGCCCATCAAGATCCGCCAGGCCAAGTGTCTCAAGAATATCGTGGAACAAGACCATCGGGCGATCAAGCGACGTACCCGACCCATGTTGGGATTCAAGGATTTCAGTTCTGCCCGCATCTTGTTGAGTGGCATTGAACTCATGCATATGATCGCCAAGGAGCAGATGAGAGACTCCGGCAAACTCAAGCCATCGGCCGCCCGGCAATTCTACTCGCTGGCGATGTGAGCAATCCTTCTCACATCGCAATCGTCCACCAAAATCGCCTTACCGCGACTGAACCGTCTGGAGATGCGGCGCTTGCCGCGCTGCTCGCCGAGCGGCACGTCATGCGTGCGGCCCGACATTATCTGGACGCCGTCGCCAGGTAGTGTGATGGCCATTCAGCTTGCGCTCGCCGACCGGTTTGCTCGAAGCAACTTGACCTTTGTAGTAGCTACAGGGTCTATCGTAGTCACCGTGATGAAACGTGTCGAGGTCGAAACGGTGAACTCTTCTCTGCCGCTGAAACTGCGCATCGGGGGCACGGACTGCGCGTCTTGTGCATTGAAGATCGAGAACGCGATGAAGCGGCTGCCAGTCGTGTCCGACATCAACGTTAGCTACGGCCAGGAAAGCCTGACCCTCACATTCGACGAGGACCGCACGTCGCTTGCCGCGATTGAGGCCAAGTCTCATGCGCTCGGCTTCGCGCCGGTTGGCGGTCCCGTCAGTGAGCCGACTGGTGCCTCCGAGGCCGGCCGTTCATCGTGGTGGCGCCCGAAGGCTCGTGCCCGGGTCCACACCTGCCCCACTCCGTAACAGGCGGCCCCAAGCATGCCAACGAAGAAACCGACTGGCCAGTTGGAGACATAGGAGAGGGCGATCGATGTCCACACCGTGACGAGCGAAATTCCAACCGACACCCATATCGCAAGAATCGGCCGGTCAGTCAGCGAGCGGGCCGCAGCCGCGGGTCCAATCATCAGGCTGAACACTAGCAGCGCGCCCACTACCGGGAGCGCCATTGCCGTCGCAAGCGCCAGGATGCTCATGAACGCAAGTTCCATCGCGCGGCTCGATACGCCTCTCGCCTTCGCCAGATCGGGCGATACCGAACTGAGCAGGAGTGGCCGGAAGAGCACAACCGCAACCGCAATCGAGAACCCGCTGATCGCGGCAACCGGCGCGAGATCGGTGTTGCTCACGCCTAGTACTTCGCCGAAGAGAAGGGCATAGACCGCTTGTGAATACTCGCTCGTCATGCTCAGGAACAGCGCCCCGAAGCCTAGCAGCGTGACGAGGCACAGGGCGGTTGCGACTTCGTGTCTTCCGCGCCGGCTCAGCCAACTGATTCCGATCACGCCGAGACCAGCGAAGACGATCAGGCCGAAGAGCGGATTGATACCGAGCAGGCTTGCCGCTGCAGCACCCGGAAAGGTGCCGAGCGGCAAGGCGTGCGCGGCGAACGAGGCGCCTCGAATCACCACGAAGAAACCGATGAATCCGGCGACCGCTGCCACGATGCTCGCCACGATCCACGTGTTGGTCATGAAGCTGGAGAACATGGTCAGGCCTCACCCGGTTCACGGGCGTTCAGGGCGATCCGCGCGCCCGTTGGGGGCTTCCGTGCAGGTCCGGCGCGACCTGTGATGACATACAGGGCGAAGATAAGCGTCACCACGAAGAAGCTCACTGGCCAGCCGTGCCCGGGGGTCCAGTAGTAGCTGTCGTACGCGAGGAGGATGCCACCCCAGGTCGTGCCCAGGCCGATTAACGCGGACAGACCCGTGGCCCAGCCTGGCCGCTTTGCCGCCCTCAAGGCGATCGCCGCCGGACCTATCAGGAGTGCGGTCGACAGGATGGCGCCGACCGTAATAGCTGATAGGGAAACGGCCAGCGCCAATACCAGCAGGTGCAGGAGTCCGACCGTCCGGACCCGCACGCCCATGACCGCAGCCAGCTCTGGGTCAACGGAGCTGAGCAGCAAGGGACGATAAAGCACGCCCGCGGCAATCAACGCCCCCGTGCCCACCGCCAGTGCGAGCGGAATGATCGATGCCGGAATGGCGAACATTGACCCGAACATGACGGTGATCGCCGCTCCAGTCGTGCTTTTCGATGTCACGTCGAGGTAAAGAAACAGCGCGGCAAGGCCAAGCCCCGCGCCCAGCACGACGCCGGTCACAAGATCGCGCTCACGGGCGCGGCGCACCCGCACCAGTTCGATGCCGCCCGCTGCCATGACCGCCATGATGAGAAATCCCAGCAACGGGTTGATGCCGAGCAGGAACGACGCAGCACCGCCCGCGCTGCTCACATCGGCCAGCGCGTGGCCGGCGAAGGACTGGCTCCTCATGACGGTGAATACGCCAATTACGCCGGACACGACTGCGGCGCCGCCGCCGACTACCATCGCGGTATGCACCGGTTCGCTGCTAAAGAAGCCCGGTTCAAAGATGAGGGTGAGCAGGGAATCCATCTTGAATCAGGGAACCTGCACAATGTGGGCGGGGTCTCGCCGAACGGCGGCAAGCATTTCGGCCTCGGTGCCGGCGGCAATCACCAGCACGCGGCCGTGCACGCGGACGACATCGATGTGATAGCCGTACAGTCTGCTCAGGACCTCGGTACGCACCACTTCGTCCGTCGCCCCGCTCGCTGCGTGGCCATTGGCGAGGTAGACGATCCGGTCCATCACCGGCAGCAAGGGATTCATGTCATGCGCCGAAAGCAGGACCGCAAGCCCGTGCTCGAGGCTCAGGCGGCGCAACAGCGCGACAATTTCGGCGACGCTGCGCATGTCGAGGTTGGCCAGAGGTTCGTCCAGCAACAGCAGCCGCGGACGGCGAACCAGAGCGTGTGCGATCAGTACCCGCTGCTGCTGGCCTCCGGACAGTTCCCCGATGCGCTGGTCCGCGAAAGGCTCCGCATCCACGACTTTGAGCATCCCGTCGACCGCCTCGCGGCGTTTTTTCGACGGTAACGGCAAGCCGAGCCTGTGGCCCTCGAGGCCGAGCGACACCAGATCCCGCGCACGCATCGGGAGGTAGGGGTCGAGCGCGATCTTCTGCGGGACGTAACCCACCGAGGTCAGGCTGCGCGCACCATTGATCCTGATGCTACCTGCACTCGCTACCTGGAAGCCGAGGATCGTACGCAGCAGCGTGGTCTTGCCCGAACCGTTCGAACCGATAAGGCCGCAGAACTCTCCCGCTTCCAGACTGAAACTCACCTCATGTAGCACGCTGTGCCCCGGGAAAGAGACGCTCACCCGGTCGACCGCAAGGACCTCGTTGCCAGGGCACATGCCGCTCACTGCACAGCCTGCAAGGTTTCGGTGGACACTTTGGAAGTCACTGCCTTTTCCAGCGCATTGACTTCCGCCAGCATCCACGACTGGTAAGTAAAGCCGGGGGTTGGCATGGTCTCGTAGACGCCGACCACCGGAATACCATTTTTCCTGGCCAGATTGAGGAACGACTGTGTGAGCGCATCCGTGACTTGCTGGTTGTAGACGAACACCTTGACCTTGTGGTCCGTGAACAGGCTGTTCTGTTTCGTCACGTCCTGCGGAGAGGGATCGGTGCCGTTCATGATCGCCGCCTGCAGGCTGAAGGGTGTGGCGATATTGGTGCTGACCGCTTCGAGCATGTAGTTGGCGACCGGCTCCGTCACCGCGACAGGCGTTTTCGCGTAGTGCGCCTTGAACGATGCAATTGCAGCCAGCCAGGGCTTGAGTGATGCGTCGAACTTCTTCACGTTGGCTTGAAAGTAGGCTGCCTGCGCGGGGTTCAATGCGGAAAGGTCCGCTGCCACTGCCTTCGCAACCGCCGGCATGGTTTTCGGGTCGTACCAGAGATGCGGGTTCGGCGTGCTGTCGGGCAGGCCAAGCAGGTGTTGGGCGTCAATGACCTTGCGTTTGTTGTTGGGCGCGGCTGCGATGATCTTGTCGGCCCAGGCGTCGTATCCCACGCCGTTCTTGACGATCAGATCGGCGGAAGCAAGCTGCGCTGCCACCTTCGGGTTGACCTCGAACGTGTGTGGATCCGTATTGGGATCCGTTTCGATCGCGCTCACCTGAACGTACTTGCCGCCGATCTGGGCGATGACGTCGGCGTACTCGTTTTCGACACCGATGGCGTTGATTACGCCAGCCGCTGCTGATGCCGCCATGGCGCTTCCCTGATGCGCGGCAAGCAGTACCAATGCAGCCGCAAGGCTACCGATGGGCTTTAGTGCGGCGCGCCAAACAAACCGGTCTGGCTGTCCTGAACTCCAGGATGCGCGGTGCTGAACGGAGTTGCAAAGCCTGGCGGCGATTTTTCTCATTGGCGTTCCTGGCACGAAAAATAACAATCCGATAGGATTAGATACGTTATAACATAACACATGCGGTGTCCAGCGTTCCCAGCAGACAGACTGGCCGTCCCGGAGCGTGGCATCAGCGAAGCGGGCTGTCACCGCATGGGGGCATCTCGACCGTAACCATTTGCTCAGCGCCTGGGCACCTCGACGGGCGAACATGCTTGAGCGCGTGCCGCTCACAGGAGAATGCAATGCAAGATGCAACCGGCTTCCAGCGTATCCCGACGACCATCCTGACCGGCTTCCTCGGCGCCGGAAAAACGACCTTGCTCAACCGCATCCTGACCGAGCATCACGGCGGACGCGTTGCGGTCATCGAAAACGAGTTCGGCGAAGCGGGCATCGACAACGAATTGCTGGTGCAGGACGGTAACGAGCAGATTGTCGAAATGAACAATGGCTGTATCTGTTGTACGGTGCGTGGCGACCTGGTGCGCATTCTTTCGACGCTCGCCGCGCGACGGGAGACAGGAGAACTCGCGTTCGAGCGGGTCATCATCGAGACAACGGGACTTGCCGATCCGGCGCCCGTCGCGCAAACGTTCTTTGTTGACGATGTCGTGCAGGAGAAATACCTGCTCGACGCCATCGTGACGGTTGTCGACGCACGGCATGGCGGCGAGCAGCTCGACGAACATCACGAAGCGCAGGAGCAGGTCGGATTCGCGGACCGTATCCTCGTATCCAAGGTGGACCTCGTTGGCGAAGAGCAGGCGCAGCAACTGATGCGCCGGTTGCGGCAGATGAACCCGCGCGCGACGATCAGGCCGGCACATTTTGGCGAGACGGACCTGAAGCAACTGCTCGACATCCGCAGCTTCAGTCTGGATGCCATTGTCGACATCGAGCCCGATTTCCTTGAAGACGTTTCGCACGAGCATGACGACGATGTGACGTCCTTCGTCTACCGCACTACTGCGCCTCTGGATCGGGACAAGCTCGAGGCGTTCTTCAGCGCCACGGTTGCGATCTATGGTGCCGCGATGCTGCGCTACAAGGGTGTGCTGAACCTGGCGGGTGACGACCGTCGCGCAGTGTTCCAGGGCGTACATATGATTTTTGGCGCGGATATCGGTAAGTCCTGGGGCGCGAATGAAACGCGCGAAACCCGGATTGTTTTCATCGGCAAACAGTTGCCACATGATCTTTTCAAGGCGGGCCTCGACAACTGTATGGTTGGCGAAGTCCTGCAGAACTGACACGAAGGATCGCGCCTGCTTGCCGCGCACCCGCCTCGGCCAGCAGGCTGGCCGTGTCGATTCATGCGACCTTCTTCACCACGTTTGAGGCTCCACTTTTCCCATGCACAAACTCCCCGTCACCGTACTGTCCGGCTTTCTCGGCGCGGGCAAGACCTCGCTCCTGAACCACGTCCTGAATAACCGCGAAGGCAAGCGGGTGGCCGTAATCGTGAACGATATGTCGGAAGTCAACATCGACGCTCAGCTGATTCGTGACGGCGGCAGCCAGCTCTCGCACATCGACGAAAAGCTCGTCGAAATGAGCAACGGTTGCATTTGCTGCACATTGCGCGAGGACCTGCTGATCGAGATCCAGCGGCTCGCGCGGGAGAACCGCTTCGACTATCTGCTGATCGAATCCACGGGCATATCCGAGCCCTTGCCGGTGGCGGAAACCTTCACGTTTCGCGACGAACAAGGTCACAGCCTCTCGGATATCTCTCGCCTGGACACGATGGTGACGGTCGTCGACGCCTATAACTTTGTGCGCGACTACGGTTCCCACGACTTCCTGGCGGATCGCGGCGAAACGATGGGCGGGGAAGACCGCCGCACCGTGGTCGATCTGCTGACCGAGCAGATCGAGTTCTGCGACGTGATCGTGCTGAACAAGACGGACCTTGTGAGCGCAAGCGAGTTGGAGTTGCTCAAAGGCGTGCTGCGGGTGCTGAACGCCCGCGCGAAGATCGTCGAAAGCCGCTTTGGCCAGGTGCCGATCGGGCAGGTTCTCGATACCGGCCTGTTCGACTTCGAAGCCGCTGCGCAAGCGCCTGGGTGGCTCAAGGAGATGCGCGGCGAACACATTCCCGAAAGCGAACAATATGGCATCATCAGCTTCGTCTACCGCGCGCGCCGTCCGTTTCATCCGCAGCGTTTCTTCGACTGGATTCAGTGCGAATGGCCGGGCGTCGTGCGCTCGAAGGGGTACTTCTGGCTGGCCTCGCGCAACCATGCGGTCGGCGAATGGTCGCAAGCCGGCGCGGTCTCGCGTCACGGACGCGCCGGAACCTGGTGGGCGGCCGTGCCCAGGCACGCCTGGCCGCAGGAGCCCGAAGCACAGGCTATCATCCGAAGCCGCTGGCATGAGCGTTTTCGGGGATCGTCAACAGGAGCTGGTCCTGATCGGCACCGGAATGGACGAGGCAGCCTTGCGCGCGTCCTTTGATGCCTGCCTGCTAAGCGAGGACGAACTGGCCCGTGATGAAGTCGAGTGGCACAAATTTACCGACCCGTTCCCTGAGTGGACGCAGTAAGGTGTGTCCACCCTGGCAGTAACCTGGCACCAGGCATACTCAATCGTATTGAGGTACTTCGCCTGCCTGGCGCCGGGCACTCAGGCGAGCTCAACCGGGCCGTGGTCGTCGCAATGATCGCCGTGCGGATGGTGCAGGTGGCCGTTGACCAGGTAGTCGACGTGATCGCCATGCGGTACCGCTTCGTGGCCGCATGCCGGCCCGTGGACATGTCCCGACTCATGACCGCCGCAGTTGGAAGTACATTGATCCGGATTTTTTGCGCTCACCTCCAGCCGGTGTTCGTCCACGTGATCGCCATGGGGATGGTGCAGGTGACCATCGTGCAGATAGTCAGTGTGATCGCCATGCCTGATCGCAGTGTGTCCGCAGTTCGGACCATGCTGATGGTCATGATGGGCATGATGCGGTTCGTTGCAGGTGCTCATAGCAGTGCTCCTCGACTCACGTGATAGTGAACGCATGACGTGGGCTTCGCGGCGTGCCCCCAATGGGCAAGGGTTAATCCGGCCAGATGTTAAAGCGATCCTCCTTGCGCACGCCGAAGTCAACGCCCTTTGTTTCCGTCTAGATGATGCCATACCCCCCGATGAAGTAAACGCGTCTGTGCTTTAATTAACCGGCGCGGTGGGTTCGATAGCCGGAAAACATCGGGGCTTGCCTTGCAGGTCAGCCGCAAAACGCGTCATTCCTCCTTCGGTGACTCATCAAATTCGGACGGCGGATGCTCACACTCGTGTTCAGCCATGTCGCTGATGACAAGCTTTACGTGCTCGTCAGTTGCTACACAGAAAATCTGTTTTCCGCACCGATCGGCGCGCAGCACCCGGGCTGCTCGCAAAAGCCGCAGGTGATGGCTGACGAGCGTTTGCGCCAAGCCATATTTGGCCGCGATGTAGGAAACGCACATCGGCACGCGAAGGCATGCTGCAATTATTTTCAGGCGGGTCGGATCGCCGATCTGCCGGAACATCTCTACCGGTTCCGCGACCTGGTCGTCGGTCAACTCGGATGCCTGCATTTTTGCATTCCAAAGAGTCACGTCGCCAATAGATGACGCACCGCCGCATGCACGGAAATACCACGGTTGCCCGTCTCCTGCCAAGGGCCATCGGGATATCGAAGTCGACCGATGGTTCTCGACACATCATCGTGGCCGGGACCCAGGCGCGACGAATAGGCTATGTACGAAGGGTCGAATTGGGCGATTAGCTATCCGCAACCGAGCGATGGCGGCTCCACCTTCAAGGTAGCCTTTCGATCGGAGCCAGGTCGAACGGCCGCGACGGGTTCGCGTAGCGTCGCTCGCAGCATCTGAAGCACGCGGCGCATATTCTTATCACACGATGCTGTGTCCGGCCAGAAGCAGCCGATCACGTCAGGAAAACGTATGCCTGCTTCTCCTGCGGTATATCGGAGGTCATTCATGAGCCACACCATTCGTGAGAAACAGAAGCTTCTCAACCGGGTCCGCCGCATCAAGGGGCAAGTGGAAGCCATCGAGCGGGCGCTTGAGGAAGAGCGTGGATGCATCGATGTCCTGCAGCAGATAACCAGTTGTCGCGGCGCGATGAATGGCCTGCTGGCGGTAGTGCTCGAGGAGCATATCCGCACGCATCTCGTCGATGCCGAAATCCACAAAGAGCCGGCCGGCAGCGCGACTGACCAGCTCATCGAAGTCGTTCACAGCTATTTCAAGTAGAGCAGCACATGAGTGATTTCAAAGACTCGGCGTTCGGCGCAGGACACGACCACATCTTTCTGGGCGCGGCTCACGAGCAGAACGAGCGCAGGACCTGGGCGGTCATTGCGCTGTGCAGCGCGATGACGCTGATTGAAATCATCGGCGGCAATATGTTCGGCTCACTGGCGCTTGTTGCAGACGGTCTGCACATGTCGACGCACGCTGGAGCAATGCTGATTGCAGCCCTCGCGTACACATACGCGCGTAAGCATGCTGCCGACCCCCGCTTCGTTTTCGGTACTGGCAAGCTTGGCGATCTCGCGGGCTTCACGAGTGCCATCGTACTTGCCATGATCGCAGTGCTGATTGGGTACGAGGCTGTGTCGCGCTTTCTGCCGCCAGTATCGATTCATTTCGGCGAAGCGATTCCCATCGCGGTGGTAGGCCTGTTGGTCAACCTGCCGAGCGCGTGGCTGCTCGGCGACCATCACGGGCATGGTTACGAAGACGAGGCGCAGAAGATCTTCGCTCCGTCCGGTGTGTTTGCCGTTTCCATCTTCGAAGATGGCATCATGCGGTGCTCCAGCGCTTTAAGGGGTTGTCCCATGTCACGGTCGAGGTCCAGCCTGCTCAAGCGGTGGCGTGATCCACGATGCTACCGGCGCCACACACTTGTATGCCAGGAAACCTTGCGTTGAGCGTGCATAGGGATTCTGGTCGTAGCCGGTTATTGACCAGCTGAACGCAGTGGTATGCGTGGAACTTCGGGCGGCGACAACAAGCGCTCCTCCGGGCGAATCTGGCCGGAATCTCCGACTACGTCCGACTCTATCTGTTGAAAACACCGTGGGTGCGCGAGCTCGTTCGCGGCCTCTTCAGCACCGTCGCGGGCGCCTGTCGTCAGGTCTCGTCGGCCAATTGACGCAGATCGTGCACAAATGCGTCGACCGGATCGTCGTCCGCACCGATCAGGCGTGCGTGCCCTTTCGCATCGAATATGTAGATCGCCGAGCTATGGGTTACCTCGTATCCACCGTTCGCGCGGGGCTTGTCAGCCTGGTACGCGACGCGATAGCGTTGCGCGAGCGCCTTGATCGCGCTGTCGGAACCGGTCAGGCCGACGTCGTGCTTTGCGTCAAACGCATCGACATACGCATGCATCACTGCGGGCGTGTCCCGCGCCGGGTCGACACTCACGAACAGGACCTTCACATGCTGTGCGGCGCCGCCCAGTTGATGCGTCACTTGGGCCAGTTTGGCCAGCGTCTCCGGGCATACGTCCGGGCAATGCGTGTAGCCGAAGTAGACGAGTGTGACATCACCTGCCAGGTTCGCCTGGCTAATCTGCTTGCCGGCGTCGGAGGTCAGTTCGAAATCCAGATCGGGAAAATGCCCCTGGACGTCCGTGAGCTTCCACGGCTCTTCATGGTGGCAGGCGGCAAGTGAAACAGAGAGCGTTGCGCCGACAACGAGACGCACACAGCGATCAAAGAATGGGGGCATGGATTGGTGCGGCATTGCCGTCGCAAAGATCAGGATTGGGAAGTACAGTCTATTGCGGAGAGCTTTCATTCGTCTGCCCGCGTAGTGCCTCATCCGCTTTACAACTCTCAACGACAAGGCTCCATTCGAGGGCCGTTGCGCCACAGGCCGCGTCACCCGAGCGCGCCAAAATGTCGCGCGTAAGGCGGGAAGCGAAGAGGGAATGCTTAAGGCTACGCTGAACAAGCCGCGAAATCGGCGACGCGTCAGCAATTTGAACGTCGTCAAGTCATGAAGTCGAGCTTGAGCGCATGCTTTTCGGCCCTCCCGGGCCTGCTGGCGGCCACTTTGCCCGCCGTTCGCCCACTATGGGCGTACCGATGCCATCAGTTGCCTACGCGAAAGATAGACGTTCGCCAGCGCGAGCGCGACGAACGCCCGATTAGCGTTCTTTGCCAGCCCGCGATAGCGAACCTTGGTAAATCCCCACAGTCGCTTCACGACCGCGAAGACATGTTCCACCCGGGCGGGAATCTTCGACTTGTTGCGGTTCTTGCCGCGCTGCACCTCGTCGACTTCGCCGCCCGCACGGCGGGTGCGCTGATTGGTGAAGTCGCGCGCCCTGGGTGCCTTGCTGTGGATCAGCGCGTTCTGGCTCGCATAGGCGCTATCCACCTTCATTACAAAGGCTTCAACACTACTACGAGCAGCTCCGCCCCTCGCTCCGACATCGGTATTCTTCCTCATGGTGTTTGCCATTTGTCATTCTCCCCTCGCGCCGTGCGCGTGCTGCGCGCCCAAGGCATCACGACGCTGGCCGACCTGACCGTGCGGATGCCGCGACGACGCCAATGGTGAAAAGCGGTCCCCGGTCTCGGCGCGGCGAGTGCGCGCGCGATCGAGCAGTTCTTCGCCGCATGGCCCGCCCTCACCGAAAAGGCCCGCGCGCTGGTGGTGGCAAGCCAGCGTGGTGACATCGCCGTGGGAAAACCCTGCGGCTGCCTCACGAGGTCGATGGCACCAGCCGTACGTTCCGCGCGCCCGTCGCGACCTGTCCGCTGGACGCGTCCAATGACTATGAGGCCGTGCAGACCTGGCTCGCGCTGCAGGAGTCGCCCGCCACGCGGCGCACCTACCGCAAGGAGGCCGAGCGCCTGATCCTGCGGGCGATCGTCGAGCGGGGCCGCGCGCTGTCGTCGCTGACGACCGAAGACGCAATCGCGTACCGGGCGTTCCTGCGGCATCCCTCGCCGCGTGCACGCTGGGTGGGTCCGGTACGGCCGCGTACGTCGCCTGACTGGCGGCCGTTCAACGGCAATCTCTCGGACCGTTCGGTTGCGCACGCGCTGTCGATCGTCGGCGCGCCGTTCCGCTGGCTGATCGAGCAACGCTACGTGCTCGCCAATCCGTTCTCAGGTGTGAAGGTGCGTGGCGGCAATGGCGCAGCGACGCTCGATGCATCGCATGCTTTCACCGAAGGCGAATGGGCGCTCGTGCGCACGATCGCCGACGGACCCGAGTATCCGGACCGGACTGCGTCCGGCACACCTTCAACCGGCTGGAGCAAGGCGGCCGCGCGCGACAAACGGTCAGTCGCCGGATCCTGGCGATCGAATCATTCGCGCCGCTTGTCCTGGAGCCGTGATCTTGCGGCTTCAATTGACTGGTGCAATTTCGCCTGTAACTGCTCTCGTGGCGGCAGCACAGTCAGATACTCTGCGACATGGATACCGCTTTTATCGAGTTCGAGCAGCTCGATCTGCTCCTGCTTCTTGCCTGCACACAGGATAATGCCGAGCGGCGGTTCCTCGTCTGGCTCCTGTTCATGTTTCGCGAGCCAGCGCAAATAAAGCTCCATCTGACTCTTGTATTCGGCCTTGAACGCGCCCAGCTTGAGTTCGATTGCAACAAGCCGTCGAAGCTTGCGGTTGTAAAAGAGAAGATCAATGTAAAAATCGTCGTGATCAATCAGCAAGCGTTTCTGACGAGCCACAAACGTGAAACCAGCACCAAGTTCGAGAAGGAACTGCTCCATCTCTCGCAGGATCGCATCCTCCAGATCCTTTTCGAGGTAGTGATCGTTGAGACCAAGAAAATCCAGCACATACGGGTCCTTCAGCAACGCGTCGGGAGGCACACGTCGTTCGTCCCTCAGCATCGCGAGATCCCGCCGGATTGCGTCTTCGGGTTTCCGCGAGATTGCACTGCGCTCAAAAAGCATTGAGTCGATGCGCTCCTGCAACTGCCGCGTGGACCAGCGTTCGACACGGGCAAGTTCAATATAAAAATCACGCTTCACCGGGTCGTCGATGTAGATCAGCGTCTTCAGGTGCGTCCAGCTCAATTCTCTCCGCACTGCGGAGACCATCGCTTCGTCGGCAAAAACCTCCGCAAGACGCATGCAGTGGCGCAACTGCTTGTCGCTCCAGCCGCGCCCGTATTCGGCGGTAAGCTGACGCGCCAACGATCCGATCACCTGTTGCCCGTACTCCGCGCGGGCGCCCCGCAATACCTCCGCCTCGATACGATGCCCCACCTGCCAGTACAGCAGTGTCAGTTCTGCATTGATCGCAACGGCGGCCCGTTCGCGCGCCGAATCGATCAGCAGTCGGACTTCGTCAAGCAAGGAGGAAGGCGTAAGGTCGTTCATACTTTCATGCTCAGGTGTGCGGCTACCGCCGCGTTAAAACTGCCCGCGGACGGCCCAATCTGTCTTCAAACCCGTCACCGGGGCTTGCGCCGGCGAGCGTCCGAATTGTCTCCGCAGTGCGGAGACAATTACGGATACCTGTTCGGCCTCGCGGCCGTCTCCTCGCCCGGGCGAACCGTCCGCCCCCGGGTCGCATCTCGCGAATGATTGCAGGACGACTGCCCGATGTGACCATTCGCGGCCTCGCTCACCGATCAACGGTGCTGCACTTTCCGTGTCGCCATGTAGGTGTCGAACAGGCCCGCATGCAGCCGGCTGAGCTCCTGGCGCAGCCCGATGAGTTCATGCTGGTCGCCTTCGTGCTCCCGGCGCCGGATCTCTCCGAGCAGGACCGTCGCGCGCGATGCCGCCTGGTCACGCTGCACGCGCGCCTCACCTAACCTGCCGGCGAGCGCCGGCTTCACCAACAGCAGCCATGCCGGGAACCACAAATAGTCGTCGACCTCGCCGGTGCCAGGGAATTCGGCATCGAAGCGCCGGCGCAGCGCGTCCAGCGAAGCATCACCCAAGGTGGGCAACAACGCCACGAACCTCGCCGGCGCCAGCCACGCCAGCTGCGCGAGCAGCGGCCACGCCGCATCCAGGCCGGCCGCCCGGTAGCGTGCCTCGGTCATCCACGCAAGCGGTGCCGGGATGCGCGACCAGGACTCAATGGCTTCGACTGCTTCAATCGCAGCCGCCCCGTCGCCCGCCAAAAGCCACAGCGGCACGGCGTGACTGTCTGCGTCGGCGGTACGAAACGGTAGCGATTCAGCCCGCTGAGCAAGCGCTCGCCAGCACGGCGTGAGCCACGACTGAACATTCTGCGCGGGCAGCACCCGCCGGGCGGCAAGTACGACCTCGTCCTCGAGATGCCGGCGTGCGCTGGCCAGCGTCTCGTGATCAGAAAAGGGCGTGGGCGATCTGCGTTCCAGCTCACGAACCAGCACGCTCATCGCTGGGAGCGCGCCATCGTCCGGATATTCGCCGGCAAGCAGCTCCAGTGCCGTTCGCGCCGCCACCGCATCGCGCCGCTGCAGCGGCTCCAGCACGTCGTTACGCAACATGACATCACGGCTGTCGGCGAAAATGTCGAGCTGCTGAATGGTGGGCTGCTGCATGTTCATCCCGCTCAGAAGAGCTGATCGTGAAGAGCGGCCAGATTAGCCCACTTCACCGTGCTGCGGAAGGTGCTTCCGTCTTCGTGCACCGACTCGATGATCACGCGCTGGCCGCTCGCTTCGGCGATCACGCGCACGGTCCGCTCGCCATAGCGCAACAGCGCGCCGATCGGCGGACAGACCGGGGCCTTCCGTCTCTTGCGCGGGCGGGTTCTATTTTCCATCCCTCTTTCCCCGCTTGCGGTGCACTACGGTCTTGCTGGCTGGCGCGGGCGTGACGCGCGGCGCGCGTGAAGGGCGTGTCGCCACCGGGCGCGCCGGGGTGGAGGCGGACTTCGCACGGGCTGGGCGGGCGTCGCGTGTATCCGCCTGCCGCAGTGCCGCCAGCTGTTGCTGCATCGTGACGTTCGTGGCCAGCACGGCATCGAGCCGTCCCTGCAGCACGCCCGCCTGGTGACGCACGTCCCCGAGCCGCGCCTGCAGCGCCTCGACCGCCCGGTGATGGTCCGCCCCGCGACTGTCGGCCCGCTTCACCGCGGCATCGAGGTCCTTCCGCAGCTTCGCGGCCGCACCCCACTCGCGGTCGATCTCCAGCAGCGCGCGCTTTTCCGATGCTCGCAGGCGCTCCTCGGCGCGTTCCGCGCTCTCGCGCAGCTTCTCGAGATCCCGCGAGAAACCTTCGCGCACCTTGTCCAGTTCACGGTCGCGCACGAGCGCCTCGGCCTTGAGCCGGACGACCTCGGCCTCGCACGCCTGCCGCGCCGCGTGGCCCTCGGTCTGCGCCTTTTCCAGTTCGCGCACCTCGACCTGCGCGGCAAGGAGCGTCGCCGTGCGCTGTTCGAGCGCGGTCTCGACGCGACCCAGTTCGTCGCGGGCAGCAACGACCGACCGTTGCGCCTCGACCTCGTCGCGCAGCGCGTCGAGCGCGGCTTCGGCAGAGGCGGTTGCGCGGGTCCAGAGCGCCGCGACCAGTTCGCCGGCGGCCGGCCCCAGATCGGCGGGCAGGTCGGGGTGTTCGATGCGCACCCGGCTCTTTTCGCGCAGTTCGGCCCAGAATTCACCGAGCACCTGGGTCGGCGTGCTCATGCTGCCGCGCTTCACTAACTGGTAAAGCCGGTTCGCGGTCGGCGCGATCCCGAAGCGGAAGAACAGTAGCGCGCAGACTTCGCGGTACAGCTCGCGGGTCTTCGGGAATTCGCCTTTCAGGCGGTCGATTTCAGTCGAGAGGCGGGTTTCGTCGGACAGGACGCCCCTCGATGCGCTTGAACTGTCCGCCGATCTCGACGGCCGCGATGGCAGCAACCGGGCGCGCGGGCATTCACAGATCGCCGCCCACGACGACCTGAATGCGGTCCGCGCATGGCTCGCGCGGGTCGCCGACAAAAAGGCCACCTTCGAGAATTACCGCAAGGAAGCCGAACGGCTGCTGCTATGGGCGATCGTGCAACTGGGCAAGCCGCTGTCGTCGCTCACGCACGAAGACCTGCAACTCTTCCGGCAATTCCTGAAAGACCCGTTGCCGCACGCGCGCTGGGTCGCCGACGGCGGGCGCAAATACCCGCGCCATGATCCGCGCTGGCGGCCGTTCTACAGGACGCTCCGGCCGAGTAGCCAGTACCAGGCGATGGTGATCATCAACGCGCTGTTCGCGTGGCTCGTCGAAGCCGGCTATCTGGCTGGCAATCCGCCCCGTAGTCGCTGACTATCACCACGCAGTTGCCTGAATGCAGGGCTATGTCACAGTTCGAAGAGTGTCTTGCGAACACACAACCTTGCCTCCCGGCTCCAATAAAAAACCCCCTCCAGAGAGGGGGCGATGAACCGCTCGCGAACCGTGCTTTTCGTATCGGATCAACGCGCCATCAATTTCCCCACAATGAGACTTGCGAGGATCTCTGCGAGCCTTGCCGTCACACCAGCCTGATCGATGTCGGGTCTGCTGTCAGATAGCCGACCGACGCGCCGAAGCGATCCCTGTAATTCGCGCGCACAAGCGGATCGAGCGTGTCCCTGAGCGCCTGCGTATGCTGGCTGCCCCAGTCGCCGGCATGCTGGAAGTTGCTCATGATGTAGGTCCAGCCGTTGAGTTCGTCGACCGCATGCAGACCGGTCGATTCGGCGCCGGCGGGTGTCGACAGCAGACGCGTGAGCTGCTTCGTGTCGACGTTGTACGCCCACAGGAAATTGTTCGCGTGGTAGCCGCTGTCCTCGCCGATAAAGAGCGTGCGCAGCTTCTCCGAGAATTTCAGGTTGTCCGGGTTGGCGACCAACTCCGGGTCGGCCTTGTTGCCGAGCGCGTCGGCGGCGATGTCCTTGCCGACCAGCAGCGCGCTGGTGTGCACCGGCACCCACTCGCTGTTGATGCGCGGCACCCTGGTTATCCTTCTGGCCGCCCGCGAGCTTGTGCTGAAGCACGCCGCCGGCGTTGATCGCGGCGTCGACGGAAATGTTGCTCTCCGCGTTCCAGCCCTTCGCGTTGCCCTTCACCATCGAGTCGACGATGTTCTGCAAAGCGGAGTACGCGATCTTGTCCTTGATGTTGACCGTCGTCCCTTCCATCTTCGTGAAGCCCATGCTGCCGCCCGCCAGGTAAGCGTAGCGATGGGTTTCGAGGAAAGCCGCAACCTTCTCCTTGCCCGGCATGATCCTGACCCACTGCGCGGTGCCGCCGGCGAAGATCTTCCGGTAGTTAGCGTCGGCAGGATCGGTCCACTTGACGTCGATGACGTCCTGCGGCCGATTCGACTTCGCCATGGCCTCGACTTCCGCGCTCGTCGCGTGACCCAGCCTGATCCACGTCAGGTCCGCGCCCGCCGCGGCCGGATCGACCGAGAAGCCCGCGCCCACTTTCGCCACATACAACGTGCCGGCCGACAGGTCCTTCTCGTTGTCCGCCACGAACATGAAGAGGCCGCTGTTGGTCGCGTCGTCGCCCATCAGGACCGTGCGGTTGTCCGGCATCACCTGCACCAGTTCGTGCGAAATGCGCCCGAGGCAATAGTGCTTTCTGACCGAGCCGGTGCCATCCGCCTTGACCGTGATTTCCGGCAGATGACCATAGAGATACGGGTTGAAAGCAATGTTCGTGTTGCCGTACAGGTTATCGTTGAACGCCTTGTACTGCGCCAGATTGCTCGAGCTGGCCGTGAACGCATCCGGCTCGTATTCCTCGCTCGACAGATGCGTGTTCCACGGCGACAGGCTCGCGCCGCAGGTGATCCACAGCCCATTCGCGGGCGACGTGTCGACGTTGTGATACTTGACGAGCGTCAACTTGCCGGTGGCCGGATCCTGATCCAGCGTCAGCACCGCGATCGGCGACGGGAGGCGGCCATACATGTCACTGCCGGACTGCGAGCGCGTCGTGTATTCGAACTGGACCACAGCGAACACCGCGTTGCCCTTTACGCCGGCGACCTTCGCGCCATCGATCTTCAGCAGCGACGTACCGTCCGGCGAGTCCGAAAAGAACTGGCGCCGTTGCGCGGGCACCGAATCGTCGTCGATCGGCTGGTTGTTGATGTCGAAGTACCCGCCGGCCAGCACGGTGCCGCCGTTGCCGTCCGGGACCAGATCGCCGGTCATGAAGAACGGCTGGTACGCGAGTTTGTAAGCCTTTTGGGAGCCGTCGGAATACGAAACCGTCAGGCCTGACCCGACCGTGGTGGTTGCCATCAGCGACGGATTGGCGAGCGACGGCGCCGGCATGCTGTTGAAAGACGCCGAAGTGAAGTTCGCGACCGGGGTGGCAGGCGTAGTAGGCGTGGCGGAATTGGCCGACGGAGTCGCCAGATCGCCGCCGCAAGCGGTCAGCATCGACGCCGTGGCGATGCCGCCTAGCGGCAGCATCGGCGCACCGGCAAGTAGTTTCAGGGCCTTGCGGCGGGAAATGTCGAACGGCTCTGCCATGTTGTCGTGATCCAGGGTTCGGGTAGCGTGGGTGAATGCACAGCCGGCACGCAGTCAGCCCGAAACCACATGGTTCACGCTCGCGCCGCTATGACGCGAGGATTCTATGAAGTTAATATGAAAGTATATTGACAGGTTTTAGTAATTTTTGAATCAACCTGGTCAGCCGGCCTGCCCCGCCTCTAGCCCGGGCGGCGAAATTCGTTTTCGACCCAGGCCACGGCGCTCGCCTCGCTGAGCTTGAAGCTGGGCGCGACCTGCACTTGCGCCAACTGCTCGCCGAAGGTGTCGAGCGCGGTCAGCAGCGCGTACGGTTCGATGTCGTCCGCAACGATGTCCAGCGTGATGTCGAGTTCGTCGTTACCGTCCGCGCTCGCCACCCGCACTTCTTTATGGAGTTGCGCACGCAGTTGCTGCTCATGGCGGCGTAGGACTTCTGAGGCGGTCTTCACCAGCGTGTTGAACGCCGACGTGTCGAGGGGTTTCGGATCCTTCTTGTTGCGGCCCATCGTCCACGGCCCGACGAGCGCCGGTTCCGCTTCGCCGTCCTTGATCATTTCGACGGCCCAGCCTTCGTCGTCTTCGTTCTTGATGACGCGCGCGGTCCAGCCGTCGTCGCTCCACAGACGTGCTTCGTGCACGGCTTCGCCTAATCCGGACGAGCCTTCCGTCGTGGGATCAGCAGCGGTGTCGGACGATGGAACGGGTGTATGCAACGCTGCACGTTTGGCGTCGACACGAAGCCCAGCGCGAATGGCTTTTGCGCTTTACTTTTCCGTCCGGCGGACCGGTTCTGTTGCAATAAGGCGGTCGCCTATGATGTGCGGAACAGATGAACGACTGAAAGCTTGATGAAGACTCTGAATCCGACCGTTGCCCGCGTGCTCAAACGCCTGCATTACCCGCTTGATGTGATCCTGACTTGTGTTCGCTGGTATGTGGCCTATCTGCTTAGCCTGCGAAACCTCGAAGAAATGATGGCTGAGCGAGGCATCTCAGTGGATCATTCAACCGTGCACCGTTGGGCGCTCAAGCTGCTGCCGGTGCTGGAAAAAGCGTTTCGCCGCCACAAACGCCCCGTGGGCAAGAGCTGGCGCGTCGACGAGACCTACATCAAGGTCAAGGGCCAATGGAAATACCTGTATCGCGCCGTCAACAAGGCCGGCAACACCATCGACTTTCTGTTACGGGCCCATCGGGATAAGACTGCGGCGCGGCGGTATTTCGAAAAGTCGATGGCCCTGAATGGCGAACCCGAGACTGTGACGATCGACAAAAGCGGCGCCAATATGGCTGCGTTGCAAGCCATCAACGCCGAGCGCGAAACGCCCATCAAGATCCGGCAGACGAAGTACTTGAACAATCTCATCGAACAGGACCACCGCGCGATTAAACGGCGTACCCGCTCCATGCTCGGGTTCAAGAATTTCCGGTGCGCACGCATCCTGCTCGGTGGCATCGAGGTAGCTCACATGATCGCCAAGGGGCAGATGCAAAACAACGGGGCCCGACAAACTTTCGCCGAGCAATTCTATTCGTTGGTGAAATAGGTAGTCCTAGTCATATCCGGCTTTGCTCAAATTGCAATCGGTATCGCGACAAAACCGAACCTCTACTGCCGACTTCCACGCGCATCAATCCGAAGCGATAGCAATTCCCGCCTCCGCCGTCAACGACATTCTGGACGGTACCGGTCTGACGCTTACGATATATTCGCAATGAATTATCTCAAAATCAATTTCGTGATTGATGCGTACTGCATATCAAATAATCTTTCTCAGCGATGTCACCATAGCAAATTAATATTCAATTAAGCTAAGGTTGTTCAGGATTATGATCTGAACAGGCCTAATTCGCTTCTTTGACGAATTGACAAGTAAGAAGAAAATTTGATTTGGAGAGTCGGTTGATGAAGAAGTTGGCCGATAGATATGTAGTTGGAGAATTAGTACTGGCGGCTGCGGCAGCCTTGATTCTATCGGGGTGTGGAGATTGCATTTCTGACGGATCTTCGTCGTCCTTAGCTACTGCGGCGCCCTCCCCGGCGGTCTCATGGCAACTACCCGCGGGCGAATTGCCGCTCGGACCGCCGGGGCTACAGGAAGCGCGTACGACCACACAGGTCAGCCCCGGTGTCACGTATTACCAGATCACTCGCGGCCAGGCGGCCAGCACCGATTCCTGGACGGTCACGGTTCAGTTCGCGAAGACACAGATCGCTGCGGCCCCTGCCGCTGCAGCGATGGCGGCAGCAGGTTATCCGGTACGCTATGACCCGGCGGGAACCGGACCGGACGGGTCGCCACTTGGTTTCAACGTGTCGATCGGCCAGTATGCAACTCAGGCCGCTGCACAGGCTGTTGCAACGGCAATCGCTCAACAAACCAGCAACGCGTATAAGCCCACAGTCCGCAATACAGGTCTTGACGGTAACGCGTCGTCGACCGGGCCATGGCTCGTCAATGTCCTGGCCATTTCACCTACGTTCAAGGGAAACCTTCAGAACATAATCGCGGGCGGCAATGCATCCGGCAGCGGCGGCACGCTGGGCACGGGCGGCGAAACGCCCCAGGCAACGGCCGCGCGCCTGGGGGCCATTGCTGCAATAAACTCCGGTTTCTGGTCGACCAATGCCAACCCCGCCGGTGTCCGGTTGAAGGGTGCAGCCAGCACGATTGTCTCCAACGGCAAACTTGAGGGTATGGCTGCTAATGGAGAGCCGGGTGTTTCGTTTGCGCAGGTGGACGGGCACCCAACCGTCGCTTTCTTACCCAACCTGTCGACGACAGTGACCGTGACCAGCGCGAACGGCACGAGCACGCCAATCGTCGCGTTTAACAGCTCGATTCTTGGTCAGATATTCAATTGTGGCAGCCCGGATGAAACGCCTGCCCCGGAGCGTGCACACGACTACACGTGTACAAACTATAACGATCTCGTGCTGTATGACAGCAATTTCAACGGTGGCCTGACGTCCTCAACCACGGTTGATCCGGGCTACAGCGGGCCGACCTACGAAGTATTGGTGAGCAGCAATGGTCAGGTCCTGTCAGGAAGTGCGACGCTGGGGGCGCCCCCGCCTAATGGCGGTTACGCTTTGCAAGGGCTTGGTACGAGCGCCGCATGGCTGCAACAAAATGCGCCGGTTGGGACGGCTCTGACAGTCGCGTCGCAGGTCCAGTCGAACAACGCTCCGGTGACACTGTCGCCGGGCGTGTCGCTGACCGCTGCCGGCCCAACCTTGTTGCCGGCTGCGACAGTTCAGGGAAGAGCCGTGACAGAAGGCTGGTCGCCTGACTATGCAGGCGTCGATCGATCAAGCTTTTACTGGGGATGGTTCAACGCACGTAACCCGCGCACGATGATCGGCACGGCTGCGGACGGCACGATCCTGCTGGTCGAGACTGACGGACGGCAACCCGGCCTTGCTTTGGGTACGACAATCCAGGAAACAGCAAACGTCATGGAGTGGCTTGGGGCGAGCAAGGCGATCAATCTCGATGGTGGTGGGTCGAGCGCGATGATCGTGAACGGTGCGGATGTCGGTCACCCATCCGACAGTGCGCCGGCGAATCCGACACAACGGGCGGTAGCGTCTTCAATCGTATTGACTCGGTGAGCCACGTGGAGTTGACCCGCTTTCGTGGACACCTATCCTTTGGAACAGGAGGTGTCCATCATGGGAAAGCACCGCAACCCTTACCCTCCCGAATTTCGGGCACAGATTGTCGAGCTGGTCAAGGCTGGGCGCACACCTGAGGAACTCGCGCAGGAGTTCGAGCCAACCGCGCAGACGATCTACAACTGGGTGGCGCAAGCCGATCGCGACACCGGCAAGCGACGCGACGGCCTGACTACGAGCGAGCGTGAAGAACTTACCCGTCTACGCCGCAAGGTGCGCCAGTTGGAGCTTGAGCGCGAGATTTTGTCAAAAGCCGCGGCCTGGTTTGCACGGGAGACCGGAACGGTGCCCGACAAGGGTTCGAGTTCATGAGAACAAACCAGGCCGCCTGGCCCATTGCCACGATGGCACGACTGCTGGAAGGCTCCGCCAGCGGCTTCTACGCGTGGCTGAAACGTGCTCCATCGAAACGTGCATGCAGCGACGCTGAGCTGCTGGGGCGTATTTGCGCCATTCATGCGAGCTCGCGCGGCAGCTACGGCATGCCTCGCATTCATTTCGAACTCACCGAGCAAGGTGTGCGCGTTGGGCGCAAGCGGGTTGCTCGCCTCATGCGCCTGGCGGGTCTATGCGGCGTGAGCCGGCGGCGCTGGATCAGCACCACACGGCGACAGCCTGACGCACGACCCGCGCCGGATCTCGTGCAACGGCACTTTGTGGCCGACGCGGGGTGCCGTCAATAAAGGGATTTTTTCGTACGCGTGCGACGTGAAGTCGCACCAGTTATTCAACTGGTTGCGGGTTTTCGACGGCCGTGGAATTTGTCTGCAAGCCGCGCCAGGACTGGATTTCAGGTCAGAGTAGCCAGATCGGCTAAAGTCCAGATTTCTGGACGCAGCGAATGACCCGAAGCCCATATTGGCAAGAGATTCCAACAAGATTGCGCCTGGAGCAGTTCGAGCAATTTGTCTGGCCGCATCTGAGCCTGGGCCGTCGCGGACCTCCCCCCACGCTGGCCTTGCACAAGATCTTCAACTACATCCTGCAGGCACTGTACATGGGTTGCCAATGGAAGATGCTGCCGATCGAAAAGAATGCCAACGGCCAACCCGAAATCCACTACACGCGCATCTACCGCACGTTTCGTCGCTGGCAGGCCGATGGTTGCATCGATGCCATCTTTTCGGGCTCGGTGCAGCAACTTCATCAGGACCAGCTGCTTGACCTTTCGGTCATCCACGGCGACGGCACCACGACGGCGGCGAAGAAAGGCGGCGACAATCTCGGGTATAGCGGGCACGAGCATCTGAAGGGCGACAAGGTGGTGGCCTTGTGCGATCGCAACTGCAACGTCATTGCTCCATTCATCAGCGTTCCCGGCAACCGCAACGAATCACCGCTGTTGCGCGACGCGCTGCCCAGCCTTACCGCCATGGCCCGCGCCATTGGCGCGGACCTGCACGGTTCAATCGTCAGCCTGGATGGCATCTACGACTGCAGCGCCAACCGCAAGGCGATCTTCAATCGCGGCATGACCCCGAACATCCCCGAGAATCCGCGCGGACGCAAAACACCGAAGCGGGGCCGCAAGCAGCGCTATGATCCGGCCATCTTCGAGGAGCGCTTCAGGACCATTGAACGGGTCTTCGCCTGGGAGGACAAGTTCCGCCGTCTGCTGCTGCGCTTTGAACGCATCAGTGACGTTCACTACGCGTTCAAGACGCTTGCCTATACGATGATTAACCTGCGCCACTACTGCTGAACCAGCGCGGCGCTCGCACTTCACTGACTGCGGCACGCGCCGTGATTGCTCACGCCTGTTGCATACGCATTCCTGATCATAATGCAAACTCCGATATCGAGATACCAGTCGCTTTTCACAACGATGTTCCTGGCTTCGCACGATTACCAACGGTCATCGTAGTTCTTCCGTTCGCAATGGACGGAAACGCGCAACCAGTTGTCCGCTTCAGTCAGTTCAACGGCACATTTCACGGGCAGGCTGGCAATCAGGATGAGATGTCCTGTCAGACTCGCCATTCTGAAATTCGTTTACTCGACAGACTTAACCGAATTTTTCTTTATTGAACAACGCCATCAGCACCCCAGTGAAAGATTCAGGGTGTGCTTTTCACGGCGCGGCATCCGGTAGTCGTTTCCCGAAAGTCGAGGCCAGCTGCAAGTTTTTTGGGCCCTCGCCCATGTACAGACATCCTGTCGAACGGTATTTATTGTGATCGCTGTCGATCCGGGCAGCGATTTCAAATTTTCCGTCGACACACCCAAGTCCTTGTCCGTATTTGAGATGCACTCCGTGGAGCTGCGCTGACACCGGATGGGCAGCCGGTATTCATGGAGGAGGATTGATGCAGACAGGCTTGATGAAACGATGGGCGCAGGACGCGAGGAATAGATGCGTGCGCTGCGATGACAGTGTCCGGTCCGGTTCATTGGGAGGACGGCGCTCATGCTGACCCTTGTGCCCCCCCGCACCTTTACGGTCAGCGGTGCCGCGTTGCCCACGCTGCTCAATGGCGAGCCGGCCCTGCAGTTACGCACGATCTCAGGCGAGGAAGCGCTGTCGAAGATCTACCAGTACGAACTGGAACTGGTCACGACGCTGGATCCGCTGCTGTCCGACCATACCGCGGCCAAATTCGACCTGAAGGCAATGGTCGGAAAGGAGATGACCGTGACGGTCCAGCTCGACGGGATGGGTGCATTTGTACCGGGCATGCCAGGTATGACAGGAGCCGCCAATATCGGCGCCGGCGTGCGGGAGATTAGTGGCATCGTCACCGCAGCAAGCCTGGTCCGGCAGTTGGAGCGCCAGTTCCTGTACCGGCTGGTGCTCAGGCCATGGATCGTGCTGGCCGAACGGCGTACGGACTACCGGATCTTCCAGAACATCACGGTGGTCGAGATCATCGACGCGGTGCTACGCGGCAACTATCCATACACCTGCGAAAAACGCCTGGGTAACGTGTATCCGAATCTGGTCTACCAGGTGCAGTACGGCGAATCGGATTTTTCCTTTATTCAGCGCTTGATGGAGGAAAACGGCATCTACTGGTTCTTCGAGCATTCCAATGGCATCCACCGGATGGTGCTGGTCGATAACCAGGGGGCGCACAGACCCGTGGAGAGCGCGGCTTACCGCACCTTGTGGTATTACCCGCCCGACTACAAGATCGACCGGGAATACATCAGTGCGTTCGACACCACCGAAAGCATCCAGTCCGGGATCTGGACGACCAACGATTTCGACTTCACCAGGCCGAAGGCCGATCTGGCGGTGCAGAACGCGCTACCGCAGGACACAGCGCACAACCGGCTGACGGTTTACGAGTGGCCGGGCGACTACACCGACCCGGCGCAGGGCGAGCAGTTCGCGCGTGTGCGCATGGAGGAAATCCGCGCGAAGGGCGAGCGTGCTGAAGGCCGCGGCAACCTGCGCGATGTGGTGTGCGGCACGACGTTCACGCTGGCGGGTTACCCGCAGGATGCCGCGAACCGGGAATACCTGGTGATCCGCGCGAGACTCGACGTCGAAGAGATTGCCGAGGCGACCGGTGCGGCGCAGTACCGCGTCAGCACGACGTTCGACGTGCAGCCGACGACCACGATATTCAGGCCGGAGCGCACGGTGGACAAGCCGCGCACGACCGGCCCGCAGACCGCGATCGTGACGGGACCCCGTGAGCAGGAAATCTGGACCGATCAGTACGGACGCGTGAAGCTCAAGTTCCACTGGGACCACTCGGATGTCAACGACCAGAATTCGTCGTGCTGGGTTCGGGTGTCGTACCCGTGGACGGGAAGCAACTTCGGTGGGGTGAACATTCCGCGCATCGGCAGCGAAGTGATCGTCGATTTCGAGAACAGCGATCCGGACCGTCCGATTGTGACCGGCAGGGTGTTCAACGCGATGACGATGCCGCCGTGGGAGTTGCCAGGTAGTGCGACGCAAAGCGGGATCATCAGTCGATCCATGAAAGGCGGGCAATCCAACTTCAGCGGCATCCGCTTCGAGGACAAAGAGGGTTCGGAAGAGTTCATGCTGCAGGCCGAGAAGGACATGAACTCGACCATCAAGCATGACGAGTCGCACACGGTCGGCAACGATCGCGTGAAGACAGTCGTGAGGGATGAAACGGGCAAGGTCGGTCGCGACCGCACCGTCGCGATCACCCGTAACGAAAGCATCGGCGTCGGCAGTGGCTTCGCGATGCTGGTCGGCGCGCTGCCCGCCGCTGACGCCCCGGCTCCCGCTGCCGGTACCTACACCCTGAAGGTCACCGAAAGCCTCGTCCTCGAATGCGGCGCTTCGAAGATCACCCTGCTGAAGAACGGCCACATCGCACTCGAAGGCGTCCAGATCGTGGAAACCGCGAAAGGGGCTTTCCAGATGACTGGCAAGCGAATCGATCTCAACAATTCCTAACGCTTAGCTACCCATTCCATGACCTCGCGCTATCGCATCGACGAGGGCAGTATCGATCTGCCCGAAGGATTTGAAGACCGCAGTACGAACATTTTTGTTTTTGGCGACCCGGACCGCTCACCGCTGAACTTAAACATTGCGCGTGACACGCTGGATGTGGGAGAAACACTGCCGGCCTACGTCGACCGCCAGATCAGGAAACTCGAAAAGATCCTGCGCGGCTACCGTCTCCAGCATCGCCAGGCCGCCCGGCTGGGCAGTGGCGATCACGTATCCGAGGGCGAGCAGATCGATGCTACCCGCAAGGAGGGCCAGCAGACCATCCATCAGCGACAGGCAGCGTTCCTGTGCGCGCCCCGGCGCGCGCTGATTTTTTCGGGCACGAGCATCAGGGCGTTCACCGGCGAGCAGAATGCCCTGTGGTCAACGTGGCTGGCGAGTTATCAGTCTTCATCGGCTGACTGAGCGGGGGCACGCCATGTACGAAGCCGCCCGTCTGCACGATCCCATTGCCCATTCCAGCGCACTCGCCGGTTTTCTGGTGGGTGCGTTGATCGGTATCGCGATCATCGCGGCCGTCGCCTTCGCTACCTGTACCTGTGGCTTTGGCGCGGCCTTGGTGGCGGGCCTGGTGGCGGGCTTTGCCGCACAGGGTGTATTGGCACTTGGGGAGGCGATAGGCCGCAGCATCAAATCGACGGCCGGGAAAATCAGCAGCGGCTCACCCAGCGTCTTCATCAACGGAGAGGCCGCTGCACGTGTCGAGTTCAGCGCGGTCGCATGCGAGAAACACGCGCCGATCAAACGCATCGCCGAAGGTTCCAGCAATGTGTTCATCAACGGCAAGGCGGCGGCACGCAAGGACGATCGCACCGAATGCGATGCGACCATCGGCGACGGGTCGGGGAATGTCTTCATTGGCGGAGGACGGGTTGCGTATCTGAAGATCGATCCCGAAATCCCCGACTGGCTGCGCACCACCGCCCAAGTGGCGTTCATTGTCGCTGGGCTCGCGGGCGGGCTCGCCGGCGGGCTCAAGGCGGCAGCAGAGGAAGCCGGAGAAGCGGGTGAGTCTTTCGGTGGGCGGTGCGCAACCAAATACGCTGCGGGTTTTCTTGAGGACGCCGCCATATCCGAGGCCATCGGCGGATTGATCGGCAGTCCGGTCGAGGTCACCTCAGGGCGCAAGGTGTTGCTGCCCGAGGCCGACTTCGTGCTGCCCGCGCGTATGCCGGTGTCCTGCTCACGCTTCTATTCGAGTACGCTGCACGAACCGGGGCTGCTTGGGCCGGGTTGGCGCCTGGATTGGGAAATCACCCTGCGTCGCACCGATGACGCGCTGATCTACATCGGTCCGCAAGGGCGTCCGATCCATTTCCCGTTGCTCAAACCAGGTCACGAACTGTATGACGCCGCGGAGCTGATCTGGCTGTCGCGCCTCGATGACGGGCGCTACCTGGTGCGAACACCGGAGCGGTATTACTTCCTGTTCGGCGACTTCGATGACAGCGGACTGGCCCGTCTGGTGATGATCGAAGGCCCCGACGCGCAGCAGATGACGCTGACATGGGATACCGCTGGCCGGCCGGTGGAGGTCCAGGCGGATGGTGGTTACCGGCTACGTCTGCAGTATCAGGAAGCGCCCGCGCGTCTGAGCCGCATCGAACTGCTCGAAGGCGGCACCCTTGGCACGCTGGTCAGCTACGGCTACGACAGTGCGGGCTATCTGGCGTCGGTGACCGACCGCGCGGGCGTGGTGACCCGTCGTTTCGGCTACAGCGACGGGCTGATGACCCATCATGCCAATGCCGAGGGGTTCCTCTGCCGCTATCGCTGGGAGATCCTTGCTGGCCAGCCGCGCGTGATCGAACACGACAACAGCAGCGGCGAGCGATACGGTTTCCATTACGACTTTGCCGCCGGCCACGCCGAAGTGACCGACACGTTCGGCAATGTCGCGCGGTGGGACTTCGACGCGAAGGAGCAGATCACTGCCCACACCGGCTTCGATGGCGCACAGTACGGTGCTGAATACAACGCCTCGGGATGGCCGATCGTACTGCATCTGCCGGGTGGGCGCACCCGGCGCATCGACTATGACGAACTGGGCCGGCCGGTGGCTCACACCGATCCGCTGGGCCAGATCACCCGCACGGACTATCACGCGAGTACGTCGCTACCTCGTCAGACGACCCTGCACGATGGCCGCCGTTGGATGACGGTTTACAACGGGCAGCATCAGGCGATCGAAACCGTTGATCCGCTGGGGCGGCGCACCGTCATGCACTACGGCGAGGACGGCCAGTTGCAGTGGGTCACCGATGCGAAGGGAGGCATCGTCACGCTGGAACACGACGCACGCGGGCTGCTGAACGCGCGCACCGACTGCTCGGGCAAAACCACCCACTACACGTACGACCGCGACGGCCTCCTCGACACGGTGACCGACGCGCTGGGCCAGACCACGCGCATCCGCTACGGTGCGCAGGGCCTACCCGAAGCCGTGACACGACCTGACCGGCAGACCGAGCGCTATCAGTGGAATGCCCTGGGTTACCTGGTCAGGCATACCAACGCGGCACATCACACCCAGCAATGGGAGCGCGATGGGGTGGGTCGGGTGCTGCGCCATACCGATGCTGAAGGGCGCACAGTCCACTTCGAGCGCGACGCGCATGGGCGACCGGTGAAGCTCACCAATGGGAACGGTGCGAGCTACCAGTTCGGCTGGGATGCGGCGGACCGCCTGCTTCGTGAGCAGCGCGTCGACGGCAGCGTGCACGAGTTCCGCTACGATGCGGCCGGATTTCTGCAATACATCGCCAGCCAGGCGGGCTCGTCGCGCCGCATGGAAGTCCATGAGCGCGACGCGCTGGGCCGGCTGGTGCGCCGCAGTGGCGACCATAGCGACACGGCGTACCGGTACAACGTGCTGGGCCAGTTGACCGAAGCCCGCCGCACGCCCACCGTTGCCGGCGAAGACCTGGGCATCGTGGCGGACACAGTGCGGATGGAGTACGACGCGGCCGGCCAGTTGCTGGCGGAATGGAGTGCTCACGGTCGCGTGGCCTACGAGCGTGACGAACTGGGTAATCCGCTGGCACTGACCCTGCCGCAGGGACAGCGGATCGAGACGCTTTACTACGGCTCCGGGCACGTGCACCAGATGCGCTTCGAGGGCGCCATCATCGCCGACTTCGAGCGCGACGACCTGCACCGCGAAATCCTGCGCACGCAAGGGCGGCTGAGCACGCACACCGGCTATACCTCACTGGGCCAGATCGCGTGGCAACGTGCCCATGCGCCGAAAGCGGAGGCGTCCGACGTACCGGACGAGACGCACAGTGTGCTATGGCGGCGTTACCGGTATGACCGTAGCGGCGAGCTGACGGAAAGCAACGACAGCTTCCAGGGCCATACGCTCTACGATTACGATCGCACCGGCCAGTTGCTGAGGCGCAGCGCCGAGAGCTTCGACGTCGAGCGCTTTACGTGGGACGCGGCGGGCAATCTGCTGGACGATGCCGGGCGCGAGCCTAACGTCAAGCTATCCCCGCTGCTGGATAACCTGCTGAGGCGCGACCGGGGGGTGTCGTACACCTACGACGACTGGGAGCAACTGGTGAGCCGCAACGGCATGGGCCTGCGCTGGGATGCCGAAGGTCATCTGCTGTCGGTGGACGATGGCGTGCAGCACACCGCTTACCGGTACGATGCACTGGGCCGGCGTATTGGCAAGTCGACCCGCGCCACACGGCACCCGGGTATGCCGCGCGACACCAAACCGCCGGAAGAAATCCGCTTCGTCTGGCAGGGCTTGCGGCTGTTGCAGGAACAGGACGGCAAGGGACAAAGCCGGACGTACCTGTATGACCCGGTGCGTGGGTATGCGCCGGTGGCGCGGATCGATCGTGCCGGCAGAAGCGATCACAGCGAGGTCTATCACTACCACACCGACCCGACTGGCACGCCGCGTGAAGTCACCGACGCCGACGGCAGGCCCGTGTGGAGCGGCAATTACAGTGCATGGGGCCAGGTACGGGCGAACATGCAGACGGCGGTGTTCAATCAACCGCTGCGCATGCCGGGGCAGTACCATGACGAGGAAAGCGGGCTCTCGTACAACACGTTCCGGTATTATGATCCGCATTGCGGACGGTTTATCTCGCCTGATCCGATTGGGTTGGCGGGCGGGCTGAATCTTTATCAGTATGCGCCAAACCCGATACGCTGGATTGATCCTCTGGGATTGAATGTCGGCGATATCACAACGCTTTATCACTACACAACGCAAAAAGGCTTGGAGGGCATTACAAGTAGTGGGGTTTTGAATGCATCAGAGGGGCCAGTGCACGCGAGGTTTGGCTCTGGCCAATATTTCGCGGACATCTCTCCTGATATACATCTCTCCTGATATGATTGGTGGTAGGACCATTGCAGATGCCGCCGGTACCGGGAAGATGTCGCTAGGCCAGCTCGCGGCGAACATTTATGGCGATGCGCGAAAACTCAATAGCGTCACGCATTATGTGGAAGTAGATGTCAGGGGTTTGAATGTTACAGAGCCACGACCCGGCACGTTCTTGATCGAAGGGAATGCACCGCTTGACATTTCGGATCGTATAGTAGGCAGCGGATCAAGTTGCTAATATGAAGAAAGAATATTTTCGTTCAAAGACTGAGTTTCCATGCGGCCCCGGAGAGATTTCTACGGAGTTTATCGACGGTGTCGCGACACGTCAGATCAGCCATCCTGACGGCGGTGTTGCTTATACCTCTTCATCCATACAGGATTGGAATCGTAATATAGGATATTTGCTCTTCGATGGGGCAAGGGATGAACTTGATATTCCGACACATGACCAAATTGAGCAGGACGATTTCGAGCTTGCTTGGAAAGCCGCTGTGAACAATCCTCCGCGCGAGCCTGCGATCATCTATGAAGTCGGTGACGCAGCTGTTCCACAAAAGGATTCAACCTTATTGCGCATGTGGTTAATAACCGCGGCAAATGGGGGCGTGGTTTTGTTGTTGCTCTTGGTCGCCAATACCCCGCTGCACGGAAGAGTTATCTTGACTTGTTCCGGCACGAACAACGGATACCGCTTGGATTGGTTCAATTCATACCAGTAGAAAATCAAGAACGAATATATATTGCAAACATGGTCGCCCAAGACGGGATTCGGAAGAATAGTCGAGATACTGAGCAATATATTTCGTATCCGGTTCTTCGAAATTGCCTTGAGCAAGTCTGCGAATTTGCCTTAGCCAAACGGCTTTCAGTGCAGATGCCGATGGTTGGTGCTGGGCTTGGCGGCGGGAGCTGGGATATCATTTCTGCTTATATTGATGAAATATTTTCACAATATAAACTGACATGCAAGATCGTGAAGCTTGGGGTGAGTTAGCGACTCCCATATTACGATCCGCATTGCGGACGTTTTATCAGTAGCGATCCGATCGGGTTGGCTGGTGGGTTGAATCTGTATCAGTATGCGCCCAATCCGATTCGGTGGATCGATCCTCTAGGCTTAGCAGCTGCCAATGGCGGCAATGCGCCAGTACACGGTGGAGCGGGCCACAATCAGGTCATTGATGATCATATTGCTGCGCTTCGACAAACTGACGGCGTGACGAACATACGGAAAAACCAGCAGCAGGTTGATGTGAATGGCGATAAGGTCGGAACCAATAGACCTGACATTCAATTTGATCAAGATGGGAACCACTACAATGTTGAGTACGACACAAACCCAAGAGCAAGCGCTGCTCACCAAACTCAGGTTACGGCTAGACGGTGTTAGGAACTTCGAAGTACTGGGATTGCATGGACAAGCATAAGTCGCCCCTTCAGAACTGAGCAGAGCCAGCTGCAGCAAGTGATCGGAACGAAGTTCGTTGATTGTCGAACTCCCAGAAGCGATATCGATCTGATTTTCTTTCCGGGAGTTTGCGAGCCTCACCGATGAGCACGCCCGATTTTTTTCGCAGTCGTCTGGACGCGATGATTGATCTTCGTCACCCGCTGGCGGTGTTGGCCACGCGAATGCCGTGGGTGTCGATCGAAGCAACGCTGACCCCGGTGTTCGAGCGGCGTGCTCGCGAAGGACGAGTCAATGATGATGTCGATCTGTTCGGTAGTGCGGCGACGCTGGCGGGGGCTGGCCCGAGCGCGGCAGGGCGGCCGCGCCTGCCGGTTCGCCTGATGGTCGGCCTGCTCTACCTGAAGCACGCGTACAACGAGCATGCGGGCTGTCCACGCTCGATGCTGCAGTCGACATTGCGCAACTGGCTGCGGCGGTTTCCGGCAAACGTCTGCTCCTCGTGCTGGATAACGCCGAGCATGTGATCGACGCCGTCGCGCGGATCGTCGACGCACTCGTAGCGACAAGCGAAATTCTGCGTGTGATGGTAACGAGTCGTGAACCACTTCGCCTGATGCAAGAGACGGTGTACCGGGTCGAGCCACTCGACGTGCCGCCTTCGCATTCAACCCATGCGGAGATCGTCCAGTTTTCAGCGGTAAAGTTGTTTTTGCTGCGCGTCAATTCAATCCAACGGTATGCATACGCCGGCTGCGAGGAAATTCATCTCATCGGCGAGATCTGCCGCCGGCTGGACGGCATTCCTTTGGCAATCGAGCTGGCAGCGACGCGCGTCGCTGGCCTCGGCATTGGGGGTGTTCATCGCTATCTGCACGACCGTTTCAGTTTGCTGACGGGCGGCTACCGGACCGCTCTGCCACGCCATCAAACCTTACGTGCGACGTTCGACTGGAGTTTCTTCATCCTGAATCCATGCCATCAGTTACTGTTCAGGCGCCTCGCGGTATTCAGCGGCGGCTTTACGTTCGATGCGATGTGCGCGGTGGTGTGCGACGAGAAGTACGCTGTGGCGGACGCGATCGGCGGCATCGGCGATCTGGTGGCGAAATCGCTCGTCAACATTGAGCTGGAGGGGCCGGTAAGCAGGTATCGCCTTTCCGATTCGGCACGTGCCTATGCGCTGGAGAAGCCGCATGCGCAAGGCGAGCAGAGGCTGATCGCGGCGCGCTATGCACGCTATGTCTCCCATTGCTTGCGACCGTGTCTGGCTGGCAGTGTCGCTGAACAATTGGACCTGGAAATCGATTTCCGGCAGTCGCTGGATGATGCACGCAGCGCTTTCGATTGGGCGTTCTCGCAGCATGGCGATACGCGGATTGGAGTCGAGCTCGCGGCAGGTTTCACAGAGGCGCTGCTCGATGCGGGCCTGATTCACGAATGCTGCACGCGTGCCGAGCAGGCCATCGATGCGCTTGAAGAACTGCCCCATGCCTCGGTGGACTCGGACACCGAAATGCGCGTACGTGCCACTCTCGCCTCGGCATTGATCTATGCTCAGGGGCCCGTGTCAAAGTCGGCACAATCGTGGAGGGAAGTGCTGGCTCTTGCTGGCGATACAGGCGACGGTTCTGGTGCAAATAGTGAAGGTGAATCGGTTAAGGTGTTGCCCCCCGATCTCATCATCCGACAATGATGCCCGAGCGCGGCCTGTCGCTGGCCCACACGACGATCGCTGCCTCCTATTCGAACTCCGCGATCCGCAGGCCAATTTCCCAATGGCTTCATATCCATTCCGTTATACGACACATAACGAATCAATATTTCGGCCTTGATATTGACTCACCATCATCGCTGACGCGACGCAGCCAGTCGTCTGGACGACTGGCGTCGTCTCCTTCCCGTTCCCCATCTTCGGAGACTCCATGAGAACAAACTTCGCTCGCGCGGTGGTGCGCTCACTGCGCCCTGCGGTTACGCTTTTAGCCGCGCTTGGCATCTATGTTGCGTTGAGCCCCACTGCCACCGCCGCAGTGCCGATGGGCGTCGCGTTCGTCTACCTCGGCAACCCCGGTGACGCTGGCTGGACCTACGCACACGAACAGGGTGTGAAGGCGATCGAAGCGAGGTTCGGTGACAAGATCAAGGTCACGCGCGTCGAGAACGTACCCGAATCCGCTGACTCGGAGCGCGTGTTTCGCGACCTCGCGAACAAGGGCAACAAGATTATCGTGGGCTCGAGCTTCGGATTCCAGGACTTCGAACTGAAGACTGCAAAGGATTATCCCGACGTCGTCTTCGAGCATGCGACCGGATACAAGAAGGCCACGAACTTTGCGACCTATGACGTGCGCACGTACCAGAGCGCCTATCTGGCTGGGCTCGTCGCCGGCTATACGACGAAGACGAATACGCTCGGCTTCGTCGCCTCGGTGCCGGTCCCGGAAGTGGTGCGCAACATTAACGCTTTCACAATGGGTGCGCGTTCGATCAATCCGAATGCGAAGGTAAAGGTCATATGGATCAATAGCTGGTTCGATCCAGGCAAGGAGAAACAGGCGGCCGAAACGCTGATTGGCCAGGGAGCCGACGTGCTGATCCAGAACACCGATTCGACGGCGACAATGCAGACTGCCGAGCAGAAGAATGTGCACGCGTTCGGTTGGGACTCGGACATGAAGAAGTTCGGCCCGAATGCCCAACTGGGCGCATGCGTGAGCTACTGGGGCGTCTACTACTCTCACCTGATCGAACAGGTGCAATCCGGCACGTGGACCAACGCGCCCACGTGGTGGGGTCTCAAGGAAAAAGCAATCGACCTCGCTGACATCAACACTGCAGCCGTATCGCCTGCCGCGCAAAAGGCGCTGGCGCAAAAGCGCGACGACATTATCGCTGGCAGATTCGATCCGTTCTCCGGACCGATCAGGGATCAGAATGGCGCGATCAAGGTGGCAGCCGGCACGTCGCTGCCCGACGCCGAGTTGCTGCGGCTCAACTGGTTCGTGCAGGGGGTCGAGGGCACGTTACCGAAGTAACTCAGCCAACGTGGAGGAGACACACTTTGAGCCTTGTCATTTCCCCGAAACAGAACGCGTCGGCGTTCCCTGAGCAGGGGCTCGCGCCGACACGCGAGCAGATCGTCCGCCATCTGCGTCATGCAAGCGTTATCGCAGAACGTGCGATGCTGTTGGGCCGTCACCCGTTTGGCGCCATACTCGTCGGGCCTGATCAGGAGTCGGTTCTAATAGAACAGGGCAATGTCGATTCCGTCAATCATGCGGAAGCGGTGCTCGCGCGTATTGCCGCGCTCAACTTTACGCCGCAATTCTTGTGGGGTTGCACGCTCTATACGACGGTTGAGCCATGTTGCATGTGCGCAGGCACGGCATATTGGGCCAACATTGGGCGGGTGGTTTTTGCAATGACGGAAGAGCGCCTGCTGCAAGCCACGGGCAATCATGCAGAGAATCCCACGATGAGTGTGTCGTCGCGGTATGTCTTCGACCATTGCCAGAAGCGCATTGAACTGGTTGGGCCCGTGGCCGAGGTCGAGGAAGAAGTGATGCAGGTGCAGCGCAGGTTCTGGGGACGCCGATGAGCATGGCGCATCGCGGCCTTATGTTCGCATCATGCCGCGCGCGGAGCCGCCACCGCCCGCGCAGCGGCCGCCGCAGCCACCGCGCCCGCAGGGCTCAGTTCGGGCCTTGCGCAGTTGAGGCCGTTCGCCGGATCAGACCACCCGAACGTACCCCCACGCTGAGGTAGGAGCACAAATGCTGAGATGGCGCGGTCAGATCCCGTGAGGTCGCATGCCGGTGCTCCGAGCACACCACCGGTCTGCGTTGGCGTAGGCGTGGCCACCGCTCGCGCCGCGGCAGCAGACGACAACGGTGGACACGATCGCTGTGCAGACCGGCACGCGGTACGCTCCACCATGCCGCAAACGCGCTACCGCTGCGGTACGCCGTCGCGCCACTCGCCCCAATGCGTGACGATGTCCTGCACGAGCGGATTGCCCGTCAGGAACAGATTGTCGATCGCGATCGTGAAGCCCCCCTGCGACGAGTAGTTGAGCAGATTGTCCGCGCTCGACTGGCCCGCGTACGGCCGGTCGAAGTCCGAACCAGCGCGCAGCACCGCGACACGGTTCAGGTCAACGCGATGCACGGTCGCCGCGCGCGTCAGCGCCTCGAAAGTGGCGTTGTCTTCCTGCTGGGTCGTGCAATAGGTGCCCTTGCCGTCGGTCAGGATCTTCGTCCATTGCCGCGCACGCTCGCCGAGATCGGTGCCCGACCACCAGGTATCGCCCGCCAGCGTGTCACACTGGATCACGGTCGGCGGACGGTTCGCGGGCGCATAGTTGTATTTGGCGCGGGCAGCCTGCGCCTGTGCGTCGTCGGTCAGCGTCACGTTGCGCGACAGCGCGAATGCCGCGTTCGAAAGCGCCGGATTGAGCTGGAACACTTCGGTGCGATAGTCGAGCGGCGGCTTCTGCGTCGGGCCCGTCGTGTTGATGCCGAGATAGCCGGTATTCCAGCCCGGCGGAATTTCGCGTCCGTCGATTTCCCATTGAATCCCGAAGTCGACCAGCCAGTTCGCCCACGCAGCGGAACCGACGGTGCCCTGAAGCGGATCAATACCAGCGATGCCCGCCACCATGAAGTACGTATGACGCAAGTCGAAACGCGGCGAGAACGTCAGCGCCATGATCGACGCGGCGGCATTCGCGTGCCCCATGCCCGTCGTCATCACGCAGACCTCCTTGCGATTGCAGTGTACGGCAGGGTAGTCAGGAGACAGGCCCGCGACGGTGATGTCCTGCCACGGGCCGAGATGATCGAGCCACACCTGGCCTTCCGGACCGAACATCGAAATGATCATCACCTTGACCGGCCGGCCATGCGACGCGCCGTCGTCCTGCGCGAAGCTGTCGTCGGCATGTGCGATGGCCGGTGCAACTGCGGCGCCTGCCACGAGCAACGATGAAATCGCTGCACCAAAAGCACGATTTAGCATAAGAGGTCCCACCTGATATGTAAGAACTGCGGTTGCGAAAAGTGAGTCGCGTGCCGTGTTGTCGACTGACGTCGTGGTTTTTTGTCGGCGTGCAGCGTGGGACCTGGGCGTGAGCCGTTCAGGTGACAGTGAGTATAAGCAGAGAAAAATCTGAATTGCCAGGCGGACGAATGTCATGCTCGGCTTCAACCGTTTCAGGAACGCCGCGATCACTCTGGCAGGCATTGAGTTGACGCATCGCATTCGCAAAGGCCAATTCAACCTGGCGAAGCTCGGCCTCAAAGATACCGTCGCGTGAGCACACGTCGTGCGCTCAACTCGCGCAACACGCGCGAAACGGTCATGCGTGCGACTCCGGACTCCTTGACCAACTCGGTTTCCGAAGGGATTGCGTCTCCAGGCTTCCAGGTGCCATCGGCTATGCGCTCGATTACATAGCGCTTTATCTGTTCGTATGCTGGCGCAAGCTTGCGCTGCAGCTTCAACCGCTTCGCCTCTCCACCCGCCTGCGCCGCCTCAGTCATGACTGTCCTGGTTGCACCGTGAACGATTTGCGCGCGCCGCGCGACGCCAGCCTCAAGTACCCACCGCCCCGGGCAAAGCATCGTTCGCCGATGCCGCCGCGCTGCCCGCCACGCAGTCCGTTGGTGCCGGAATGCAGAAATCCCGTGAGGGCCGGACCGTCAGCGGACCGGGCAACGGCGGCGGACCATCATCCATGATCATGTGGAATGCGCGTGTCATGTCGTCCGCAAGCGGACGGTCGTCACGGTAGGTCGGCAAGACAGCGCGAACCTGGCTATACAACGCCTGCGTATACGGCGCGCGCTCGGCTGCGATAGGCTGCAGGTCGTATGCCTGAACCGCGGCAAGCAGTTCAATGCCAAATATGCGGCCGCTGTTGTCGATGACGGCCAGCGCCTTGAGGGCGGCCGGCGTGGCGTGGCAAAGGTGATCTTCCTGCAAGCCGGACGTCACACCGCCGTCGAGGCTCGCGGGCGCGGCCTCGCGGCGGTTCTGCGCGACCAGCGCCGCCGCCGTGTATTGCGCGATCATGAAGCCCGAGCGCGTGCCGCTCGCTTGCGCGAGAAACGCGGGCAACCCGCTCACGAGCGGATTGACGAGACGATCGAGACGCCGCTCCGCCATCGCGGCCACCTGCGCGACCGCAACCGCGAGGCTGTCCATGGCGAGCGCGATCGACGCGCCGACGGCGTGCGCCTGCGAGAACACGCGCGGCTCCTCGGGCGTGCCGGCGATGATCGGATTGTCAGTCGTCGAGGCGAGTTCGCGGTTCACGACTTCGGCCGTCGCAGCCAGCACATCGCGCGCCGCACCGTGCACATGCGGAATCGTGCGCATGCTGAGCGGATCCTGCGTACGCCGTCCGAGTGCCGCCGCCAGCAGACCGCTGCCCAGCAGCGCCGCGCGCATGCGCGCGCCGACCTGCGCAAGGCCCGGTGAGACGCGATACGCGAGCGAGCCCGCGTCGAACGCCACCATCTGCCCGCCGAGATTCTCGAAGCTCATCGCCGCCACGGCGTCAGCCCAGTCGAGCAGCCGGTGCGCGCGTTGCAGCGCGAGCGCCGCGAGCCCGGTCACGCACGGCGTGCCGTTCACGAGGCTCAAGCCTTCTTTCGCTTCGAGCGACAAGGGTTCGAGCCCCAGCCGGCGCAGCGCCTCGGCGCCGCTGATGCGCTCACCACGCCAGTTCACGTGCCCCGCGCCGACGCACACGAGTGCGATATGCGCCATGTGGCTCAGATAGCCGACCGAACCGAGCGCGGGCACTTCGGGCAGGCAATCGGCCCGGAGCAGCGCGACGAGCCGCTCGACGAGTTCGACGCGCACGCCCGAATGCCCGTGCGCGTAATTGTTGATGGCTGCGGCCATGATCGCGCGCGTCTCCTGCGCGCCGAGCGACGCGCCGACGCCCACCGCGTGGCTCATCAAAATGTTGTGCGAAAGCGTGTGCTGTTCGGCCGGCGACACCACCACGTCGCACAACGCGCCGACCCCGGTGTTCACGCCGTAGGCGCGCATGCCGCGCGCGATGATCTGCTCAACGAGCGCGCGCGCGGCGCCAATGCGCTCGCGCGCTTGCGCGGAAAGCTCGAGCGGTGCGCCTGCCGCGACGGCGCAGACTTCGCGCCAGTCCAGCGGGTTTCCGGTACGGATGACGGTCATGATGAACCCCGACGATGGATCAATGTGCGTTGCGGTCCTGATGGCTCGACACGAACTGGCGGAAGCGCTCCGACTTCAGTTCGCCGAATACCTCCGCGGGCGTGCCGTCCGAATCGACCTGGCCCTGATCCAGGAACATCACGCGATTGGAAACGTGTTTCGCGAAGCCCATCTCGTGCGTGACGACGAGCATCGTGCGGCCCTCGTCGGCAAGCGTGCGCATGACGCGCAGCACTTCGCCCACGAGTTCGGGATCGAGCGCCGAAGTTGGCTCGTCGAACAGCATCACCTTCGGATGCATCGCGAGTGCGCGCGCGATTGCCACGCGCTGCTGCTGGCCGCCCGAGAGATGTGCGGGATAGTGGCCGCGCTTGTCGGCGAGGCCGACCTTCGCGAGCAGTGCCTCGGCTTCCTCGACCGCTTCGGCGCGGCTGCGCTTTTGCACGCGCATCGGGCCTTCGATCAGGTTCTGCAGCACCGTCATGTGCGACCACAGGTTGAAGTTCTGGAACACCATGCCGAGTTGCGAGCGCACGCGGTCCACCTGGCGGCGGTCGCCCGGTTGCAGCTTGCCGTCACGGCGGCGCTTCATCTTCAGCGCTTCGCCGGCAAGCGCGACGGTGCCGTCGTCGGGCATCTCAAGTAGGTTCAGGCAGCGCAGGAACGTGCTCTTGCCCGAGCCGCTCGCACCCAGGATCGAAATCACGTCGCCTTCGTGGGCGTCGAGCGAAATGCCCTTGAGCACGTGATGATCGCCGAACGACTTGTGGATGTTCCTCACGGACAGGGCGGCGACCGGTGCGACTGCGTTCATACGATTCTCCGGAAAGATGGGCCGATCAAGACGCGACGCGGCGGGTTTCGAGTTGCGTGGCGGGGCGGCGCACGACGGTGGGCGCGGCGCGCAGATGGCGCGAGAGGCGCCGCTCGACGAGGCCGATGAGGCGCACCACGAGGAAATTCAGGCATAGATAGATCAGCGCAGCGCACGTGAACACCTCCGTCGTGCGATAGGTCTGCTGAATGATCTGTTGCGCGACACCTGTCACTTCCCAGACGGTGACAAGGCTTGCGAGCGCCGTCGACTTGACGAGCAGCACGGCTTCAGTCGAATAGGCGGGCAGGCACTGCCGCAACGCGATGGGGCCGATCACGCGGCGCAGCAGCGCGAAGCCCGACAGGCCGATTGCATGACCTGCCTCGATCTGCCCGACCGGCACGGCCATCAGGCCGCCGCGGATGATCTCGGCGGTGTAGCCCGCCGTGCACAGCGCGAGCGAGAGCACGGCGCACACGTAGGGCTCGCGCAGCACGGGCCACAGGAAGCTTTCGCGGATCACGCCGAACTGTCCGAGCCCGTAGTAGACGAGAAACATCTGGATCAGCAGCGGCGAGCCGCGGAACACGAGAATATAGGCGCGCGCGAAGTGGTTAGGCAGCCAGTGCGGCGAGACGCGCATCGTGACGATCACGAGCGAAAGCAGGCCGCCGAGCACGAGCGAGGTGAAAAAGAGGCTCAGCGTGGTCGGCACGGCGGCAACGAGCTGGCGCGTCGTGTCGAGAAGAAAATCGAAATCGATATGCATGATGAGGCCGCCCTTGCGTCAGTTGCGCGCGAAGTTGCGCTTGAAGGAGCGGCCGACGATCGTCTCCGCCCGGCCGAACACACGGTTCGAAACGCCCGTCATCGCGAGATAGAGCGCTCCGCCAACGACGAAGAACAGGAAGTACTGGTGTGTCGATCCCGCCGCGACCTGGCTGGCACGCAGCAATTCCACGAGACCGGTGACCGAGATCAGCGCCGAGTCCTTGAGGCTCAACTGCCACACATTGCCGATACCCGGCAGTGCGAATCGCAGCACCTGGGGAATCAGGATGCGGCGCGCCATGGTGAGCGTCGGCATGCCGATCGCGCGCGCAGCTTCGAGTTCGCCGCGCGAGACAGCTAGCACGGCGGCGCGATAGACCTCCGTCTGATACGCGCCGGAAATCATGCCCACCGCGAACGCGCCAATCACGAACGGCGGCACGCCGATGAAGCCGTCGGCACCGAACCACTGCCCGATCGAGGACACCAGCGTCGAGCCGCCAAAGTAGAACAGATAGATGACAAGCAGTTCCGGCACGCCGCGGAAGACGGTCGTGTAGAAGTCGCCGATCACGCGCGCCGTGCGAAAACGCGAGAGCTTTGCCGCTGCGACGAGCGCGCCGAATACCGCGCCGATCGCGAGCGCCGCAAGCGTCAGCACCACCGTCATGAACGCACCGAGCAGGAGCAGGCCGCCCCAGCCATCGGTCCCGAAGCCGAGCATTTCGAAAAGAGCCATCACGCCACCTCAACCAAGCCTGCGAAACAAGCCGCGCGGCATCAGCCTTTCGAGCCGGATCAGGCCGAAGTGCGCGGTCACGTTGTGAGCGACGCTCAGGGCGTCACGTCGGTCTTGAACCACTTCTCCGAAAGCTTCTTCACGGTCCCGTCGGTAATCGCCGACGTTATCGCCGCGTCGAACTTCGCCTTCAGGTCCGCGTCCTGCTTGCGGAACGCGAGGCCTTCGCCCGGCCCCCAGATCAGGCCGCCGATCTTCGGGCCGGCCGTCACCGTCGGCACCGCTTCCTTCTTGTCGGCATTTGCGGCGTAGTACGTCACATCGTCGAACGACGCGTCGATGCGGCCATTGGACAGATCGAGATCGCGTTCCGGCGAGGTCTTGTAGACGCGGATCGACGCGACATCCTTGAAGTTCTCGTTGATGAAGCGCGTATAGACCGTGCCCGACTGAATGCCGATGGTCTTGCCCTTGAGCGCCGTGCGCAGCGCCTGGACGGCGGGCGCGTTCGACTTGGCGTCGGTGTCGAGCTTCAGCGGCGCCGGGTTGCCGGTTGCCTTCGGCAGGATCTTCGTGTCGGTGACCGCGAAGGTCGCCGGCGTGGACGCATACGGCTTCGAGAAGGCAATGATCTTCTCGCGCTCTGGCGTGATCGAGATCGCATCCATCAGAACATCGAACTTTCCGGCTTGCAAGCCGGGAATCATGCCGTCCCAGTCCTGCGCCACGAGATTGCACTTGAGTTGCGCCCGCGCGCACAGGTTAGCGGCGAGTTCGGGTTCGAAGCCGCCCAGCTTGCCGCCCGGCAGCGTCATGTTCCAGGGCGCGTAGCCGCCTTCGAGGGCGATCGTCACTGTCGTCCAGTCCTTCGCTTCGGCGGTGTTGCCCACAAGCGCCGCCGCTCCAAACGCGGCACCGATCAAACTCTTGACCAACCATCTGCACTTCGCCTGCATGTCCACACTCCTTGGATTGCCGAAAACTTCATTACGGTAGCGCGCCAATCGCGGTTTCGTCTTGTCTAGACAAGATGCGGGAAGTCGAATTTTGGCGCAAGCGCAATTTCTGAAAATGTCGCCGATTCAGGGTATCCACCAGGTCAGGGTCTCGGATCTGGCGCTTTACCCCGCCTGGCGGCGAACGCACAGTGGCAGTCACGGGTAATCGCATCAGCGACGATGCCGATGCAGTTCGTCGCTGGGCGATAGCCGGGGAAGGCCTTGTCTACAAGTCGCGACTGGACCTCATCGACGATCTGAAGGCAGGTCGACTGGTGGAGTTGTTTCCGCCGGCGTATTGCGAGCCTTCGCCGCTGCACTTGATTTGTGCTCACCGTGCGCAACTGACACCGACGATCAGCGCGTTGAATGCCTTCCTGCGCGAGCGCTGCTCTGCATTGCTGGCGAGCTACCTCTCGGGAGGCTCCCGATCTGCGTAACGAAGTTCGCCCTTTCCTGATCGTCTCAATGAGTCGACCGAAGGCTTAGGCGCTAGCTCAGTGTCTTGAACTGGATACCCGGCCAGGTGAGTTTTGGCAGCCTGCTTTCCAGGCAGGTGCGGAGTTCCTGCACCTGCGCCGCTTGGTCGGAATCTTCCGGTCTGGTGAGGTAATACGCGTCACCACTTCCAACGGCGGTTTTAAACGGCAGCACGAGTTGCCGCTCGTCGATCGCGTCCTGTCGACCAGCTGCATCTCGCCGACGACGTTGCACCCGAGGTCCGCGCGAACGTCGCGGTCATTACGACGCTCTCCGCACAGATCGCCATCGTGGAAAAGCGTCTTCGAAAAAACGTCGCACACACGCGGACTGCGCCCTCTTTACTCCAGTACCCGGCAATTGATGGAGCACGCTTAATTCGCACCCTTTGTCTTATAACAGTTTGACGAATTGATTGAATTAAATGTCATTTCACTTATCCTGTTTCCATAGTCGCGCGATGGTCCAAACCAGCAGTCCTCTCGTCGGAGGTCACGGCCAATGAGTCCCGTCGTCGTCACCCTGCTCGTGCTGCTGGGCGTCGGGCTACTGCTCGCGCTCCGCCTCATGGGCATCTACAACGGGCTAGTGGTCGCCCGGAACCGCTTCGCGAACGCCTTCGCCCAAATCGACGTGCAGCTCAAACGCCGCTACGAGCTGATTCCGAACTTAGTCGAAGCGGTCAAGGGCTACATGGGTCACGAAAGGGAGACGCTCGACGCCGTCATCAAGGCCCGCAACAGCGCGATGGCAGCCGAGCAGAAAGTCGCCGCCAACCCCAGCGACCCGGCGGCCATCAGGGGGTTTAACGAGGCCGAGGCCCAGCTCGGCGGCATTCTGGGCCGGCTCTTTGCGCTATCCGAAGCGTACCCGGACCTCAAGGCCAACCAGAACATGCTCGCCCTGCAGGAGGAACTGAGCTCGACCGAGAACAAGATCGGCTTCGCGAGGCAAGCCTTCAACGACGCCGCCACCGACTACAACAACCAGCGCGAAGTCTTCCCAGCCGTCATGGTGGCCGGCATGTTTGGTTTCAAGGAAGCGTCACTGCTCGAAACCACAGAGGCCGAGCGCGCAGCGCCCAAGGTGTCGTTCCGGTAACCGGAACCGCCACGGCTCCGTGCGCTTCACGCTCTCAAAACCGCGCCGACCATGGCCACCAATTTCTTTCAGCAGCAGGATTCGGCACGGCGCAAGACCTTCCAGCTGGTGGTCTATTTCGTCCTCGCGATCCTGATTCTGATCGCCCTCGTGTACGGTCTGTTGGTGGCGCTCAGCATGTATGGCGCTCACGAGCCCGTGTCTTGGTGGCAACCTGACATGCTCCTGCTCGCGGCGCCGGCGGTGGGCATCCTGGTCGGCGGTGCCAGCGCGCTCAAGGTGTCCCAGCTCGCTTCTGGCGGGCAGGCCGTCGCCTTGATGTTGGGCGGTAAGGAGGTGCCCGGCACGACCACCGACGCGCGGCAGAAGCGGCTGCTCAACGTCGTCGAGGAGATGGCCCTCGCTGCGGGAGTGCCGGTGCCCCCCGTATATGTTCTGCCGGAGACCGGCATCAATGCCTTCGCGGCCGGCTACGCCCCGGGCGATGCTGTGGTCGCCGTCTCCCAGGGCTGCCTCGACTACTTGACCCGTGACGAGCTGCAGGGCGTGGTGGCGCACGAGTTCAGCCATATCCTCAACGGCGACATGCGGCTCAACATCCGGCTGATCGGCCTGATCTTTGGGATCATGGCGTTGTCGATCATCGGCCGCAGCCTCATGTTCGCTTCCCGCGCACGCTCGTCGGGAAGACAGGATTCCCGCGGCGGCATGGTGCTACTGGGCCTGGGCGTGTTTGTGCTGGGACTGGTGGGAGCGTTCTTCGGTCGGCTGATCATGGCAGCGGTGTCCCGGCAGCGCGAGTACCTGGCCGACGCTAGCGCCGTCCAATTCACGCGCAACCCCGACGGGATTGGCGGGGCGCTCAAGAAGATCGGCGGGCTGGCCGAGGGGTCGCGCATCGACACCCCCCGGGCCGCCGAGGCTGGTCACATGTTTTTCGCCAACGCTTTCGCCGGCGAGGGGCTCGCCGGACTGCTGGCCACCCACCCGCCCCTCGTCGAGCGCATCCGCCGGCTCAATCCCCCGTTCGACGGCCAGTTCCCGGAAGTGCGACCGGTCGATGTCGATCGGGAACAACTCGAGGGCACCCGCCCCAGCCGCGTCCCGCCGTTCGCCGGGGTTCCCACGTTACCGGGGCTGCCGCAGGTGCCGGTGCCGGTATTGGGCTTCGCCGAGGAAGCGGCGTCTCGGGTCGGCCGCGTCCATCCGGAAGTGATGAGCTACGCCCAGGCACTGCACGACGGTATGCCCGACGCGCTCCGGGTTGCCGCCGAGGAGCCGTTCAGTGCTCGCGCCGTAGTCTGCGCCCTTCTTCTGGACCCGCTGGAGGACCTGCGGGAACTTCAGTTGGCCCAGCTGAAGGCCGGCGCCGAACCGCGGGACTTTGCCGAAACCTTGCGGCTGGTCGCCCCAGTCCAGGCGCTGCCGGACACGCATCGGCTGCCCCTCCTGGATCTGGCGCTGCCAGCCCTGCGGCAGATGTCGCACCGCCAGCACCAGGCTTTCCGCGCGCAGGTCGAGTTGCTCATGATCGCCGACCAGCGGCTGAGCCTGCTCGAGTACACGCTCCGCTGCGTGCTGCATCGCCATCTCGACGCCCAGTTCCTGCCGCAGCGTCAGACGCGTCCCTTGCACAGCTCGCCGCAAAAACTGGCGCAGCCGGTGGCGACGCTGTTAGCGCTGTTGGCCTGGGAAGGCCGGCCGGAACCCGACCGGGCCGCCCGAGCTTTCGATACCGGCATGCGCGGCTACATCGGCGGCGACCACACCCACCGCTTGCCGCCCCGCGAGAAACGTTCCCTCATCGAGCTCGATGCGGCCCTGCGAACGCTCAATCAATCCGTTCCGGCAATCAAGCGCCGGATCGTCGCCGCCTGCGCGGCGTGCATCCTGGCGGACCAGCAGGTCACCGTCCGTGGAGCGGAGCTGCTCCGCGCCGTTTGCGACACGCTCGACTGCCCGCTACCGCCGCTCGTCGCGAGCGAATCGGAAAGACGATGAACGACATTGCATGCAGGGCTTTGTCGCGGCAAGGAACGCAGAACAACTGCGATCGCTATGCCGCGGGATCGAAGAACCGGGGGCTACACCCCCTGCTCCGGTTTTCTGATCGCGGATGACCCTGCCTGACCGGCGGCTGCGCCGGATGCCGACGCGGCCGTCGCGCTCGGCACGATGTGCAGTTCACGGGTGCGCAACGGCAGCGAACATTGCGCGTCGGTCAGTGTTTGACGCACCCGGCGTGCGAGTTCCCAGCGCATGGTCCAGAACATGTCCGTGTTCGACCAGACGCGGATATTCAGCACCGCCGTGCTGTCGTCGAAGCGGATGACCATCACCTGCGGCGCGGGATCGCGGAGCGCACGCGGGTCGGCGGCGGCGAGCGTGCGCAGCGCCTCAAGCGCGCGATCCACATCGTCACCGATCGAGATCTCCACTTCGAGATCGAGCCGGCGCATCGGATTACGGCTGAAGTTGCGGATCGAATTGCTCCACAACGCGCTGTTCGGCACGTATTCGCAGATGCCGTCGGGTTTGGTGAGACGCGTCGTGAACAGATTGACTTCGTCGACCGTGCCCGCGACACTGCCGGCTCCGCCCTCGATATAGTCGCCGACCTTGAACGGCCGCAACACCAGCAGCATGATGCCGGCCGCGATGTTCTGCATCGTGCCTTGCAGCGCGAGACCGACCGCAAGACCGGCTGCGCCAAGCACGGCAATGATGCTGGCCGTCTGGATGCCTAACTGCGACAGCGCACCGACGATCGCGACAATGCGAATGCCCCACAGGCCGATGTCGCAGAGGATCGGTCGCAGCGTGGCGTCCATGCGTGACTGACGCGCAAGGAGCCGGCTCAGCGACATCGAAGCGCGGCGCGCGACCCACCATCCGATCACCAGTATGCCCGCAGCGGCGCCCAGATGAATCGAGAACGCGGTGAGCATATCCAGCAGGAAGGCCCATCTGCCCGGACTGATTTCGACGAGAAGATTCTCCATGTGTCTTGACGATCCCTATATTGGACAGCGGGTAGATTGCCGCGCGCGAGCATCGACGGTATATGTGGACGAACTCGACTGGCTTCCGGGAATTTAACCAGATAACTTCCGTTTTGGGCATTATCAGCGGTTAAAGCTGCGTGTTTTTTCTGAGCCTGTTATCCAGATCGCTTCTGTCGTAACGGCAGCCGCCCGAGCTAGCGGCTGCCCGCCCCGAGTTCCGTGAACGGCCCCGCCGGCGTGACTTTGAGGAGACGGAAACGATGTCCTCACGCCCCGTTCGACCTTCTCTGCAGGCGTTTCGATAAACCACTCAAGATACCCACAGAAGCTGGGCACAAGCCTGTGGACAACAGGCTCATGACTCGCTCAACTCATTGAGCGCATTGGTTTTCACTCACATGCTTCCGATAGGTCGGCTGCGTCGCGGCCACACGCGTGTCGGACGAGCCGGCCGTCGCCGCGGCGGCGCTCTCGCTCACCTTCATCGGGCGCGGCGCGCTGCACGTACCGATTGAAGGATCGGTCGCGCTCTTTCTCGCTGGCGCGGCGCTGCACCTGTTCGCCACCACTTCGATGGGCATTTTCATGGCCACGCTCGCGCGCAGCATGCCGCAGTTCGTGCAGAACGTCATGCTCGCCGCGCCCACCACGCATTTCGTCGAGCTCGGCCAAGCCATACTCTTTCGTGGCGCGGGCATCGCCGTGGTCTGGCAACCCTTCCGGTGGCTCGCGGCGATAAGAGGTCACACAGCGCATGAATGAGCGCCCTGCTACGCCGCGCGGAGGTCGAGCAGCGTATCGGCCTGACCGGATCGACGATCTATCTGAAGATCGCGCAAGGCAAGTTCCCCAAACCCATCACGGTCGGCGTGGCGGCGGTGCGCTGGCGTGAAAGCGAGGTCAATCAATGGATCGCAGGACATCCACCCGACCCGCATCGCGCGGGTCTTTTTTTGCCTGCGCGCTGCGCTCGATCAGATCGCAGTCACACTTCCGATGTTTGTTAAATCACGTCAAAGTATTGATAGTGCATAGCATCCCCGTTGCAAATGCTTGCGTATCTGGGTAAAAGATTGTCCGTTCGTAGTGCATACCTTATTAAAAATGAGGTCGTAACCATGCAGCGCTCATTTGACCATTCAAGGAAAAATTCAAGATGCCAATTCCTGCCCATATGTGGCTGAAAGATGATGGCGGCGCAGACATCAAAGGCTCGTCAACCGTTCAGGATCGCGAGGGAAGTATTGAAATTATCGGCTTCAGCCACGGCGTGAATCTGCCGGTTGATGCGGCTAACGGCAAGATCACCGGCGCGCGTGCGCACTCGCCGATTGCGTTCGAAAAGGAGTTCGATGCGGCGACGCCTTATCTTTACAAGGCCGTGGCGAAGGGGCAAACGCTGCAGTCCGCCGAGATCAAGTGGTATCGCATCAACGATGCAGGCAAAGAGGAAGTCTATTTCATGATGACGATCGAAGGTGTGAAAGTGTGTGGCATCAACCCCGGCATGGCTAATACCAGGCTGGCGCAGGCATCCGCACTCAATCACGTTGAAGCGGTCTCCATGATGTACGACCGCATCACGTGGCATTACCTTGATGGCAATATCAAATACACCGATTCGTGGAATGAGCGCGGATAAGGGGGCGTGACAATGGCCTATCAGGGTAAGTTTTTGGTGAACAACGAGCAGTTTTCACCGCTCACAATTTTCGGTGTCGGCACGTTCGACGCGTATTCTGGAAACGATCAATACCGCAATCGCGGTGGCTGCACGGCTGTGCCAAGTAACGGTCCGATCCCTGCCGGAAAATACTGGATCGTAGACCGGCCCACTGGCGGTATCGGGTCTCAAGCTTGGGCTTCGATAAAGGACACAGTTAATTCAGCGATTGGGAGTGCGGTACATCATCGCGAATGGTTCGCACTGTATCGGGATGATGGCCTCATTGACGACGTGACATGGATTGATGGTGTCAAGCGCGGACAATTCCGGTTGCATCCGGCAGGTGGCGAAGGTATTTCACTCGGCTGTATTACGCTTCCGAGCCGCACGGATTTTCTGAGAATCCGTAACGCGCTGCTGCACACCATGACCATTCCTGCCGGCAATTCGGGGCTTCGCGCCTACGGAACAATTGAGGTCATCACGTATGGCAACACTTGTCCGTAGGCTGTTCAAGGTGGCGCTATTTGTCGGCCTGTTCTGCCTTTCCGTGCCCTACGTCCACACATACCCTATACCGATGCCGGAAAGGCAGGCGCTTGCGTGGTTACACGCTGCAAATCGGCTTGGCATTCGCGACCCGGATGATTTATACATCCCGGTCATGCTGCTGGCTGATCTGCTTGTGGCGACGCTTGCCTATGTGGTGATCATGAGGCTATGGCGGCACTGTCAACGCAAAAACTAACAGGGTCGATGAGCGGCGATCAGGCCGAATTCATTCCTGCGCGGCCCCGTCCAGTCCGGCGCGTGATGATCGCGTTGCGGGGTTAACTAGTGGGTCAGAAAGTGCGCGTTTGCTCAGAGCCGGGCGGGACAAGGCTTTGCGCGGCGCGCGCGAATTTTGGTCTGGAAGGCGATCCCTTCGATGATCCCGGTGATATCCGCGATTCTGGTGGAACTCGTCCTGATCTCGCTCATCGTATCGACCAACGACGGTGCTCAGCGCAATTTTTCAAAGACCCAGCTCGCTCAGACCTGGGTGATCGTCGGGGCGGCGACCCAGCGGCGAATGGAACTTGTGATCGCTTGCCTTGATCGGCATGTCGTTGATACAGGCATACCGGTGGTGCGTCAGACCATCAGGTCCAGACTCCCAGTTCTCGTTTCCGTAGGAGCGGAACCAATTGCCAGCGTCTTCTGCAAGTCGAACCTTCTCGATTGCGGATTCAAGGGTGAACGGTGGGATGGGCGGGCGCACTTCAGCGTTTATGGACATCACAGACTCCCCTTATCCAGGCGGGATTGAGATAGAAATGGGCACTACTCAGCAGCGCAACCGCGCTACACGTTCGTCATCTCGAGAGAACTCAGTCTGAGAAATCGGTTGACGCCGACAGTGCCTTCCACGTTTCAGTTTCCGTAGCCACATAGGCGTTCTTTTCAGCTATCGCCTTCAGCGTGTCGGCTCCGAGCGGCAGACGCAGTGGCGGTCTCGGTACATCGACAAGCGTGACGAGGGCCTTCGCAAGCTTCTGCGGGTCGCCCGGCTGATTGTGATTCATTCCTTCAGCGAATCGACGCACATTGCCCGACGTCTCGTCGTAGTCGTCGATGACCTCCTTGCCGACGACGAGCGACGACGCATCGAGGAAATCGGTACGGAAATAGCCGGGCTCAACGACGGTCGCGTGAATGCCGAGTGGCTTCAACTCCGCGTGGAGCGCTTCCGTAATGCCTTCGACGGCGAATTTGCAAGCTGTATCTCTATGTACTTCCTTTCGGGCAAGGCTGAAATTGCCCTCAAAGCCCCGCCGGTTGGGGCTCCAGGTATCCCCGGCGCGATGTGCGCGGGCTACTCCTCTCTCGGGGTAATCCGGGGCCGAAACGCCTGCTTTCGCCACGATTACCGTGGCTACCTATAATCGAGCGACGCCCCGTTTTTATAGCGACGGACCATGCGCTCCAGCTATTTGACCCGAACGTTCAACCTCATCGCGATTACCGATCTGGACGAGGAAGGACACAAGAGCGTTACGAATGATATCGAGGCCGTACTCGCGGACCTCGTCGAGGCAGGCCAGTTCGTACCCGATCATCCGTATCAGCGCGTTATATAGCGCGATAGCGAGGGCCGGTGGGATCAGGTTGTTATTGACGAGGCGTGCCAGTTTGTCCGCTTCGCGCCAGTCCTCGATGGCGGCCTTATCGAATTCTCGGCAGAGCAGGATCTACGCCTTGCACTATCGAGGATGCTGCTCGGAGAATCCGGGGACGAGGCTCTCAAATGAAGCTCGCCTATCCGACGCGGCGCGTACTGCGTGCCGACGGCACTACGCAGGCGCTTGAAGGGCCGCGAACGATGGCGCAGATTGAGGCGCTTATCGGCCCCGACTGCGAGTGCTGCGATACCGTAATGCTCGACGGCCTACACGTCATGATCGTGGACGACCTTGGGTATCGTAAAGGTTTGCCGGTTAACGAGAACGCGACCGCGTTATACCTCCTGCGATGCGGTCCCGGTGTCGACTGGCAGATTCGCGGAGACGTTGTCATCGTGCCCGATGACGATTTCTCGCCCGCAGCGCTCAAACATTAGGCGTTAGGACCGGGCGTACCGGGCGAGTCAGGCTGGTTGCGCGCGTCGTCGACAAGGTCGCCGTGCCGTGCATACGCCGCGAACGCAAGCGCGATGTTCAATACGACTTCAAACGGCGCTTAATACCGATAGACGATGATGGACACACGCCCGCCGCCATGCTTATTCGAGATGGTTGCCTGGCTTGAGTGCGGCAAGAGCCCAGACCTTTGCGCCGAGGAGCTGCGCGCAAGGATCGAGTATGCGCGGGTCGGCCTGACGCGGCTCGAGCATGAACTGGCGATCGGCAACCTCGATACTGGCGATCGGCAACCTCGATACTGGCGCAACGCGGGCGGCGATGCTGCGCTCGTCGCTTGTCTCATCGCACCCGGAGCGGCTGTCGTGAATACCGGCTCCGGGGATGCGGCGCCATGTCTTGCATGAATGCCGCGCGATAGAGAATCGGGAGGCAGGCGCATGGACGAGATTCCCGCGATCTTCGTCGCCGGTTCAGCAGTCGTAACGTTGCTGCTCGTGGCCTTCATCGCAGGCATAGTCATTTTTACGCGACGCAACGATGCGCCGCCCCGATCCTGATTTACCTCAAATACTGAGGATTCTTGACAATGGGGACGTCCGGAAATAATCAAGCGCGCATTAAGCGGAGCGACCGAAATTATCAAGGATTGTCAGATCAGCATAACATTCAGAGTTATCTCATGGTGATTTCGAAATCAGTCTGATAGTCTCGTCACCCGCACGCTCAAGGCGAATCTCGAAGCGGCGCCCGATCTGCCGTCATGGCCTGGCGTCGTCGTAGAACGATTGGAAAACGTCTCGCGTTGCGCGGGGCTTCGTTCAGCATTACGGGTACAAGCAATGAATAACCACTGTTACCGGCTTGTGTTCAGCAAGCTCCGGGGGATGCTCGTCGCGGTCGCAGAAACCGCAATCGGACATGGCACAAGTCACGGAGAAACCGGGCCGTCGTCCGCGCATCGACCGACTACGCTTTTCGCCATGCGTCACGCGGCCTTTGCTGCACTGGCAATCTTCGGACTGGCTCCCGTTCTCGCAGACGCGCAGATCGTACCGTCGGGCGCACATGCACCCGGTGTCATCGGCACGGCAAATGGTCTGCCTCAAGTGAACGTGAACAGACCGTCGAATGCGGGCGTATCCGTGAATACGTATTCGCAGTTCGATGTACAAAAAAACGGCGTGATTCTCAACAATTCGCCCGTTAATACGAACACTCAACTCGCAGGCCAGATCTCCGGTAATCCGAATTTCGGGCCGAACGACGCCGCGAGGATTATCGTCAATCAGGTGAACAGCAACAACCCCTCACAACTGAGAGGATATGTCGAAGTCGCGGGCCAGAAAACCGCGGCTGTCGTGATCGCCAATTCCTCGGGCCTGGTCATTGACGGCGGCGGCTTCATCAATACGTCCAGAGGGATTCTAACGACCGGCAATCCGCTGATCGACGGTAGCGGCAACCTCACCGGCTTTAGCGTGACGGGGGGCACGATTACCGTTCAGGGCGCAGGACTGAACGGCTCGAACATCGATGAGGTGGATTTATTGGCGCGCGCCGTGCAGGCTAATGCGGCGATCTATGCCAATGCGCTGAACGTTACGACCGGCTCGAACAATATCGACTATGCGAGCCTGACGCCGACGCCCATCGCGGGCAGCGGACCCGCACCCGCCGTCTCCATCGACGTCTCGCAGCTCGGCGGTATGTACGCCAACCGTATCACTCTGGTGGGCAACGAGAATGGTGTCGGGGTCGCGAACGCCGGTACGATTGCCGCGCAGGCTGGCGACCTCACGCTGACGACTTCGGGCCAGCTTGTCCAGTCGGGCAGGATGACCGCGAGCGGCAACGTGGGTATCAACGCGGCAAGCGTCGCGAACAGCGGTACTGTCTACGCGCAGCAGAATACTACCCTCTCGACGGCGGGTGCGCTGACCAATAGCGGTACGCTTGCGGCGCAACAGAATACAACGGTCCATGCCGCGTCCGTCGATTCAACCGGCACCCTCGGCGCAGGCGTCAACAACGATGGCTCGGTCGGTAGCTCGGGCGACCTCAATGTTTCGACGACCGGGCAGCTCAATGCGACCGGCGAGAACGTGGCGGGTGGCAATGCGTCTCTCTCGGGTAGCGGCGTCAATCTCGCGGGTAGCGAGACGGCGGCGAACGGTAATGTATCGCTGACGGCAAACGCAGGCGACCTGAGCCTCGCGGGCGCGACGACGAGCGCAGGCGGCTCGGTCGTGGCGAGCGCAGCGGGTACGCTTGACAACGACAACGGCTCGCTCACGGGTGGGACCGGCGTGACGCTCAACGCGGCCAACCTGTCGAACCAGGGCGGCGAGATTTCGGCACAGGGGCCGCTCGTCGCGCAGGCGTCCGGCCAGCTCGCAAACCAGGGCGGCTCGATTGTCTCGCAGGGCGCGATGCAGGTAAGCGGCGGCGCCATCGCGAACAACCAGGGGACGATGCAGAGCGCCGCCGGTTTGTCGGTAGCCGGGGCGTCGCTCGACAATACCGCAGGCCGCATTACGTCACTGAACGGCGACGGCCTGTCGGTCACGACGACGGACCAGCTGGTGAACGCGGCAGGCACGACCGCAACCGGCGCACAGGGCGGCGTCATCGGCGGCAATGGCGCCGTTACGCTGCAAGGCGGGAGCATTGCCAACCATGGCGTGGTTTCGGCGCAAACGAACCTCCAGGTTACCGGACAATCGGTCGACAATAGCAGCGGCTCGCTCGGCGCCTCGGGCAATACGACGGTTAGTGCCGGTTCGCATCTGACCAACAGCGGCGGCTCGATTACGGCAGGCCAGACGGTGACGGAGAGCGCTACAACGCTCGACAACAGCTCGGGAACGACCCAGGCCGCGCAGGTATCGCTCAACGCGACCAACCTCGTCAATCACGCGGGAACGATTACGCAGACGGGTAGCGGGCCGATGAACCTCGCCGTCTCGGGCACGCTCGACAATTCGGCGGGCGGCACGCTCCAGACCAACAGTACGGACCTGACGCTTGCACCCGCCACGCTCGACAACGACGGCGGAACGATTACGCACGCGGGTACCGGCACGCTGATGCTTGATGCGGGCAACGGCGCGGGGTCGATCTCGAACGCGGCCGGTACCATCCAGAGCAACGGACAGGTCGTCGCCCAGGCCGGTGCGTTCGACAATGCGGCGGGTCGGGTACTCGGCCAGACCGGCCTCACGGCAACGGTCGGAAGCGCTCTCGACAACACGAACGGCAAGCTGCTCTCGAATGCCGACCTGAGCCTCGCGAGCGGTACGCTGACCAATAATGGCGGCGAGATCGGTGCGGCCTCGAACGAAACAATCCATAGCGGGTCGCTAACCAATAACGGCGGCTCGATCGCCGCGCCGGATCTGGCGCTCGCAATCGGCTCCACGCTCGACAATAGCGGCGGCGATATCGAGGCGAACCAGCTCGCGCTGACGGCCACGAACCTGCGGAACCACGGCGGCACGATCACGCAGTATGGCACGTCGCCGATGGGTATCAATGTCAGCAACACGCTCGACAACTCGAACGGCGGCACGCTCCAGACGAACAGCACGGACCTGACGCTTGCCCCCGCTACGCTCGACAACGACGGCGGTACGATCCTCGCCGCCGGAACGGGGACCCTGACGATTGCGCCGGGCAACGGTTCGGGCTCCCTGTCAAACGTAGGCGGGAAAATCATCACTGCCGGGCAGATCGTGGCGCAGGCCGGGAGCCTGGACAACGCGAGCGGCGTACTCGCCGCGCAGGGCAATATCGCGGCAAACGTCGCGGGCGATATCAACAATACGCAAGGGGCGATACGCTCGCTCGCGTCCCTGTCGCTCGCGAGCGGCGGCGCGCTGACGAATACGAACGGACAGATCCAGTCAGGTACGGGCGCCGGGGGTGGCACCAGCGATGCGAGCACGCTCGGCGTTCAGGCCGCGTCCGTCGACAATACAGATGGTCTCGTGAGCAACCTCGGTACGGGAAATACGACCGTACAGGGCGGCAGCCAGACCATCAATAGCGGCGGCGTCATGACGGGCAACGGTAACGTGGCCGTCAATACGTCATCGCTCTCGAACACGCAGGGCGGGCAACTGAGCGGCGCGAGCGTGGCGGTTCAAGCGGATACCGTCGACAACAGCGGCGGTGAGATCGGCAGCTTCGCGGGTTCGACCGGCGACGTTGCCATCACGACGACCGGCGCGATTACGAACACGAACGGGCAGATCGGCGCGACGCACGACCTGACGCTGAACGCAGCGGCACTGACGGGCGGCGGCGCATACAGCGCCGCCAACGATGTGGCGGTGAACGTTCAGGGCGACTTCGCGCCTACCCCGGATCTGCAATTCAGTGCCGGTCACGACCTGACCTTTACCCTTCCCGGTACGTTTAACAACGGCGCAACGCTGGCGGCGGTCAACAACCTCGGTATCAACGCGGGCGATATCGAAAACAGCGGCGTCATGATGGCCGGCGGCACGCTCACCACGCACTCGAACACGCTGGAGAATACGGGGGCGATTGTCGGCGGCAGCGTCTCGCTCAACGCAGCGCAATCGATCACGAATGTCGGACCAACCGCGCTGATCGGTGCGACGGACAGTAACGGCCTGCTCGAACTGCTCGCGCCCGATATCGAGAACCGCGACGACACCACGATGACCGATACGCAGGCGACGACCGCGATTTACGGTCTCGGTAACGTCGTGCTGGCGGGCGGCAAGGATGCGAACGGCAACTATACGAACGCGAACCTGATCCGCAACCAGTCGGCGCTGATCCAGTCGGCGGGCGACATGACGCTCGACGCCAGTCAGGTCACGAATACGCGGACGACGATGACCACGACCGGCCTGAACCAGCCGGTTGATCCGTCGCTGCTGGCACAGCTCGGCATCAGCCTGTCCGGGTGTACTGCGATCAACATGGCCGCCTGCTCCGCAGGTAATCCGTATGTCGGCTGGGCCACCCCGGATAACCCTGCTTTCCTGACCATGATCGGCGGTGTGTACACCGTGCCGCCGCAAGGCGGCCAGTGGAATAGCGGCTACCAGTACACGACCTATACGGGCGTGGCGATGGCAAACCTGATTGCGTCGATCAGCCCGCAGGCGCAGATCATTGCGGGCGGTAACCTGGACGCGTCGAAAGTGGGTCTGTTCCAGAACGACTGGAGCGCGGTCGCGGCGGTCGGCAATATTGCCGCGCCCGTCACGCTCGACCAGAATAGCTGGCAGGGGCAGATGGCGCCCGAGGTACAGGTCACCTACTCGGGCTACTATCACTACACGAACTACGACCATAGCATTGGGGACTGGACGTTACCGTTCGGCGATGCGCCGTTTGTCGGTTCCAATCCGGGCGGCTACCAGGCGGCACCCGCCGATATCCGCTCTTACGCGCTCCCGAGCTACGAGTCGAGCTTCGTCGCGGGGGGGACGCTTTCCGGTACGGGCGTCAATATCGACAATACGGCGGGCAATGCGGGCGTTCCTTCGCTTGGTCTTGTCCCCGGCCAGTCGCTCGGCGGGGTGACCGTTGGCGGCGTCAGCGGTAGCGCAGGCGGTACGAAAGGCGGAGCGGCTTCGGTCAACGGTGGCTCGGGGCTCGTTAATCCCGTCATCGCGAGCGCGACGGCGGTGAACGTCCTGAGCAACCTGACGATCCCGCAGGGTGGCCTGTTCAGGCCGGCTACGGCACCGAACGCGCCGTACCTGATCGAGTCGAACCCGGCCTTCACGAACGCGAAAACGTTCCTGTCGAGCGACTACTACCTCCAGCAGCTCGGCCTGAACCCGCAGAGCGTGGAAAAGCGCCTCAGCGACGGCCTCTACGAGCAGCAGCTCGTACAGAACGAGATCACCTCGCTGACCGGCAAGGCCGTACTCGGCCCGTACACCGATACGCAGTCGATGTATGAAGCGCTGCTCGCAGCGGGTGCCTCGCTCGCCGGGTCCCTTGGCCTGCCGCTCGGCATGGCCCTCTCGCCCGAGCAGGTCGCGGCACTGACCAGCAACGTGGTCATCATGCAGACCGAGGTGGTAGACGGGCAATCCGTGCTGGTCCCGGTCGTCTATCTCGCGCAGGCCAGCCAGCAGAACATGAACGGGCCGCTTATCGCGGCGACCGACATCGATCTGCAGAACGCGCAGACCTTCAATAACAGCGGTACGGTGCAGGCGGGCAATACGCTCTCGATTCAGGGCCAGCAGATCAACAATGCGTTCGGTACGTTGCAAAGCGGCGGCCTCATGTCGCTGGCGACGACGGGCAATGTCGACCTGACCTCGGCCACCGTGAACGCCGGGAGCCTCGCGCTGAACGCGGGCGGCGACCTGATCCTCAATACCGCGGCGAATACCGTCAACCAGGTCAGCGCGACGGGCGCGACACGGACCACGACGACGCTTGGGCCCATCGCGAACCTGAACGTGGCGGGTAACGCGGCCATCGTGACGGGCGGCAACTTCGAGCAGAACGGGGGCAACCTGAACGTGGGTGGCAACCTCGGCATGGCCGTGGGCGGCAACTACGATCTTGGCTCGGTGCAGACCGGCGAGCACAAGGTGGTCGCGGGCGCGAATGGTGTGTCGGATACCAACCTCAACCAGACGGCCGGCAGTTCCGTCAACGTGGGCGGCGTCTCGCAGATCGGCGTGGGCGGCAACCTGACCGCGACGGGCGCGAATATCAGTCTCGGCGGCGGCGGGACGATCGCGGTGAACGGCGACGTGACGCTCCAGGCGGCGAAAGCAACCTCGACCGTCGACAGCAGCAGCTCGGTCCGCGACAGTCACGGCAGCAATTCGGACTCGCAGCACAGGTCCGGCGATACGCTGACCGGGACGACGCTCAATTCTGGCAATTCCCTGACAGTCGTATCGGGCAATGACATCAACATTACCGGCAGCACGGTCAACCTCGACCAGGGGACGGCCACGCTCGCAGCAGCGAATAACGTCAATATCGGCGCGGCCACCGCGACCTATGTCGACAATTCGCAGGGGCAGCATAGCCATAGCAGCGTGGTAAGCGGCAAGGAGGTCGCAAGCTCGCGCGACACGACCACCACGCAGTCGCTCGGCAGCACGATTTCGGCGGACGGCGTGTCCATCAGCAGCGGTCACGATATCAACGTGGCGGGTAGCACGATTGTCGGCTCGAATGACGTGGCGCTGAGTGCCGCGCATGACGTAACCATCACCACGACGCAGGACACCATGCAGTCCTCCGGCAGCTATCAGGAGCAGCATTCGGGCCTGGGGACGAGCGGCCTGAGCGTGACGGTCGGTAGCAGCAAGCTCGCGACGACTGACCAGGAATCGAGCGTGACGAACAACGGGAGCGTGGTCGGCTCGCTGAACGGCAGCCTCTCGATCCAGGCGGGCAATACCCTGCATGTCACCGGCAGCGACCTCGTCGCGGCGCAGAACATTACGGGCACGGCGGCGAACGTCATTATCGACTCCGCGACCGATACCAGCCACACGAGCCAGACCCAGCAGACCAGCAGCAGCGGCGTGACTATTGGCCTCTCGGGCAGCGTCGGCGATGCGATCAACGGCGCGTACTCGCAGGGCCAGGCGCTTGCGAGCGGCAACAGCAACGGCCGCGCCGAGGCGCTGCATGCGATTGCAGCGGGCGGCGATGCGGCACTGGTGGGCATGGGGGCTGCGGGCGTGATGAGCGGCGCAACCGGGCCGAACGCGCCGAGCATCGGCGTGCAGGTCAGCGTTGGTTCCAGCCACAGTCAGAGCCAGTCATCCGAAGACCAGACGACCCAGCTCGGCTCGAACGTTCAGGCGGGCGGCACTGCCGCTTTCGTGGCAACCGGCAACGGCACGGCTGGCAGCGGCAACCTGACAATCGCCGGTTCGAACGTGAGCGCGAACGATGTCGTGCTCGCGGCGAAGAACCAGGTCAATATCGTCAACACGACGAACACTGATGTAACGCAAAGCTCGAACAGTTCCAGTAGCGCGAGCGTAGGTGTGTCGCTTGGCACGAACGGTTTCGGCGTGTCGGCAGCAATGTCGAACGCGCACGGCGACGGCAACAGCAGCGCAGCGATCCAGAACGCCTCGAACGTAAGCGGCGCGAACAGCGTTACCGTGATCTCGGGCGGCGACACCAACATCATCGGCTCGCAGGTCAATGGTGGCCAGGTGACGGCGAGCGTCGGCGGTAACCTGAATATCCAGAGCGTACAGGATACGACGGTGAGCACCGCGCACCAGAGCAGCGCGGGCGGTGGCTTCAGCATCAGCGAAACGGGCGGCAGCGCGAGCATTACCGCGCAGAACGGCCATGCCGACAGCAACTACGCCCAGGTTAACGAACAGGCCGGGATTCAGGCAGGCAACGGTGGCTTCGATGTCAACGTCAAGGGCAACACGAACCTGACCGGTGCGGTGATTTCGAGTACCGCCGATCCGTCGCAAAATAGCCTGACCACCGGTACGCTGACCTATAGCGATATCCAGAACCAGTCGCATTACAGCGCGTCAAGCAATGGCATCAGTGCGGGTGTGGGCGTTGGTAATACCGGCAAGGCTCTCGGCCTTGGCTCGGTGAGCGGTACGGGTGGCGTATCGCCGATGATTTCGCAGAACGACAACGGCGACCAGAGCGCGACCACGCGCAGCGCGATCAGCGCGGGCACGATCAACATCACCAACCAGACCGCGCAGACGCAGGACGTGGCGAACCTGAGCCGCGACACGACCAATACCAACGGTATGGTGTCGGCGACGCCGGACGTGAACAATATCCTCAACCAGCAGGCCGACACGATGCAGGCCGCGCAGGCGGCGGGCCAGGTGGTTTCGCAGGGCATCGGTGCGTATGCCGACGCGAAGCGCGACGCTGCGGCTAATGCGGTCGAAGCGGCGGCCAACAGCAACGATCCGCAGGCATTGGCAGCAGCGCTGGCCGACTACTCTGACTGGCGAGAAGGCGGCGATTCGCGTGCTGAACTCCAGGCCGCAGGCGGGGCGCTGATCGGTGGGCTTGGCGGCGGCGCGTTCGGCGCGGTGGGCGGCGCTGCAGGCGCGGCGATTTCTTCAAAGCTCGCGGACCAGACGAAAGCGGCGGCAGACGCCGTAACCGACGCGACCGGTTCATCTCTAATCGGCAACATTAGCGGCAACATACTCTCAGGTCTGGCGGGCGGCCTGATTGGGGGCAGCGCAGGCGCTTCGATGGCGTCGAGCGTCAACCTGTATAACCAGGCGAAGGACACGGAGTCGTCGGCACAGGACGCGCGAGTGAAAGGCATCGTCGCGCAAGCGCTCGGCAGTCCGCCTGACTTCAATTCGCTTTCGGTTGGGACGTTGATTGACCAGTTCATCGGAATGGTCAAGTCAGGCGCGCAGGCCACGATGTCCCAATCGCCTACTGACCTGGCGGCCCAGGGCGTCGCGAACGGCCTGAATGCTATTGTGGGTACGGGCGGCGGCAAGCCACCGACTCCGAGTACTGGAGGTGTGCTTGTAAATGCGGCTGGTCAGGCGGTACCGGGGACTGCTAACTCGCTGCCCGATAATGCTCTCTTGTCTGACGGCGGCAATAGCCGGCCTTCGGCGCGTCAGTCGGAAATTGATGTTGGTTCGGACCTTGGTTCAGGTGCTGATCCGCAGGTGAGTTATAAGGACGGTCAGCAAGTACCCTATGGTACGTCGGGTAGTGTTCGGCCAGACTATGTTGCGGCAGATGGAAGCGCCAGCTTCGAGGTCAAGAACTATAATGTCGCGACGAATTCGAGCGGCTTGATTAACAATGTTGCTAACCAAGCAATTCAGCGCGCGGCGAACTTACCGGACGGAATGGAACAGCAGGTCGTCATTGATGTGCGCGGACAAACGATGACCCCGGATCAACGTACGTCGATTGTCCAAGGCATTGTTCAAAAATCGAACGGTATTATTGACCCTTCCAATATTCAATTTAAGACGCAATGAGAAAGATCGGTTTCCATGGTGGTCATACAATTTGCGAATTGGGTCCGGCTTCTGACGTCGTATTGTTCTTTAGTTGCTTAGAACGATATGCCGAGGAAAGCGATCCCGCGCAAGATTGGAGTTTGCTAACGGATCGCCTTTATCGACGCTATCTTAGGCAAGATGAGTTGGGGCCTTGCCTTGACGTTGATGGCGAAGGCGCGTGAACTTTTTGCACAATTGCCTGCGCAAACGTCTATCGAGTGGGATGCTGTGATGCTGCAAAACCCGGAAAGAACTCGGCTGAATCCCGACCAGGCGACACTGGCTGATGTATTTAGCAGGTATTTCGATGGGTTCATCGACGTATGCGATTCCGCTAAGTCTTTTTTTAATGCCTTCAATATGTACAAGCCGGTCAGAGTGGTAATTTCCGATTTGGCTGGTTTCGCGCGCGATAAGAAAAAGCCGCTTGCGGAATACGATACCCTAGAGGGTAAGCCGTTCTGGCTTCAGTAATAGCGTTAAAGGTAAGTGTTGCTGGTAAACGCGTTTGAATTTTGTTAACTTCGGCGAACCCATTGCGCCGGAGTCCAGATGAAGTGTGTTGTAGAGCGGAGCGAAGCCGAGGAAAAGACCTTGCAACAGATGTCGTTGGACCACCAGCATCGCGACATGCGCACCCGGGCCGCGGGCGTGATGATGCTCGGCCGCAAGATCAAACTGACTGAAGTGGCTGCGCAGCTCAGCGTGAGCTGGCAGTCGGTCTACAACTGGGCGCACGCGTGGCGGGAATCCGGCATATGTGGGCTGCTGGTCGGTCATAAAGGCGGACGTCCCCGTTCGTCGTCTGAAGCCATAATCGCCACCGCCATCGAGGTGGCCAGCGCCGAATTGATGACTCTCAGACAGATTGCGCAGCGCGTTGAAGAAGCTCATGGTGTGCCGTTTCCCTGCCGCCTGGATACCTTGTCGACTGCGCTCAAACGAGCGGGGTTTTCCTACAAGCGTGGTCGCTATTCGCTCAAAAAAAGCGTAACCCCGAGGAGTTCGCCGTGAAGGCCTCCACCCTCGCGAAGCTACAGCAGGCCGCACTCGACGGTGCGTGCCAGCTGTTCTATTTCGATCAATCCGGGTTCAGTGCTTCGCCCCCGGTGCAGCGCGGCTGCTCGCCCATCGGCGAACCGCATCGTGTGTTCCCGCAACCGCACTGCAAACGCTCCGTCCCTGGTGCACTGGATTTCGGCGCCAACCTGCTGACGTATCACACCAGCAAGACCACGATCAAACGCCCCGATGTCGTGCAATTCCTTGAGCAGATCGCGCGGGAAAGCACGCCCGGTCTGACGACGCTAGTGGTGCTCGACAACGCCTCGATCCATCACAACATCGATCAGGAAACAATCGACCGATGGTTTCTCGAACATCGCATGGTGCTGTTCTATCTGCCGCCCTACAGCCCCGAACTGAATCTCATCGAAATCCTCTGGAAGCACGCCAAGTATCACTCGCGCCGCTTCGTCACCTGGACCAAGGAAACCATCGATGCCGAGGTCAAAAAACTGCTCGACGGATTCGGCTCAGATTTTCAAATCAGATTTTCGTGAACACTTACCGGTTTACTAGTAAATGCCGGTGCGGCGGCCATCGGCTATGGCGTCGGTCTCGGCGCTCAAAACTCATTGCCTGCAAAAAACTGGTTTATCCCGAACAATCTGCCGACTATTGGCGCGGGCGTGGCCGGTGCAGCAGGCGCAGAGGCGGGTACTGCCGCGATCAACCAAGCCAAAAAGTAGGCAGGAAAATAGAATATGTCGAACCTATTATTGGTTTATTTGAAATTAATAATTTTATGCTTTGTTGGAATCGTCGCAGTGAAACTATGGGCAATTTTTATCGTCATTTGGGTACATGGCGGGCAGTATCAATGGGGATGGGGAGATATTAAATTTGTAGTGGTGAATGGCTCGTTACTTGCCGCTGTGTTTTGCGTCTTTGCGACCATCCATTACATGAAAAACAGACCGTAGTAACGCACAGTATCGGCTGACCAGCAGCGCACTTGCTAACGAAAGTAATCCACATGAAAAACAAAAGGAGGCTCGCGGCCTTGCCGCTCACAGCCTTGGTTACGCTCGCGTCGAACGCGCAAACCCCGCCCGACTTAGCGGCGGCGGCCCGCACGAACGCCGAACAGAACCAGCAGATCCAGCAGCAGCGCGACGCGCAGCAGCGCGCGGCAACCGTCGCCGCGCCGGTTGTGCGCTCGGCGGCTCCCGCGCCGGGGGAATGGCCCGTACTGCCCGTCGAGACGCCGTGTTTCCGTATCGACTCGTTCGCGGTAGAGGTACCGGATACGTTGCCCGAGGTCGACCGCGCAAAGGGCGCGTCCGCACTACCGATGGACCCGTTCGCATTCCTGCATGACTGGCTGCGGCACTACGAGGGGCAATGCGTCGGCAAACAGGGCCTCGACCTGCTGACGAAGGGCCTACAAGGCGTCATCCTCAGCCATGGCTATATTACGACGCGCGTCCTCCTGCCGGCGCAGGACCTTTCAAAGGGGACGCTCAGGCTCGCCCTCATACCGGGCGTTATCCGCAACCTGAAATTTGCCGATGCCAATACGCGCGGTACGCTGAAATCCGCGTTTCCCGCGCACGACGGCGACACGCTTCAGTTGCGCGACCTTGAGCAGGGTCTCGAACAGATGAAGCGCGTACCGAACCAGGACGCGACCATGCAGATTGTTCCCGGTACGTCGCCCGGCGAGAGCGACGTCGTCGTGACAGTCAAGCGCTCAAAGCCATGGTCGCTCGTCGTCTCGGCAGACAACTCGGGCACGGCTGAGACGGGCCGCTATATCGGCAACGTATCGCTCGGCCTGTACAACCTGCTCGGCCTGAATGACGTCTTCTCGGGCGGCTTCAACCAGGATCTCCAGTTCGGCAATCACGACCTCGGCACGCACGGCTGGAACGCCTCCTACTCGGTACCATGGGGTTACTGGACCGGCACGCTCTACGGCTATACGAATACGTACTACCAGCAGGTTGCACAGGCTAGCCAGATTTTCGTGGCAAGCGGCAACGCGCAGACGGCGGGCTTCAAACTTGAGCGGGTTGTCCACCGCAGCCAGAACGATGTGTCGGGCGTTGAGTTCCAGCTTATCAAGCGGTTCGGCGCGAGCTTTATCGAGGATGCCGAAATAGCTCTGCAGCACCGCGACAACACGTTCATCGAGGCGGGGCTGACCAACCGGCATTACTTCGGCGCGGCGCAGTTCGACGGCACGCTCGCGTACCGGCAGGGTATAGGCGGGCTGGGTGCCCAGCCCGATACGCCGGGTGGCCCGACGTACCGCTTCCACATGGCGACGCTCGACGCGAATCTCTCAGTCCCGTTTGCAGTAGCCGGTCAGGCGTTTCGATATGTCGGTACGGTACACGGGCAGTTCACGAACGACGAGCTGAACTATATCGACGACCTGACTATCGGCAGCCGCTATACGGTGCGCGGTTTCAGCGGGCAGACGATGCTCGCGGCGGAAAAAGGTTTCTACTGGCGCAACGAACTCCAGTATCCGCTCGGGCAGACGGGGCAGGTTCTCTATGCGGGCCTCGACTACGGCCACCTGTGGGGGGCGTCTGCCGCGAATCTCGCCGGTACCCAGCTCGCAGGCGCGGCCATCGGCCTGAAGGGTTCTGTGCCGTCGCGTCTCGGTACGTACAGCTATGACGTATTCGCAGGGACGCCTATCTATGCGCCGTCCGGCTTTCCTGCACCGAGCGTAACGCTCGGGTTCCAGCTAACAGCGCAGTTCTGACAAGCAGTTCATTGACAATGAAAGGAATAACGATGATGAGAAACAACAGATTGCTGGTGGTTTTGATGGGGGTCACCGTGCTGCTGGCGGCATGTGGTGGCAGTAACGGGAGTGGCCTGAATGCCGCCACAGCCGGAGCGGCGTCAGCGGCTTCGTCACCAGTTGCGGCTTCTGCTCCCAGCGGTGCCTCGACGCCGCAAGCTTCAACCCAAACGGCGTGCCGGCCGGACGGCAACTTTACCTATTCGGGTTCGGCCTCGCAGGTCGTGGCGAACAACGGCCAACTGGCTGTGGTGGTTGTGCCGAGTTTGCCGGTGGCAAATTCGAAGAACAGAAACATGACTGCGCCTAACGCGCCCGCATCGAGCCAGGTTCAGCAGACAGGCGGTGCGTTTACCACGCTTGCATCATCGGCTGCGGCGACCGACTGTCTTGGGCTCGCCCATGGGGCGGTGAGCGAGATCCAGAGTGTTGGTAGCGATGTGGCGATTGGCCGGTGGAATCAGGCCATGGACACGGACGGCAATACCTATGCGAGCCAGCAGGGCGTTCACTATGCAGTCGGCACGCCGCTGTCGTTGTCCGCGACGAGCGGCACGCTCGCGTGTACCCAATTGATCGCAGACGCGGTGGCCACCAATGACGGCAGCGCAGGCGGTACGCTCGGAACGGCTTCGGCCACGCTCGATCTCGGCACACGCACGCTCAACAATCTGAACCTGTCGATCAATCTGGCGAATACCCAATATGCGCTGACGAACTCGCAGTCGCCGTTGAATGGTGTCTCGACGACCGGGCAGTTGTCCGTTCAGTCGGTTGTCGTGGGGCATGATGCGACGCAGCCGCTGGTTGCCGTCGGTTACTCGGCCACATTGCCGAATGGCCAGGGGATTGGCGGCGTTGTCGTGTTGCAGTGCCGGTAGGGTGCCTGGGCGGAGAGAGTCACCGCCCGTGATTTTGCTACCCTTGCTCCACACGAAACACTTCACTGAAAACGAGCACGAGGTCCTCGCCCCTGCATGGGTGGCTGCCGTACCAGGTCTCGGCGCGCCGCGCATAAATCACCGCGCTTGCCGCCCACGGCTCGCCCCGGCGCCGCGCTTCAGCGAGGACCTGATCGCCGAGCGTCGAATGGCGGAACAGTTCGCCCGTCATCCGGTTTCGTACGATCCCGCTCATGGTCCCTCCTGCTCGTGCTGCTCGCCGGAGACGAACGAAGGATCGTCGGGCATGGAACTGACGAGCGCGGCGCGCGCGAGCCGGGCGATCGAGGACAGCGAACCGTGTACGAGCGGCGCTTCGGCTAAGCGCTCCGACGGCGCTCGGGCGAACGGCACTGTGGCCATCGATCCTTGAGTTTGCGGCGCTATACCCTGACGTGCAGATCGATATTCGCTTCGACGATCATTTCTCGGACCTCGTCAGCGATCGCGCCGACGTCGGCTTCCGCGGCGGGTCCCCGCCTTCCGAGGGGGCGATTGCCAGGCGACTGCTACCGATTCAGTTGATCGTATGCGCGTCGCAGCCTATCTCGAACGGTACGGCACGCCGAAAACCGTGGACGAGCTCGATGCGCATCGTTGTTCTGGATACCGGCGTGCGAACACCGGCAAGCAGGCGCCGTGGGAATTTATGGTGGGCGGGGAGATTGTGTATCGGGAGATGGCTGCTTCGGTCTGTTCGAACGATATCGACGCTGAAACCGAAGCGGTACTGGCCGGCGTGGCAATTGGGCAGCCTGGAAGCTTCTCGGCCGTCTCACACATCCGGGCTGGACGGCTCGTGCCTTTGCTCACTCAGCATTTGACCCAGCGCGAGTCGATTTACGTCTACTACCGTCGCCGGACGGAACAACCGCTGCGCGTGAGAACCTTCATCGACTTCATCGTTGCGCGCCTCGCGGACAACAGTCAATTTTTCCTCACAGCAGAGGAGTTGGTTACTTCGACGAGCAGAAGCGGCCGCGCCAGGAGCAGACGAAGTGCCGCGTAGGGGTGTCTGTTGCGGCAAGCGTAGCCAGCCGTGGTAAATCACGCGCCAAACGCAAACAAGGCTTCGTAGCGGGACAAGGGCGTGGCGAACGAGCCGTTTGCGCCTGTACGTCAATGATCGTGTAACAATCCCTGCAACGACCGCGAGACGCCAGCGAGCGTCGAGCCGGCGGATGCGTACGTCAGCCCGGGAGCATCAGATGAAGCCCATACGTAATGCCGACTCTGCTTCAGGAGAGTGGTACATCGACACTGCATGCATCAATTGCGGTGCATCTCGTCACGTCGCGCCTGGGCTGATTGTCGAGCGCAACGACAAGAGTGTCTTCGTTCGGCAGCCGGCCACACCGGAAGAGCAGCTTGATGCCTGGCGTGCGGTGCTCGTCTGCCCTACGGCGTCGGTACGCAGCGAAACGAAACAGCCTCGTCCTAACGCAGCGATCTTTCCGCAGCAGATCACCTCGGATGTGTGGCGCTGTGGATTCAACGCACGGTCGTCGTTTGGCGCACATTCTTATTTTGCCGCGCGTCCGGAAGGCAATCTGCTCATCGACTCCCCGCGCTATGCGGCGGAACTCGTGAAATGGTTTGACGGCGCTGGCGGTATTGCGCACATTCTGCTGTCGCATCGTGACGACGTCGCAGACGCGGACAAATACGCGCGTCAATTCGGCGCGCGCGTCTGGATTCACCGCGAGGACGTGTCGGCCGCCCCATACGCGACGGATCTGCTCGACGACGGTTCAGCACTGAACATTGCGGCCGGCGTGCGCGCGATCCCTGTACCCGGGCACACTCGGGGTAGCGTCGTGTACCAGCTCGATGATCGCGTGCTGTTCTCGGGTGATTCGCTTGCCTGGAGCCCACGCCAGCAGGACCTCGTCGCGTTCAGGGACGCGTGCTGGTACTCGTGGACAGCGCTCACCGAGTCGCTCGGCAAGTTGGCCGCGTATCGCTTCGAATGGCTGCTTCCTGGTCACGGTTGGCACGCGCATTTGCAGGCTGCGGAAATGAATGCCCGCTTGCTCGCATTGGTTGCACGCATGCGAAAGGACTGAATTCGCTGTTTTTCGCTAAAACGCGTCGTCCTTGCCCCTGTGGAAACGCTTGAACGCGAACCGCACGTGCCAAACAATCGCCTCGACCAGGATCGACGAAGTCGTCAACGATCTGGAGCGCGGGGTCGAATGACTCTTCCTGGGTCGCTTGCCGCCTCCAGAGTCCGCAAGAGCCGGGCTCTATAGCCGCTCGATCAGGCGTCGGTCTCCCTGCTCGCAGTATTCATGACACGCCGCACGTGCCGCGTTCGCTGCGCCGTGCACGAAAAGCGGCGCATCCGCGCGTCGGGACATCGACACCACGATGGACGGCGGCGAGGGCTGCAGCGGCAGTTCGACCACCTCGCCTCGCGCGATCAGATCATCGACGAACAGACGCGGAATTGCCGCCACGCCGAAGCCATCGCGCACGAGTTGCACGATCACCGAAATCGATGGCGAACCCGTAATGCGCGTATCCGCGAGCGGCACGCCGTTGGCGAGTGCGAGCTTGCTGACGATGTCCTCCAGCGCGCGATGAGGCGCCGTCCCGCGCCCGAACGTGAGGATCGGATGACGCAGCACGCGTTTCGCGAGTCCGCTGCGCGAAGACGGTAGCAGCCCCGCGCGCGCGATCCAGTGCACCGGATAGTTCGCGAGCGCATCGCAGACGATCGATTCCTCGTCGCTGCCTTCCACGCGAACGATGAGATCGAGTTCGCCCGCCATCAGACGCCGCTGCAGCACCACGCTCACGTCCACCGCAAGCTCCACTTCGAGCTGCGGATAGTCCTTCGAGAGCCGCCGCAGATAGTCGGCAAGCCAGCTATGCACGACCGTCTCGATCACGCCGAGTCGCAACTTGCCGCGCATCGCGCCTTCATGTGACGCGGCGGCCTGCAACTGGCGCGTCGCCTCGACCACGGCCTTCGCGTAGCCGAGCAGATATTCGCCGTTCGGCGTGAGCCGAAATTCGCGGCTCTCGCGATCGACGAGCACGGTATGCAATTCGTCTTCCAGTGCCTTCAGGCGCTGCGAGATCGCCGCGGGCGTGGCGTGAAGCGCGGTCGCCGTCGTGCGGAAACTGCGCAGCTTGGCAAGCGTGACGAAGGTTTCGAGGAAGCGCGTATTCATCAGTCAAAGGTGGGCAGTGCAACGGGAGCAAACCGCTCCAAAAATCTCAACGTGACTCGGGAAAACCCTCGATTCCGTTAAGAAATTCTATTCACCTGGCGCAAAGAAAACTAGCTGGCGTCAAATTTTCTTCTTTTCTATGCTTCGCCTGACGGTAGGCAAGGCGCATCGCCCACCGCAGACAATCCGATGCAACCGCCAGAGCACGCTAACACCATGACTCCATCCGAATTCCGCCGGGCCGTCCGTCACCGCGACTTCCGTGGCCCGACGGCCGGCCATTGCGGCGACTACGCGCAAGCCAATCTCGCGATCCTGCCCGCTGCGCACGCGCACGATTTCCTGCGCTTTTGCCATGCGAATCCGAAGCCATGTCCGCTGCTCGGCGTGGGCGAGCCTGGCGAGTTCCGCGTGCCGATGCTCGGGCGCGACATCGACATCCGCACCGACGTGCCCGCGTACAACGTATATCGCGACGGCAACCTGAGCGAGCGCGTCGAATCGATCGAAGCGCTCTGGCAGGACGATTTCGTCGTATTTGCAATTGGCTGTTCGTTCTCGTTCGAGCACATGCTCGCGAAGGAAGGCATCGGCCTGCGCCACGTCGAAGAAGGCCGCAACGTGCCGATGTACCGCACCAGCATCGCCAACCAGCGGGCGGGCGTGTTCGGCGGCGAACTCGTCGTGTCGATGCGGCCGCTGCGCGGCGCCGACGCGATCCGTGCCGTGCAGATCACGAGCCGCTTTCCGGGCGTGCATGGCGCGCCCGTGCATATTGGCGATCCAGCGGAACTCGGCATCGTCGATCTCGCGCGCCCCGAGTTCGGCGACCCGGTGACGATCCGCGCGGGCGAACTGCCTGTCTACTGGGCTTGCGGCGTGACGCCGCAAACGGCACTGATGGCCGCAAAGCTGCCGCTCGCGGTTGCGCACGCGCCGGGCCACATGCTGATGACGGATATCACTAACGCGTCGCTGGCTATTTTCTGACCGTCCCGGCGGCGCGCCGCGCCGTCGTGCAACAAGCGATTCACAGCACCTTGAAGCCATCGGGCCGCGCGGCCCGGAGGGAATGACGCATCCCTACGTTGGTGCGTGGCTTCGATCGTTTCCCATGCGTCTATCCATAGGAGCAGCAGATGGACAGCAAGACACTCACGACGAGCGTCGACGATGCCGCCGACATGAAGTCAAGAACGGGAAGCCCGCAGCTTTCCTGGTATACCGAAGCCGGTCCGCACGCGCGTCGCGCGTTCTGGAGTTGCAAGGTCGGCTACATGCTCGACGGCATGGACACGCAGATGCTTTCCTTCGTCATCCCGACGCTCGTCGCTACCTGGGGCATCTCGCTCGCGGACGCCGGCTTCATCGGCACGTTGACGCTGCTGTCCTCTGCGCTCGGCGGCTGGATTGCCGGCATTCTTTCCGATCGCATCGGCCGTGTGCGCACGTTGCAGCTCACCGTCTTGTGGTTCGCCGTGTTCACCGGCCTATGCGGCCTCGCGCAGAACTACGGCCAGTTGCTCGCGGCTCGCGCGTTGATGGGCTTCGGCTTCGGCGGCGAGTGGACGGCGGGCGCGGTGCTGATCGGCGAGGTGATCCGCGCGCGCGACCGCGGCAAGGCGGTCGGTCTCGTGCAGTCGGGCTGGGCGCTCGGCTGGGGCATGGCGGCCCTGCTCTACGCGGTGCTGTTCTCCGTGGTGGCGCCTGAAATCGCGTGGCGCGCATTGTTCCTGATCGGACTCGTCCCTGCCCTGCTCGTGCTCGCGATCCGCCGCTATGTGAAGGAACCTGAAGTATTCGAACAGGCCAGGGTTCAGCAGTACGACACTCAAGACACGCCGCGCTTCACTGAGATCTTCTCTCCCAAGCTGCTTTCCACGACACTGCGCGCCGCACTGCTTACGACGGGCGCACAGGGCGGCTACTACGCGATCACGACGTGGCTGCCGACTTTCCTCAAGACCGAACGTCATCTCACGGTGATGGGCACGGGCGGCTATCTGGCGACGATCATCGCGGGCTCGTACGCGGGCTATCTGTGCAGCGCATGGCTCACGGACCGCATCGGCCGCAAGCCGAACTTCATTTTGTTCGCGCTGGGCTCGATGGCGATTGCCTTCGCGTATACCTCGTTGCCGCTCACGAATGCATCGATGCTGTGGCTCGGCTTTCCGCTCGGCTTTTTCGCGTCGGGCATTTTTTCCGGCATGGGCGCGTTTCTCACCGAACTGTTTCCGACCCGTGTGCGCGGCTCGGGCCAGGGGTTTTGCTACAACGTCGGCCGCGCGATCGGGGCGCTGTTTCCGGTGCTGATCGGCGTGCTGTCGAGCCGCTTCGGCCTGGGCACGAGCATCGGGATTTTCGCCGTGGCCGCGTATGGCGTACTGATCATCGCCGCGCTTACGCTGCCCGAGACGCGCGGTCGCGAACTCGAATCGGCCTGATTTTCACCTTGCGCACACCACTACCACTTTCGCATCACGACCACGACACCATGAAGCACGATCACGCCTCCGATGATTGCACGCCGTCCCGCTGGCAGTTCTGGATCGACCGCGGCGGCACGTTCACCGATATCGTCGCGCGCCGCCCGGATGGCACGCTCACCACGCACAAGCTGCTTTCCGAACACCCGGAGCAGTATCGCGATGCGGCTGTCGCCGGGATTCGCCATGTGCTTGGCCTGCGAGCCGGAGAACCCATTACGTCGCGCGACGTCGAGATGGTCAAAATGGGCACGACGGTCGCGACCAACGCGCTGCTCGAACGCAAGGGCGAGCCGGTAGCGCTCGTCACCACGCGAGGCTTGCGCGATGTGTTGCGGATCGCGTATCAAAACCGCCCCCGCCTGTTCGATCTCGACATCGCGTTGCCGGAAGCGCTCTATGAGAGCGTGGTGGAAATCGACGAACGCGTGAGCGCGCAAGGCGAAGTGGTCGCGACGCTCGATCACGCGGCAGCGGAGCGCGCACTGCGCGAGGTCTACCACAAGGGCATCCGCGCGCTCGCAATCGTGCTGATCCACGGTTATCGCCACACGTCGCATGAAAGCGAGCTTGCGGATCTGGCGCGCCGAATCGGCTTCACGCAGATCTCGGTTTCCCACGAAGTCTCGCCGCTGATGAAGATGGTCTCGCGCGGCGATACGACCGTGGTGGATGCCTATCTGTCGCCCATCCTGCGCCGATATGTGGATCAGGTCGCCAGCGAAATGCCGGGCGTGAACCTGCAGTTCATGCAAAGCAGCGGCGGACTGACGCGCGCCGATGTCTTTCAAGGCAAAGATGCGATTCTCTCCGGCCCGGCGGGCGGTATCGTCGGCATGGTGCGCGCGGCACAGGCAGCGGGCTTCGAGCGCGTGATCGGCTTCGACATGGGCGGCACGTCGACGGACGTCTCGCACTTCAACGGCGAGTTCGAGCGCGTATTCGAAACGCAGGTGGCAGGCGTACGGATGCGCGCGCCGATGATGAGCATCCATACCGTGGCGGCAGGTGGCGGCTCGGTGCTCGGCTTCGACGGCGCCCGGCTGCGTGTCGGCCCCGACTCGGCGGGCGCCAATCCGGGTCCGGCGGCGTACCGGCGCGGCGGCCCGCTCGCGGTCACCGACTGCAACGTGATGCTCGGCAAGATTCAGCCCGACTATTTCCCGCGCGTCTTCGGTCCGAACGCGAACGAGTCGCTCGATCGCGAGGTCGTCGCTGAACGCTTTCGGGCACTCGCCGACGAAATCTTTGCGGCTACGGGTCAGCGTCGCACACCGGAAGAGCTCGCCGAAGGTTTCCTGGAGATCGCCATTGGCAGCATGGCTAACGCGATCAAGAAAATTTCAGTGCAACGCGGCCACGACGTCTCGCAGTATGTGCTGACGACTTTCGGCGGCGCGGGCGGCCAGCATGCGTGCGGTGTGGCCGACGCGCTCGGCATGACGCGGGTGTTCGCGCATCCGCTTGCCGGTGTGCTCTCCGCTTACGGCATGGGCCTCGCGGATCAGACGGCGATGCGCGAGCGAGCGCTCGAAATCTCGCTCGACGACTCATCGCTTGCGACGCTGGAAGCCGCGCTCGATGCGCTCGCGGCCGATGCAACCGGCGCACTGCTCGAACAGGGCGTGGGCGCCGCGCGTATCACGACTGAGCGACGTGTCCATCTGCGCTATCAGGGCACCGATTCATCGCTCGCAGTGCCAGCGGGCAGCGTCGATGCGATGCGCGCCGCTTTCGAAGCCGCGTATCGTCAACGCTATGCGTTCCTGATGGCAGATACGCCGCTCATCGCGGAACTCGCTTGCGTCGAAGCGATCGGCCATGCCGACGCGCCAGTCGATGCCGGCAGCCTGCGGCAGCGCGCGGCAGGCGACGCGCCCCATGCGCAGTCGGTTGTGCGCATGTATTCGAGCGGTAGCTGGCACGACGCATCGCTCTACCAGCGCGAAACGCTGTGCGCAGGCGACACGCTCGACGGCCCGGCGATCATCGCCGAAAAGAACGGCACGACCGTGGTCGAGCCGGGATGGCAGGCGGTGCTGACCGTTCAAGGCAACGTGGTGATGACCCGCGTGCAACCGCTGCCCACGCGCCGCTCGATCGGCACCGAGGCCGACCCCGTGCGCCTCGAAATATTCAACAATCTGTTCATGTCGATTGCCGAGCAGATGGGATTGCGTCTGCAAAACACGGCGTATTCGGTGAACATCAAGGAGCGCCTCGACTTCTCGTGCGCGATCTTCGATGCTGCGGGCAATCTGATTGCGAACGCGCCGCACATGCCCGTGCATCTGGGATCGATGGGCGAGAGCATCAAGACCGTCATCGAGCGAAATCGCGGCGCGATGCGCGACGGCGATGTGTTCATGCTCAACGACCCGTATCACGGCGGCACACATTTGCCCGACGTGACCGTCATCACGCCCGTGTTCGCAGACGGTTCGGCCGAGCCGCTCTTCTACGTCGGCTCGCGCGGCCACCATGCGGATATCGGCGGAATCACACCCGGTTCGATGCCGGCCGCTTCGTCGCATATCGAAGAAGAAGGCGTATTGGTCGATAACTGGCAGCTTGTTTCAGCGGGCGTGCTGCGCGACGCCGAAACACGCGCGCTGCTCGCATCGGGCCGCTATCCGGCACGCAACGTCGCACAGAACATGGCCGATCTGCGCGCGCAGATCGCAGCGAACCAGAAGGGCGTGGACGAGCTGCGCCGCATGGTCGCGCAATTCGGCCGCGACGTGGTGCTCGCCTTCATGCAGCACGTGCAGGACAATGCCGAAGAAGCGGTGCGCCGCGTGATCGGCGCCCTCAAGGACGGCGCGTACCGTTACGAACTCGATAACGGCGCGGTCATCGACGTCGCGATTCGCGTCGATGCTGCGACGCGCAGCGCGACCGTGGACTTCAGCGGAACGTCCGTGCAACTGCCGAACAACTTCAACGCGCCGAAGGCGGTCTGCATGGCAGCCGTGCTGTACGTGTTCCGCACGCTCGTCGGCGACGACATCCCGCTCAACGCGGGTTGCCTGAAGCCCCTCTCGGTGATCGTCCCGGACCGCTCGATGCTCAATCCGGTTTATCCGGCAGCGGTGGTCTCGGGCAACGTGGAGACATCGTCCGCGATTACGAATGCGCTCTATGGCGCGCTGGGCATCGTCGCGTCCAGTCAGGGCACGATGAACAACTTCACGTTCGGCGACGCGCGCTACCAGTACTACGAGACGATCGCAGGCGGCAGCGGCGCGGGCGATGGCTTCTGCGGCGTCGACGCGGTACAGACGCACATGACCAACTCGCGCCTGACCGATCCCGAAGTGCTCGAATGGCGCTATCCCGTGCGGCTCGAGTCGCACCTGATCCGCGCGGAGTCGGGCGGCGCGGGACGCTGGCGCGGCGGTAACGGCGCGATCCGGCGCATCCGCTTTCTCGCGCCGATGACCGCGTCGATTCTCTCGAACAACCGCATTCACGCGCCTTTCGGCGCGGCAGGTGGACGCGCGGGAAGGCGGGGCAGCAATCGCGTCGAGCGCGCGGACGGCGAGATCGTCGCATTGGGCCATATCGCGAGCGTCGAGATGGCCGCGGGCGACGTGTTCGTGGTGGAAACGCCGGGTGGCGGGGGTTTCGGGGAAGCGTAATGCTTCATGGACTGCGGATGTTCAATGCCAGACAGCGGCGTCGGCTCGCGTCTCACTCGAACCGGCGCCATATTTTTACGCCATCACGCGTCGACGATCACTTCGAAACCGCCATAGATTAGCCGCTGACCGTCAAAAGGCAGCGGATCTTTTCCCGGTTGCAGCCGTTGGTCGGCCATCACCGCTTTCATCCCTTCGTCTCGCGACTGACGCGACGGCCAGACAACCCAGGAGAACACCACCGTCTCATCATCCTTGCGCTTGATCGCCATTGGGAACGACGTCACCTTGCCCTCTGGCACGTCATCTCCCCAGCACTCGACCACCTTCAACGCACCGTACTCCTTGAAGACGGCCGCCGCTCTTTCGGCGAACTGCCTGTAAATTTCGCGGTTGGCCGTAGGTACGGGGACAACAAATCCATCGATGTAATTCATTTGCAATCTCCTTGTTTGCACACGCACAGTAGGTGCCGGTTGGCAGCGCATCGCAACACGGCCGCCCATACGCACGACGAGCGGGGAGTCAACAAATCGACAATAGTCGCGTCCCTTTGCTCTGATAGCCTGCGGCTCTATCTGAATGCGCTGCCCGATTCTGGCGAAGCAACGAAATGCCCCGGCGTCACGCCGACCGCGCGCCGAAAGTGTCGGCCAAGGTGACTTTGATCGAAAAATCCGACTTCGGCAGCGACCTCACAGGGCGGGACGCCGTCACGCAATAGCCGTTTAGCGTGCTGGATTCGCACCAGACACACATAGCGATGAGGCGAAATACCCACCTCTTTGCGAAACAGGGTGGCGAAGCGCGAAACACTCAACCCGGCGGTGCCGGCGAGCGTCGCGAGGCTGACGGGCTGCGCGAACGAACTCTCGATAAAAGCCACGGCCCGCCTGATCGCGCGCGACATCGCCACGGTCCTGTCGCCTGCGCAGTCGTAGGAGACTCCGGTCATGTTCTATCCCCTCGCGCTACGTTTTCGTAGCGGCATCAGACCCGCACCGTGCCGGACTGCGCGAGCACGCTCGCCGTAGCAGCACCGTCGGGCGGCCCGCTCTGGTACCGCTCCAGTTCCGCTTCGCTGCGATGGCACAGCACCTGCGCGCCGCTCGCGAGCGTGCGCACGCTCGGCGACGTGCGATTGCAGACACCGTCGATGCGCATCGGGCATCGCGCGAGAAATGTGCAAAGCTCCGGCTCATGAGTCGACTCACCGATCGGCGGCAACGTCTGATGACAACGCTCGCCCGCTTCTTCGAGCCAGCCGGCGCGAAGCTCCGGCGCCGACGACACGAGCAGATGCGAATACGGGTGATACGGCGGCGCCGACAACGCGTCGCGGTTGCCCGTCTCGACGCGGTGCCCCGCGTACAGCACGACGATGTCGTCGCTGATCGCACGCACCTTGGCGATGTCGTGCGTGATGAACAGATATGACACGCCGAGCTTCTTTTGCAGATCGCGCAGCAGCTCGAGAATGGCAGCGCCGACCACCGTATCGAGCGCGGACGTGACTTCGTCGCACAGGATCAACTTGGGTTCGGCGGCCAGCGCCCGCGCGAGATTCACGCGCTGTTTCTGCCCGCCCGACAGCTCTCCGGTGCGCCGCTGCGCCAGCTCGGCAGGCAGGCGCACCAGGCCGAGCAGTTCGGCGACGCGGCCCCGCGCGGCCTCGCCCTTCATGCCGTGATAGAACTTCAGCGGACGCGCCAGCGTGCGCTCGACGGTGTGGGTCGGATTAAGCGCGGTGTCGGCGTTCTGGAACACGATCTGGATACAGCGAAACTGTTCGCGGCTGCGGCGGCTGAGGTTGGCGGCGAGCGGCTCACCGTCGAGCAGCAGATTGCCGCGCGCCATCGGCACGAGCCCGGCGATCACCTTCGCGAGCGTCGTCTTGCCCGAACCGGATTCGCCGATCACGCCTACCGTCTGACCACGATCGATCACGAGGTCCACGTCGCGCAGAATGACCTTGTGCGGCCAGCCCTTCGCGTCGGTGCGGCCGTAGCCGGCCGTCAGACCGCGCAGTTCGAGCAGCGGCGTGTTCGGCTGGGCTGCGTCGGGAGCCGCCGAGGTGCAGGCAGCCGGGGCGACGGGCGTCACGGCAGCAATCAGGCTTTGCGTGTACGGGTGCGCCGGCGCATGCAGAATCTGTTCAGTGCGGCCCGTTTCGCGGATTTCACCATTGCTTAGCACGACGATGCGATCCGCCATCTGCGCGACCACCGCCAGATCGTGCGATACGTAGACGGCCGTCATTCCGCATTGGCGGATCACGCTGCGAAACGCTTGCAGCACGTCGATCTGCGTGGTGACGTCGAGCGCCGTGGTCGGTTCATCGAGGATCACGAGTTCGGGGTCGGTGATCAGCGCCATCGCCGCCATCAGCCGCTGCAACTGGCCGCCCGACACCTGGTGCGGGTAGCGCCGGCCGATCGTCTCCGGCTCCGGCAGCGCGAGCGCGCGGAACAGTTCGACCGCTTTGGCCCGCGCGGCGCGCTTGCTGAGCGTGCCGTGAATCAGCGCGCTTTCGATCACCTGGTCCATGATCGGGCGCGCCGGGTTGAACGCAGCGGCCGCGCTTTGCGCGATGTAGGCAACCTTGCGGCCACGCAATCCCGCGAGCGCTTTCGGCGAGAGCCCGAGCACGTCGGTGTCGCCCACCCGGATCGCGCCGCCCGCGATGCGGCAGCCGCTGCGTGCATGGCCCATCAGCGACAGTGCGATCGTGGTTTTGCCCGAGCCCGACTCGCCGATCAATGCGAGCACCTCGCCGCGCGCAATCTCGAAGTCGATGTCATGCACGATCGTCGTATCCGGCTCGCCGGGCCGGCTTCCCACCACGCGCAGCCCCCGTACCTCGACCAGATTCGACGGGGGTAGCGGCGCGGTCCTCGAGATGGCCTCAAAGGCCACGTGAGCACGTCTGAAAAAGGGTGCCTTCATCAGTGGCCTCCATCGGCATCAGGCATGCCCTTGCGGCGGCCATGATGCGGCAGTCCGTCGATCAGCAGGTTCACGCCGACCGTGAGGATCGCGATTGCGATCGCGGGCAGGATCACGACCGGCACGCCTTCACCGAGGCCGGCGATGTTCTCGCGTACCAGCGAACCGAGATCGGCATACGGCGGCTGCACGCCGAGACCGAGAAAGCTCAGGCTGCTCAATAGCAGCACGACGAAAGTGAAGCGCAGTCCGGTGTCGGCGAGGATCGGATGAATCATGTTCGGCAGCATCTCGAAGCACGCGATGTAGAGCGCGCTTTCGCCGCGCGCCCGCGCGACCTGCACGTATTCGAGCGTGCCGATATTGACCGCCAGCGAGCGGGCGATCCGGTACGAGCCCGGCATGTAGCTGATCGCCGCGGTCACGATCAGCAACGGCAGTGACGAGCCGAACGCGGCGACGATCATCAGCGCGAACATCTTCGACGGGATCGACGTCACCGCATCGAGCAGCCGGCTCATGGTTTCGTCGATACGGCGGCCGGCCACGGCCGCCAGCAGTCCCAGCATGGTCCCCGTGAGCGCCGCGAGCAGCGCCGCCGCCAGCGCGAGTACGACCGTCAGGCGCATCCCGTAGATGATGCGGGTCAACATGTCGCGACCCAGGTAGTCGGAGCCGAACGGCAGCTTCGCGCTGAAGCCCGCGAATACGTCAGGCGTGAGGATCGCGCCGATCGAATGCGGCGCGAGCCACGGTGCGAACGCCGCGACGAACAACGCGCAACTGACCATCGCCAGGCCGATCCAGCCGCCGGTCGACAGGTTCATGCGTTGCGCGAGGCTGCGGCGGCGCACCGGCCGAGGCGCCGGGCCTCCGCCGCCGCCCCAGGACCGCGCGGGATCGGCGCCCTCCGGCATCATGCTGCTGCGTTGCACCGGTTCGAGCGCGCCGAGCCGGTGAGGCGCATCGGAAGAAGGTCGAAGAATCGTCATGTCCGCAGCCTCGGGTTCGAGATGATGGCGCACAGGTCGGCTAGCAGCACGAGCAGCAGATAGCCGAGGCAGAACAGCAGCGTGCAGGCCTGTACGAGCGGGAAGTCGCGGTTGCTCACCGCGTCGACCATCAGGCTGGCGAGGCCCGGGTAGTTGAAGATGGTCTCGACGACGATCACGCCGCCAAGCAGATAAGACAGGCTCAGCGCGATTGCATTGGCGATCGGGCCGATCGCATTCGGCAGTGCGTGGCGCAGTACCACGCGGGCGGGGCTCGCGCCCTTGAGCATCGCCATTTCCACATACGAAGAACTGAGTTGCTCGATCACCGCGGCGCGTGTCATGCGGGCCATCTGCGCGATCACGACCGCGCACAGCGTGACGACCGGCATCGCATACGCGCGCAGAAAGTCGTGCAGGCTCTCGATCTCACCGCTGTACGACAGCGCCGACAGCCAGTGCAGCTTGACGGCCAGCACCAGCACCGCCAGCGTCGCGATCAGGAACTCGGGCGTGGCGACCAGCGACAGCGTACCGAGGCTCACGATCCGATCGATCAGCGAGTCGCGCTTGACTGCCGCGAGAATGCCCGCCGACACCGCGATCGGCACCGACACCCCGGTGGTGATCGCCGCGAGGGTCAGCGACTTCGGCAGGCGCCCTTCGATCATCTCGGACACCGGCAGATTGCTCGACAGCGACACGCCAAAGTTCGCGTGCAGCAGACCGACGAGCCAATGGAAGTACCGCAGGTATGCCGGCTGGTCGAGGCCGAACTGCAGCCGCAGCGCCGCGACCGTATCCGCCGTCGCCGACTGGCCGAGTGCGGCCTGCGCGGCATCGCCCGGCAACAGGTTGGTGATCACGAAGATGATGATCGAGACAATCAGCAGCGTCAGCGCAGTGACGGCGACGCGCCGGCCGATCAACTGGGCGATATTCCCGTTCATGGGCATGAGCTCCTCGGTTAGGCTGCGCGACACGGCGAGTCATACATGAGCCGTGCCGCTCGGGTGCGCCGCGGCTGCCTGCCGCGAGCGGCGCGGCGGGGGCCACCCGCCGCGTCCGGGCGCTTCAGCGGGTCACGCGTTCCACCACACGTACTCGGCGAAGTTGAAGCCCATCATCGCGCCGGTAGGCACGGGCTGGAGCCCTTGCAAGTGCTTGTCGTTCGCATCGAGCAGGCTCAGGAAGGTCGGGATGCCAATGCCGCCCTGCTCCGATACCAGCACCTGCATGTCGCCGTACATCTGCTTGCGTTTCGCATCGTCGGTTTCCGAGCGGGCCGCGGCCAGCAACTGGTCGAACTTCGGGTTGTTCCAGCCCGACTCGTTCCACGGGGCGTCCGACTTGAAGAACTGCGTGAACAGCACATCGGCGCTCGAGCGCGGATTGACGTTGCCGAACCCGAGCGGATGCTTCATCCAGTGCGTCGACCAGTAACCATCCGCCGGCACGCGGTTGATCTCCAGGTTCACGCCGATCTTCGCGGCGGACTGCTGCAGCAGCACACCCATCTCGATCGAGCCGTTCGCGTCGGTCGTCGCATAGATCGGCGGCAGCGCCGTACCGATTGCTCCGGCTTTCTGGAAGTGGAACTTCGCCTTGTCCGGATCGTGCGGGCGCTGCGGCAGCGACGCATTGAAGTAGCGGTGTCCGGGCGGAATCGGTTGATCGTTGCCGATCACCGCATAACCGCGAAACACCGCCGAGCGGATCTGCTCACGGTCGAACAGATACTTCATGCCCTGCACGAAATCGGGGTTGCCCGTCAGCGGGTTGTCGCGGCGCATGATCAGATCGGTATAGAGACCCGACTTGGTCTCGCGCACCTCGTAGCCCGGCGTCGCGGCAATGCGCTGCGTCGCGCGCGGATCGACGGAATTGATCAGGTGAACATCGCCGGACAGCAGCGCATTCACCCGTGCCGCGTTATCGCCGATACCGATCAGCTCGATCTGGTCGAGGTAAGGGCCGCCGCCGGTCTTCCAGAAACTGTCGTTACGGATGCCGACGGTCGAAACGCCGGGCTTGAACGTCTTCAGCTTGTACGGGCCGGTGCCGACGGCCGTCGTGAAGTCCGCCGTGCCGTCCTTGATGATCACGAATTGCGGCGTGGCAAGAATCACCGGCAGGTCCGCGTTGGCGGACGCGAGCGTCAGCGTGACTTCGTTGGGACCGGTCTGCTTCGCCTCCACGAACTGATCGGCCAGCGTCTTCACCTTCGACGCCGTTGCCGGATTCTTGTGACGCATCAGCGAGTAGACGACATCGGCGGGCGCGAGTGGCTTGCCGTCGTGGAACGTGACGCCTTTGCGCAGTTTGATCACCCACACTTTCGCGTCGCTGGTGTCGATCGATTCGGCGAGATTCATCCTCGGCGTCAGCGACGAATCGAGCTGCGTCAGGCTGCTATAGAACATGAAGAAGCGGATGTAATCGGAGCCTGCCGAACCCTTGGCCGGGTCGAGCGTATCCGCGGTCGAGGATGCGTCGTAGGCCACCCGGATCTTGCCGCCTTTCTTCGGCGTGGGTGCCGCGAATGCCGGGCGAGCCCCCGCCAGCAGACCTCCCGCGCCGGTGGCAAGGATGCCGCCGGCGGCCAGCAAACGCATCATGTCACGGCGGCTGAAGCCGCCCGTTTTGATTGGGTCGTCGTACATGCAACTGCTCCTCACTCGGGATTGAACGCGGGGTATCCAGCATTGGTGTTCGACGGCGCTCCGCGTGCTGGTCGCGGCGCGGTGGCATTGCATGAATCGATTTAAGCACTGCAAAAAATGGCGTTGATCGCGTATCGGTGGATTCGACCATTCGAAAACATGGTTTTGAGTGGTCAAAACAGCATGATTTGCCGCTCCTGGCGTTGACCCTGATGTTCTGGACAGGACGCCTCCCCACGATGAGAAGTTCGTACTAGTCAATCACCGGGCAACGTGCAACAGTCGCGGCACGGCCGACTATTCACGGAGCGCCCCGTGTCCGATCCAACGCCTCACGCACGTTTCACCTACAGACGCCTGACAGCCGACGACATCCCTGCCGCTCAACGCCTGTCCGCCGCGATTGGCTGGCCGCATCGCCGTGAAGATTGGCGGTTCTCGGCGCGCACCGGGATCGGCTTCGTCGCCGAGACGGCGGGCGCGCTGGTCGGCACCGTGGTGTGCTGGAAGTTCGGCGCGGATCAGGCGACGCTGGGCATGCTGATCGTCGCGCCGGAGCATCGCGGCGTGGGTATCGGCCGCACGTTGCTCGCGCACGCGCTCGACGAGCTTGGCAAGCGTGACATCACGCTCTATGCGACCGAGGCTGGCCTGCCGTTGTGCGACGCGCTCGGCTTCGAGCGCTGCGGCGCGCTCGACCAGATGCAGGGTGCGGCGTTCCGGCCGCCGCTCGTTGCACTGCCCGCCAACGAGCGGCTGCGCCCGCTCGGGGCGAGCGACGCGCAGCAACTCGTCGCGCTCGAATCACGCGCTAGCGGCCTCGATCGCAGCCACGTACTGCCGCCGCTGCTCGATCTGGCCGACGGTATCGCGCTCGATCGCGACGGCGAACTGCTCGGCTTCTCGCTGTTCCGCCGCTTCGGACGCGGCTTCGTGATCGGCCCCGTCGTCGCCAGCGCGTTTCCCGACGCCGTGCGGGCCAAGGCGCTGATCAGCCATTGGCTCGCGCTGAACGAAGGCGCGCTGGTGCGCATCGACGTGCCGCACGGACACGGCCTGCGCGAGTGGATAACCGGCCTCGGTCTCGCACGCTCGGAGACGGTCGTGAAGATGCGCCGGCTTGCATCCGCGCCAGCCGATGGCGAGTCGAGCCGCGCCGACCCGGGGCTGCATCAGTATGCGGTGATCGCGCAGTCGCTCACTTGAGCCAGGCGAAGCCACGCTGAACCTGAACCCGCTGCACCGCGGCGCATCTCTCTTCCACACGCAAACACGGCCGCTCATGCACGGCAGCGTTGGGGTTCGCCCTGCTATTAAGCACGCCCAGCAGAAAATGCTGTCTGCGGGGTGAAAAACGCTGCACCGACGCTCTTTAGGCTTTTTTTTGGCTGAACGGCACGCATACGGCTGTCGCTACTATCGAGGGGTGACTCTTACCTGATCGCCACGTGCGGGAAACCACCATCATGTCAAACTCATCGCTGATCGACGCCGACCGCAAGCACCTGATTCACCCGGTCATCAACTATCGCGCGCACGAGGCGCGCGGCACCACCGTACTCGAATCCGGCCAGGGCGCGTATCTGCGCGATATCGACGGCAACGAACTGCTCGACGCATTTGCGGGCCTGTGGTGCGTGAACGTGGGTTACGGCCAGCAGAGCATCGTCGAAGCGGCGACGCGCCAGATGACGAAGCTGCCCTACGCGACCACCTACTTCCACTTCTCGTCGGAACCCGCGATCGAACTGGCCGAAACACTGGTGTCGCTTGCGCCCGCTTCGCTGCAGCACGTCTATTTCACGCTCGGCGGCTCCGATGCGATCGACTCCGCGATACGCTTCATCACGCATTACTTCAATGCAACGGGGCGCCCGGCGAAAAAGCAGATGATCGCGCTCGAACGCGGCTATCACGGATCGTCGTCGGTCGGCGCGGGGCTCACTGCGCTGCCCGCGTTCCACCGCAACTTCGACCTGCCGCTGCCGCACCAGCACCATCTGCCGTCGCCGTATGCGTACCGTCAGCCGCAAGGCGGTGACGCGCAAGCGCTGATCGCCGCATCCGTCGCCGCGCTCGAAGCGAAAGTCGCGTCACTCGGAGCGGAGAACGTCGCCGCGTTCTTCTGCGAGCCGATCCAGGGTTCGGGCGGCGTGATCGTGCCGCCGGTCGGCTGGTTAAAGGCGATGCGCGACGCGTGCCGCCGCCTCGACATCCTGTTCGTCGCCGACGAGGTCATCACGGGCTTCGGTCGTACCGGCCCGCTCTTCGCGTGCGAGGCCGAACAGGTCGAGCCGGATCTGATGACGGTGGCGAAGGGGCTGACCTCCGGTTATGCGCCGATGGGCGCGGTGCTGATGTCCGACGAAATCTACCAGGGCATTGCAGGCGATGCGCGCGATACCGCGGTCGTCGGTCACGGTCAGACCTACTCCGCGCATCCGGTAAGCGCCGCCATCGGGCTCGAAGTACTGCGTCTCTATCAGGAGGGCGGTCTGCTCGCGAACGGCATCGCGCAGGCACCGCGCTTTGCCGCCGGGCTCGACGCGCTGCTCGCTCATCCGCTGGTGGGCGACTCGCGTCATCGCGGGCTGCTCGGCGCGCTGGAACTGGTCGCGGACAAGAACTCGCGGGCACGCTTCGATCCGTCGCTGAAGCTGCCGGACCGGATCACGGCCGCAGCCTACCGCAACCGCCTCGTGTTCCGCGCATTCGGCGACAGCATTCTCGGTTTCGCGCCCGCGCTGTGCTTCGGCGAGACCGAGTTCGAACAACTGTTCGGCCGTCTGCGGCGCACGCTCGACGACGTGCTCGAGCAGGCGGAGGTGCGTGCCGCATTGCGCGGCGCGAGCCGCGCGGCCGCCTGAGCGCGTGATAACATCGGCCTGCGCGTTGCTTGACCAAGGCGAAGCGCAACGAAGCGAAAAGCAGAACCTTCGACGGGCAGACCGATACATGACGACAAGCGGCGACACGAAGCTGGACCGGATCGACCTGCGTATTCTTTCGCAACTCCAGAAGAAAGGCCGTATCACGAACGTCGAGCTTGCGGACGCCGTGGGGCTCTCGCCGAGCCCCTGTCTGATTCGCGTGAAAAGGCTTGAAAAAGCCGGCTATATCGTCGGCTACGGCGCACATATCCAACTGCAGAAACTCGGTGACGTGCAGATCGTGTTCACCGAGGTCACGCTCGCCGACCATCGTCGCGAAGACTTCGCCAAGTTCGAGGCGGCGATCCGTCCTGTGGACGAGATCATTGAATGCCATCTGGCGAGCGGCGGCTACGATTACCTGCTGAAGTTCGTCACGCGCAGCGTCAATCATTATCAGAGCGTGATCGAAGGGCTGCTGGAGCGCGACATCGGCATCGAGAAGTATTTCAGCTACGTCATCATCAAGACGCCATTCGTGAAATCCGAATACCCGCTGGAAACGCTCTTCTCGCAGCAGCATCAATGAAGCGGTGACGGTTTCGGCTACGCGCAGCCGGCCCGATCGGGTCGAATGCGTTCGAAGCCACCGGCGCGACGCCGGTGGCCTGTCGACTTGCAGTCAACCATTCGCGCTCAGCCATTCCCCCGGCGTTCTGCCAAGCACACGTTTGAAGTGCCGGCATAGATGGCTTTGATCGAAGAAGCCCACCTCGGTCGCGACGATCGACGGCGGCAAGCCTCGTCGCAACAGGCACTGCGCATGCCGTACGCGCACCAGCCGCACATATTGCTGCGGCGACACGCCAATCTCCGCGCTGAAGCGCACCGCAAACCTCGAAATGCTCAACTGCGCGACGGCCGCCAGTTCGGACAGGCTGATTGGCTCGGCGAAACAGGCATCGATGAAGTCGAGCGCACGCTGCACGGCGCGGCTTACGCGATTCGGCGCGCGCGTCGGATGACGGCTCGCGCCCGCAAGCTCAGGCGCGGATGATGACGAAGTTGGGCTCAGGCTCAGCATCGACGCTCCGCTCACGCAACGCGCGACGTGGGCGGCACTGTCGGTGCCGTCTCCCGACTGGTCGCGAAGCGGCGGATGTCGAACGGCTCGAGCGGCGTGCTGGTGGCGCCGGTGTCGATCAGTTCGGCCATCGCGTCGCCTACGCCCGGACCAAGCTGAAAACCGTGGCCGCAAAAACCGAACGCATAGAACAGGCCGCTGGTCGTCCCGCTTGCACCCATGATCGGTTTGTCATCGGGCATATAGCCCTCCACGCCGCTCCACACCCGGATGATGCTCAGCTTGCGCAGCATCGGCGCGACCCGCTGCAGCTGTCTGAACTGCAGCAACGTGCTTGACGGGAGAACCTTCGCGCGACGCTCGTCGAGATACGCAGGCGCACGCGCGCAACCGCCGATCACGATATTGCCGCGCGCGACCTGGCGGAAATACACCACCTCTTCGATCTGCGGCGACGACACGCCGACCACCGGCTGGATCGCATACGGCACGGGTTCGGTAACGGCCATCTGTGGACCGTTGACGGCGATCGGCACCGCTTCGCCAAATTGCTCCGACAGCAGGTTGCCCCAGGCACCCGCCGTGATCAGCAGCACGGGCGCATGGAACGTGCGGCCGTCGGCGCTCGTGGCGCGAAACTCAGCGCCCTCTTTTTCCACCGTCACGACATCGCAGTTTTCGACGATCTGCGCACCGAGCCGAGCCGCGGCGCGGGCGAACGCGGGCGCCGCGAGGCGCGGATTCGCGTGCCCGTCCATCTGCGAATACGAGCCCGCCAGCACCTCCGCACCGAGAAACGGAAACCGCGCGCGCAGCGCGTCGCCGCGCAACAGGTCGAGCTTGAGACCGTAGTGCGCGGCCTCCTTCGCATAGGTTTCGAACTGGTCGGCCTGCTCTTCGCGATAACAGACGCGGACATGGCCCGACATCAGAAACTCGGCGTCGTGCTGGATCAATTCCGGCAGACGCCCCCAGATTTCGCGCGAACGGTTCGCCAGCGGCAACTGCGGCAGAAAGCGCCCTTGACGGCGCACGTTACCGAAGTTGGTGCCGCTCGCCTGCTGCCCGACGAGCTGGCGCTCGAGCAGGATCACCGAGCGGCCCCGCTGCCTCAGAAAAAATGCGGCGGACGCACCCATGAACCCGCCGCCCACGATCAGAACATCGGCTTGTGCACGGTTCACTCGGTATCCTCCACGGTTGCGATGGCCAGCGGCTTGACCGGTGCCTGTCCACGAAGTCTGCCAACCTGCTCGAGCGGCACGTTCGCCGCCGCCGCGATCACCTCTGCACCCGCATGGCCGCAGTAACGTCCCTGACAGCGCCCCATACCGACACGGCTAAAGGCCTTGGCACGGTTCGCTTCCTGCGCGCCTTCATCGCGCACCACGCGGCGCAGTTCGCCCGCGGTGATGCCTTCGCATCGGCAAACGATCGTATCGTCGGACAGACGCGCCGCCTGCGCGGCAGGCCACGCAAACGCCTCCACGAGACCGAGTCGGAAGCGATCCATTTTGCGCTGTTCGCGCGTCAACGCGTCGAGCGTGGTCGCCGCAACTGGCCGCCCGAGATCGCTCAGCGCAGCGTGGGCCGCGAGCCGTCCGGCGACCTCGGCGCCGTCCGCGCCGAGCACGCGCGCGCCATCGCCCGCGATATAGACGCCCTTTTCGCTACTGCGACCGAGTTCGTCGAGTTGCGGCACCCATTGCCGCGTGATCGCGTCGAACCGGAACGCACAGCGCGCGAGATCGGCAAGCTGGGTTTCCGGCCGCAGGTGATAGCCGAGACCGACCGCGTCGCATTCGACCTGCGCGACGTTGCCGCGCGCATCGCGAAAGCGTACGCCAAGCACGCCGTCGTCCGGAGTGCCGAGAATTTCGAGCGGCTCGATGCCGTTTTCCACCCGCACGCCTGAGCGCTTCAACGCGCTCACGAGCGCGCGGCCCTTGCGCAATACGTCGACGCGCGCCAGCAATTTGGGCAGCGCGCGCAAGCGCGCACCGGTCTTCGACGTGTCGAGTACTGCCGCTACCCTGGCGCCCGCCTGCACATACTGGTTCGCGACCAGATACAGCAATGGGCCGGTACCCATGAAAACGACCTGACGGCCAATCGCGCAGGCCTGCGACTTCAGCGCGATCTGCGCGGCACCGAGGCTGTAGGTACCGGCGAACTGCCAGCCTTTGACCGGCATCAACCGGTCGGTCGCGCCGGGGCACAGGATCAGCGCGTCGTAGCCCAACACGCTCGCGTGCCCTTCATGCACGATATGCAGCTTGCCTTGCGCGACGTTCCACGCCAGCGTCTGCGGACGGTAATCGATCTGCGGGCGCAGTCGCTCGAAAGTTTGATGGAGATTCTCCGCGCGCGCGGCTTCCGTGCCGTACAGCTTCGAATACGGCCGCGTGAAGCCATCGGGCTGACGCCGGTAGATCTGGCCGCCATCGCGCCTGCCTTCGTCGACGACGATCGGGCGGATGCCGGCCGCCAGCAGCGTTTGCGCGCAGCGCACCCCTGCAGGCCCTGCGCCGACGATTACGATGCGAGGTTCGGCCATTGCGCCTCCGGTTGCGTCGTGACGACGCGCATGCCTGCTTCGACCACCGTGGTGCAGGCGCGCAGCCGCTCGCCGTCCGCGGTCCATACCCAGCAGTCCTGACACGCGCCCATCAGGCAAAAACCCGCGCGTTGTTCCGCGCCGAACTCGGACTGCCGCACATGCCGCACCGAGCACAGCATCGCAGTGAGCAGCGTGTCGCCGGCCAGCGCTTCGACCGGCGCGCCGTTGATCGTCAGTTCGACTTTGGCGCGAACCGTCTCGCCTACGCGTACGAATCTGCCGTTCATGCCGCGGCTCCTGCCATACCGTCGGGCGCGACGTGAGCGTCGCTGCGATTGGTCAGCACGTGGCGCAGGAACTCGCGGGTGCGCGCCTCGCGCGGCGAGCCCAGCACCTGCTGCGCCGTGCCCTCCTCGATGATGAGCCCCGCGTGCAGAAAACACACCCGGTCTGCCACCTCACGCGCAAAGCCCATTTCGTGGGTGACCACCAGCATCGTCATGCCTTCCCGTGCGAGGGTGCGCATCACGCCGAGCACTTCGCCGACCAGTTCTGGATCGAGCGCCGAGGTCGGCTCGTCGAACAGGATCGCCTTCGGCTTCATCGCGAGCGAGCGCGCAATCGCCACCCGTTGCTGCTGCCCGCCCGAAAGCTGATGAGGATAGGCGTGCAGCTTGTGGCCGAGCCCCACCTTGTCGAGCAGTTCAGACGCTTCGCGTTGCGCGTCCGCGCGCGCGAGGCGCTTGACATGCACCGGCCCTTCCATCACGTTCTCGAGCGCCGTACGGTGGGGGAACAGGTTGAAGCGCTGAAACACCATGCCGACCTGGGTGCGCAACTGGTTGATGTTACGCGCGCGCTGTTCGACGCGCTCGCCGAGCAGACGAATTTGGCCTTCGTCGTATGACTCCAGCGCGTTAATGCAGCGCAGCAGGGTTGACTTTCCCGAGCCCGACGCACCGATCAGGCAGACCACTTCGCCCTGGCGGACGTTGAGCGAAATGCCCTTGAGAACGGGTACGGTGCCAAAGCTCTTGTGCACATTCGTGATTTCGATCATCGCATCCTCACTTCGCACTTATCTCGCCCTGTGCCGACCGAAACGTCGTTCAAGCGTGCGGGTCATGCTCATCAGCGGCAAGCTCATCGCGAGATAGCCGAGCGCGACGAGCGTATATACCGTCAGATTCTGAAACGTCGACGACGCGATCAGTTGGCCTTCGCGCGTCATTTCGGCGACCGTGATGGTCGACGCGAGCGATGAATCCTTCAGCATCATCACGAGCGTGTTGCTGTACGGCGGCAGCGCGACCTTGATCGCCTGCGGCAGGATCACCCGTATCATCGTCTTCACGCGGCCCATGCCGATCGACTGCGCGGCTTCGTACTGGCCCGGATCGACTGCCTCGATACCCGCCCGGAAAATTTCCGCGACGTAAGTCGAGTAACCGAAACCAAGCCCAATGATGCTGGCTTGCAGCGCCGACACCTGGATGTGGATTTCCGGCAGCACGAAGTAGATGTAGAACAGCAGCACGATCATCGGCAGGCCGCGCACGACGTTGATCATCGTGCTCACACCGCGTACGACGAGGGGATAGCGCGACATCTTCAGCAATGCCCAGGTCAGGCCGAGCACGGTGCTCAACACCAGACAACCCAGCGTGATGACGATGCTCATCACCGCGCCTTGCAGCAAAATCGGTACAAAGTCGGCTATATCTTGCCAGTGCATGTCGTGCCTTTCATTGCTCTTCGTATTCGTTCAGTCCGCCGCGCCGCTGCGCGACGGACCTGGCAGGACGAGTCCCGCATCGCCGCGGGCACGGCTCCTTTCACGCGAAGCCAATCAGCTCACGAGGTGCCACTTTTTGAGGATCGCGTCGAGCGTGCCATCGGCCTTCATCTTCGTCAGCGCGTCGTTGATCTTCGCCATCAGCGCGCTGTTGCCCTTCTTCACCGCGATCGCGATGTCGAACTTTTCCATCGGCACATACGCGTCGTCGACCCGCGTCCCCGCCATCGCGCCCGCCGCTTCCTGGGCCTTCAGGATCGGATAGTCGTTGAAGCCCGCGACGATGCGGCCTAGCGCGACATCGCGCGTCATGTCGGCGGGGCTGTCGTACATCTTCACTTCGGTGAAGATGCCGAGTTTCTTCAACTGATCGCCGTAGTCGGTACCGGTTGGCGCCCCGATCGTCATGCCCTTCAGGTCCTGCACCGAGTGATAGACCGCCTTGTTCGTGTCCTTCACGATGATGCCTTCGCCAAACGCCGTCACCGGCTGCGAGAAATCGACCACTTCGGCGCGCTTCGGCGTCGGCGTCATGCCGGCAACGATGATGTCGATCTTGCCCGATACCACCGACTGGATCAGCGCCGAGAACGGCACCGCGTCGTACGACACGTTAAAGTTTTCGCGCTTGCCGATCTCCTTGACGACATCCGGCATCAGGCCTTCGATCTGCTGCGTCTTCACGTTCATGAACGTGGTCGGCGCGCTCGACGGCGGCGAGCCGGCGGTGAGCGTCGCCGTTTCGGCAGCGTGGGCGGCGCCGAACATCATCGTCATCGCGAGGCCCGCGCCGGCGGCAAAGCGCTGCACAGTGTTGAAGCGGACGGCGGCTGCAGGCTGGAACATGAAACGCAACATGGGGATTTCCTCTGGGAATAGTGATTTTCAATCTACGCGCTGCCCGACCATCTAACGGTAGCGATCAGTCGATCCATTCAATGCAGTACATCCTGCAACCTGTAATACGCGCCGACGAGCGGCAGAAACCACGCGCGTCCAAAATGTCCTGGAATCGCGGGCCATTCGAGCGTTCGCCACGGATTGCGCGAGGCGGCGCCGAACATCACGTCTGCCATCAGACGACCCATGTGCACGGACATCTGCACACCGTGGCCGCTGTAGCCCATTGAATAGAACAGTCCTTCATGCTGGCCCGCGCGCGGCAGCCGGTCGGCCGTCATGTCGACGAGGCCGCCCCAGCAATAATCGATGCGCACGTCGGCCAGTTGCGGGAAATAGCGTGCGAGCCCATCACGCAGAATCCGCCCGCTTTTCTCGTCCGAACGCGGATTCGACATCGCGAAGCGCGCGCGGCCGCCGAACAGCAGACGCTCGTCCGGCGTTGCACGAAAATAGTTGCCGATGTTCAGCGTCGTCACATACGAGCGGCGCGTCGGCAACACCGCATCGAGGCGCGCCTTGCCAAGCGGCTCGGTCGCGACGATGAAGCTGCCGACGGGCGCGATGCGGCGCCGGAACCATTGCAGCGGACCGACCTGCGACGCGCCGGTGGCAATCAGCACGCGCTCGGCGCGTACCGTCCCGAGCGGACACTGCACGTCGAACGCGTTGCCGCCGAGCGGCTTGAGGTTCGTCACCGGCGTGTTCTCGTAGATCTGCGCCCCACGCAGTGCGGCTGCCGTGCCGAGACCCACGCCGAATTTGCCCATGTGCATCTGCATGCCGTTGCGTTGCACGAGGCCGCCGAAAAAGCTGTCCGACCCGATCTCGTTGCGAATCTGCTCGGGCGGCACGAGTTCGACATCGGAATCGACTTCGCGCCGCAACACCTCGTACGACTTCGCGAGCGACGCGAAATGCTGCGGTTTCGCGGCGAGTTTGATCTTCCCGGAGTGGCGCAGATCGCAATCGATCTGCTCCTCCCCGATGATCGTTTTCACCGTTTCGACGGCGCCGGCATACGCACGGTAGAACTCCGACGCGCGTTCGCTGCCGATGCGCGCGGACAACGCCGCGTAGTCCTGCGCGACGCCCGTATTGCAGTGGCCGCCGTTCCGGCCCGATGCCTGCGCCGCGAGTCGGCCCGCCTCGAACACGATCACCGACATGCCACGTTTGGCCAGCTCCAACGCAGCCGACAGCCCGGTGAAGCCGCCGCCGACCACCGCAACGTCGACCCGCTGCGGTAGCGGACCCTGGGCGCCGCCGGTAAAGCGTGGCGCAGTGTCGAGCCAGTAGGAGTCGAGCTTCATCGTGATGCGTTCCTGTCGGTTGGTTGCGCCGCTTTCAGCGGCGCGCGGGAAGCGATGTCGTGAGAAGGCCGGACGTGCGAATCAGAGGCCGAGCAGCGATGCCAGTTGCGGAATGCCCGACACTTCGTTGACGCCGTAATACGGGTTCAGCGGCTCGTGACCGCGGTTGACGAACGCCTTGTGTTTGATGCCCATGTCGTACGCGGTCATCAGGTCATAGCGGAAGCTCGACGACACATGCAGCACGTCTTCCGGATTGCAGTCCAGTTGCGAGAACATGTACTCGAAGGCTTTCTGCAGCGGCTTGTACGCCTGTGCCTGCTGGGCGGTGTAGACCTTGTGGAACGGCGCGCCGAGCTTGTCGACGTTGCTGTGGATCTGGTCGTTCGACGCATTCGACAGGATCACGAGCTTGTACTTCGAGGCCAGTCGCGACAGCCCTTCCGGCACGTCCGCGTGCGGGCCCCAGCTCGGCACGGCCTCGTAGATCTTCAGTGCGGTCGCTTCGTCGAACGGCACGCCGGTGCGTTCGCAGGTGCGGCGCACCGAGTTCACGACCACGTCGCGATAGGGCTTCCATGCGCCCAGCACTTCGTCGAGGCGGTAGCCACGGAAGAACTCGACAAACTCATCCATCTTCGCCTTCTCCAGCTTGTCGCCGTAAAGCTCGCGCGCGGTCTGGCCCATCTGGAAGTTGGTCAGCGTGCCATAGCAGTCGAAAGTGATGTACTTCGGCTCGAAATCGATCATGGTCAACATCCTGTCGTCGTGGCGAACCTAGTTGCAGGCTCGGGGTTCAGTTTCGGGTTGAATCAGTGCGGTTGATGCTTGCGTATATCAGGTGTAAAGCCGTGCTTCACAGCGTTTCGAAATCGATCAGCACACTCTTGTGCCGCATGCTCGCCACCATCGCTTCGCGGCCGAGATCCTTGCCGATACCGGACTGGCCGAAGCCGCCCCGTCGGAATGATCATGTCGCCGCTGCGGCCGTAACGGTTGATCCAGATGGTGCCCGCGGCGATGCGGCGCATCGCCCGCAGCGCCTGACCGATGTCGCTGCTATGGACCCCCGCCGCGAGACCGTAGATCGGATGCGCGGCGAGCGCGATGCCCTCTTCCTCGTCGGCGAATGTCTGTACCGTCAGCACCGGGCCGAATAGTTCCTCGCGCACGGCGGGCGTCTCTGAAGTCACATTGGCGAGCAGCGTCGGGCGGTGGAAATAGCCTGCGTCGGTGCCTTCGAAAAAGCCGCCGCCGAAGATCACTTCCGCGCCACTCTCGCGGCTCTGCCCGATCAGCGCTTCGATGCGTCGCGCCTGGGCGCCACTGATGATCGGCGAATAAGCGGTGCGGCTGTCCCACAGCGGGCCGGGCTCGATCGGCTGCAGTTGCCGTTGAATGGCGGCGATCAGCGGCTCGGCAATGCGCTCGTGCACGATCAGCCGCGTGCCGGCCACGCAGGCCTGGCCGCCGTTGGCCGTAAAGCCGCGGGCGACACAGCGCGCCGTATGCTCGAGGTCCCGCACATGTTCGAACACCAGTTGCGGGCTCTTGCCGCCGAGTTCCAGCGTGACGGGCTTGGTGCCGTGCATCGCGGCGTCGCTCATGATCGCGGCGCCCGTGCGGGTCGAACCGGTGAAGCTCATCTTCGCGATGCCTGGGTGACGCGTCAGCGCGGCGCCCGCCGTCGCTCCACGGCCATTCACCACGTTGAAGATGCCCGGAGGAATGCCGGCTTCGATGGCGAGTTCCGCGAGACGCAGCGTCGAGAACGGCGTCATTTCCGACGGTTTCATCACGACCGCGTTGCCTGCCGCGAGCGCGGGACCGCACTTCCATGAACACATCGACAGCGGAAAATTCCACGGTGTAATCGCACCGATCACACCGTACGGCTCCGATGCAACAAAACCGAGACTGTCGCGGCGCGTGGCCGCGATATCGCCACCGAGCTTGTCGGCCAGCTCCGCGAAGAAGCGGATCGCCTCCGCGGTGAACGGCACATCTGATGTATAGCTTTCCGTCACCGGACGCGTCGAGCTGACCGTTTCGAGTTGGGCGAGGCTCACCGCATCGCGATCGATCAGATCGGCCCAGCGGCTCAGCACCTTCGCGCGCTCGCGCGGAGAGCGGGTGCCCCAGCCGCTCGTCTTCCATGCCGCTAGCGCATTGCTGACTGCGTGATCGACGGTGGCATCCGACGCGTCCGGCACATGGCCAAGCAGCGCGCCGTCCGACGGCCGGTGAACGGCAATCTGCGCTTCGCCCGCCGAATAGTACGCACCGCCAATGAAATGCCCCTGCGGCAACGGCACGGCTGAAGGATCGAAATCGAGTGACGGAGTGGACATGTCCGGCCTGATCAGTAGGTTCAAGTGTGTGGTGCCGCGTGCGCATACGCACTGATGACTGCGGCACCACTCGGCACTGCTGTTCGCCATCGCGACCGCCGAATGAACGAACATCGGATGAAGTTCATTTTAATGAACACGAAATGAAATACTAGTGGTCAAAAATAAACTGTGTGAAAAGTTCGTTGTGCGCTGCAATACATTGCCTGCCTCGGAGAGCACACCGCCGCACTGGTGGGCACGGGCCGCAAGCCCACACGGCTGGGGCGCGCACGAGCGAGGCGAGGCGACGCGACACGCCCGTTCCGTCGTGCAATGCAAAACCGAAAAGTGAATGAGAGAAAGGCGTTGACGTCAGCCGCCGTCCGTGCGAACCGGACGCGACGCGTCAGAGCGAGCGGGGAAAAGAGAGGGAAGACAGCGCCGCTTGCCACACGACATGCGGCTCCGGTACAACAAACAGATCAAAGATGAATGACGGGCGGCTGCGTGTTCATGATCCACAGCAAACGGGCAGTCTTCCTGCTTTCGTTACGCACGCTATGCGGCACCGTGCTCTTGAACTGGAAGCTGTCTCCCGCGCGCAGTTCGGAGCGCCGGTCTCCGACATTCAGCACGACCGTGCCTTCCAGCACCAGGCCCGCCTTCTCGCCGATGCCCACCAGCACCTCTTCGGAACCGGAGCCGGCCGGCAGCATGATGATCATCATCTGCAAATCGTGATCGCCATGCGGCGACAGCAATTCTTTCTGCATGCCGTTCTTGCCGACTTCGAACAGCGGCCGCTCGGCCGCCTTGCGCACGAAATCGCCGGTGATCGGGTCCGAGACCGCGTCGTCTTCTTCGAGCAGCGCGGTCAGCGGAACCTCCAACGCCAGGCGCAGGCGCTCGAGAATACGCACCGACGGATTGGCCTTGTTGCGCTCGACCTGACTGACGGTGCCGACCGACACGCCCGCGCGCATCGCCAGTTCGTTGATCGACAGACCCTGCGCGACGCGCAGCGCGCGCAGACGAGCGCCGACGTCGCCGTGACCCGGGTCGGCCGTGCGCTTCTTGCTGAGCTCCGTTCGCTGCATGTGTTTCCCGTTGATGACGGTGCGGCCGGCTGCCTATGTGCCGCCGGTGCGGTTGTTGTGCTGGGCGCGCACGGTCGCATCCGATGAGGCGCCAGCCGCTTCGTTACAATGAACGCCCGTTCAATTTTTCAGCATTATATTGAATATAGCACCCGCGGGGTGAACGCCAAAAATACCTGTGCAATTGCGTTGCGCGTCGCTGCCGCCGTGAAGCAGACCCGAGCACACACCGGCCCGAATAACAAAAAGATCGTCCTATGAAGCAGGCACCGGGAATGCCACAGTCTAGGCTGATCATGCCGCCAGCAGGAGTTTGCAGTGTCCGAATCAACCGTGAAGAAATCACTGACCTATCGCCGCTTCACTTCCGATGACATCGCCGCCGCGCATGGCCTCTCGGTTGCGGTGCGCTGGCCGCACCGCGCCGATGACTGGCGCTTCATGTACGACGCCGGCACCGGCTTCGTCGCCGAAGACAATGGCGCCGTGATCGGCACCGCGCTCTGCTGGAAATTCGGCGCGGACCGGCGGCACGCTCGGCCTCGTGATCGTCTCGCCGGACGAACAGGGCCGTGGCATTGGCCGCAAGCTGATGGAACTGGTGCTCGAAGAACTTGGCAACCGCGTGACCTTCCTGCACGCAACGGTCGCGGGCAAGCCGCTTTATGAAAAGCTCGGCTTCGTCAGCTGCGGCGGACTCACCCAGCATCAGGGCGCGCTCGGCAGCGTGGCCGCTGTCGCGCCGCCGGCCGGCGAACAGTTGCGTGCCGCGAGGCCGGACGACACGCCGAAGCTGATCGAACTCGCGTCGCGCGCGAGCGGCTTCGACCGCAGCGCGACGATTCCGGCGCTGCTCGGGTTCGCGCAAGCCGTGGTTCTCGAACGTGACGGCGAAGTGGTCGGTTTCTCGCTGTTCCGTCCGTTCGGACGCGGCTACTCGGTTGGACCGGTGGTCGCGCAGCATGGGTCCGACGATCTGCGTGCCCGCGCACTGATTTCGTGCTGGCTCGCGCAGCACGCCGGCGACTTCGTGCGGATCGACGTGCCGGACGACGCCGGCATCAACGACTGGTTGACCCATGTCGGCATGCCGCGCGTCGACTCGGTCGAAAAGATGGTGCGCAACGCGCCCGCCGACTTGCGCGAGGTGGCCCCGGACCCGGGCTGGCGCGCGTTCGGCATCATCAATCAGGCGATGGCGTAACCGCCAATGACCGTCCTCTACAAAGCCGATCCGGTGCGTGGAGCGCTATGGGCCGAGCGCTTCGCGCAGCTAGCGCCCGACGTGCCGTTCCGGGTGTGGCCGGACATCGGCGATCCCACGGCCGTGCGCTATCTGGTCGCGTGGCAACCGGGAGACCTCGCGCTCACGCTGCCGAATCTCGAAGTGGTGTTTTCGGTCGGCGCGGGAGTCGATCAACTGGATCTGTCGCAGATTCCGGCGCATCTGCCGGTGGTGCGGATGCTCGAGCCGGGCATCGTCGAAGGCATGGTTGAATATGTCACCGAGGCGGTGCTGGCGATTCACCGCGATCTGTTCGATTACGGGTTGCAGCAGCGGGCGCGCGTCTGGCAGCCGATGCCGTTGCGCGCCGCCGCGTCGCGTCGAATCGGCGTGCTCGGCCTCGGCATGCTTGGCCGCGCGGTACTGGAGCGTTTGCGGCTGTTCGGCTTCGCCTGCGCGGGCTGGAGCCGCTCGAAGCATGAGCTCGAAGGGATCGACTGCTATGCGGGCGAGGCCGGGCTCGATGAGTTGCTTGCCCGTGCCGACATCCTGATCTGTTTGCTGCCGCTCACGGACGCCACGCGCGGCCTGCTCTGCCGGCGGGTATTCGACATGCTGCCGCGAGGCGCGTCGCTGGTTCACGTCGGCCGCGGACCGCAACTCGTCAGCGCCGATCTGCTCGACGCGCTGCAACGCGGGCAGATTCACAGCGCGGTGCTCGATGTCACCGACCCGGAGCCGTTGCCCGCCGACCATCCGCTGTGGGCGCAACCGCGCGTGCGCATCACGCCGCATATCGCGAGCGCGACGCGGCCCGAATCGGCCGTCGATGCGATACTGGAAAACCTGCGCCGCTATCGCAGCGGCGAGCGGATGAACGGCTTGATCGACCGGACACGCGGCTACTGATACCCATGCGCGGCCCGGCCCCCGAACGCAACCCCATTTCGCCATCCGCGCGGCGTCGGCAGACGGCGCGCGATCACGGCAAGGAGAGAGACGTATGACCCGCAAATACCGCATTGCCGTGATTCCCGGCGACGGCATCGGCACCGAAGTGATGCCCGAAGGCCTGCGCGTGCTGGACGCCGCATGCAAACGCTTCGACATCGGCATCGACTACCGCCATATCGAATGGGCGTCGTGCGACTACTACGCGCAACACGGCCAGATGATGCCCGACAACTGGAAGGCGCAACTGCAGGACTGCGATGCGATTCTGTTCGGCGCGGTCGGCTGGCCCGACAAGGTGCCCGACCATATTTCGCTGTGGGGTTCGCTCCTGAAGTTCCGCCGCGAATTCGACCAGTACGTGAACCTGCGCCCCGCGCGGCTGTTCGAAGGCGTGCCCTGTCCGCTCGCCAACCGCAAGCCGGGCGATATCGACTTCATGATCGTGCGCGAAAACACCGAAGGCGAGTATTCGTCGGTGGGCGGCACGATGTTCGAGGGCACCGAGCGCGAAGTCGTGATGCAGCAGTCGATCTTCACGCGCCACGGCACCGAGCGCGTGATGAAGTTCGCGTTCGACCTTGCACGGCGTCGAGCGAAAAAACTCACGGTTGCAACGAAGAGCAACGGTATCGCGATCAGCATGCCGTGGTGGGACGCCCGCGCCGATGAAATGGCCGCCCGCTACCCGGATGTGAAGATGGACCGTCAGCACGTCGACATCCTGTGCGCGCGCTTCGTGCTGAACCCGGATCGCTTCGACGTGGTGGTCGCATCGAACCTGTTCGGCGACATCCTTTCCGATCTCGGGCCGGCGTGCACGGGGACGATCGGCATCGCGCCGTCGGGCAACCTGAATCCCGATCGGCGCTTTCCGTCGCTGTTCGAGCCGGTGCATGGCTCGGCGCCCGACATCGCCGGCAAGGGCACTGCCAATCCGGTCGCGATGATCTGGTCGGCCGCGATGATGCTCGACTTTCTCGGCCACGGCGCGGGTGTCGAGCGCGATGCGCACGACAGCATCGTCGCCGCGATCACGCGGGTACTGAAGCAAGGCCCGCGCACGGGCGACCTGGGCGGCAGCGCATCGACCACGGAGGTCGGCGCGGCGATCGCGGCTCAGGTCGCCAACCCGTCCTGATCATTCACAGAGCAGGCAGCACTGATCGCCCGGCGCGTGTCGGGCGCTCTGCCATCGCATGCCAACCGGCTCGGAGACCTCATATGAGCACGAATCTCGAACAACAGGCCCGCGCGCTGATCCGCACGGAGAACTTCATCAACGGCGAGTGGGTCGCCGCCGCGAGCGGTCGGCGTTTCGCGGTCACCGATCCGGCAACCGGCAAGCTGATCGCGGAAGTTGCCGACAGCGACCCCAGCGACGCGCGAGCGGCCACGGACGCCGCCGCTAAAGCGCTGCCCGCGTGGCGCGCGAGGCTGGCCAGCGAACGCGCGGCGGTACTGCACCGCTGGCACGCGTTGATCGTCGCGAATCGCGACGCCCTCGGTGCGTTGATCTCACTCGAACAAGGCAAGCCGCTCGCCGAAGGACGCGCCGAGGTGAACTATGGCGCGTCGTACGTCGCGTGGTTCGCCGACGAAGCCACCCGCATCTACGGCGACCTGATTCCGCAGCAGCAGCGCGGCAAACGGATGAGCGCGGTCAAGGAACCGATCGGGGTCGTCGCGGCCATCACGCCCTGGAATTTTCCGCTTGCGATGATCGCGCGCAAGATCGCACCCGCGCTCGCGGCGGGCTGCACGGTGGTCGCGAAACCCGCGGAAGACACGCCGCTCACCGCGATCGCACTGGTGATGCTGGCGCACGAGGCGGGCGTGCCGAACGGCGTGCTCAACCTGATCTCGGCTTCGCGCGCGGCGGCGGCCGAGACGGTCGGCGACTGGCTCGCCGACAGCCGTGTCCGCAAGATCACGTTCACCGGATCGACGCCCGTCGGCAAGCATCTCGCGCGCGAATCGGCGGGCACGCTGAAGAAGCTCTCGCTGGAGCTCGGCGGCAATGCGCCGTTCATCGTATTCGACGACGCCGACCTCGATGCCGCGGTCAATGGCCTGCTGGCCGCGAAATTCCGCAATGGCGGGCAGACCTGCGTGTGTCCGAACCGCGTCTTCGTGCAGCGCGGCGTATACGAACGTTTCTCCGCGCTGCTGTGCGCGAAAGTGGCCGAACTGCGGGTCGGACCCGCCAGCGAGCCCGCCTCGCAGATCGGGCCCATGATCAATGAGCGCGCTGTGGACAAGATCGCTCGTCATGTCGAGGACGCGCTCGAGAACGGCGCGCTCGTGCTGACGGGCGGACGACGGCTCACCGAGCTGGGACCGCACTACTACGCGCCCACGGTGCTGGGTAACGCCACGTCGTCGATGGTGTTGTGCGGCGAGGAAACCTTCGGCCCGGTCGTGCCGCTGTTCCCATTCGACAGCGAGCAGGAAGCGGTGCAGGCCGCCAACGACACGCCGTTCGGGCTCGCCTCGTACTTCTACAGCGAGAACATGCGCCGTATCGAGCGTGTCTCGCGCGCGCTGGAAGCCGGCATCGTCGGTATCAACGAAGGCGCGCTCGCTTCAGAAGCGGCGCCGTTCGGCGGTGTGAAGGAATCCGGCTACGGTCGCGAAGGATCGAAGTATGGTCTCGATGACTATCTGTCGATCAAGTATCTGTGTCAGGGAGGTCTGGAGTAAACATGGAAGCCTATCCTATCGAAGTCGAATTTCCGGATCTCTCGGCGCACGCCGACGGCAATACCGGCATTGCATACGTGCACTCGTTCGACTCCGGCCAAGCCGGGCCGCACGTGATGATCAATGCGCTCACGCATGGCAACGAAGTGTGCGGCGCGATCACCGTCGACGCGTTGTTGCGCAGCGGCCTGCGCCCGCGCCGCGGCAAGCTCACGCTGTCGTTCGCGAACGTCGCCGCGTATGCGCGGTTCGATCCCACGACACCAGACAAAGCGCGTTTCGTCGATCAGGACTTCAACCGCGTCTGGACCGCCGCGAAGCTCGACGATCTGGCGACCCGCTCGTCGGAACTCGATCGTGCGCGCGCGATGCGGCCGGTGATCGACACAGTGGATCTGCTGCTCGACCTGCATTCGATGCATGAAAAAAGCGCGCCGCTGATCGTCGCGGGGCCGCTGCGCAAGGGCGCCGAACTGGCCGAGCGGCTCGGCACGCCCGCCACCGTGATTCAGGACGAAGGCCATCCCGAAGGCCGCCGGATGCGCGACTACGAGGGCTTCGGCGACGACACGAGTCCGAAGAATGCCCTGTTGATCGAATGCGGCCAGCACTGGGAAGCCAGCGCGGTGACGGTTGCGCGCGACTGCACCGCGCGCTTTCTGTTGCTGTCGGGCATCGCCGACGCAGCCGACCTGCCGCCCGGCTGGATCGCGCCATTGCCCGACGAAATGCGCATCGTGCGCGTGACCGAACCGGTCGTCGCCAGGAGCATGGATTTCCGTTTCGCGGGTCCTTACACCGGCCTCGAGACGTTCGACAAGGCCGGCACCGTGATCGCATGGTCCGACGGTCAGCCAGTCTCGACTCCGTACGATGACTGCATGCTGGTGATGCCCTCACTGCGCCAGTTGCGCGCCGGCGTCACCGTGGTCCGGCTAGGCCGGATCGAACGACGTATCGACCTCCGCTCACGACAACAGGAAACAGCGCAATGAAAGTTCAGCAGATCAGGCAAGCCGCGGAAGTCTCCGCACTGGAGGATTGGGGAACCGCGGGCCTGCCCGGTACCGAACCGTCGCGCGTATCGGGACGCCAGTACGTCATTCCCGGTCACGAAGCAATCGATACCGGCGTGTTCGAGTGCTCGCCCGGCACCTATCGGCGCTCCGTCAAGCAGGCGGAGGTGATGCATTTCATCAAGGGCAGCGGCACCTTCACGCCCGACGGAGAAGACACGGTCCGCTTCGCCGCCGGCGATACGCTGTTTTTCCAAGCCAACACGGAAGGACTCTGGAACATCGATGAAACGCTGCGGAAGATCTATGTGATCTTCTGACAGCGTACGCACCCGGTATCCGGCTGCTCATGTCAATCATGGTTGCTCAAACATGCTAAGAATCGACGAAGTCCCGAATAGCGAGGGGTTCCCCGATCGCTGCGACGTAGCCGTGATCGGCGGCGGCATTATCGGCGTCAGCACCGCTTACGAGCTGGCACGGCGCGGCGTATCGGTCGTGCTGCTCGAAAAAGGCATCATTGGCGCGGAGCAGTCGGGGCGCAACTGGGGTTGGGTGCGTCAGCAGAACCGCGACCTTTACGAGTTGCCGCTCGCGATGCAGAGCCTGAAGCGTTGGGGCGAGTTGAGCGACGAACTCGGCGAGGACATCGGTTTTCGGCGCAGCGGCATTCTGTACGCAAGCGAGCAGTCTGCCGATGTCGCCCAGTGGGAAACATGGCTCGGCAAGGCGCGCGCGCTCGGCTTCGACAGTCAGCTGCTGTCGGCTCGAGAACTGGCCGCGCGCGTTCCGCATAGTCGTGCAAAGTGGGCGGGCGGCGTGTGGTCGCATTCCGATGGACGCGCGGAGCCGTCGCGAGCAGCACCCGCCATCGCAAGAGGCGCGCAACGACTCGGCGCGCGCGTGCATCAGACCTGTGCGGTTCGTGGACTCGATAGCAGCGCGGGTCGAATCTCCGGCGTATGGACCGAGCGCGGCCGGATTGGCGCGAGCAGCGTCGTGCTGGCCGGCGGCGCGTGGAGCGCCCTGTTCTGCCGGCACCATGGGATCGATCTGCCGGCGGTCAATGTGATCGGAACCGCGCTGCGCACGGCGGAAGCGCCGGCCGTGATAGACGGGTGCTTCTCCGGCCCGAACTTCGCGATGCGGCGGCGGCTGGACGGCGGCTACACGATCGCGGTGCCAGGCTATGGACGCATGGAGATCGCGCCACAGAACTTGCGGCACGCGGTCAAGTTTCGCCAGATGTTCCGCAGCAAACTCAACAAGAAGCTCAAATTCCGGATCGCGCAACCTTTCTTCGGCGGCCCCGAAGGAAGTGCGGACTGGCGCAACGACGACATCTCTCCGTTCGAGGTGACGCGGGTTCTCAATCCTGCGCCCGATGCCGAGTGGCCGACACGTGCACTACAAAACGTTGCGACGGTCTTTCCCGAACTGTCGGGATTGCGTATCGCTCATGCGTGGGCAGGCGCGATCGACACGATGCCCGATCTGGTGCCGGTGATGTCACGCGTGGAGAGCAAGCCGGGCCTTGTGATCGCTTCGGGGTTCAGCGGTCATGGATTCGGGCTGGGACCGGGAGCCGGTATGCTGGTTAGCCGCATCGTGACGGACGACGCGACTGGGATCGAGACACAGCCATATCGATTGACGCGCTTTAGCGATGGCACCCGGCTGGCGAAACCCGAGATGATGTAACACCCGACGTCGCCCCGCGAAATCTCATGTTCCCAGCCCGATCGCGGGAAGATGCAGTTTCGACCGTTTCACCGCCATTCCTCAACCCCGGATACGGCGAAGCGGCTTCCGTGCCAAACGACACTGCCAGTCGTCATGCTGTCGTACCTGCTTGCAGACGAGAAACTCCATGGCTTGCGATCGATGAACGGTTGATCGCGCAATCGTGGCAAACACTGACCATCAGACCATTGCAGTTGAGTGCCGACCACGCTTGATCCAATCTGCGCCAGCGCATGACCGATGACACGCGGGAATCGGCTTGTAATATCCTGCTAAAAAGGTCATCCGCGAGCGGCTTTGGGCACCCCCAATCGACCTCGACGGAGCCCATGGGGGGAACAGCATGAAGGGCTTCCTTCTGGCGTTGGCTTGCGCGTGTGTGCTGCCGGCCGCCGCCGCGCAGGATTTATTGCCTGGCCCTGCGCCCGGAGCCCCGGTCGCCGCGACGGACTTCCTGGCCCTGGCCAGGCGAGTGGTCGACGCCGCTTCGCGACCCGCTGCACCCTGGAACGGGCCACGCAAGGGGCCACCCGCGCAATCTGGAAAACACATCGCGGTCGTCACCGAGGATTTGCGCAATGGCGGCATCCTCGGTGTGGTCGATGGTGTGCTGGAGGCGGCCAAGGTGATCGGCTGGCGCGTGAGGATCTTCGATTCCGCGGGTGCGGCCGACCTACGTCTGAAGATGCTCGCGAATGCGCTGGCAAGCCACCCCGACGGTCTGATCCTCGCCGGGGGCGACGCACGCGCGCTGCTCCCCGCACTGCGGCCGTTTGCCGAGAACAACATCCCGATCGTCGGCTGGCATGTCGCGGCCCGGGCCGGACCGGTGCCCGGCACGCCCGTGGCGATGAACGTGGCGACGGATCCGCTCGAGGTCGCGCGCGTGACCGCGCTGGCGGCCATCGTGCAGTCCGGCGGGCATGCGGGTGTCGTCATCTTCACCGATTCCAATTTCCGAATTGCGCAAGGCAAGGCGGATGAAATGGCTGCCGTCGTTCGCGCGTGCAGTGGCTGTACCCTGCTTGAAGTGCGCGACGTGGCGATTTCGCGCAGCCGGGAACTGGTGCCGGGGACGACACGCGCCCTGCTCGCGCGTTACGGCCCGCGCTGGAACTGTGCGCTGGCGATCAACGACATCTACTTCGACTACGCCGCCCCGGTGTTGACTCAGGCGGGAATGCCGAACGCTGCAATGATCATGCTGTCGGCTGGCGACGGCAGCGAGTCCGCCTTCCTGCGCATCCGCACCGGCACGTTCCAGACCGGCACCGTGGCCGAACCCCTGAATCTGCACGGCTGGCAACTGGTCGACGAAATGAACCGACTTTTCGCGGGCGTCGGCGTCACGGGTTACGTGACGCCGGTGCATCTCGTGACGGCGGACAACGTCGCCGCGGACGGCGGCGATCGTCTACTCTACGACCCTGACAACGGCTATCGCGACATTTATCGTCAGATCTGGCAACGACCGTGAAACTGCCATTCCCACAATCGCTCACCGCTCAATTTGCGCTCGTTGTTTCGTGCCTGGCCGCGCTGGTGGTCGTCGTCGGAGCCACGACGATTTACTCGTTGACAGGTTCGGCCCACTCGATCCGTCAGCTGGCCGAAGAGCGGCTCACGCGCCTCGCGGATGCGCAGGATCTGGTACAGCACACGCTGACCATTGAACGCCTCGCATTGCAGTTGTCTCGCGACGATACGATCGATGCCGTGCGCGAGACCCATCGGCATGTGCTCGAACAGCTGGCATCCTTCGACCGCCTGGTTGACCGCCTGGCCTCCGCGGCCGCAAGCGACGACCCAGAGGTCGACGCGCTGACGCTTTATCGGTCGAGCCAACGCTTTCGCAACATCGCCAACATCGAGGCGCAGGTGCGCGAGACCGCGCTCGGCACCCGGGGTGCGCCGGCGGATGGGCAGCGGCCGGGCGTGTCGCTGACCAGCCTCGACAAGGATCTGCGCGGCGCGGCCGAGGCTCTGGCCGTCGCGGCGCAACGGCAGTCCGATTATTTGACGCGCGACTACCGCGAAGCAGTCCAGGATCTGGCCGTTCGCGCAGATCGCACACGCAAATGGGTGGCAGGTGGAGTCGCGGTGAGCCTGCTGCTCACCTGGCTAATCGCCCGCGAATTCCTCGGGCGCCATGTCGTGGCGCGCCTGCGCCGCGTCAGTCACTTTCTGCGGCACGGCGATGCCGGGAGCACGCAAGCCGTAGTCCCCGTGCACGGCGGCGACGAGATTGCCGATATGGCGCGCGCAGTCGAGCAGTTCCTTGAAGACCGGCGCCGGCGCCGCCAGGCCGAGGATGCGTTGAAGGAGCTCAACGCCGGACTCGAGGCGCGCGTCGCACAGCGCACGGCCGAACTCAGTACGGCGCTTGCGGGTCAGGCGGCCGAGATCGCCGAACGTCAGCACGCCGAAGACGCCGTCCGGGAAAGCGAGAACTTTCTTAACAGCATCATCGAAAACATCCCGGACACGATCTTCGTCAAGGAGGCCGCGACCTTGCGCTTCGTGCGCTGCAACAAGGCGGCGGAGCAACTTCTCGGCTACCGGCGCGAGGAGCTCCTCGGCCGGTCCGTCCACGATCTGTTTCCCGCGGAGGAGGCTGAATTCTTCGCGCTCAAGGATCGGGCCGTGCTGGAGTCGCATCACATGATCGACATACAGGAAGAGCCGGTTCATACGCGACATGGCGTGCGCCTGGTGCACACCATGAAGATCCCGATCGCCGATGTGCGCGGCGTGCCGCAGTTCCTGCTCGGCATCTCACGCGACATCACGGAGCACAAGCATGCCGAAGCGGAATTGCGGCGCTATCGCGAGCACCTCGAAGACATGATCCGCGAACGGACAGCGGAACTCGCCGTGGCCAAGGAACATGCAGATACGGCCAACCAGGCAAAAAGTGACTTTCTCGCGCACATGAGCCACGAACTGCGTACGCCGCTGAACGCGATTCTTGGTTACGCGCAGATCCTCACACGCGACACGACACTCGATCAACGCCAGATCGACGGACTCGCGGTCATCCAGCGCAGCGGCGAACACCTGCTGACGCTCATCGACGACATCCTGGATATAGCCAAGATCGAAGCTGGACGAATGGAACTCAATCTTTCCGACGTTCCGCTCGAACAGTTCGTCTGTTTTGTTGCCGAGACGATGCGGGTCAAGGCAACGGAAAAGGGCCTGGCCTTCGATTGCGACATACCGCCCGATCTGCCCGCGGCTGTCCGGGTGGACGAAATACGGCTGCGTCAGGCGCTGCTCAACCTGCTTTCCAATGCGATCAGATTTACCGAGCAGGGGAGCGTGCATCTGAGCGTCGCTTTTATGCCGCCCGCGCGACTATGTTTCAAAGTGCAGGACACCGGCATTGGGATAGATGAAGGGCGCCTGGAGGAAATCTTCAGGCCTTTCGAGCAAGTGAGCGACGACCGGCACCGCTTTGGCGGCACGGGGCTGGGGCTCGCCATCAGCCGGCAACTCGTACGCCTGATGGGCGGCGACATCTATATCGAGAGTCGCCGCGATATTGGCAGCGTCTTCTCGATCGAGCTGGATGTCCAGGTGGTGGCGCCCCCGCCGGCTGTCGCCGCGTCCGGACGGATCGTGAGCGGTTACAAGGGGCCGCGCAAGGCTATCCTGGTCGCAGATGACGTGGCGGAGAACCGTGCCGTGATGGTCGATATGCTGGGGCCGCTCGGATTCGACATGGCGGAGGCTGGCAACGGATCCGAAGCTCTGGAGAAAACCCGCACCCTGCATCCTGCGCTTGTCCTGATGGATGTGGTCATGCCCGGGATGGACGGGCTCGAAGCCACGCGTCGCCTGCGCCAGATGCCCGAGTTCCGGTATCTGCCCATCGTCGCAGTCTCCGCAAGCGCCTCGGGGACCGATGCGGCGCACAGTCTCGCGGCCGGCGCAAACGCTTTTCTTGCCAAACCGATCGATTTCGGCCGGCTATTGTCCCATGTCGCGTCGCTCCTGAATGTCGAGTGGATCGACGAAGCGAGCAAGGCGCAAGTCACTGGCGCGGACCACACGGCTGTACCCGCTGCCGCTCCTTTTACCGCGCCCTTGATGGCACCGCCGCAGGGGGAGATCGAAGCGCTGCACTACCTGGCGCGACTCGGCGACATGCGTGCCATCGTGCAACACGCCCAACACTTGAGCGAGCTCGACGAGCGCTATCGACCCTTCGCAGACCACCTTTGCCGGTTGGCGAAGGCTTACCGGTCCAAGGCGATCCTCAGCTTCGTCGAGCAATATCTGGAAAAGAGACTACCGCGGTGATTCGCGCCTCAGAACGCGAACCGCATCATCCTTCGTTTTCTACTCGACGATCATTCCGTGCCGGATCGCGTACCGGATCACCTCAGCGTTGTTGGAAAGCCCGAGTTTCTGCATCAACCGCATCTTGTGTGTGCTGATCGTTTTCGCGCTGAGGGCACATGCCTGGGCAATTTCATTGATGCTCCTGCCTGCCGCGAGCATCTGCAGGACCTGGAATTCGCGGTCCGACAGGACTTCATGTGGCGGGACGTCGCCGCGCTGTGTATCGAACACCATCGCATCGACGAGCTTCGGATCGATGAAACGGCCGCCGTCCGCGAGCTTGCGGATTGCCGCGAGCAGCACCTCCGGGTCACTGTCCTTGGTCAGATATCCCGTTGCTCCCGCGCGCAGCGCGCGCGACGCGACCTGAGCCTCGTCGTGAATGCTCAGCACCAGCACCGGCAACGAAGGATGTTCCGCCCGTACCCTGCGGATCAGAGCGACGCCGCTGATGCCGGGCATCGTCATGTCGAGCAATAGAAGATCGAGCGCGCACGAGCGCAGCTTGTCGATCACTTCCGCTCCTTGCGCCGCTTCCGCCGCAACGACGATATCGCTCGTGGTCGCGATGATCTGTCTGAGTCCGCCACGGACTATCGCATGATCGTCCGCAATGAGTATCCTGATCATGTTCGAGCTCCGCCATCGAGCGGAATATGAATCGAAACCATGGTGCCCGCGCCCGGCGAGCTGTCGATCGAAAGCGATCCGCCGATCAGCCGCGCGCGCTCGTTCATGCCGAGCAGGCCATATGAATAGTTGCGACTCACCACTTGCTGGTCGAAGCCGCATCCGTCGTCACGCACATGCAGCAAGAGCTGTGCAGCCGTCGAAACAAGCGTCACCTCGACACGTGTGGCGGCGGCATGACGCGCGACGTTCGTCAGCGAAGCCTGTGCAATGCGGAACAGGGCCGTCGCGTGGGCGTCGGACAGCGTGGGTTCGCCGCCTTCGATGCGCAATTCACACGCAATCGCATTGCGGCGGTTGAACTCGTCGACAAGCCATTCGAGCGCAGACACGATGCCGAAGTTAAGCGCCGCGGGCCGCAGGTGGCTCGCGACATTGCGCACCATCGAGATCGTGCCTTCGACCAGTTGGCGCATATCGTCGGCTTTTTTTGTCGCTTCCGCGTCGTGCGCGATGCGCATTTTGAGCAGAGACACGTCCATCTTGAGCGCGGTCAGCAATTGCCCCAGCTCGTCGTGAATTTCCATCGCAATGCGCTTTCTCTCCTCCTCGCGAATCGCCTCCATGTACGCGGACAGTTCGCGTTGCTGCTCGCGCGATTCGACGAGTTCCTGTTCCATCTGCTTGCGCCCCGTAATGTCATTCAGGCCCACATAGATCGCGGGAGAATCGTCGTAAGTCGCGGCGCGCGCCGTCGCCATCGCCCAGAACCGGGTACCGTCCTGGCGCCGGAACTGTATCTCCGTGTTGCGCAAGCCACCCTTGGTCCGCAGATGTTCGATCAGACGCTCGCGCTCGCCCCGCTCGGCGTAGAAATCCGCGATATTGGCGGACAAGCCTTCGTCCATGCCGAAGAGTTCGCGCAGCGGCGGGTTCGTGTACAGGATGTGCCCATCCGGCATCGAGGTGATGCACAGCGGCACCGGACTCGTTTCGACAATCGCGCGAAAGCGAGCCTCGCTTGCCTGCAGGCGCGCGTCCGCGCGCCGCCGCTCGTCGATCTGCGCCCGCAAGTTGGCGTTGGCGCGCGCCAGCTCTTCGGTGCGCAATGCGACACGTCGCTCCAGATCGTCGCGCGCTTGCGATAGCGCGGCCTCCGTTTCCTTGCGCACGGCGACTTCCGCCAGCAGTTGCCGGTTCTGCGCGAGAACCTGCTTGTGCATCACCCGCAGCTCGAGGTGCACGCCAACGCGCGCGACCATCTCATCGACGCGCAATGGCTTGGTCACATAATCGACACCGCCCACCAGGAAGCCTTCGACGTGGTCCTCGTTGTCCATCAGCGAGGTCATGAATATGACGGCGATATCGCGCGTGCGCTCATCGCGCTTGAGGCGCCGACAGGTCTCGAAGCCGTCGATGCCCGGCATCTTCACGTCGAGCAGGATCACATCGGGCTGCGAGAAGGCTGCGCGCTCCAACGCTTCGATACCGTCGAGCGCCACCAGCACGCGAATGCCGCGCGCCTCGAGACTGTCGACAACCACGCCGAGATTCCCCGGCGTATCGTCGACGATCAGAATCGTGCCCGTATACGCGACCGGAGCGGCGAGATGGCTCATGATGCGGTGTTCCCTTCGAGATACCGCTCAGCGGGTTGCAGGAGCCCGCTCCACCATGCGTCGAAAATGTCGAGCGCCATATATCCCCGCGAGTGCCGCCGTTGTGGTCGTCCTATTCTGCACTCGATGCCGGCGCCTGGTCCATCACGCCCGCTACGGGTTTCAAACGTCCGATGAAACGGCGCGCCCCGTGGCCTCACAGCCGCCGCATGCGTGCCTGTAAGCAGTTGCGCGCCTGGCCGCCGTTGCCGTTCGCTAGTGCGACACCTCGCCCGCCACCGCGATCAGTCGGACCGTGCGCGGCAAGGTCAGTTCGTCGATGAGGTCGGCCACCTCGCACAGCGCGCGAAAGTCATACTCGTCGATCTGCTCCGCGTGATTGCGCCGCAACTCGCGCATGGCTTCGCCCAGGCGCCTGAGCGCGTTGGTCGTGCTGTCTATCAACGGCCAGCAGTGCATCAAATACGCAAGCGATGTCACGCTGCGCGTCTCGCACCAGGTGTCGAACAGTCGCAGACATATCGCGTCGATTTGCTCGATGACGTTTTCCCGTTCCGATAGATAGCCGATCATGTTGCATCAATTCGACATTGCATTTCGATGGCTCATCATCTACGAGCAGAAAGTGTGTCGCATTCAGCGCAAGCTGGAAAATCAGGGTGTGACTTCCTGATTCGCGTGTCAGGAAATCCTTAGTGTCATTCATGGCGAAAGCCCCCGCAGATGGGCAAGGACCCTTAAATGCCGTTCTACATGCTGTTCCGCTTCAGGAAGTCCTGACGGCTGAAACCAGCGATTCCTGAAACGACATTCCGGCCGGCGCCGATTGGACGCACGCACCGATCGCCATAGCATCGAATCATCGTGCATCGCGGGGAAAATCATGGCGGGCAACAGATCGCTGCGTTCTCAGGTCGAAAAACTCGTTGGCCCGACGGGGGGCCGAGGGGCGCGCGTGCGTCTGCTGAACCGCTCGCGCTCGGGTGGAACATGCCGGGTGTGCATTCAAATCGATCTGCCGACCGGGGCGTTTTCACTCTTCTTCTTTCGCCATGCCGACGGCGCATGGCACGTGTTTCCGCCGGGCCAGCGCCGTCCGGAAATGGGGATAGGCCGCATGGCGGCCTGATCGTTCAGCCAGCCGGGGAAACGCACATGCACGACGATGCTTCGAACACACTGCCGCAGGACGTGATAGAGCTGCGCGCGTGGCTCAACGACTGGTACGACCATGCATTCGCCGTAGGCTACGTCCATCCGCCCTTCACGCTCGATGAAGCGACAGCCGACCGGCTCGAAGGCTACTTCAAGGCGGGCCTGACGCCGGCCGAAGGCGCAATTTTGTTCTTTGGCGTCGTGCATTGAGAGGCGAGCGATGAAGGCGAAAGACGGTGAAGTCAATCAATGAAACATCACATCGTCGGGCGTTATCGCGGATTCGTCATCGAAGCGCACATGGAGCCGCGGACGGCCCGTTTGTCCGTTGGAATCGCGCTGACATATCGCGTCACGTGGTCATTGCGTAGAAGGACACGAAAACAGCACGTCACCGGTGACTTAGCCGATGCCGTTACCTACGAGTCGGAAAGTGTTGCTCTCACGTGCGTCGACCGCAAGGCTCGCGCTCTTATCGATGCCATGCTAGCGAATCAGGAAGCGTTAAAAACCGTGGGGCTGTAACCCCGATGCCTGGAAGGCCCGCGCCTCGCGCAGCGTCACGCGGACTCGAACGATCAGGAAAAAAACGGCTCGACTAGCCGCAGACATCCCTGCCGAGATACACAGCGACCGCGCCTGTCACGGCGAAGCCTGGCAATTGCTCCGGCGACGCCAGATGCGCGGCGACGATCTCGCGATTATCGAGCCGCAGTTCGGGTCCCGGATACTGCCGCCCGGAAACCCCCATTCGGCGCGGTACGACGACTTCAGCAGCAACAGCGACTGACCGACGTAGATTGGGCGGATTCAACCGGTCGATGCAACGCAATGAACGCCGGATGAGCGACTCTCGGTGCAGAGGAAAACATGAGCGGACCTACGAGTAGGCGATGGACCTGCTCATGGCCGCGGACTTCGATGTGAGAGCTAGTCAGGAAGATTGGAAAGCAATTGGTCGCGCTGGCCAAACGTATCGTTGCTGCTCGCTCCGACCGGTCGGCGAGTTACGATCCACATACGTTTTCGCCCCGGCGCCCGCGTACGAGAGAAAGAGCAGCTTCATCATCGGTTGTGAGCAGGTTTGCTCCCACGAGCCTTTCCCTACACACGGCTTTAGCCAGGCTCTGACCTCGCTTCTGCATGAGCCATCGGATAGGCCACACCCGCGCGGTCTGATCCGCGGACGCGGTCACCACGCGCTGGCCGTCCGGGCTGAAGGCGGCGGAGAAAACCGGTCCCTGATGTCCGGTGAGCTTCGCGATCACCTCGCCGGTCGCCGCGTCCCACACCCGCGCGGTCCCGTCCGCGGACGCGGTCACCACGCGCTGGCCGTCCGGGCTGAAGGCGGCGGAGAAAACCGGTCCCTGATGTCCGGTGAGCTTCGCGATCACCTCGCCGGTCGCTGCGTCCCACACCCGCGCGGTCCCGTCCGCGGACGCGGTCACCACGCGCTGGCCGTCCGGGCTGAAGGCGGCAGAGAAAACCGGTCCCTGATGCCCACCGAGCTGGGCGATCTGTTTGCCGGTGGCCGCGTCCCACACCCGCGCGGTCCTGTCCGCGGACGCGGTCACCGCGCGCCGACCGTCCGGGCTGAAGGCGGCGCAATAAACCAGATCCTGGTGCCCGCTGAGCTGCGCGATCTGTTTGCCCGTGCTCGCGTCCCACACCCGCGCGGTCCTGTCCCTGGACGCGGTCACCACCCGCTGGCCGTCCGGGCTGTAGGCGACGGAATCAACCGGGCCCTGATGCCCGCTGAGGAGCAAGATCTGTTTGCCGGTGGCTGCGTCCCACACCCGCGCGGTCCCATCCCAGGACACGGTCACCACCCGCTGGCTGTCCGGGCTGAAGGCGACGGAATCAACCGGGCCCTGACGACCGCTGAGGAGCAAGATCTGTTTGCCGGTGGCCGCGTCCCACACCCGCGCGGTCCCATCCGCGGACGCGGTCACCGCGCGCCGACCGTCCGGGCTGAAGGCGGCGGAATAAACCAGATCCTGGTGCCCGCTGAGCTGCGCGATCTGTTTGCCGGTGGTCGCGTCCCAAACCCGCGCGGTCCGATCACGGGACGCGGTCACCACCCGCTGGCCGTCCGGGCTGAAGGCGGCGGAAATAACTGACCCTTGATGCCCTCTGAGCAGCAAGATGCCCATCGCCGCGTCCCATGCGCGCGCGGTCCTGTCACGGGACGCAGTCACCACCCGCTGACCGTCCGGGCTGAAGGCGGCGGAATTCACCGGCCCCTCGTGTCCGGTGAACTGCACGATCACCTGGCCGGTCGCCGCATCCCACACCCGCGCGGTCTTGTCATCGGACACGGTCACCACGCGCTGGCCGTCCGGGCTAAAGGCGGCGGCGCTCACCGGTCCGCGATGCCCAGTGAGCTGCACGATCGCCTGGCCGGTCGCCGCGTTCCACACCCGCGCGGTGTTGTCATCGGACGCTGTCGCCACGCGCTGGCCGTCCGGACTGAAGGCGGCGGAGAAAACCGGTCCCCGATGCCCTATGAGCTGCGCGATCACCTGGCCGGTCGCCGCATCCCACACCCGCGCGGTCTTGTCATCGGACGCGGTCACCACGCGCCGGCCGTCCGGGCTGAAGACCGCGGAGCTTACCGGTTCCCGATGCCCGGTGAGCTGTGCGATCACGTGGCCGGTCGCCGCATTCCACACCCGCGCGGTCCTGTCCGCCGACGCGGTCACCACGCGCCGGCCGTCCGGGCTGAAGGCGGCGGAGAAAACCGGTTTCTGATGCCCGCTGAGCTGCGCAATCTGTTTGCCCGTAGCCGCGTCCCATACCCGCGCGGTCCTGTCCGCGGACGCAGTCACCACCCGCTGGCCGTCCGGGCTGAAGGCGGCGGAATAAACCAGATCCTGATGGCCACTGAGCTGCGCAATCTGGTTGCCCGTAGCCGCGTCCCATACCCGCGCGGTCCTGTCCGCGGACGCAGTCACCACCCGCTGGCCGTCCGGGCTGAAGGCGGCAGAATAGACCAGATTCTGATGGCCACTGAGCTGCACAATCTGTTTACCCGTGGCCAGGTCCCACACCCGCGCTGTCCCATCCCAGGACGCGGTCACCACCCGCTTACCGTCCGGGCTGAAGACGGCGGAATCAACCGCATTCTGATGGCCACCGAGCAACGCAATCTGCACTGATGCTTGCGCGCCACGCATAAGCTCAAGCTCTGCTTCTGCCGATCCCGGCGAGAGCCAACCGTTCCCCAACGCCAGCATCGCGAAGCGCATTGCGCGGTCATAATTTCCCGCGTCGTTCGCCGTTGTCGCGGCCGACGCCAACGCAAGGGAAGTCTGGCGTGCGACCGTCCGAGTCTGGTGAATGATCCACCCGGCAGTCACAACTAGAATGAATACGATTGTGCCAATCAGTACCTGGATGCGTCGCTGCGCGCCCTGTCCGTGCCCGCTCTTCGTTGACATGGGCTTGATCCTCAACGATTTGTTGCAACTGCGACTCGCGCTCCGCGCGTGCAACCTCCTCGCGCCCGCAGCAAGTCCATCGATAGGAAAGGTCGTCCGCGCCCAGCCGAAAGCAATTCGCACATGTCCAATTCGCAAAGAAATCGCTCGCCCCACACCGTCGCCCAGACGTCTGGGGGCTCCCGGTCGCATCGTCTCACGCCACACCACGCACTCGATTCCAGGAAACAGCACATCAGTGCGCACCAGTGTCCGCTGACAGGGGCGGATTCAACCGGTCGATGCAATAGTTCGATGAAATCGTTCAGCCGGTGTTTCGTAATCCAGGGTCTTCCTTGGGCGCTCGTTCCGCCTTGCAGGAGACGTCACTGATGAAATTGCTAAATGATCGCGTTAAACCATATGTTCGGTATCGCGCATGTTTCAGGTCCGGGTAAAGCACACTTCCGAGACAGCGAACGTCTATGATCACCGCAACCCAAAGAGGAGAAGCCTCGCGAAGCGAAACGCGTCGTAGTTGAGCAAGGCCAACGAATAATCGCCACATAGGCTCGGGTTGTTCGGAAAAGCGTGCACGACTCGCACCCCCAATCCCGTGCGGAGACAACTGATAGTTGTGGGCATGAACCCGGCAGCGCGGAAAGACTTCGTGCGCTTCCGGGTCATTCCGCTACGCAACGAAACGACACTCCGACGCTGGTGTACGTGTATCCATGTTCCTTCCGCGGTTCATATGGTCATCGATTTCAGCCGCGCAACCGAGCATGCGAGGGTAAAGAAAGATGGTAAAGGCGGCCGTCTCCAAAGCGTTGCGCGAATACGTTCCGTCACAATACGGCTGCCAGAGCATCTTGAGCAGTAACGCGGCAATCACCGCATCGATGTTGACGCAGTAAACGTTTCGCGAAACCCCCGCGTCGAACAGGCTTTGGACCAACGTCCGGTAAAAGTCGTGGAAGATGTTGTATTCGTCGCGCTCGGCGAACAATCGCCGCACGAACATTTCACGCGGGTCGTGATTGACGGGTTTATCTTTAAACACCGGATGATTCACGCCAGGGATTTTCTGGATGTCTAGGCTGCCGCTCGTTTTCTTGCTCGATTTGTATTTGGCGTAACTTTCGACGTACGTCATCGCTAGTGCTTTCAAATCCAGCCCGTGCGCAGGATTGCCCGGGTCAGTCAGTCCGCTATGCGCGAACTGGTCCAGCAGAAACGCAATTCCCTCAAATCCATTGCCACCGTGTGTGTAACCACTGTGCGTAAGGAAGCCGATTAACGCCTTGTTGAGTTGGACGCGCTCGGGGTCTTCGGGACCATCGGCAGAGACCGCACCTTTTGCACCCTGCGCGGAAATCGTTCCGGGTCCATTTGACAGCAGCAGACCGACCAGCAATTGGAAGGAAAACAAGTCGCTCGTGCCTGGCCACAATCCAAACAACGCGCCGAAGGCGGTTTCACCAAGCGAACGCTCCTCCAGGACTGTCTTCGTTTCGACGCCGCAGAAGCTGTCCGGACCATGCTGGTCCGAGGGCACTGAAGCGCCTATCAGGGAGCCGAAAAGTTGTATCCACCACGGAAGGCTCTCAGCCGAAAGGCGTGAAATGCGTTTGCGCATGAGCGGTCCCCATGCGAGCGTCGCGCAAATGGCTGCCAATACGCCATCGGTAGTCGGCTCGCCGGGCAGGCTTTCAACATATTGCACGAATGTCGACTTCACGTCGCGAGCTTTGAGTCCCGCCAGGATTGCGCGGGCCCGAAAATCCGGTTCACTGCCGACGAACAGGTTGAGGTCGGTGACTTCGGCGCGCGAAAAGTCGAAACTCTCATCCATCGCGTTCTCGAGCTTCACCGGGGCAAAGGCGTCGATTAGAGCGCGGACCGCCTGGCGAGGCCCGGCTTGCCCTCGGGGCCCGATGATACTCGCCGCCGCTGCAAGGACAGTGTTTGGTGCATTACCGGCATCCCGTGCCGCCTGGGCAGCCCCAAGTGCGGGATGTCCATACAGGTTCAGGAACGCACTCACAGCGACATTGATTAGCGCGCGGTCGTTCATCCCGCCGGGTTCGTGGAGCAGCGCGAGGCTTACGTTTGTCTCAAGGGGGTACTGCGCCGCATCAAGCATCGAAACGCCGTAGAGACTGGTCACCTGCGACTTTGGGTCCATCTGCGACGCGCCAGAAGCATCCTTCATCGACTGTCGCGGTGGTACAGCTCCAACCTGTTTGTCGAGCGCGGCAATCTGGGCATCGTATGGGGCCGTGGCCTGCACGACAGGCAAATCCAGCGCCTGCGGCAGGCTCAATCCGCGGTGACTGCTAAACCACGGTTTTAATGCGAGGTTACCTTCCGGCTCGAAATCTGGCCTGCAGGCGTTTTCACGCATCACAGCCGTGAGTGCTGCGGGTATGTGCGCGATGTTCGTGACAAGCGCACCCTTTGCCGACACGGCCGGATTGTCCGGCGTGAACACACTTGACACCCCGAATTTATCGAGAAACCATTGTTCTTTCGATGCGGCGTCGTCCGCGCCTCCGGACATAGCACCCGCGTGTCCGACAGCACGGGTCAGCTTTGACTTCCAGCGACCCACGACGCACGCAACCACCGGCTTCGTAAAGTTGGCGTCGAGCTCGTAGTAGCCGCCCGGTTCGACATAAAGAACGGCCGCCTTGCTTCGCGCGTCGTTTGCCAAGGCCGCAGCGAACTCGGGCGCCGCGAATTGAATGTAGACGTCTTTGCCACTTGAGATGGCTGTAGTCGTGCCCCATCCGGCCATCCGCAGGTAGGTTGCGATGGTAGTCGTGAAGTTGCCCGAGTTGGAAAACAAGGCAATCGAGCCACGCCGCAATGCCTCTTCAGGGTGGTCGCCGCCCAGCGCTCCCCCGATACGCACCTGGTTCCAGGCGTCAGCCACGCCGAGGCTGTTGCCGCCAAAAATGTCGACCCCGTTGGACTGACCCATCGCGCGGATTTCGCGCGAGTCACTGACGGCCAGCTTTTCGGTAACGATGAAAATCTTCTTCAGTTCCGGATTGACACGGATTAGCTCAGCCACGCCGTCCCGTGCAGCGGAAGGCGGCAGATAGATGACGCCGCAGTTGAACCGGTGACCATCGTTCAGGCCTTCAAGGACATTGTTGTAGACCGGCACGCTTCCAAGTGCCGTTTCCAGTACCTGTCCGCGCTTTCCCGGAGCCGTACCAAACACCACGTTGCCACCGGAATAGGCATGACCGACGGGCGTGACATCGCTCGACTCGCCGCCCAGAATGTTGAGCACGCAAACGCGGTCGTCCTTTGTGGCAACTTGGGATAACGAACTAATTCCTACGAAGTATTTAAAATCGCCAATTCCCTGCTTGTACATAATGATTCTCCTCAGTCGATGAGATGCTCAGGCAGCCTGTTTGACCGCAATTCCCAGCTTCGCGGCAATCTGCTCACGGCCGCCTGCTTTCATCCATTGGTCAACCTGCTTCGCGTACAGGACCACCTCGCTCATGTCCGAGTCAAAGCCGAAGAAGGTGTACGGCAATCCCAGCGAATCGAGCGTGTCGCGCAATGCTCCCATTCCGCGAACCAGATTCGGACCGCCACGGCCGACCACCACATAGAGCGGCGTCGGGCCGTGCTGACTGAAGTGCTCGCGTAACGCGTCGGCCATTGCGCGAAATGTTTCGAAAATATCCGTGTTGTTCGACTTTCCACCAATGATGAACAGCACATTGCTCTGCTCAATCCAGTGCTTGAAGCAGATGCGGGCAACTTCCTTCATTTTTTCGTAGGGTGGGTTGCCGCCGAAGTCTGACGAGATGATGGCGTCGTCTCCGAGCATTTGCGTGACAAGGGAGTTCGCGCCGCCACCGAACGTCGGAGCGAGAATGCTGCCCTTCGCGTTAATGACGTAGACGTCGCTCTGCCCCTGATACGTGCGAAGCTGGTTGATTTCCTGTTCGAAGTCTGAATAGTCGACTGCGAAGAGATGCGCGGGCAGGTCAAGGCGCTGCCAGCGCGGGTCATCACGGTCGAAGCCGCATTTGAAGTCACAGGCGACGGGTGTCAGCCGTCCCTTGCTATCCTCGCGCATCCGGATTGGATTGAGTTCGAGGGTCGTCATTCCGAACCCGTGGTAGAGCTCCCATAACTTGGGGAGGTGCTGTACAAGCGGCGAGATAATCTGTTTGGGTGCGCCCAGCGTCGAAAGCGCGTTCGCCACGACGAACGCCTTGAGCCCGGTGAGCGGGTCAAACGGAATCTGCACGACTTGCGACTTGTCCAGTTCCTCGATGTCGACGCCACCGTGATGTGTGAGCGTCATCGTCGGTGCGCGGAAGTGTGTCGAGTCGGTAATCGAGAAATAGACCTCGTACTCGGCCGGCACACCCGCCTCAAAGGTCACACCATTGGCTTTCGACACAGTATTGGCAACGTGATGTTCGACGAAGTAAAGACGCTCCTTCTCCTTCAAGGCGGTCGTCAGGTCAGTCGCGCGGCCAATCAGACCGGCCTTGCCCTTCTTGCCAACACCGCCCTTGAAAACCGGCTTGATGAAAATCATGCCGTGCTTTTTCAGCATCGCTCGAATCTGTTCTTCGCTAGCGTCCGGACCCAGAATCTCGGGCGTCGGAAAGCCCACGAACTGCAGCAATCTGGCGCCGTGCAACATACCGGTGACTTGCATGATGACCTCAGGAAGTGAGTTGGGAAGTCGGTGTCGTCGGGACAATATCCCTCACGGGGTCTTTGTCGAACCCGTAAAACGAGTGCGGGGTTGAGCACAGGATTGCCTCGACAATCGCGGGCGCAAGATGTAAGTCCAGCAACGCGGTAAGCGTCTGGCTGTAGGCCGTCGCATGTTCAAACTGCGTATGTGGCCAGTCGCTACCCCACATCAGACGTTCGGCGCCAAATGCGTCTATGAGTTGGTCCGTGGCATCGCGCATGAAACTCGAGTCCGGCTCCGAGCACCGATAGGCGCCCGAAATCTTGACCCACACGCGGCCAGATGGGCCAAACTCCAACAGGTCGTTGAAGCCCGGGTCGCGTGTGCCGCTGTCCGGGTCAGGGCGGCCAAAATGGTCAACGACGACTGGCAAGCCCACATCCAGCAAAGTGTTGACGAGCGGCGCCAGGTCCGACGCCTCCCTGTGCAACTCAACATGCCAGCCTAGTTTTGATAACTGCCGCCAAAGCGTTACATATGGCGCCGAGCCCAGCTTGGGGAGCGTCTGTCCGACAAGGTTGAGACGCACGCCCGTCACACCCTGACAGTTCAGTCGCTGCAGGTCGTCTTCTGAAATTTCGGGGGACACGACTGCTACACCTCGCAGCCGGCTAATGTCGCTGGTCAGCGCCTGTAAAAGATGGCTGTTATCGGTACCGAGAAAGCTGGGCTGGACAAGGACGGCATTGCCAATATCGTTCTCGTCCAGAAGCTTCCGGTAGGCGTCCAGCGTTGCGTCATAGTCGGGTGCGTAGCGCCGTCCGTCCGCCAGCGGCAGAGTCCTGGCAAACACGTGCGCGTGCGTGTCAACGCGCGGCAGCCGTGGCCGCGCGATGGATGGGGCCTGAGTCATCGCTGGCTCCGGTGATGGTCAAGCGCTAATTCGGCGTCGGCGACCAGTTGTGAAGCCTGCTCGACGCCGGACGGCCGCAAGCGCTTGCCGCGCGTTTCGGGAAGCAACAACACGGCAACCATCGCCAGCCCGTACGCAATTGCGGCATCGATACCAATCGCTGCTCCCAGCGACATCGAATGACTCATGTACCCGACCAGCACCGGGAAACCCGCCGAGGCGATGCGACCGAAGTTGTAGCAAAAGCCGACGCCTGTCCCGCGCATGTCCGCAGGATAGAGTTCGTTGAAAAGTGCGCCCAGGCTGGCCGGGATGCCGGCGGCGAAAAAGCCTAGCGGGAAGCCCAGAACAAGCATCTGCGTGTTGCTCAATGGAAGCATCACGTAGGCGAGCACGGTGACGATGCAAGAAAATGCAAAGAATGCGATGTTGCGACGCCGTCCGATACGGTCGAGCAGGTAAGCGCTCGCCATACAGCCGCACCAGAAAGCCACGATAACAACCGCAAGATACCCACCGGTGTTGAGGACCGACAGATGTCTTTCCTTGGAGAGGAAGGTCGGCAGCCAGGTCATGATGGCGTAGTACCCGCCGTGTGCGCCTGTGCCCAGAATCGCCCCGATAACGGTGGTCTTGATGACGCGCGGCTGGAATACTTGCGCGATTTGCCCCCACACAGAAACCACTGGTTCAGCGCGAGACGGCTCAACGCGCACAGGTTCGCGGAGATTGCGGCGGACGTAAAGGACGAGAAGCGCGGGCAGCAGGCCAGCACCGAACATGACACGCCACGCCGTGTCTGACGGCAACCACGAAAAAGCTGCGGCATACAACAGCACTGCGCCGGCCCAGCCGACAGCCCAGGCGCTCTGTACCGCGCCCATGGCCTTGCCGCGGTGTTCCGTCCGGATGGTCTCAGCCATCAACACGGCGCCTGCAGCCCACTCTCCGCCGAACCCGAACCCTTGCAGGGCCTTCAGGACCAGTAGTTGAGGAAAACTCTGGGCGAAGGCACAAAGGAAAGTGAATCCTGCAAACCAGAGAATCGTAATCTGCAGCGTCCGCACCCGACCAATCCTGTCGGACAAGGCGCCCGCCAGCCAGCCGCCCATCGCCGATGACACCAGTGTCACGCCGCTGATCGCGCCCGCCTGCGTGTGGTCGATGCCGTACGCTGCGATGATTGCGGGGATTGCCAGGGTAAACATCTGCACATCAAGGGCATCGAGGCCCCAACCCGCGAAACATCCCCAGAAGGTGTTTCGTTCGAGAGGTGTGCCTTGCTTGTACCAGGTGAACATCGCCGTCTCCAGGGTAAATTCATATATTCATGTATATGACTATATGTTTAGTTTAGGCGCTTCGACGAAGAAGTCATTGGGGATTTACCCTTGTTCCGGCAGATGTTGTACAGTGACTATTCCTGTGAACAACTATATGAATCATGGATATGCAGTCGTTCTCGGCCAGGCCAGACAGTCGTTTGCCGCGATACCAGCAGCTACGCGATGACCTGGTGCGCCGCATCGCGGAGGGCGAGTGGGCGCCAGAAAAGGCAATCGACACAGAGGCGGAGCTCAGCCTGTTTTATAACGTGTCGACCGGCACACTTCGGAAAGCCATTGATTTGCTGGTGGCCGACGGGGTGCTCACCCGCACCCAGGGAAAGGGGACCTTTGTCCGGCGCCCGCGCTTTGATTCGTCGTTGTTCCGCTTCTTCCGATTCAAGTCAGCTGACGGGAAGCCGGTCCGACCGACGGCGAAGGTGCTCAGCCGCGAGGTCGTCAAGCCAAACGAGACGATTCGCTCAACCTTGCAGATGAAGGCGACGGAGAAGGCTGTTCATCTCTCGCGGGTACGATTGATTGACGGACAACCCGTTTTGTCGGAAGAAATATGGCTACCTCGAAGCCGTTTCGAAGCGCTGGCGACTCTGCCCCTTGGTGGCTTCGAGGATTTGCTTTATCCGCTTTACGAGCGGCTTTGCCGCCAAATCGTCGCATCCGCAACCGAGATTCTGAACGTCGAACAGGCGACGGACGCTGATGCGGCGCTCCTGCATATCGACGTTGGCAGCCCGGTAATCCTTGTGCACCGTGTGGCATCCGATTTCGCCGGGACGCCTATTGAATGGCGCACCACGCGTGGTGCTGCTGCAGCGTTCCAGTATCAGGTCGATATTCGCTGACAACGCGACTTCCTCGCCGCGTTTGGTGCTGTCATAGGGACCGACAACGCGAACTGACTTTCTGTCAACCGGCAGGTCGCATTTTTCCTGCGACTTTCAGGCTCTACACCTCGTTCGCCGAATACATCACTGGTCGCCAGTTGCGGCCGCAGCTCGCTTGCGTGCGCTCGTCCGGGTTATACCTCATTGCAGCCCGACCTCAAACATACAAACATATACATGACTATATCAATCTGCTTGTTTTCGTCTGACTGACCGTTTTCGAAACGCCAGTCGAGCGGCAGCGGGCATGGAACTTGGAGCGAACATGTCTACGTCCGTAACACGTGAGCAGCAGGTAATGAAGAAAATGGCATGGCGGCTGATGCCGCTGCTGATTGTCATGTTTCTCATCGCATTCATCGACCGGCAGAACGTCGGCTTCGCGAAACTGGAAATGGTTCAGGCACTCGGCATGACGGAAGCCGCGTATGGCCTTGGAGCATCGCTGTTTTTCATTGGCTACCTGCTGTTCGAGGTGCCCAGCACACTGGCGCTACATCGGTTTGGGGCCCGGACGTGGCTCGCTCGCATCATGATTACGTGGGGCGTCGTTACAGTGCTAATGGCGTTCACCAGGTCCCTGCCAGCTTTTTACTCGTTTCGGTTTGCGCTGGGTGTTGCTGAAGCCGGGTTTTATCCAGGCGTCATTTACTACCTGACGCAGTGGTTTCCTCAAAGCTACCGGACACGTGTGCTTGGCCTTTTTACCCTCGGCAGTTCGCTGGCAAACATGCTTGGCGCGCTGGTCGGAGGGCTGCTCCTTTCCTTGGGCGGAACACTGGGACTGGCGGGTTGGCAATGGGTCTTCCTTGCCACCGGTCTTCCGGCAATACTGATTGCCTTCGTAGCGCTTAAATATCTACCGAGCTCCGTCGAGGAAGCGAACTTCCTTTCTCAGGATGAGAAGGACATTGTGGTCGCAGCGCTTGTGCGCGAAGCGTCCCCGGAAGCAAAGGAGTCCCGGCCATGGGCGGCATTGCTTGACCCGAAGGTTCTCATGTTCGCAGCAACCTACATGCTGATGTCGACGTCGCTCTACGGCGTTACGTACTGGCTGCCCACGTTGGTTAAGAGCTGGGGCGTTTCGTCGAGCGTCAATGGCCTGCTTAACATGATTCCGTGGGCACTCGCGGCTCTTCTCCTGCTTTGGCTTCCCGGGAAGCTCAAACGTGAACAGGTGGTGTTAAAAGCAATGGCCATAGTCGCCGGCATCGGCGTCGTATGCTTTGCATCGAGCCTCGTGTTGCCGACAGTGTCGTTGCGCTTCATTGCTCTGTGTCTGGGCGGCGCCTGTATTCCACTGCTATACCCTTGCTTCTGGTCGCTTCCCCCACGCTTCTTTTCTGGCGCTCGAGCCGCCGCAAGTGTCGCTGCCATCAACTGCATTGGAAACCTTGGAGGGTTCTTCGGACAGAACCTCATGCCGTACGTTGGCAAGGTAACCAACAGTCATGTTGCACCCATGCTCGTTCCGACTGCATGCCTGTTAGCTCTCGCAATCGGTACCATCATTGCGTGGACAGTCGGTGGGCATCGCAAGGCGGCGCTTGCGTCATCAACGGTTCCGCTTTGATGCGGGCCATGACACCCCCAAGCTATTTGCACAGACGCAATGTACCCTCATTTGAGCCGCATGTTCGATTGATTGCAGACTGAGCGCGGTTCAACTTCGCGATGGTTTGAAGCCATCCGGCCCGGCTTGGGAGTGCCGTTCCGGAGCAAGGCTCGAATCGACCGCTCATAGCCCTTTGCGCATCAAATAAGACGGGTTATTTGCGTGCAACCCCATCGGTTGTACGCGGCGAATGGCCGCTGACGAGAAAGCCGGATGTCTCTTCAGGGTCGCGTGCTGCCGGTCATGACCCGACACTTGTCGATCACACAACGATTGGCAAGGTTCGGCCAATTTGAGACGGTCGCGAACGGCTCTGCGAGGTCGCTGAGCGGCTGTCACAAGCCCTGAGTCCGTCCCCGTCAAGTATTTCGAGGGCGGCCGATCTGGCCAGTCTGTGCCTAGCCAGCGAGACCCAAAGCCTGATTTGAAAAGGCCGATCCACTGGTTAGATTTGATGCCATGTCCCTCCCCAACGTAGCAAGCGGTCATGTGGATCTATACTGGGGCACCTGGAGGCTTCGATGGCTAATCAAGACAGACTGCATCCGCTACGTCCGCTCCTGAAGAATTGGGTTTGGGAGCATGGCCGAATCGGTACCCGATATCTGGACTGCACCGATGGCGAAATCAAGTTTGACGAAGGCAAGAAGTCGCGCTTCGCGGCCGAAGAATACATTTACGTGCCGCTCGAGAAGGATGCTGACGACGATGCGCCTGTGGAAGGTCCTGCGATCCAGGAAGCGGGGCTCGCCCGGTTTTTGAGGGCAGCGCAGTTAGGCAGGCCCGAGGAGGCCGGCACTATCGTGGAGGTCCAGCGCGCAGTGCAGGACTGCATGGAACTCGGCCTGTTCAGCGCATATCAGTTGAGCGCCCAGCAGGCCGCCGCACGCTATGCGCAAGAACCCATGTTCGAGGATGAAATCCGCGCCGCGGTTGTCGACGATATCCGACGTATCTACGCGGGCATGCGCGAGCAATTGGCGCTGTACGATTTCAGTGTGCTTTACGGCTTGCCCACGCCCCTGCTCATCAGCGAGGCGCCGTTCATCGACTGGCGCGTGCGCGCTAGTCCGGCCCTTCCGTTTGTCTCGCTTCCTCTTGGGCCATACTGCCTGCTGGTGGGTGCGCCGTCGGGCAGGAGCAGCCGAATTGGCCCCGTGGTCTGGAAGTCCGCCGCGGCAATGGGCCCATTGAAGGACCACAACCGCCAAATCGCGGAGCACGCACGGTTGTGGCTGGTGGCGACCACTGACGACCAACTCGTCGCGGTACAAAGCCGCTTTGCTGATGCCAGGAGCCCCAAGCCAGAGGATGCGAGGCCCTGACTGAAGTCGGCGGGAAACGCGTTGAATCGTTCGTGCTTCTGGAGACGATTTACGGACGTCCGCTCCCTGAAGCCACGAGTGTCACGCTGGGTCGATATCCGCGCGGCCTTCATAAGCAGCGGAATACACCCGAGAGCAGGGGTCGGCCCCGTCAAGCCCCCCGTCGCGCGTGCCAGCCTCTGAAAGTCGCGATCGCGTATCCTGGCAGGTCAGTCCTTAGCCCACGCCGCAGCCATGGCGACGGCAAAGTCCCGATAGGATCTCGGTTGCCGTCCCAGCAGCGTCGCCAGACGCTCGACGTCCGCGCTGGACGCGACCGCGCCGTCCTGCTGATACCGGCCCATCATGAGTCGCATGTCGTATGCGAGCCAGGCAGGAGCAACCGACTTGAGGCGCTGCTCAAGGACGTTGAGATCGTCGCCACCGTAGCGGACGGGACGTCCCAGCGCCTCGGCCCAGATCGAAACCACGGTCTGCGCATTGATCACGTCAGGACCGACGAGTTCGTACGTCTCGCGCGGCAGCGGGTTTGAGCCACGCTCGCGGCGCAGCAGTTCGCGCGCGGCAGCCTCGCCGATATCACGGACGTCGACCATGGAAATGCCTTTCGCGCCAATTGGCATGCCGTAGACGCCGTGCGAAAGCAGCGGGTCTTTCTGCCGGACGTCGTTCTGGATGAAATACGCGGGACGCAGCACTGTCACCGGCAGGTCGAGGTGTTCGATCATGCGCTCGACCGTATGTTTGGCGGTGAAGTGCGGCACGTCGACGTATTCGGCGCCCTTGAACACCGACAGATAAACCACGCCTTTCACACCCGCTTCCCGTGCGACGCTCAGGGTCTGTACCGCCTGAGTCAGCTCGTCCGCGATGTTGGGCGCAAGCAGGAACAACGTGCTGACGCCGATCATCGCCTGCCGCACCGCGTCGACGTCGGACAGGTCGCCCTTCACTGCGGTGACGCCACCAGAAAATCGCGCTTTCTCCGGTGTGCGGGTCAGCGCGCGTACCTCGGCACCGCTGCCGCCCAGATGCTCGATAACCTGCTTACCGATCACGCCCGTGCTGCCTGTAACGAGGACTGCCATGGGTATCTCCTTGAGGTGGATGGGCTGGGTCGGCCCGTGAGACAAACAATAGTCGTTTCGCTCAATAGTCGAAAGTGCCAGAATTCATACACTTCGTCTCGTAAACGGAACGATTATGGATTTGACGTCGCTCGGCGATTTCAATGCAGTTGCACTGCACGGTGGCTTTGGGCCCGCCAGCCGGGCGCTCGACCGCCCCAAGGCCACCCTCTCGCGGCGCGTGGCCGAGCTCGAGGAAAGTCTCGGCGTCAGGCTGATCGAGCGAGGCTCACGCAGGCTGCGTCTGACAGAAGAGGGCGTTGCACTCCATGAACGCACGCGGGGGCTCATGGCTGAGATTCAGGAGGCGGGTGAAGCGCTCGCCTCACGCGCCCCGGTGCCGCGCGGGCGGCTGCGCATCAGCGCGCCTGTCGTTTTCGCGCATGTCGTGCTGTGCCGGATCGCTGCGCGCTTTGCGCTCGCCTATCCGCAGGTCGAACTTGAGGTCATTGCAGAAGACCGCATCGTGGATCCGGTGGAGGACGGCTACGACCTCGTTATCCGTATCGACCCGGCGCATGGCGAGCAGCTCGTGGGACGGCGCATCCTCGGTGACGAGCGCCTCGTGGTCGCGGCGCCGGGCATGTCGATACCTTCGAGACCGGCACCCGATGCAACCGGGTTGGAGGTGCCGGCCGTTATGTCGGCCGCGGCACCATCAGGCGCGTTATGGCACATGCGAACGGAAGACGGTGGTGCGATAGCGATCAGGCCGATGCCCGTGTTGCGGCTGTCATCGTTGCTGATGGTGCGTGACGCGGTGCTCGAGGGCGTAGGCGCGGCGCTCTTGCCCAGATTGCTGGTTGAGCATGATGTGTCGACAGGAAGACTCGCCTGTTGGGGAAAGGCGGGCTCGCCCGTGGAAATCTGGGCCCTTTACAATTCGCGCCGGCTTCTGAGCGCGAAGGTGCGAGCGTTCATGACTATGCTGCAGGAGTTGCCGGGTCGGGAGCGCAAATGGGGTGGCGCTAGCAGCTCCAATGATTCTCCGCGCCGCTAGCTTTCTCTGTGGTAGCGCGGCGACGTGGTCGAGCCGTCGAGCGGCTGCTTTCGGCGACATTGAGTGTCTCTAACGGGTCGTTCACGGTCCGCCGTTGTCGCCGGTAACGGTTGTCGGTGTAGAGAACAAAAATTACGAGGACCAGGGGCAGCGTAACGCGAAGACTCTGATGCAGATCCTCGGCGGCGACGCAATCCAGCCTTGAACGCCAGCAGGCAGCAGTCGGCCAAAAGCAGCCGCCGGAACCCAACCTGCGACCGTCCGTTCCCCATTCAACATACGACAGCCACTAGGGTTGACCTGTCTTGCGTAGCAATCGGAAAGGAGGATTGCAGGGCTCCGCGTCGCCGGAATCGTCGCTATTTCCATACGCAGAGAACCGACGGCTGCCATTGCTTCGATCTGGAGGCCCGCGTTACGCGACGCCGTACAATGAGGCGTTTCCCCACCCGTCGACAGATCGCATTCTGCGCGCCGCCCTACATCGCCATGAATCACGACACTGAACACGCTCTCGCTGCCGCGCAAAAGAACCTCATGGCCGGTCAATTCGACGATGCAACACGTCTGCTGAGCGGTATTCTGGCAAGCGTCCCCGACCACGGTGAAGCTCTTGCGGGCCTCGGTTACATCGCGGCCAAACAGGGCGATCATGCACGTGCAGCGGCGTATCTGATACAGGCATCGGCGCACATGTCCATGTCGGCGGAACACCTGAATTTCGCCGCGCAGGTGTGTCAGTTGGCGCAACGTCACGATGATGCGATAGCGCTGTTCGAGCGCTGCCTGGCCCAGTTTCCAAACCATGCCGCTTCATTGCATGGCGTCGCAATGTCGCTGATACAGCTTGGCGAACCGCAGCGTGCACTCGAAATCCTGGTGCATCTGTGCAAAATCCAGGCACATTCAGCCGAAGCGCATTACAACCGGGGCGCGCTGCTCGGCAAGTTGGAGCGCTATGAGGACGAACTGGATGCCTACCGGCAGGCGATCGCGCTCAAGCCGCGTTTCGTGCGCGCATACGTCAATCTCGGTGTCGCGTTGCGAGATCTGCGACGCTTTGATGAGGCGTTGCTTCAATTCAAGAAGGCGCTTTCGCTCGATCCGAACGACGTCGGCGCCCGCACCAATCGGGCTCAGACGAATTTGCTGCTCGGCGAATTCGAACACGGCTGGCGCGAATATGAATGGCGTTGGCGCGATGGCACCGATAGCCACGGATTTCCGCAGAACACCCTATGGACCGGCACCCAACCGATACGTGACAAGACAATACTCGTTCATCACGAGCAGGGGTTCGGCGACACGCTGCAATTCGTGCGTTTCGTGGATCGACTCAGCGCAGTTGGAGCTCGGGTCGTGTTGCGTGTTCAGGATGCACTGCTGCCGCTTCTCAAGAATTATCAGGGTGCGGCCGAAGTCATCGGCGAGACAGGACAGGTGCCGCATTTCGATTATCACGTTCCGACCCTGAGTCTACCGTTTGCGCTCAAGGTTCGTGCACCCGATCTCGCGGTGACCGGTCCATATATTCACGCAGACGACGCGCTTGTACGTCAATGGGACGATCTGTTTGCAGGCTCTGCTCGACGGCCGAGAGTTGGGATCGTATGGTCGGGAAGCCTGACGCATGTAAATGACTGCAACCGGTCTATGTCACTCAAGCAACTGAAGCCGTTGTTAGATGCCGACGCGGACTTCTTCGCGCTGCAACAGGATGTACGCGACAGTGATCGTACGTGCCTCGCGCAGCTTGAGCAGCGCGCGGTGCTGCGCGATGTTTCCGCGCGGCTCACTACGTTCGCTGAGACGGCTGCGCTGATCGCTCGCCTCGACCTCGTCATCAGCGTCGACACGGCTGTAGCGCATCTGTCGGGGGCGCTCGGCAAGCCCGTATGGATTGCTTTGCCGTTCATGCCGGACTGGAGATGGCAACTCGACAGAAGCGATAGTCCATGGTACGCACAGGCGCACTTGTTTCGACAAACGACGCGAGGTGATTGGACTGGCGTAGTGGCTGCGCTTCGCGCAGAGCTGGACGCATTGCGGGGTGCCTGAGCGACGCCCTACGTACAGCGAGTGCCCGCTCATGTGCTCGCGGGGGTTTGAGCCGCAAATGTGATCGTGTCATCTCCGTCGGGTCGATTACCCGCTTTGAGCGAGCAAAGCGCGTCGAATGGCCGGGTGAAGACACCGGGAAAGATTGTCCGTCGTGTCGAGTGTCCGATCGCAGCTGGCGGATTCAACCGGTGGATGCAACACACTGAAGACTGCGCAAGCAGTGGGAGTGTTGCAGATGAAACAGCGACGCCGGATTTACTACAGCGAGAAGCAGAAAGCGCTGATGTGGGAACGTTGGCGGAAGGGAGAGTCTCTCCAGAAGATCGCCCAGCTTTTTGACCGGAACCACTCGTCTGTACAGGGGATTCTGGCTGAGACAGGTGGAATCCAGCCACCACAAAGGCATCGATCGGGATTGGCATTGACGCTGGAGGAGCGCGAAGAGATCTCACGGGCACTTGCGGCCGACGATTCGATCCAGTCAATCGCCATGCGACTTTCGCGAGCTCCCTCCACCATCTGTCGTGAGATCAAACGTAACAGCGGCCCGGACGGCTATCGGGCAAGCCACGCCGATCAGCTCGCGTGGGATCGCGCGCAGCGACCCAAAGCCTGTAAACTGGTTGAGCACCGGATGTTGGCGCACATCGTGGCAGCCAAGCTACAACTGCAGTGGTCACCGCAGCAGATCGCCGGATGGCTCAGACGCGCGTACCCAGACAACGAGGACTACCACGTGTCCCACGAGACAATCTATCGTTCTCTCTTCATACAGGCCCGTGGAGCCCTGAAGAAGGAGTTGCTGGAGCACCTGCGGCGCACCCGGGCCATGCGCCGTTCGCGCCATCACACGCTAAAGACGGAGGATCACGGCAGGATTCGTGACACCGTATCGATCAGCGAACGCCCGGCTAGCGTTGAAGACCGCGCGGTACCGGGCCACTGGGAAGGTGATCTGCTGTGCGGTAGCGGCAGCAGCCAGATTGCGACGCTCGTCGAGCGCCAGACACGCTATGTCATGCTGGTGAAGATAGCCAGCAAGGACAGCGAAACGGTCATCAATGCGCTCATCAAACATGCCAGCAAGTTACCGCAGGAACTCTACAAGTCGCTCACCTGGGATCGGGGGACGGAGATGGCCGGGCACAAGCGCTTCACCGTCGCCACCGACATTGCCGTCTACTTCTGCGACCCGCAACATCCCTGGCAGCGTGGGTCGAATGAGAACACGAATGGACTATTGAGGCAGTACTTCCCGAAAGGTACCGATCTGTCAGTGTATTCGCAGGCCAAACTCAACGCTGTGGCAAGACGACTGAACGAGCGTCCAAGAAAGACACTGGACTACGAGACGCCCGCCGAACGATTCCAGCAAACTATTGCATCCACCGGTTGAATCCGCCGCTCTCTTACGGACATTCGCTATGGTGACTCGACAGGCAGCTTCACGCCCTGAGTCCGTCCGTCAAGTATTTCGAGGGGGAAGTGCGAGGCTTCCAAGGAGAGGCGAGCCGCGCTTCCTCAATGCATTCAGATAGACGCTCTCATCGTACAGTGTCCGAGTTTGCCAGCAGCGGTAGAGGATCCGTATCCACTTGAACGCCAAAGCTCTGACGGCGGCCTGATACGAACTGCCCTTCGCTCGCTGTTGCCGGTAGTAAGCGCCCGCCCAGAATGACTTGTTAATTGTCTGGCCGGCCCATTCCACGAATGTCTGGCGCAGGAACGTCGGACATTGCCAGCGCCAGTGCACCCAGCATTTCTTGCCACTGCGCTCAGTGACCGGCGCAATGCCGGAATACTTCTGCAGTTCAGCAGCGTGCCTGAAGCGTTCACGCTGCTCGCCGAATGCGGCAAGCAGCCGCGGTGTCAGATGTGGGCCCGCTCCCGGCAGGCATTCAAACAGGGCGAAGTCAGGTAGCGTTCGCGCGACCATCGCAATCTCCCTGTCGAACACATCGATCCCAGCGAGAGCCGTTCGCAGTTGTGCCACCAGCGCCAACGCGTGCAGCCGGCAGGGTGAGAGGATGCCGGGATCCTCAGTCAGAGGGGTGGCCGAGCGGATGGACTCCAGACGCGTCTCGATCAGCCTGGGGCGGCGGCAGTTGTGCGCGTGGAAGAACGCCTCAAGGGTACTGCGGTGGGCGCGTTTGACGGATGAAAGCGTCGGCCAGCGCGTAATGAAGTCGCAGAACAGTACCGTGTCGATGTGCGCGAACCATTCCAGTGCCTGCGGATAATACTGCTTGAGCGTATTGCATAAGCGGTTAGTGAATCGCGTCTTGTCGCCGACCATTTCACGGCGCTGCTCGATCAAGCTCGTCAGACAACGCATGCCCGCACCTTGCGGTCTCAGTGGAGCGAACCGTTCGGGATGGCGAAGCAGCAGATCGAGTGCCAGTTCGGCATCGGTGGGATCGTCTTTGGCCCGACTCGGTTTGAACGCCTCGCGGTATTTTGCGAGCGTCGATGGATTAATCGGAAAGAGGACCAGGAAATCATACTTCTGAAGCGCGGAAACTATTGGTCCCCTTGCCAGCTCGAGGGCAACCGCGATCATCCCATCAAAGCGCTGATGTAATCCCTTTGCCCACTCATCAATGCATGCGACCTGATGAGGAACACAACTGAACTCTCGCCTGGTGTCGTCGGCAGCCTGCAGGCAGATATCGTGTTTCGCATCCGCCCAGTCGATGCCAACATACGCTGCAAACTGCTGATCCGATAGAGGCGACATGTGAACCTCTGCAAGTGATAGATTGTCTGGCAGGGACATGCATGCTTGCGTTCAGCGAAGCCAATATAGTGAGCCGGTGCGACGGCGAACCCTGAGTATTCGTTCACGAGCGCAAGCGCACCCGCGGACTCGAAGCTAAAGCCGCAAACGTCCAGGCGTTTGGGTCGAGATATTCGTAGCCCGCGGGTGCATGTTCCGCTTGCACTGGCAGCAAGCTGCCAGTGCTACCAGTATCAGTGAAAGCGGAACGGACTATCTATATCGGGTCGACACTCGACGATGGCGCCGCCATCGAACAGGCTGCGGCGGATGGTCGGTTGAACCGGCTCGTAGTCCGCAACCCAGCGGGACCCGATACCCCCTACATTTCGCTTCTTTTCCCCGGTGATCTGCTGGGTCGCCTCGAAACACTGTGGCCCAGGCAATCCGCAATCTTCGACGACACCTCCGCTGAGGGATGAACTCTTCGTCGTTTGCGCTTGATCAGGCGCAGAACAGATCGAGTCGCGCGGGCGCTTCGGTCAGGGAGTAGAAAAAGCACCCGCTACTTAAGCTCTTCGGAAGGAAACGCGGTGAGGAAATCAAAGTCGCACCCTGCCGCGGCAGAGAGCACGTGATCGTGATAGAGCCGCTGGTAACCGCGCGCATACATCCCTTCCGCCGGACGAATCTCAGCGGCACGACGCGCCAGCTCGACCTCGTCAACCAGTAGATCGATCCGCTTGTCCCGCGCCGAGAGCCGGATCCGATCGCCGTTGCGCACCAGCGCCAGCGGGCCACCGAGCGCCGCTTCTGGCGTCACGTGAAGCACGATGGTCCCGTACGCCGTGCCCGACATGCGCGCATCGGAAATCCTCACCATGTCCTTCACCCCCGCCCGTGCAAGTTTCTGCGGGATCGGCAGATAGCCGGCCTCGGGCATGCCTGAAGCACTGCGCGGCCCCGCGTTCTGCAATACGAGAATGTCGTCCGCGCGAACGTCCAGACCGGGGTCGTCGATGCGCGCGGCCAGATCTTCGAGCGAGGTAAATACCACGGCACGCCCTTCGTGTTCGAGCAGTTCGGGAGTAGCGGCGGCGCGCTTCAGAACCGCACCGCCGGGCGCCAGACTCCCGTTCAGAACAATCAGCCCGCCATCGGGACTGACCGGTTTCTCCGTCGAGCGGATCACGGCCGTATCGATCGGATCGGCAAGCGGCCTGTTCAAACGCTCCTCGAGACTGTGCCCGGCGATATCGCGACAAGTCAGATCGAGTTGGGGCATCAGTCCGCGCAGAACGCCCTCCAGCCCGCCGGCTGCATGGAAATCCTCCATGTAGCCGTTGCCTACCGGCTTGAGATCCACGAGTACGGGCGTTTCATCAGACAGCCGGTTGAACTCGTCGTAATCGATCTTCAGTCCGATACGACCAGCAATCGCCGCCAGATGAATCACGGCGTTGGTCGAACCGGAGACCGCGAGCACCACGCGCAAGGCATTGCGCACCGACGCGGGCGTCACGATCTCGGCCGGTTTCGGTCCGCCATTGAGGGCCATGCGCGCAACCAGCGCTCCGGTTTCTTCGCAATTGCGCAGACGATCCGCGTGCACGGCCGGAATCGCCGCCGAACCGGGCAGCATCATGCCCAGCGTTTCCGCGATCAGTGCCATGGTCGACGCCGTGCCCATGACCGCACACGTTCCCGCCGTGACCGCCAGACGCCCCTCCACTTGCCTGATCTCCTGCGCCGAGACTTTCCCCGCGCGGAAATTCGACCAGAAGCGCCGGCAGTCCGTGCACGCGCCAAGCCGCTCGCCGCGATGTCGCCCGGTCATCATCGGACCGGCCACCACCATTGCGGCGGGCCGCTCCGCGGAGATCGCGCCCATCAACATCGCCGGCACGGTTTTGTCGCATCCGCCGAGCATCACCACCGCATCCATCGGCTGGGCACGAATCATTTCCTCGACGGCCATCGCCATCAGATTGCGATAGACCAGCGAAGTCGGCGAAAGGAAGACCTCGCCAAGCGACATCACCGGAAATACGACCGGCAATGCGCCCGCCGCGAGCACGCCGCGTTCGACCGCCTTGATCATTTCGGGAAAGTGGCGATGGCAGTTATTGAAACCGCTCTCCGAGGTGCAGATTCCGACGATCGGCTTGTCGAGCGATTCGCCGGTGTAGCCCATCGATTTGGCAAACGACCGGCGCAGATAGCGCGCGAAGTCGGGATCACCGTAGTTCGTCAGGCCATTGTCGAGGCCACGCGGTTTTTGATTCATGTCCAGTTCCTTACGATCAGGCGATGCAGCGCGGATATAGCGAAAGAAAACGTCAGATGAAACCAGGAGCGAGGCGGCCTCCGACCTCCGATAAGTCTAAACGACGCCTATCATCCAGATACCGCCCGGCGCCGCACGCGTGACGGGATGGGCGGGGACTCACGCACTGAACGTGTTCGACGGTCGATCCCGGTTTGGGAGGTCACATGTCATCGCTACGCGCAAACGATCTGCTCCATTCGAAGGAAGGGTTCCGTCTGCATGGCCAGGACCTCGACTGCTGGCGCCGCTGGGGGCCTTATCTGAGCGACCGGCAGTGGGGCACCGTTCGCGAAGACTACAGCGACTACGGAACCGCATGGGAGTATTTCCCCCACGAGCATGCGCGCAGCCGCATGTACCGCTGGGGCGAGGACGGCATTGCCGGATTCGGCAACGACCCACTCGACTGGTGCGTGTCGCTCGCGCTCTGGAACGGGCGCGACCCCATCCTGAAGGAGCGGCTGTTTGGCTTGACCAATGCGCAAGGCAATCACGGCGAGGACGTGAAGGAACTTTACTTCTATGTCGATGGCACGCCGACGCACTCGTACATGAAGATGCTGTACAAATACCCCCACGATGCGTACCCGTATCAGGACCTGATCGAGGAAAACGGCCGGCGCGGCGCCGATCAGCCCGAATACGAAATCCTCGATACGGGCGTGTTCGACAACGATCGCTATTTCGACGTCTGGATCGAGTACGCGAAGCACACACCCGACGACATCGTGATGCGCGTAAGCGTCGAAAATCGCGCGGATCAGCACGCGCCACTCCATGTGCTGCCGCTCTTCTGGGCGCGCAACCGCTGGGCGTGGTCAGGCAAGCCCGGCAAGCCGTCGCTCACGCTCGAGCCGGAGTCCGCCGAGGGCGCGCGCGTGATCGCGCACAATCCCGCGCTGGGCACGATGATCGTCACGGCCTCGGCGCCGCAGCCGATCGAATGGCTGTTCTGCGAAAACGAAACCAACGTCCGCCGCCTTTTCGGCATCGCCGGCGCAGGCCCGTTCAAGGATGGCTTCAACGATTACCTCGTCGATGGCGACGAGCACGCAATACGCCGCGACGCGGGCACCCGCGCCGCCGCGCATGTGGCCCTGTCGCTCGCGCCGCACGAGCGCGCGGTGCTGTATCTGCGCTGGCGTCCGGCGGCACTACCGGGCATCACGCGCGACGACGTGCCGCTCGACTTCGAAGCGCTGTTCGCGCGCCGGATCGCGGAGGCCGATGAGTTTTACGCGGCGCTCCAGCACGACATCAGCGACGCCGACGCGCGGCTCGTGCAACGCCAGGCGCTCGCCGGCATGCTATGGACGAAGCAGTATTACCAGTTCGACGTGACGCGCTGGCACGACGGCGACCCCGGTCAGCCGAAGCCGCCGAAAGGACGCCGGCACGGGCGCAACGCCGACTGGCGGCATATGTGCAACGGCGACGTCGTTTCGATGCCGGACAAGTGGGAGTACCCGTGGTACGCGTCCTGGGATCTCGCGTTTCATGCGGCCGCGTTCGCGATGGTGGACCCCGACTTCGCGAAGAAACAGTTGCTGTTGCTCGTGAAGGAACGGTACATGCATCCGAACGGGCAGTTGCCCGCCTACGAATGGGCATTCGGCGACGCGAATCCGCCCGTTCATGCATGGGCGACGTGGCGCGTGTACGAACTCGATCGTGAAGTCACGGGCGTCGGTGACCACAAGTTTCTCGAGGTGATGTTCCACAAGTTGCTGCTGAACTTTTCGTGGTGGGTCAACCGCAAGGATGCAGAGGACCGCAACATCTTCCAGGGCGGCTTTCTCGGGCTAGACAACGTCGGCATCTTCGACCGCTCTTCCCCGCTGCCGACTGGCGGCCGCATCGACCAGGCGGACGGCACCGCCTGGATGGCCTCGTATGCGCTCGACCTGATGCAGATCGGACTCGAACTCGCGATGACGAACAACGCGTACGTCGAAATCGCGGTGAAGTTTTTCGAGCATTTCCTGTATATCGCAGAAGCCGTCGGTTGCAGCGAAGGTTGCAGAACGGGGCTATGGGACGGTCACGACGAATTCTTTTATGACGTACTGCATCTTCCAGACGGAACCCGTGTGCCGATGCGCGTTCGCTCGATCGTCGGCCTGATTCCGTTGTTCGCCGTGCATGTGCTCGAAGAACGCATATACGGCCACCTGCCGGGCCTGCGAGAACGGCTCGCGTGGTTTCTCGATCACCGGCCCAATCTGGCCAAACTCGTATCGCGTTGGACCGAACCGGGCAAAGGCAACACCACGCTGCTCTCGCTACTGCGCGGATACCGGATGACGGCACTGCTGCGCCGCGCGCTCGACGAAGACGAATTTCTGTCCGATCACGGCGTGCGCGCGCTGTCACGCGTGCATCGCGATACACCGTACGAGTTCGATCATGGCGGCGCGCATGTCTGCATCGCGTATCAGCCGGCCGAATCGGATTCGCGCGTATTCGGCGGCAATTCGAACTGGCGCGGGCCTGTGTGGATGCCCGTCAACTATCTGCTGATCGAATCGCTGTATGAATTCCATCGCTACTACGGCGACGAGTTCCGCATCGAATATCCAACTGGATCGGGCAACCGGTGCTCGCTCAGCGAGATCGCCGACGGTCTCGCGCGGCGTGTCACTACCCTCTTTCTCAAGGACGAGCACGGCGTGCGGCCCGTGATGGCGGCTTATCCGCAGTTGCAGGCCGACCCGCGCTCGTCTGATCTCGTGCTGTTCCACGAGTACTTTCACGGCGACAGCGGACGTGGCGTCGGCGCTTCGCACCAGACCGGCTGGAGCGGTCTCGTCGCGCTGCTGCTTCAGCCGCGTCTGATGAAGCTGGCCCACGTGGCGGCCGATGTCACTGCCGAAAAGGTGCCGGCAGGCGCGCCCGTCGCCGAAGACGCGCTGCCCGCGATGGCGCGATAGACGGGCATCGAAAATCCGCAATCGATCGAGACGCGATTCCCGAAACTCTATGTCCTCGACCTATCGGACCAAAGTCTGATTGACCGACCTGAAGGTCACGTGCATCGTCAAAGGCGAACCGCGAACGTTTCGGCCTCCGCTGCCGCACGAATCGTAGGAAGAGCGCAAACATGGACTGGAACCGCTGGTACAGCTTGAAGAGTTACCTCAGATCTTCCCTGTGGACGGTACCGCTCGTCGCGGTGGCGATCTATGCCGTGGTAAAGCCGCTCACTGAAATGCTGGGAAGGTGGCTGATCGGACACGACATCCTCGATCCGAAAACCGGCCTTTTTGCGCTGTCCATGACTGGAGCGCGGTCACTTGTCGGCGACATCGTTTCCGCAGACCTGGCGTTTCTGGTGTTTACCTTCGGTTCGCTGCTCGTCGCAATCCAGGTCGCTGGCGGTCAATATACCCCGCGGATCATCGCGACGACCTTGCTGCGCGATAACGTGATCCGCAGCATCTCGGGATTGTTCGTATTCACGCTTCTGTTCGCCAACAGAACCCTGGGCTGGATGGGTGACAGCGAGGTGCACCAGCTTCAGGTATTCATTGCAGCGCTATTCGGATTCGCTTCTGTCGTCGCATTCCTTTTCCTGATTGATTATGCGGCCAAATGCCTGCGTCCAGTAAGCCTCGTGGCTCGGGTTGGGGAGCACGGGATCGCGGTCATCGAAAGCGTCTATCCCGACCCAGCGACGGGCCGAATCACCCCGCAGAGACTTGACCACGAGCGAGGCGTCCCTGGCCGCATTGTTCGCCATAGCGGTACATCCGGCATCGTTCTGGCCGTGAATCTCGAAAGACTTGTCGCCAAGGCGAGGCGCACTAACTCGGTTATCGAATTCGTGCCGCAAGTCGGCGACTTTGTCGCGGTGGACGAACCCTTGTTTTATTTGTACGGAGACTCTGACGCAATCGATGAAAACCGGCTGCGTACACTCGTTGCTTTCGGGACTGAACGCACGATGGAACAGGATCCTATGTTCGCGTTTCGCATCCTTGTTGATATTGCGCTGAAAGCGTTGTCGGCTGCGATCAACGATCCAACAACGGCCGTGTTGGCCATCGATCAGTTGCAGCGGCTATTGCGTGTAGTCGGAAAACGGTCTTTGTACTCCGAAGAGATGACGGATAAGTCCGGACTTGTGCGCGTTATCTATCGAACGCCGAACTGGGAAGATTTCGTGCATATCAGTTTCCGCGAGATACGTCAGTACGGCGCGGGCAGCCTTCAGATCGCGCGGCGTCAGCGCGCGGCGATAGAGAATCTCCTTCAGTGCTTGCCGGAGCATCGTCACGACGCCTTGCGTGTCGAGCTGACCCTGCTGGACCGTGCGATCGGCTCGAAGCATCCATTTCCGGAGGACCTGGCGCTGGCCCGCATCCCCGACTCGCAAGGGCTTGGAGGCTCGGAAAGCTCGACAGCAAGGCAACCCGTCCTTTGAGAGGCAAACCATGCGAAAACTCATCATGGGCATCGTTGAATTCCGGGAGAAAATGCTGCCGCAATACGTGCAGCAGTTCAGCAAACTCGCGCTCGCGCAGACACCTGATGCGCTCTTCATAACGTGCTCGGACAGCCGGGTCGTGCCGGATCTGCTTGCATCGACCCATCCCGGCGATCTCTTTACGATGCGCAACGTCGGCAATCTGATACCACCGGCGACTGCGGAGGGCGTCTCTACCGGAGATCTTTCCGAGGCAAGCGCGATCGAATATGCCGTGCTGGTGTTGAAAGTCGCGAATATTGTCGTGTGTGGACATTCGGAGTGCGGCGCGATGAAGGCCGTGTTCTCCAGGCACGTCAAGCTGAAATCGCCAAACCTCGATAAATGGCTATGCCACGCCAACAACGCAGCGTTTCGCCTCGAACAGGAAGGTCCGCTCGACGACAGCTTGAAAGCGCACGATCAATTGTCGCAACTCAACGTACTCGTGCAACTCGAGCACCTGATGACCTACCCGATCGTCCGCCAGCAGGTCACTGCCGGGGCACTCGTATTGAGCGGCTGGTGGTTCGACATCGCAACGGGCGCCATGTATGCCTATGAGCGCACGAGCCGCTCATTCGCAGTCATCGATCGCACAATGGCTGATCGGATGATTGCGCGCCTTGCCGCACGGGCGAGGTGACGGGTTGCGAAGCCCGCGACGGGACCGGCATGTCGCTAGCGACCAATGCAATCCCTGCGTCGCGATGCAGACGGCAAGTTCTGTTTCAATGTTCGCTCCGGCCATCAACGGGTATTCAGCTAAAATCCAGCGTGTCTGCTTACAGACATACATGAGCCATTGCGGTTAACGCGCGACTGCACACCTGAAGAATCGGGTCTTATCTGTCAGAGGCCAGAATCCTGGAAGTGTTCTCAATGTGCACGGGCCGTGGCGTTCTGATTCCGTACAGGCACATCACGCTGCCGCACAGCAGGAGCACCGCAGCGGTCATGATGGAAAGATGCATACCTTGCATAAATGCATCAGGACGGGTATCGCGTACGAAAAACCCGAACACCGCCACCCCGAGCATGCCGCCTACCTGCCTCGCCGAGTTGAGCACTCCTGACGCGATACCCGAGCGGGAAGCATCCACGGATGACAGCGTGACGTTTGTCATGGTCGGCACCATTAAGGCAATGCCGCTTGCGGCTATGAGCATTGGCACGATCAGCATCCAGTACGAGCCGTCTATGCGAACCGGCAACAGCAGCAGATAACCCGACGCGGCAATCAGCATGCCGGCAATCATGAGTTTCTTTGCGCCGACGCGGTTGAGCAGCCGACCCGCCAGGATATTCACTGCCATCAGAACGACGGTCATGGGCAAAAACGCGAGGCCGGTCCACTGAGCTGATAACTGCTGCTCTATCTGAAAGAAGAGACTAAAAACAAAGATCAAACCGTAGTAGGCAAAGTTCACGATGACGCCGGCGGCCGAGGCCGCAGAGAACGTAGTCGTTCGAAAAAGAGCCAATGGGAGCATGGGTTCCGTACGGCGTGACTCAAGCCACAGAAACGCCAAGGTGGCAACAATTGAGAACAGTAGCGCGCCATAGACCAACGGATGATGCCATCCAAACCGGGCCGCTTCCGTGAGGCACACGGTCAGAGCGACGAGCGCCAGAATGGCCGCCACCTGGCCGGCAAGGTCAATGCTTCGGCTATGCGCCCGTGCGGCTGTCGCCGCATGACGGAGAGTAAGGCTCACGCCTGCAATTCCGATCGGCAGGTTAATCAGAAAAATGCTGCGCCAGCCCACGTGAGTCACCAGCAGCCCACCTAGCACAGGTCCTGCTGCAAGTGCAATTCCGCCTGCAGCACCCCACCAGCCCACCGCTCGGCTTCTCTGCTCCGTATCAGGGAACGCCTGGCGCAGCATAGCCAGCGAATTGGGCACCAACAGCGCGGCGCCCATGCCCTGTACGACGCGTGCAGCCACAAGAATCGGCAACGAGTACGCGATCCCACATGCAATCGATGCCACAGTAAAGACGGCGAATCCCGCAGTGAAGATTCGCTTTGCGCCGAAGCGATCACCTAAGGCGCCCGTGGTGAGAAGCAGCGACGCGAATGCCAGCGTGTACGCGTTGACAACCCATTGCAGGCCGGTCACGTCCGTGGTGAAACGGGCTCGCAAGGCGTCAAGAGCGACGTTAACAACGCTGACATCAAGCAAAACAACGACAAAGCCCAGCCCTGCGGCGGCGAGAGTGCCGCGTTGATCGCGGCTCATAGACATGCTCATCTGGAATGACCCTTATCGACTGAACGAGTCTCATGGTAGGCATGTCGCCTTTGTGCGAATATTCCCCAAAACCGCACACTATCCTTGAGAAATTGCACAGATGTTCGATTGGGAAAATATTCGTCATTTCCTGGCTGTCGCCCGCGTCGGTACGTTGTCAGGGGCCGCGCGTGATCTGAAGGTTGATCACGCGACGGTGAGCCGACGCTTGAGCGCACTCGAGGACGAGGTCAAGACGCGCCTTGTCGAACGGCTCCCCAGGGCCTGCAAACTCACTCTCGCTGGGCAGCGCGTGTTCGAACTCGCGCAGGGAATGGAAGAGAACGCGTACGCGATTGAACGGTTCCTTGATGCCAGCCTATCCCCGCTGAGCGGCAAAGTCACGCTGAGCGCACCGCCGGTACTAGTGGCCAGTTTTCTGGTGAAGCATCTGGCGGAATTCCGGCTTGCAAATCCCGGCGTCCAGTTGTCTGTTTCTGGCCAGGCACGACAGGTTTCCCTTAGCCGAAGGGAGGCGGATATCGCCTTAAGGCTGGTTCGTCCGGAGGAAGCGACCAGCGTCGTACGCAAGCTAGGGCGTATGCCGTTCGACCTATACGCGAGCAGGGACTATCCGCACCTGCACAATCCATCTGCATGGGAGTTCATCGTCTACGATGCCGGATTCGCGGACATGCCACAGCAGAAGTGGTTGATGAGCGTTGCAAGAGGGCGACCTATTGCTTGCGAAATCAGCGATATCACGGGCCACCTTGCAGCGACCCGAGCAGGCGCCGGCGTGGCTGGCCTCCCGTGCTTCCTGGCAGATACCGATGCGAATCTACAACGCGTCGCATACGACGGCGAACGGTTTTCGCGTGATATCTGGATGGCTGTGCATCGGGATTTGCGGCGTTCGCCGCAAGTACGGGCAGTGATGGACTTTCTGCTGAAAATCGTGGCGGAACATTCCGCCTTTACGATAAGCGGTTAGACGGCGGATGCCAAGGGCCGCCGCCTACGATCGAAATAGTACGGCTGGCACGGCAGATAGCCCATGCCACCGTGACCGTGCTCGAACGCGATGCGTTTCCGACAGCGGACACCTGGCGCAAAGGCGTCCCGCAGGGTCGTCACACTCATGGGCTTCTTGCCCGCGGCAGCGCGATGCTCGAGGAATTCTTTCCCGGATATAACAGTGAGGTCGTCGTGGAAAGCGGCGGGGACGTCGTCTAGTGTCGTGGGTAGAGAAACGCGAGCTTGTCTACACCATGATGAATCCGTGCCGCATGCCGAGCATCACCGCTTCGGTGCGGTTGGTCGCACCGAGTTTGCCGAAGATTGACGAGAGGTGGGATTTCACCGTGTTGTCCGAGATGTCGAGGTGCCGCGCGATCTCCTTGTTGCCGAGTCCGTCGGCGAGCATCGCCAGCACTTCGATCTCTCGTAACGTCAAGGCTTCGAACGGTTCGCCGGATCCCTTCTGGCGCGACGGTCTTGTTTCGGCCAGCAGCCTTGCGAGGATGTCGGGCGTCAGCACGCAAAGGCCTGCGGCGACGGCTTCGATGGACACGACGATTTCAGCTGGCATCGCGTTGCGCGGCAGGATAGCCACCGCATCGGCGGGCAACGCATCGAAGATCCAGTCGCTGTCCGGGTCGTCGCTCAACAGGACGAGCGACGGTGACCCGGGCGAGAGTTCGAGTAGCGTCTTGAGCGCATCGCTCGCCTCCGGCGCGATGTCGGTGACGACCACATCCGGCACCGATCCGGCGAGGCAATCGACGAGCTTTTCGGCGTCGGGCGCGCTACCCAGGAACTCAAGTGCCGGGTTCGCCTCGACAAGCGCTTGCAAGCTTGCGCGCTCTTGCCACGATGCCGCAATCACTACGACCCGTAAAGGCGCCCTCCGTATCGTCTGTCCATCCGACATTTGGTCGCTTCCCGGACGTCACCTGCACGAATTCCGTTGGGGCCGTTCGCCCACCGTTACCGAACACGCGTGGCGTTCGCCGCCTCGGATCAAGGCGATATGCAACTGCTGCCCAATGCTTGCGGAGCCCAGCGCCGCACTCACGTCACCCATGTCGCGGCAAGGCTTGCCGTCAAGTTCGATCAGTACATCGCCTATCAGCACGCCCGCCTGCTCCGCAGGGCCGCCCGGCGCAAGCGAATTGATCAGCAATCCACTGCTGAACGACAGGTTCATTTTATTGACCCAGGCGTCAAGCAGGCCGACCCGCTGCGTGCCGACACCAAGGTAGCCCCGCGAGACGCGCCCTTTAGCCAACAGTTCATCGGTGACGCGCTCCACGGTCATCCCCGGAATCACGATGCCGGCCCCGCGCATCAGTGCCGAGGTGCAGATGCCGATGACCTGCCCGCGCATGTCCGCGAGGGCCGCCCCGGAGAAACCCGGGCGCAGACCGCCGTCCAGTCGCACGAACGCATCGAGTTGTCCGCCTTTCCACGTTCGCCAAGGACCACCTATGCTGCCGATCACGCCAAAATCAGCGCTGACGCCGGAATCGTCCGCACGTGCGACGGCGAGCGCAAGATGACCCGGCTTCAGTGAGTGGGCGTCGCCGGAACCGATCGGGTCGAGGTCCACGCCGTCCAGTTTCAGCACGCCGACGTCGGACCCCAGATCCAGGCCCGCGAGGACTGCGGCGACCGTACGGCCGTCGGTCAATGTGACTTCGATGCCGTCCTCACGCCTGAGCGTGTGTGCAGCCGTCACGACGACGCCACGTCGCCAGATTACGCCACTCGACGGCATGCGATGTCGGCCGTGTACTGCGACGACACTCCGCCCGACTCGCGCGACGATGTCTGCCAGATTGTCCGAGAGATCCATCAAAGGATTTCCGCTCGAGGATGTGGTTTCCATTTCAAGCCCCCTGTCAATTGCGTGCGACCTGCCAGTGCTTCGCGTCGACGTTTGCTCGCCTGTCCAGCTAGCGTTATGACGACGGGTTCACAATGACAGAACGACGGGGGGCGCACACCACCCAAATGGGTAGCCGGGTAGATGCAATGCGGACTTCACGATGCAACGAGTCTGGTCTGCGACCAGCACGTCCCTGATCACACTGCGGTTAGCGCCGCCCGCTACGGCCCCATACATAGCGAACCCACCGCTGCCACCGGCTTTGCGGTGGAGCGGGCGCGTGGCGCGCAGTCTGCGCTTCGCGGTCGCGCTGGACGGACTTCTGCACCTGTTCGTGGATCTGCCTCAAACTCATGCCGCCTGGGCCTTTCAGTTTGTCGGGATCGGTAGCAGGATCGCCATCGGGATCGTCTGTCATGAGAGTCGCCTGTTTGTGATGAGGCGACTTGATCTTGATACAGATGCTCGGTAGCAGCAAGTTGGACGCGGCTCGCCGACCGGCGCGTACTCCGACAGTCCTTGCCCGCGTGCCGTTCGTGAAGTAGATTTTTCTAATGAGGTTCGAGCCGGGAGGGACGGCCATGGAACTGAGCGTGGAACGGGTCGAGGTTTGGGCAGCTACCATCGACGATAAACCGGGAGGCCTTGCGAAGGTCTTAAGCGTCTTGCGGGATGCTGGTGTCGACTTGCAGTTCGTCGTGGCACGTCGAACGCCAGAGGCAGCGGGTAAGGGAGTCGTGTTTGTCGCTCCGCTACAGGGAGAAAGTGCGATCCGTGCCGCCACACAGGCGGGGTTCAGCGTCACCCCGAGCCTTCACTCCGTCCGTGTAATGGGTCTGGACCAGTTGGGCATCATCGCGCAATTGACCCAGATGTTGGCGGATGGGGGGATCAACCTTCGCGGCGTCTCGGCCGCTGTACTTGGCACGCAGTTCATTGCGTATCTCGCGGTCGACTCGTTGGACGATGCCGAAAAGGCGATTGACCTTCTACAAAGGGCCTGAAGTACCCGTACCGGACCGCAAACCGGCTTGGCTCTTGCTGACGAGGCAAGGGGGCCGCTCTGTCTGACGCGACTGCCGTCGACCATCTCAAATCCGTTGCGACAAAGCCGAGCGGCCATTTGAATGGCGAACGAAGGAAGCGCCGGGCATGGCGGCGAATCCGGATGCCGGTAGGAGGTCGACAGTGATGAAGACACCGACGACCCGAAGGCGGGTGCTTTGGGCGCTCTCGCTTTGCATTATCGCGACTTGCATGGCAGTTGGCGGGGCATTGCTGTTCGAGCTGTCGGTGGTCGGCCGTGCCGTGAGCGATTTCCGCCGGGACGCGGCCCTGGCGCAAGGGGGCATCGCACGTGGCGAGCCGGCTACGTCCGAGGAGCGCATCAACCCGCCCTATCTGAAGCGATACGGGTTGGACCGTAACCTGTACAAGGACATTCACGGATACTTTTCGCCAACGGGTGCTGACTGGCGCCAATGGGGGCTGCGAACCAAGGTCGCAGCCACTGTGTTGTGGCTGGGTCACGATCCACCGGGAACGTGGTGGACCTACGTTCAGATCAAGTGCGTCGATCGGTTTCCTCAAGCTCACGCCGACAGCGAGCCGATCGTCGATGTTGCCGACGCTTGCCTCGGCGAGCCGCATTGATCGTCCCGTTGGTCACTTCCGGTCATCGGAACGGCCAGCGCCGAGTGCCTCGAGCAACGGCCGGAGGGCATCCAGTTCCGCGCCGAAGCCGCTCCAGTCTCCCGCCTTCAGTCTCTCGATGGCGCGGTCATAGTGGACAAGTGCCTCTCTCGCGCGAGCGTCCACGGTGCCTCGGGCTGGCGATGCCGCTCGTGCGGTCTCACTGAAAAGCGCCGCCAGCGCCTCATCCAGAGTGTTCTCCATCACCACACGGTCCCCATACGCGGCAATCACCCGCTTCAACTCCGGCAACTGACCGGACGCCGCGCGCAAATAGAGCGGCGAAACGTAGAGGATCGAGTTCTCGATCGGCACGACCACGAGATGACCGCGAATGACGCGTGAGCCCATCTGGTTCCACAACGAGATCTGCTGCGAGATCTCGGTATTCTGCTGAATCCGCGCTTCGATCTGAAACGGCCCATAGATCAGCTTGTCCTTGGGAAAGGTGTACACGATGAGCTTGCCGTACCCGGGCGCATCGCAACGCGCCGCCAGCCAGGCAATCATGTTCTCGCGCTGGCTCGGCACCATCGGCAGCATGAGGATGAACTCGGCGCGTGCGTCGCCGGGGAGTCGCATGATCGTGTAATACGGCGGCATCGTGCTGGCGGTGCTTCCGCCATCCATTCCGACCAGCTCCTGGGGAAACTGCCACAGATCCTCGCGGTTGTAGAAGATCTCCGGCGCATCCATATGATAGGCGCGGTAGAGCTGCGCCTGGATCAGGAACAGATCTTCGGGATAGCGGATATGCTTTCGCAGCCCGGGTGGCATCACGTCCAAAGGCTTGAACAAACCCGGGAAGATGCGCTCGTATGTGCGCAGGAGCGGATCGGCGGGATCGCTGACGTAGAAATCGACCGTGCCGTTATATGCATCGACCACGACCTTGACGGCGTTTCGGATGTAATTGGCGCCGTCGCCGAAACCCGGCCGGGAGTAAGGAAACCACCGGCTGACGGTGTAGGCGTCCTGGATCCAGAACAGGCGCCCATTGCTTGCGACGACATAGGGGTCATGGTCGAGAGTCAGGAATGGCGCGATCGTACGCACGCGGTCCTGAATGTTGCGATGAAGCAGGATCCGGCTCTTGTCTGTGATATAGCCGCTCAGCAGGATGTTCGGATCGTCGAGCTGCCAGGCGAACAGACTGCGGCGTGCCACACTGCCGATGCTGACGCCATCGCGCCCGCTATACGTCGTGTAGGCATTAGTCGGCCGTTGGGGAAAGTCGAACTCCGCTACGTTGCCGTTCACGATGACGTAGTCCTGCCGGCCTTCGCTGAAATAAAGACGTGGTTCGCGAATGGCCGGGCCGCCGCTGGAGACTGGCGGAATATCGTGCAGATAGAAAAACGGTAAGCCTTCGGTGGATTTCTCGGTGACTGGCGACATCACGACGCCGATGCCGTGAGTAAAGATAAGGTGCAGGTTCACCCAGGTTTGGGCGTTGGTCGGAAGCATCGCCGGTTCCAGTTCACGCGCCGACAGCATTACCTGTCTGTATCCGGCGTCAAGCTGATAGCGGTCGATGTCCACCGAAATAAATTTGTAGTAAGTCCTGATCTCCTGCAACTGTGCATAGGTATCCATCAGCGGTTGCACATCCCATAGCCGGATGTTGTCGATGGTCGCCCGATTGGCCTGCAGCGAGTCGAGAGTCAGTCCCTGCTCGGCCTCAAACGGTTTAACCTCGATCTTGGCGAGGCCGTAAGCCTGTCGCGTTAGCGCGATAGCGTGCTCGATATAGGGTGTTTCCAGTTTCAGCTCGCTCGGTTTGACATAGAAGCGCTGAAACAGCGATGGATAGATCACAGCGAATACAAACGAACTGCCGAATACGAGCAGCGCGAGAACGACGGGTTGCAGATGGCTCCGCCGGCGCATGTTGATCCAAAGGGCAACGGATGAGGCTGCGGCAAGGCCGACAAGCATCCACAGGACCGGCAACTCGACGTGGACATCGGTATAGCTGGCGCCGACCACGACGCCGTTGTCGCCATAGAGCAGCAGAAAGCGGTCGAGCCACCACGACCAGGCCTTCACCGCAAAGAACAAACCGAGCAGTGCCGAACCATGAGTGAGGGGGGCGGCCGAGAGCGTGCGTGGTGGCCGCTCCAGCGCGATGTCACCGCGCAACCCGTAGACAACACCTGCCACGATCGCGCTCCAGAAGATTAGCTGCAGCAGCCAGTTCTTGAGTGCGACATACGCGGGGAGCGAGAACAGATAAAAGCCGATATCCCTGTCAAAGATCGGATCGCGTTCGCCAACAGGGACCTGATAAATGAAGCGAAGCGCGAGGTCCCAGCTCGAGATTTCGCTAGCGGCAATAACCAACCCCAGGACGACCGCGGCGCAGGCAATACTGGAGCGCCAGGGAATGTGCGGCGCGATCAGTTCAGACAATTCAACGGCAACTTCCGTCGGACCCGATGGATCAGCTGTTTGCGCTCGCAAGATATCGATGCGCCTCGCGTAACGATGCGCCAAAATCCCAGACAGCCATATCGCGCACGCCGAGACTGCGAACACCGCGGCAAACAGCAGCGCTCTCGCGCAGAGGATGGTCCAGAAAACGCCACCATAGCCGATCGAAGAGAACCACAGCCAGTTGACCAGGATGCCGGTGATGCGTCCGACGACAAGCAGGCCAACGATGACGGCCGTCACCGTGATTGCATAATGTCTCAGGCGCACGCCGGACTTCACTTCCGACCGCATGGTCTCTCCTGTGCTGGCCGTCGCCCTGCCCTGCTGCGATTGCGATCCGGGTTCGGCGAGTCAAAACGGGCGGTGCCCGGGGCAGCGATGCGGCAATTATGCCAAAGTGCGCCGGCACCTGGATTCCCGCAGTACTCGTCAGGACGGTACGTTTTTCCGGGAAACTCGCCTTGCCGCAAACCTGCCTCACGAACCGTGTCGACGGCGGCGGCACGCCCTTTGCTGCGTTGAAACGGTTCAGTTCATCTCACGAAAAAGGGACCCCTATCATGAAGCTCTACTATTCGCCTGGTGCCTGCAGCCTCGCCGACCATATCGCAATGCATGAGGCCGATCTCACTTTCGAAAGGATTCGCGTCGACTTGAAGTCCAAGGAGACCGAGACTGGGGAGCAGTTCAATCGGATCAATCCAAAGAGTTACGTCCCAACCCTCGAAATGGATGATGGTCAACGGCTTACCGAGAATATCGCGATTCTTTCGTGGGTCGCACAGCGCAAGCCTGCCCTTGCGCCGAATAGCGAACCCGGCAGCCTGCGCCTGCTCGAGATGCTCGCGTTCATTTCGACGGAAATCCACAAACAGTTCAGCCGTGTTTTCAAGCCCACTTCGGATGCTGAAGCAACGGCAGCGCGCGAGAAGCTCGGTCAACGCTTCCAGTTGATCGCCACCATGTTCAAGGGCGAATACCTGTTCGGCAGCGAAGCGAGTGTGGCGGACGCCTATCTGTTCACGATGCTGCTCTGGGCCAAAAAGGTAGGCATCGAAGTGCCGGAGAAATTGCGAAACTTTGCCGAACTGATGCGCGCGCGTCCGGCCGTCCAGCTTGCCATGAAGCACGAGGGACTCGACTGATGAAACGCAGATCCTCGCCGCGCGCACCTTTAGCTGGATGATTCGTGTGCGTTCGGGCTCGCTCAATGCAGTGTGGCGAGTGCGGCCCGGATACGCATCCCCTGCTCTTCGGAGACGAGCCGATCGAGCACTTCCGCGAAATGGGGGTGATGCATACCGGAATGGAGGTACTGCCACCGGTAGGCATGATGGAAATTCGCTTCGATCGACATGGCTTCTGCCTCGACGACGGCACGCCCGCAGTTCGCGATGAAATACCGCGAGTCCGCTGTCGCCTGCCCGCGCAAAATGCCATCGATCGCAATCATCAGGTCGATGAACTCGTTGACCGCGTTGTCGCGCGCCGCATCTGTCAGCGTGGCGTCGTGCCGCTTCCATTCCAGCTCATCGAGAATGGCGTGCTGACTTTCTTCCTTCCAGTGGTACAGAAATACATCCTTGAACAGCTCGGATAGCTGATCGTCAGGATGAATGCTCTGGCGGTAGTGAATTTGCGAGAACAGTTCAATATGCAGCGTCATGGCCAGCACCGCCCAGGTGCTCTTGCCGAGGACCACGGCGGCAAGCGCATCGGGATCGACGTCGAAGCGATAACCCGCGGGCAGCGTTTCGCCGATCATTTTTTCGATGCGGCGAAACAGCGCCTGGTGTTTAAGCTCTTCGTCGCTGAAACGCACGAGCGCTTCGAGCGCCACCTGATCGCCGAGCCAGTAGTCGCGGCTCACTTCCAGCACCTTGGCGTTAATGAAGCGCTCGACGAGCCCGAACACGTTCGCGTATGTACGCCCCTGAATCTGGCTGACGAACCGCTTCTCAGCCTCCGAGAGCATGATGAAATCCGGCACCAGCGAGAGCCCGTCCGGCAAATACTTCTGGGACATGTCGAAGGCACGGCCTCCAATCACGTCACGGTCGATGTCCCAACTGACCATCTTCGAAGCGCGAATGCATCGGGCGTAGCGATCGCGATCGGACAGCCGCAATATTGCGTTCATTGAAGTTCTCCCAATATGGACCGCGATGCGGTCTGGCGTTGAGTGTCGATTCACCGGGCAGAGCCAGTCGGATGATCTGGCTTTCCGGCACGCTCAATTTACGATTGGGAGTCTTGAAGTTCTATGATCGAGTCGCCGGACGATATGACTGAAACGCCGTTTCGTCACGTTGGTCGCACAGGTCGACAATTGAGTGGGTAGAAACAGCACGGCGCGTCGCGGCAGGCATCACTGATCCCCCAGTGCGGCAACGCCACGCGTAGGTTGCGCGTGCTGCGCTGATGTGGCCACGCCGTTCGTGTTTCCTTTGCTCTTGCGCCAGCCGGCCGGCGGCATGCCGAATTCGCGTCTGAACGCGCGACTGAATGCGGCTTCCGACTCATAGCCAATCTGTTCCGCAACGGCGTTGAGCGGCTTGCTACCGATCAGAAGTTCGTGCGCCGCAATCTGCATGCGCCATCTCGCGAGGTATTGCATGGGCGGCTGCCCCAGAAGATCGGTAAAGCGTTGCGCCAACGCGGAACGCGACAGGCCCACTTTGCGCGCAAGTTCCTCGACGGTCCACGCATGCGCCGCCTGCGCGTGAAGCAGCGAGAGCGCGCGTCCAACGTAGCGGTCACGCACGCCGGCGAGCCACCCGGTCTGGTTATCAGGTAGCGCTTCAATACAGCTACGGATTGCTTCGACAAACAGCAGTTCCGATAGCCTGGCAAGCACGATCGTGCCGCCCGCGCGCGAGTCGGTCGCTTCCGCGGCAGCAAGTTTGAGAGACGACTCGAGCCATGCCGCACGCGGATCCTGGCGCATGTCGATCTTGAACAGTCGCGGCAGCGATGAGAGCAGCGGATTGCTCAAAGTATCGTCGCAGGCCAGAAAGCCGCACACGATGCGCGTCACAGCGCCCCCGCCGCCATAGGACAGCGTCATCACTTCACCGGGTGCTGTCGCCATCTGCCCGGCCAGTAGCGAGTCCGACGGCACAGGGGAGATATCGATCGCGCTGCCGATGATGTGCGTTTCACCCTGAGGCACCACGATCAGTTCGCCGGCATGGACGTGAATCGCCGAACCGGGATCGTCGGCCAGCGTCGCCCAGCAACTCCCCTCTATGATCAGATGATAAGAAACGACGCGCTCCGAAGGCGGCAAGTAAGCGCCGCAGAGCGATGCATCGGTGCGACCGATCAGACACCACGGCGCGGTGAGTGTCCCGTTCAGAAACACGGCGCCGCTCAGACGAACAGCGCGCAGAACCTCAGAGACTGCATCCATGGATAGCTCGCGTGAAATGCGATTTCCCGGGCGAGAAACCTGGCCGCCGTTCATTCGTCAGGATGGCCAAGGGCTCCATGTTATACCCGCAACCTCACTTGATGACAATTCCCTTACTGGCGTTTTGCGCGAGGCTTATGAAGCGCTTTGCGGGTCCGTTGAAGACTCGCGCCTGGCAAAAAGCGCAATCCACGGAACATGCGCTTCGCCAGGATGACAGGACGATCTTTGTGGACGCCCGCACTGCGCACGCGATGCATCGGCAAGAAGTGGACGATCGGACAAGAAAGATCGACGCACGGGCAGGACGGCAATGGCTTGCCGCGGGCAGAGTTCATGACAGGAAGGAACATCACGGATCGGCGTCATCCGTACTTCGCCAACAAGCCTTCCTCGGACTCTGGAAACCTGGCGCGTCACCCAACTTGCACGAATCGGTTCAAGCACAGCAACTGACCGCTTCGCGCAAACACAGTAGCGTGAGACACCGATGAAACGCCTGATAAGCCGTGCGATGTACCACCCGATCATTGCGCTATCCGTTTTCTATCTGGCCGACGTTATGCATCACGTCGATTACAGCATCGCTGGTGCATTGCTGGTTCTGACCGCGAAAACGATCTCGCGGGTTTCAAGTCTGTTCGACAAGGGATAGAGCTGCGATGCGAAGCGTTCGTCGATCAACGTCCGAGCGGCGCGCTGCAATTCAGCATTGGCATAAGAGACACTGGCTGCGATCGGCAAATCAACGAACAGAGGCCATAAAAAAGGCCTGTTCGTGATGCAGATGCACGAACATGATCGCTAGAATTTCCTCCAGCACGTTACACACGGTCCCGCGTCCGATATCTGTCGGACCGCTTTCTCACATCGGATCTCCGGTTAATTCAGCATGGCACGGCTTGCACGGCACTACGTCCCCGATCAACCGCAGCACGTTATCTTGCAGGGACTCGCGGGGCCCGCTTTCATGGACGAAGGAGACTACCTGTACTTCCTCGCCTGCGTGGCAGACGCAGCGCGCGTCGCTGATCTGGCGGTCCATGCGTGGGTGCTCATGCCTGATGCGGTACAGTTCCTCGTCACGCCTTCGTACGAGTCGAGCGTCGCCATGGCAATGCAGGCGGTTGGCCGTCGCTATGCCGAGACCTTCAACCGCCGCCATGGACGCCGCGGTGCGGTATGGCGTGGCGAGTACCGGTCGACAGTGATTGAGCCCGACCGGTATTTCCTGCTCGCGAGCCAGGTCATCGATCAGGCGCCGGTGCGCAATGGCCTGGCGGCCGAGCCGGGAAACTACCCGTGGTCGAGCTGCGCGCACCACATCGGGCTGCGTGTCGATAGGTTCATCAAGGACCATCCACTGTACCGGGCGCTCGGCAATACGCCGTTCGAGCGCCACCAGGCTTATCGCGATCTGGGCGCACAGCCTGTTGACGAACGCGAGATCAATAACCTGATGCAGTCGACGCTCAACGGCTGGGTGCTCGGCAGCCCCGCGTATTGCGAATGGGCGGCGCAGACAGCCAATCGGCGCTTGATGCCACTGCTGCTGCGCGACCGGCCGTCCACGGTTCGCACCACACGCTCGCTCGTACACGTGGGCTGAGCAAAGAACGATCGAGCTTCGCGAGATTACACGACCGCGCCGACACCGCTCGTCGCGCGAGGCCCTGCATTTCACGCACAAGACATTGCCGCTCGCGTCTGCGCGAATCCCTCGCGATAGCGAGCGGCGAGGTGTGTGGCCGTGCGCCGCAGCAACGTCCGGTCGATCGTCAGGGCATGGAGCATTGCTTGCGAAAGTGCCTCGATCCCGACGCTGCCCGGCACGCACGCTGGCTCCCACGTCGCGGCAAACGCGGACTGTTTGGTCGTGTCGTTCGCGCGCGCCGGATGGAAGAAGTTCACCCGCGGCAAGCCGAACGCCAGCGCGACGATCCGTCCGTGCAGGCTGCTTCCCGCGTAGGCCGTGGCGTCCGCGATCAGTGCGCAGATGTCCCATATCTCCAGCGAACGGAAGAGTTGCGTACGTGAGACCTTCATCCGTGCCGCAATCCGCTCGTAGCAGGCCATATCGTCATGCCAGGGCGCCGCACCCGCTCGAAAGAACACAATACCAAGCCCGCTCTCGTTCGACACGCGATCGAGCTCGCGCGCAAGCACACCGAGCGTTCCGTCGTCGCCGAAATCCGCACTGAACTGCACGGCGACATACCCCTCGGGAAACGCCCTTTGCAAATCCGCCACGCCGCTTCGTTCCTTGCACGCGCGAATGTTCGCGCCGAACAGCTCCGTCACCATCACCGCCGGATCCGGCACGAGCCGCGCGAGCATGCCTGCTGCGGCGAGCCCGTTCTGGGTGTGGATGTCACGCACGCTGACGTCGTCGGCTTGCGCGAGCTTCGACAGGACTTCTGCTCGCATCCCGGGATCGAGTCGCTCCACATCGACGCCGCCGGCCGCTTGATAAGTGACGCTCGACGCACAGGGAAACATCGCGCGAGACGTCATGTAGGGGGCAAGCGCATCGAGACCCGTCAGCGCACGTGCCCACGCGCGTCGCTCGTCGTTGTGCGTTTCCAGTCGCGCGACGATCTTCTGTGCCTGGTCCCACGGCAGCAGCATCACCGCCGCCTCCCAGTCGCCGCAAGTCAGGATCTCGCCGCCCGCATGCACGATATGCACACGGTCCTTGCCGCGTTCTGCGGCCAGTTGCGCGAGCGCCTGAACAGCGTGGCCGCCGTGGACGCGCAGGTCGCGCTCCGCGAGCCCGGCGAAGATCACGTCGTCGCACGCAAGCAGTTTTGCGACGACGTGAGGGAACAGCAGGTCACCCAGGTTGTGGCGATCGAAGGCGCCGAACACCACGACCGCATCATGTTTTCCTGTGTCTCGCATCATGATTCGGGCCCCGACCTCCCTCGGTACGAAGTCGCCGCTTGTCGCGCCACTCCTCCACCTGCCAGGCGATCAGTCCAGGCAGAAAGACGATGATGTCACGAATACGGCGCGCACCCGCGAGCGCGAGGCAAAGCTGCGGATGGAAACCAAGCACCGTGCCGATCAGCAGAAATCCACCTTCCTGAACGCCGAGTGCGCCAGGCACAAAGAACGCGACGCTGCTGAGCGCCTGGATGAGCGACTCGAGTACGACTGCCTGCAGGAAACCTGCTTTTGACGACAGAAAATAGAGCGCGAGCCATAGCTCGAGCGCCGTCGCGATGCATTGGAGTGATTGCCAGATGAGCAGGTAACGGATGATGACGCCGGGCTGATGCCAGAGCTCACTGATCGATTGATCGATGCGCACCGACTCGCCGACGAGCGAGCGGAACTTGCCGCTCGTGATGCGATTGAAAAGTTTCGTGAGCCGCGCGAACGGACTCGCTCGCTGCACGAACGAAAACGCCAGGAGCAGAACCACCAGAATGGCGATGCCGCCCCCCAGCCTGGCTGCGAGGTGCAACGCCCGGGAGCCGGCATGGGCGATCAGATAGCCGATGGCCGCGATGGCGAACAGCATTTCGCTGATGAGCGTGAGTTGGAGGTCGACGACGAGGCTCGCCATGGCCGGGGCAGGCTCCATGCCCCATTTGCGCATCATGCGAAACGTCACGACTTCACCGCCCACTCGGGCAACGGGCAACATGCCGTTCACGGACTCCCGAATCCAGACGAGACGCAGTACGGCGAACAGCTTCGGGCGTGTCGCGCCGCGCATCAGCATTTGCCAATTCCTTGCGTTGGCGAGCATCGGCAGAATGTGGACCATCCCTGCAAGCGCGAGCCCGGCGCCGGCCGCGCGCATCAAACCGAGCACCTTCAGCGCGTCGGCGTGCCAGACGAGCCAGACCGCGATGGCCAGGCCAGCAAGTGCGGCAGCCCGGGCGAGATATTTCATAAGCTGGCGCGAGCGTAGTGTCAGTCGCTTTTAAGCGGCAGCAATAGACTTTTGCGTCCACTTCGGACATCGAGGCGCAGCTGCGACTCTCCCGATAACTTTTCACCGAGAATCTGGCATATCGCACCTCGGGCCCCTATTCGAGCTGTCGCATAACTCGTTCCCCGCGCGGGGAGAATGGTGGTGTGATTAGCGACCGTGACGAAGTCCCCGCTGCGCGCTGCGTGCTCAGCGACAGTCACTGGCGAAGCTGTTCGTGCACACGATTGCCGAGCGGCGGCGCAGCCGGCCCACCCAACGTATGTAGGTCGTCAGATACGTTGTCTGCGCACCGGTCAGCGGACCCGTGCGAACGCTCGCAGCACGGCGTCGCCGCGCGGCGTCACGCGAGGTAACCGGAAGCCCGGCCCAGTTGGCTCATTCGCAATCAACTGCAGTTCGCGGAGCGCCCCAAGCTCTGCCCGATCCGAATCAATTCGTTCAGGCGCATCCTTCAACAGCAGCAACGTGGCCACTTCGTGCGGGCTCAACATGTCGTTTACCTCACGGCGGGAACGAAGGAACGGGTGACCAGATCCGGCCACGGCTGCATCGGCAGCACGCGAATACCGGACCCGGCAGGATTGGTGGAAGCTCGTCGCCTATCGGGTTGACGAGCGACGTGTGCGAGGCGGACCTCGTCGTTCCGCCGTGTCAGGCGTCGCCTTTTCGACGCGCTCGAGAAAGGCACGGACCATTTCCCCGACCTGTGCCTCGGCGACGGACACGCCGTCCGGCTGCACTTCCGGCGGCACGGCCGCGCGCATCATCGTATCGACGCCCGTTGCGCAGGCCGGCAGGCCAGCGGGCCTGGTGTCCTCGTGGAGCTCACGCTCGTCGTCGTGATCGCCGCCGGCGTGGCACGGTCTGATTGTTTCAGACGCGATATCCATCCAGCCGCGGGTGTATCCGGCGAACTGCAGGGTAAGCCAAGGCATCACATCCGCTTGACGTCTGAGGAACTGTTCAGGCGTCTGGGCGCGCAATACGCTTTCCCAGTGCAGCGCGGCACCCGTGACCGCGGACCTGTATGTATCCACGTTCAGCCGTATCAGCGCGCAATAACCGGCGAGGAACTGGTTGGGCAGTTGCGACACGTCGGTCGGAACGGATAGGGTAAATGGCATCTGTTTTGGGCTGCTCACGGAATATCTCTCAGGTTCTCGCGGACACGGCGATCGCTGCCACTGCGATTCGTGAAGGTCGTTCCCATACCGGGCCGTTGGCCAGGCACACGGTCTGAAGCCGTCTTAGAGCAGCCATTCTAACTTTGTTAAGTCGAGTTACGATTTTTACGAGCCAGGGAGTTTCCCCAATATGTGGGAAATTGACGCCTGTGATGAGTGGCGGCGATCACGGTCATTGATAGCAAACCCCTCGCGCGCCGCACGACGCGACGGGAATACCGCGCGGCGCGTTGCGAGCCTCGTCATGCAGCCGCTACGACGCAGCAAACAGAACCTCAACCGCCGGCGTGAAAGCTCCGCTGAAACGTCGCCCGAGGAGCCCATTACAATGGACGCTATCCAACATACGAATGCGACCTGCCGTGCATCTTCCCTCGCGCCGTCGAGCGCAAAAACGAACAGCCCCGTCAGCCTGGATCGCCGCATGCGTCGCGCTTCTTTTGTTGTCGCCACCCATCCTTGCCCAGGACGAAAAGCCCGGTGTCGCCTTTTCCTTGATCGAGCCCGGCGCATCGCTGCCCGCGGGCTGGAAAAACCTGCCGGTCGTGCGCGGCAAGCCCATCACGCAATACACGCTCGTTCACGACGACCACGCCACTGTGCTGCAGGCGGACGCGAACCGCTCTGCTTCCGCGCTGATGCACGACGGTGATATCGACCTCGCTCGCACTCCCGTCGTGGCATGGCGCTGGAAAGCGGATAGACCGATCGAAGGCGCCGATAACCGCGTGGCGTCGAAGGAAGACGCGCCAGCGCGGCTGGTGTTCATGTTTGCCGGAGACAAGAGCAAGCTGTCGCTTTTCGACCGGGCGAAGATGGGGCTGGCCAAGGAACTGAGTGGCGAAGATCTGCCCTATGCCACGTTGATGTACGTGTGGTCGACCACCGCCGCGCCGGGTACCGTCATTGCCAACCCTCACACGAACCGCGTACAGATGATCGTGGTCTCCGGTCTGCCTGGCGATGCGGGTCAGTGGCAAAGCCTGCGCCGCAATATCGTGCAAGACTATGAGCGGGTCTTTCACGAACCGCCAGGACGAATCACAGGCTACGGGCTGCTGACCGATACCGACAATACCGGTGCCACGACACGCGCCTGGTACGGAGACGTCCAGTTCCTTCCCGGGCCTTGATCACCGGGTGCCATCGAGTTGATCGAGCCGTCGGCGCGGCGTGGCCGGCTGAGCGTCCCGCGCGCTTTACCCGTGCCGATGCGCGTCCGCAGGCCAATGCCGTTCATGCGTACCCCATCGTGGTTCCGCCGGCTGCATGCCCTCTTCCACGAACGCGTCGACGGACCACGTATCGACGAACTCGTTTCGCGCCTTGCGGCTTTTGGCGACCTGGAAGTCCCGTTCCGCCACCTGAATCGCCTTGATGTTCAGCCGGTGCGCGAGCGCCGCGTCACGAAGATCGGGGGAATGGCCACGAGCGCAGCCGCGCTGCGGGCCGAGACGATGGTTGCCGCGCGGGAACGCGCGTTGCTCGATGTGCATCGCCAACACGGAATGCATAACGGAGACACCCATGGGCTGCGCGTTTTTCGCGGCCGAAGGCGCGACCAGCGGGGCGAGCGTCTATGTCCCGGTCGCGGACGAGATCGACTATCCCGCCGATCTGGAGGCCGCGCGCAACCGCCGGCAACGCAGACGTACGTGGCAAGCGTTCAGTTGTGGGAGAAAAGCGATGTCCATTCAGGAATATGCGCCGTATCGCGGCTGCAATATCGAGGTGAACGTTACGCTATCGAAAACGCATTGGCTCGGTGGCAAATATCGCCGTTATCGCGTGTCATGGACTGTGACGTTGCCCGGCAATCCGGAACAGGAACTGCTGAGTTTTCCGGAACAGTTCGATTTTCTGACCGAGCATGAAGCGTTCAAGTATGGAGAAAATCGGGCGCACACCTTTGTCGATTCGATGTTGTCGACGCCTTCTCAAAGGCGCAGGTTCCGCGACGCGGTCGCTCGGCCCGCAACGCGCCAGGAGGTTTAATGGCTCGCGCCGGCGTGCCCTTTCGGAGCGGTATGGCGCGTCGCCGCGTTTGCCTATGATCCCTTCGAGCTTCGTGCGGCAGACAGAAGCGACCGGAGACACCGGGTCTTCCTGGAAGTCTTGCGACAATCGCAACACCATCTCGCTATCTGGCCTGTTTGCCTTGCCGGTCAACTGCGTAGCGTCGGCAATGCTCCAGATATTCGGCTTGGTTTGCGACGGCCAATTCAACCGGCGGGTTTCGAACCGCTTGCCACCGACAGGCCGGTTCATCGATGTTTGAACACGATGCGCGCAGAGCGACGATGTTGTTCGGGGGACAGAAAGGTAAATACAATGCGACGCATGGCCGGTTTATCGTTGACGTTTTTTCGACGTAGGAGAAACATCGCACGAGATCGGAGCAGCCCCGTCCGTCCCGCTGCCCCCATGTGTCGCGCTGCGCGCGGTAATCAGGAAAACATCGTCGTGGCTGATCATGCGGCGGCATCTTCCATTACTGCCCTCCTGGCGGAGTCTGAATCAAGGCTGGTCGCGTCATCAACTCCTTTGCGGGTGACCCGCGGAAACGAGGTGCGAGTTGTGCCAATCCGAGCGAGCGCGCATGCGGGACTCCCATGAGCCGGTAGCCGCCGGGCTTCGAAGCACGTCCTGGACGCCGACGCTTAGCGGCTCGCTGCTCGCGCTCGTGTTCTGGTGGCAGTCACTGACGCCGACACTGATTCCGCGGTCGTGGGGAACGCAAACCGTGGTCGGCGCGTTCTGTCTGGCCATCGGCTATGGGATAGGCACATGGGTCGGCCGCGGCGTGCATCGGCTGCTGGAGCGATGGGGGCGCGTGGCCGGCAGCGAGATCCGACGGCGCAGCTGGATCATTCTGACAGCGGCGTGGCTCATTGCACTATTCGTTGGCTCGAAGCTATGGCTCGGCTGGCAGAACGAGCAGCGTAGTTTCATGGGGATGGCGCCGATCGCCTGGTTCGACGCCGTGCTGGTGAGCGTCCTGTCGCCGTTGAGCGCGGTGTTGCTGGTAGTCATCGGGCGATTGACGGCGCGCGGTGTCGCCGCAGTCAAGCAGGTCATCCAGGGCCACGTGCCCCCGATCGTTTCGGTGCCGGCAACAGCGCTGCTCGTCATCGTGATTGGCATGGCGCTCGCTCGCGGAGTGGCGCTTCCCGCCCTCAACACGGCCGCCAACTTCGTCCACGGGCGGGCGAACGAAGACACCGCTGAAGGAATCGTGGCCCCGACGTCGCCGGCGGTGTCGGGCAGCAGCACGTCGTTCGTCGCATGGGACACCTTGGGCCGCATGGGGCGCGGCTTCGTGGCGACAGCGACAAACAAGCAAGAGCTCGCGAAGTTCCACGGGACTGATGCGAGACTGGTCGATCCGGTGAGGGTCTACGTGGGAGTGCGTTCCGCGGACTCCCTCGAGCAGCGTGCGCAGATTGCGGTCCGCGAGCTCGAGCGCGCCGGCGGGTTCGAGCGGAAAGTGCTGGTCGTGTGGATACCCACCGGCACGGGCTGGATAGTCCCCAAAGCCGCAGCTTCGCTGGAGCAACTGCACCGTGGCGACACGGCGATCGTGGCGATCCAATACTCTTTCCTGCCTAGCCGACTCGCCATTTTCATGGATGCTGGTCTCGCGAACGAGGCGGGTGTCACGCTCTTCAACGCGGTTCGCGCCCGATGGTCGATGCTCCCGCCGAAACGACGGCCAAAGCTCGTTCTGTTCGGCAAGAGTCTCGGCGCCGCGGGGGTGGAAGCGCCTTTCGTCGGGAAAGACGCCTCTGCCTCGGTGGCCAACATGATGGCCCGAACGGATGGCGTGCTGATCGTCGGCGCCAAACAAAGCAACCCAATCCATTCGCAACTCACTCGTGAGCGCGATAGCGGGTCGCCCTTCTGGCAGCCGATCTTCGATGAGGGGCGTTCGGTACGGTTCTTGAACCGCGATCGCCGCATCAGGTGGCATTGGACACCGACTGGCCGGCCCCGCGAATCGTGTACCTTCAGCATCCGGCCGATCCGGCCGTGTTCTGGAGTGCCAATGCGTTCTGGTGGCCGCCCGAATGGCTGGCTCGGCCACGTGGCTTCGACGTGCCTGACGCCATGCATTGGTTTCCCATCGTCTCGGGCGTGCAGGCGGTGGGCGATCTGATTCACCAACTTGGCGTGCCGGCGGGTTTTGGTCACAACTACTCGTCGGAGGACTACGTCAACGGCTGGGCCAGCGTGGTGCCTCCCGAGGGCTGGACGCACGCCGATACCGAACGACTGGCGCGGTTCCTCGACCACATTGCCGGCGATGAATCAGAGCCGTGACCGAGCGGAAGGCGAACGGACTGGGGCAGTGCCGTTGCAGCTTGCGGCGCGCACCGCAGAACATGGTCTGGCTAACGCCAGGCTCGTGTGAACTCGCCGACCACGCGCGCCAGATGCGCCTGCATCGCCGTGCGCGCGGCGGTCGCATCTCGCGCCATGATGGCCGCAAAGATGCGCTGATGGTCATCCTGTGAAGCCGCCCGCAATGCGGGAGTATGAAAGTGCTCCTCGATCTTTTTCCACAACGGGTCGGCACGGGAGTTGTCCCACATCGCTGTCACCACGAGCCGGAGCATTTCGTTTCCCGTCGCCCGCGCGATCGCCAGATGGAAATCACGGTCAGCGGCCTCGTTCGCAGCCTTGTCGTCCATGTTTTCGCGCATCGCGCGCAACGCGGCGAAGAGCCGGTCGAGGTCTGAATCTTTGCGCTCGGTAGCGGCTAAGGCCGCGATCCCGCTTTCGATCACCGCCCGCGCGCGCAGCGTCTCGATCGGGCCCAGTCCGCGCGGCAGTTTAAACATGGCGGAGCGCGCCTGCGGCGCTTCTGCCACATAGATACCCGAGCCGACACGGACCTCGACCACGCCCTGCACTTCCAGCGCGATGATCGCTTCCCTCACCTGCGTGCGGCTCACGCCAAAACGCTCGGCCAGCGTGCGCTCGGAAGGCAGGCGCGCACGCGGCCCGACGTCGCCGGCGACGATCAGATCGTAGATCTGCTTCGCGAGCCCGACATAGGAACGGTCGGTCGCGTCCTCATCGGCGGCGCGGCCGGTTGGCGTGTGCGAAAGATCGGCCATTCAGGATTCCCGAAAGCTTCGAAGCCGCCCAAGGATTGGCTCGAGTTCGCTAAAATGGTACACCAATTGCCGGCGTCAGCCTGCATCGGCCTGACGCCGCGTTTGCCCGCCATCGAACCAGTACAGCAGCAGTTTCAGGCTACTCGAATCCTCCCGCGACGCCGTGGTAAACCACTATCGCGCGCGGATTGGTATGCCAGTACTGTCAGACGTGACTGCGTTCGCGCCGGCCCTTCGTTTTGCTTCGAGGCGGCGCCGTTGAAGAGGTCATCGCGCTGCTTCGGCGAGTCCGAGTCATCCCCGCTGCAGCACATTCCGCAAGATTCCCTGCTTCACGCACAGAATTCGGCGGCGATCCATGGCCGCCATGTTCGCCGGCAATCGGCAAGTTCAATCCAACAAAAGGGAGACGACATGCTTTCAGGAATCCAGGTGCTTCGAGCGGCGGCGACCGCGGCATTCACGCTGTGTGCAAGCGCGGCTTTCGCGCAGGCATCGTTCGTTTCAGGACCGTCCAGCGATCCAACCTGCATGGTCCCCTGGAAGAGCGAAACGAAGTTCATCAAGTATCCGAAGAAGAACGGGCCCTACCGGATCGCACTCGTGAACGGCTATATCGCGAACACCTGGCGTATCCAGATGATCAAGACGGCCAAGGCCTATACGGCGCAGCCGGCCGTCGCCGCCAAGCTCAAGGAATTCAAGGTCGTCTCGACCGGCGAGGACGTGCCGGCGCAAATCTCGGCCGTCAACAACTTCATCGATGCCGGCTATGACGCGGTCATCGTGGACGCGCAAAATCCCGCCTCATTCGGCCCCGCGATCCGCCGCGCGAAGAAGGCCGGCGTCGTGCTGATCGCGTTCGACAACATCCTCGACAGCGAAGACGCGATCAACGTCAACGTCGACCAGTACGGGCTCGGCGTGCTGTGGGCCAAGTGGCTCGCGAGCCACCTGTCGAACGGAGGCAAGGTGCTCGAGGTTCGCGGGGTGGCGGGCACGTCGGTCGACACGGACCGGCACAATGGTTTCCTGAAAACGTTGGACGACACCGGCAAGAAGTGGAACGTCGTCCAGGTCTACGGCAAGTGGGACGACGGGGTCGCGCAAAAGGCCACCGCCGACGCGATTGCCGTGCAGGGCCATTTCGATGGAATTTCGGCGCAAGGCGGCGACACGGGAGTCGTGCGCGCGATGATCGATGCGAAACATCCGTTCGTGCCTTTCGGCGGCGAGACGGAGAACGGCTTTCGCAAGTTCTGCGCGCAGTATGGGAGCCAGGGCCTGAAGTGTACGTCGGCGGGCACCGGTCCCGCGCAGGTGGCCGTGGCGATCAAGACGGCGCTCGCCGCGCTGGACGGCCAGACGATCCCGGTCTCGATCAAGCTGCCGCTCGACGTCACCGACGATTCGAAGCTGAAGGCGGGCGTCAACTATTTCCCGAACGACTCCGACAACTTTTTCGTCGGCAACTCGTTTCCGACTTGCGGCATCAATTTCTCTGCGCAGGAAATCATGAAGCAGAGCCAGGGCAACCAGTGATCGGATGATGGCCGGGATGTGACGGGAGACGAAGCATGCTGCAGGATGCAGAGCAGCCGTTCTTTCAGATGTCTGGCGTGTCGAAAAGCTACGGCGGCGCCGTCGCGCTGGATCACGCTGAGCTCACAGTGCGCAGGGGCCGCATTCACGCGATCCTCGGCGAGAACGGCGCGGGCAAGTCCACGTTGCTGAAGGTGATGTCCGGCGTCGTAAAGCCGGACGAGGGCACGATGCACTTCGATGGCCGGCAGGTCTCGTTCGCGTCGCCGGCCGAGGCGAACGCGGCCGGCATCGTCTGCGTGTATCAGGAGCTGTCGCTGATCCCCGACTTGAGCGTGGCGGACAACATCTTCGCTTCGCACCCGCCGCGACGTTTCGGCATGATCGACCGCCGGGCCCAGCGCCTCCAGGCCGAGGAGGCGCTCGCCCGGGCGGGCGCCGCCGACATCAATCCGCTTGCGAAGGTCCGGGACCTGCCGCTGTCGCGCCAGCAGATGGTCGAGCTCGCGAAGGGGCTGGCACACGCGCCGCGCATTCTGATCCTCGACGAAGCCACCTCAGCGCTGACTGCGGCCGACGTCGCGCGCGTGATCGAGGTGCTCAAGCGCCTGCGCGAAGAGGGGCTCGCGCTGCTGTTCATCTCGCACCGGATGCACGAGGTGAAGGCGCTCGCGGACGAATGCACGGTCTACCGGAACGGTCGTCATGTGATGAGCTTCGAGGCGGGCAAGCGCTCCGACAACGAGGTCGTCGAAATGATGATCGGCCGCAAGTACCAGCATGCGTTTCCGGCCCAAACCCGCCGGCGACCGCAGTGCCGCTCCGGTTCTCGCCTGCCGGGATCTCGCGTGGAACGACACGTTGCAAGGCATCAGCTTTTCATTGCAGCCCGGTGAAATCCTCGGACTGGGCGGCCTCGACGGACAAGGCCAGCGCGAACTGCTGCTGGCGCTGTTCGGCGTGTTGCGCGGGTGCGCCGGCAAGATCGAGATCGACGGCAAAGCCGTGTCGATCGGCAGTCCGTTGGCCGCGCGCGCCAACGGCATCGGTATGGCGCTGATACCGGAGGACCGCAAGACCGAAGGCCTGATGCTGCCGATGTCGGTACGCGAGAACCTGTCGTTTGCCGCGCTCGATCGCATGTCCACCGCCGGCGTAATCGATCGCGACCGCCAGCAGTCGCTCGTCGACCGGATGATGGAGCTGCTTGCGATCAAGTCGTTCAGCGTCGACGCGCCCGTGAGCTCGCTGTCGGGCGGCAACCAGCAGAAGGTGGTCATCGCGAAGTGGCTGATCCGGCAGCCGAGGATCCTGCTGCTCAGCGACCCGACGCGCGGTATCGACGTCGGCACCAAGCAGGAGCTCTATCAGCTGCTCAGGCGCCTCGCCGACGAAGGCGCCTCGATCTTGTTCTATTCGACCGACTACGACGAGCTGATCGGCTGCTGTGACCGCGTGCTCGTGCTGTACGAAGGCAGGATCAAGAAGGAACTCGTCGGCTCGGCGATCACCGAGCAGAACCTGATTGCCAGCGCACTGGACCTGCCCGTCGGACAGATTTCGCCTTCCACGGGAGTCGCGCTATGAGCGGGTTGCGTTACTGGTATGCGGAAAATCGCGGGGCCGTGTTCGCGTTCGGCCTGTTCGTGCTGATGTTCGCGATCTACCTGGTCAACTATCCGTCGGCGTTGTCGGCCAACGTGTTTCAGACGGCAGCGAACAAGGCGGTGCTGCTCGCGCTCGTCTCGATGGGCCAAGCGCTCGTCGTGCTGACGGCCGGCATCGACCTGTCGATCGGCATGACACTGGTGCTGACGAATTGCATCGGCTCGTGGATCGTCACGGGCGGCACGCTGCACAGCGCGCTCGGCATCGCCGGCGTGCTCGCGGCGGGCGCGCTGTGCGGCGCGCTGAATGCCGTGATCATCATTTTCGGCCGGCTGCAGCCGATCGTGACGACGATCGCGACGGGCGCCGTCTACTACGGCCTGGCGCTGCTGCTGCGCCCCGTGCCCGGCGGCTCGATCAACGAGGACCTCGCCGACGCACTGACCGGCAAGGTCGCCGGCGTCCTGCCGGCGAGCTTGCTGATTCTGCTCGCGGCGACGCTGATCGTCTGGATTCCTTTCAAACGCTCGGCGGTCGGGCGCGCGGCGTACGCGACCGGCTCGTCCGAACCTGCGGCTTTTCTGTCCGGCATGCCGATCCGCCGCGCGAAGTTCGCCAGCTATACGCTGGCCGGCCTGCTCACTGCGATCGGCGGCCTATTCCTGACGTTCTTCACCGACACCGGCGAAGCGAGCCTCGGCAGCGCCAACTCGTACACGCTGTTTTCGATCGCCGCGGTGGTGATAGGCGGCGTGTCGCTGCTCGGCGGCAAGGGCAGCGCGATTGGCGCGATCTTCGGCGCATTCGCGTTCCGCTCGATCGGCGACCTGCTGTTCGTGTTCAACGTCGATGCGCTGTGGCAGCCGCTATTCCAGGGTGTGATTCTTCTGCTCGCTGTCGCGATCGGCGCATGCGGGCTGTTCAGGGTACGCAACCGTCTGGAGTGGTTTCAATGAGCCACGTTTCAGCGACCAGCCGGACCACGTTCGTGTCGAGGCTCGCGCGCAGAATCGACAAACCGATCGTGATCGCGTTCGCGTGCATCGTCGCGCTGCTGCTCGTCGGCGGGATGTATTCGCGCAACTTCACGTCGCCGGAGTACATCCTGCTGCAACTGAAGGTCGGCGCGTTCCTCGGCATCATCGCGACCGGCCTGATGATGGTGATCCTGCTCGGCCACATCGACCTGTCGCTGCCGTGGACCATCACCGTCGGCGCAATGATGGCGTGCGCGGTAGCGGGGCACGGCGAACTCGGACGGATCCTCGCGATACCGGTCGGGATTGGTTGCGGCGTGCTGATCGGCGTCGTCAACGGCATCCTCGTTGCGCTGCTGCGCATTCCGTCGATGATCGCCACGCTCGCGACCAATGCGGTCGCACAGGGCATCATGATCGTCTATACCGGCGGATCGTCGCCGCAGGATTCCGCCCCACAGGTGATGCGATGGCTCGCGGCGGGCTGGCTCGTACCGGGCGTGCCGAATGCCGTCGCGCTATGGCTCGTGATCGGCGGCGCCACGGTGTTCCTGTTGTCGCGTACGACCTTCGGCCGCACGTTGTACGCGATCGGCAATACCGAACGCGCGGCGTATCTGTCCGGCATCAATACGCGGCTCGTGACCGTGGCCGCATTCGCCGTGTGCAGCGCCTTCGCGGCGTTCGGCGGCGTATTGCTCGCCGGTTATGCGTCGAAGGCAGCGCAGTCGATGGGCGATGCCTACCTGTTGCCGGCGATCGCGGCAGTCGTGCTCGGCGGCACATCGATTCTGGGTGGACGAGGTTCATACCTCGGCACCGTGGCTGGCGCGATCCTCATCACGCTGCTGCAGTCGATCCTTTCAGTCGCGCAGATGCCCGAGGCGGGACGTCAGATCATTTACGGCGCGGTGATAGCGGCAATGTTGCTGCTGTATGGGCGCAGCAAGCGGGAAGCGTAGGTTTGAGTCGATCCGCTGGCGCGTCCTCCCGGCCCACCAACGGCAACGGCTCCGAGCCTCTCGACTACCCTGCCAAGCGCAAGCTCATCCATGAGCATCCACCCACGCGCGCGCCCAATCCAGGCCTGCATGGTGGGCTTCCTCCTCGCTATCGAATAGTCCCAGAATGCCTGATGCTTCGATCAGCTTTCCGCCTCGCGTAATGGTTCCGCTCGCCGCATAGCGCTCCGGTTGCAGGATGCCTTCGCCTTCCTGCTGAAGGATGGCATGCCCCCACAACGTGTACCCGTCGTAGTCGATCGTTTCCATTAGCGCACGACCCTCACGGATGCGGCGCGAGTCGTCACTCGAAGCATGTTCGCGCGTGCCTCTGGTGGATTCCAGAGCTCAGCGTAGTCCGATGCGTGCGCGCCCGTGCAAGGCGTCATGATCAGAACCGTGAATCCTGTCTTTTTCAAGATTTCTCCTTTCCAGCGATTTTCTTCAGCGGCTCGTCGCAACTGTCACTTTGTCCGGCACATCCGGCATCCCTACCGAAGCAGGTCGGGAATTCAGGCAAACGCAGCGAGTCAGCTGCGGTGCAGTATGGCCGAGTGTGTCATTCACCGCTTTGAATCCGTTTCGATTGCCGCAGCGCGGAAAAGACGCCTGGGCATTGAGACCTCACTTGCGGGGAGCTATCGCGGAGACTGGTCGTTCGCTCGCCGCGGTCGACGAGCGTTTCGCGCTGGTCGGCGCGGGTTGAAGATGTGACATTGTATCGTCAGCCTGAGGGAGTCCTGATAGTCGCCCCCGATAGCGTCACATCCGCTGTATATGTAAGCCGCGAAACGAGTCGACGAAGGAACGTTTCGTGCGAGCGCTACAGCATCCCTGGTTTCCCGACGGTCAGGCGAATGCACTCTTCCCCCGACAGGGGCACCGCGCCCCGCGCCGCACAAGGTAGTACGCACGCTGCCTCGTCGCAGGCCGCCCGCTCGTGGGCCGCCGATCTGCGGCCGGGGCTGGCAAGTCTCGGCTGCGATAACGATCCCAGCGGTATCGCCACATATTCACTCGCGGGCGCGTGGTACGGCTACGACCTGCTGTGGACCTGCGTGCTGTCGTATCCGTCGATGGTCGCGTTGCAGCTGGTCTCGACGCGTGTCGCCGCCGTCACTGGACATGGCCTGACCGCGAACATGCGCGCGCACTATTCGCCGGTGTTCTTCTATTTGGCGGTGGCGCGGTTCGTGATTGCGAATACGCTGAATATCGCCGTCAATGTGATGGCGATGGCCGCGGTCGTGCAACGCTTCACTCATGGGCCGCTTTGGTTGCTTGCCCTCGCATGCGGTTGCACCTCGATTGCGTTGCAGTGGTTCATTCCCTATGCGCGCTATGCGCAGGTGCTCAAATGGTTGATGCTGCCGATGCTCGCGTATGCCGGCGTGCTGCTGATCGTCGATGTGCCGTGGCACACGGTCGTGCTGCGCTCGCTCGTGCCGCACGTCGAGTGGAAAGAAGATTTCGTCACGATGCTGATGGCCGTACTCGGTACGACGATGAGTCCCTATCTGCTTTTTTCGCAGGCCGAGCAGGAAGCACAGGAAGAACATCGACAGCACGAACAGCACGCGGCGCGAGGCGATCGACGTTCGTCAGAGCAGCTTCGCCGGGCGCGCATGCAGACCTTGACGCGCACCGCGCTATCAAGCGTGGCCGCATTGTGCATCATGATTGCGGCTGCGGCGACGCTGCATGGTGCACAGACGCGGCCCGGCGAGCCCATGGAGCTTTCCAGGGTGCTCGAACCGCTAGTGGATGGCTACGCCGGCACACTGCTGGGGCTTGCACTGATCGGCTCAGCGCTGCTCGCCCTGCCTTCGCTTGGGGGTTCCGCTGCGCAAGCGGTCGCGAGTTCGTTCGACTGGCCCCACGGCCAACGGCGTGATCGGCGCATTGCTGTTCTGCTCGTTGCGCTCGCGGGGCTCGGGACGCTGCTTGGCGTTGCGCTCGGCCTATGGCACGTCGACCCTGTCAAGGCGCTGTACTGGAGCGCCATCGTCAACGGTATGACCATTACGCCCGTGCTGGTGCTTCTGGTGCTGCTGAGTGCGAAACGAGAAGCGGTCGGCGAAATCGTCGCGCACTGGTCGTTACGCGCGCTCTGCTGGCTCGCGACCCTGATCACCGGTGTGGTCGTGGTCGCGCACTTCGTGCTCGAAGTGGCGGAGCGCGTGTCCTGGTGAACCCCTCACGCCCGATTTGCACCGCAGACGTGCAGGCTACCTCACGCTTTTGAGATGTTCAGCGAGGCGAGCGAACATCGCGTCACACCATCGGTATGCCCGGACAGCCCGATGCCACCACGCTCTCGCGGACCGATCGTGGCGAACAGGTTGGCCTTGGTACGCTCGGCGTTATGGAACAGCTCGCTGTCCACACCTGGATCCGCGAGGTATTGCTGCACGAAGCCGATCAGTTCCAGATTGGAGTCGCGGCTGACAGTCGCAAAACCGATCAGCCGTTCGAGCAGCGCACGGCTCGACAACTCACTCATCGCCGGGCACTCCGTAGCTCGGCGCCGCGGTTGGATTCAACGCGCGTGCGATGTAGTCCCGCATCTGCGGCCGATACGCTTGCCAAAGGGCGGCAAGTTTGCCGATCGGATCGTCGTCGGCCCAATCGACACGCAGATCGACGCTCGGCCAGACGTGTGTATCGACGATCTTCAGAGCCGCCGAATGCACGGGCCCTGCTTCTCCGCCAGCTTCGACGGCCGCATGCATCGCGTGCAGCAGGCGATCGGCGAGCGCGCCTTGTGCGCTCTCGAACGCTTTCACCATCGCGTCGATCACCGGCTTGCCGGCGAGCAGATTGCCCGCTGCCACACACTGATTTCCCGCGACGGCGTGATGCACGCCGAGTGCTTCCTTGCCGGTGAACATCGCGGTCCGCCCCTCACTGTCGACCACCGTCACCTGCCGGTATTCGCTCCATTCGCTCGCGCCTAGCGCCCGTTCGAGCGCCGTATCCGCCGCGATACGCCCACTTTCCAGCAGATCGAGAATCTGCGGCCCGAGCGCGGGCAGCGTCACGTTCTGCGTCGCCACCGCACCGACGCCCGCGCGCGCCCACGGACACCTCGCACCCACCGCAATGCTCGACGAACTGATCGCGATACCGAGCTGACCGGTCTTGCCACAACGTCCGACGATCGAGAATGTCATGGGTAGCTCCTCACGCCTGAGATGGCTTCCAGTTGTCCGGAATCACGGCGATCACGTCGATTTCCATCAGCCATTGCGGCTGGCCGAGCGCGCTGACGCACAGCCCCGTCGAAATCGGATACACGCCCTTCAGCCACTTGCCGACTTCCTGGTACACCGGCTCGCGATAACGAGGATCAGTGATGTAAGTCGTCGTCTTGACGATATGCGACAGGTCGCTGCCGGCTTCCTCGAGAAGTTGCTTGACGTTCTTCATCGCCTGCTCGGCCTGCGCGCCCGGATCGCCGAGACCGACCAGGTTGCCGTCGAAATCCGTACCGACCTGGCCGCGCACATAGACCGTATTGCCCGCGCGAACCGCCTGGCAAAGATCGTTATCGAGCGACTGGTTCGGGTACGTATCCTTCGTATTGAACATGCGGATGCGGGTATGCGTAGGCATCAGTTCACTCCCACTTCTTTGGTCTTCGGCGCGTGCGATTCGTCGCACGCGGTGTCGGTTGGATTCGCGCCGTGCACGCCGCGCGCGTCCTGCCGACGCTGCGACGCGTCGCGATACGCGAGGTATTTGCGCTGCGTGACGATGTGATCGGCGATGTGCTTTGCGTCGTGCCAGACGCCCCAGATAAACGACGACGCGCGCCGCGACAACCACGGCAAGCCGAGGAAATACACGCCGGGTTCCTTCGATACACCGCGCTGATGCTGCGGCTTGCCCGTATCGTCGAATGCGTTCACGTGCAGCCAGCTGAAATCGACGGCATAGCCGGTGGCCCAAATGATCGTGCTCACACCCGCCTTCTTAAGATCCAGTTCCGGGAGCGGATGCGTCACGCACTCCGGGTCTGGTGGAATCAGGCGTGCGTCGGGGTCTTGCGGCAGGTCCACGCCGTTGCGCTCGACGTAGTCGTCGGCCGCGTCCAGTAGCGACATCAGGTTTTCGTCGCCACGCTTCAGATTGGCGGCGAGGTCCTGTTCGAAGGTCGCAACGCCATTCGTGAACGATTTCGTCGTGCCGACCAGCGTCATGCCCTGATGAGCGAGCCTGCGAAAATCGATGGTCTGGCCGCCGTACGCGCCGCTGACGGCAATGGTCACATGCTCGCGTCCCGGCACGGCGACTTCCTTGTCCCATTCGCCGAGTACACCCAGCCACCAGCAGAAATCGCGACCGCGATAGGCGCGCGGCGGACGGTCATGCGCACCGACGGACAGATAAACCTTGCGGCCCGCGCGTTGCAGTTCGTCCGCGATCTGCACGCCGGACGAACCCGCGCCAACCACGAGCACCGCCCCTTCGGGCAGCTGCGCCGGGTTCCGATAGTGGGCCGAATGAAGCTGCGTGATCTCGACGTCCTGTGGCGCGATGGGGGGAATGACGGGCCGCTGGAACGGCCCCGTCGCAACGACCACGCGACGGGCTTCGATCGTGCCATTGGACGTTGCGACCGTAAATCCTGCCCGGCCCTTCAGACGCTCGACGCTCGTGACTTCGACGCCCGTGCGGATCGGCGCATCGAACTTGCGCGCATAGGCCTCGAAGTAATCGGCGACCTGATCCTTGGCGGCGAACCCATCAGGATCGAGTCCTTCGAACTCCATGTTAGGGAAGCGGTCGTGCCAGGCGGGACCATTGGCGACCAGTGAATCCCAGCGGCAGGTACGCCAGCGTTCGGCAATGCGGTCGCGCTCCAGCACGAGATGGGGTACGCCGAGTTTGCTCAGGTGTTCGCTCATTGCCACGCCAGCCTGACCCGCGCCTATGACCAGCGTGTCGATCGACAATTGTTCAGCCGACATGGCCTTCTCCTTCTGAAAAGCGCTCTGGATTCAGGTCACTCTCTCTCTTCGGTCGGACAGAATGTACGCCGCGCGGCGGGCAACAAAAACTATATTTTAAAAATGCTTTGCATCGTTTTTCGCTATGCAATCGACAATTGGCGAGCGACAATCGGTTCGACCGAACACGGAGCAACTGATGGACGGCAACTCGATACGCTACTCGTTGCGTCAGCTCAGGTATTTTGTCGTCACGGCCGAGACGCTTTCGTTCACCGCCGCGGCAAAGCGCCTGCACATTTCGCAGCCGTCTATCTCGACGTCGCTCGCGGATCTGGAGGAATCGTTCGGCGTCCAACTGTTCATCCGCCATCACGCCAGCGGGCTGTCGCTCACGCAACCGGGCCGCGATCTGCTCGGCCACGCTCGCAATCTGCTTCAGAACGCCGAAGAATTGCAGCTGACCGCGAAGGAAATCGATGGCGGCATGTCGGGCTCCATCTCGCTGGGCTGCATGGTGTCGCTGGCCCCGCCGCTGATGCCAGGCATCATCAGCCGCTTCGTGCGGGACTATCCGGCGGTCACCTTCCGTACGACGGAAGCGCATCAGGACACGCTTTTGAGCGGCCTGCGCGACGGCTCGCTCGATATCGCGCTGACCTACAGCCTCGATATCGCCGATGGAATCGCGTTTACCCCGCTGCTTTCGCTGCCACCGTATGTCATCCTGCCTAAAACACACAGGCTTGCACGGGCTCGCAAAGTGTCGCTGGCCGATCTGCTGCCCGAGCCCTATGTGATGCTGGACCTTCCGCATAGCCGCGAGTACTTCTCCGCGCTGTTCGACGCAGTCGGCAGCCGCCCGACCGCGGCTTTCCGGTCGTCACAGCCTGAAGTGGTGCGTGGCATGGTTGCCAACGGCTTGGGTTACAGCATACTCAACTTCCCGCTGAAGTCGACCCGGACAGTGGACGGCGAAGACTTCGTGATTAAACATTTCAAGGAAAGCGTCAATGCGACGACGCTTGGCATCGCACTATCGGGCGCCGTCAAGCCGCGCGAGGTTGTGAAGCGCTTCTCGGCATTCTGTGAAACGTATATTCGGCGCCTCCACATCGGTTAGCGGTCCCGAAAGCCTCTCGGCATAGGCTTGAGCTATGCACTGCATGCAAAAACAATATTTTACCTAGCAATTTGGATTGTTAGATTGGTGCTCATCGGATGCACACACTGATGGGGGGCCCCCTATGTCAGCCATTCTTCAGTCGACGGACACTGAGCTCGACATCGTTCGCGCCCTGCGCGAGAACTGCGAGCGTCCGTTCGGGGATGCGCACGCAATGCCGCCGGCCGTCTACACGTCGGAGGCGTTTCTCGCGCTCGAACGGCGCGACGTGTTTCGCAACGAGTGGTTGTGCGTGGGCCGCGCGAGCGCGCTCGCACAGTGCGGCGACTATCTGACCGCGCAAATCGACGACCAGCCGGTGTTCGTGCTGCGCGATGCGAGCGGTGCGTTGCGCGCATTCTCGAATGTTTGCCTGCACCGGATGTCGGTATTGCTTGAAGGGCGCGGCAACGTGCGCCGGATCGTGTGCCCCTATCACGCATGGAACTACACGCTCGATGGTTCGCTCGCGGGCGCGCCGTTGATGGATCGGCAGCCGGGCTTTTGCAAGGAACAATACAAGCTGCCTGCCGTGCGCTGCGAGACGTGGCAAGGCTGGATCTACGTAACGCTCAACGCGCATGCGCCTTCGGTGGAATCACATTTGTCCGGGCTGACGAAGCTGATCGAGCCGTACGGCATGAGCGACTACGTCGAGACCTTCCACGAAGAGCACGTGTGGGACACCAACTGGAAGATCCTCGCGGAAAATTTCATGGAGAGCTACCACTTGCCGATGCTGCATCGCGCAACGGTCGGGCCGCACTCGAAGCTCGAAGAAATGGAATGTCCGCCGGGCTTGCCCGCGTTCAACTATCACTGGATCACCAAGGAAGCGTCGCTGCCGATCGGCAACGCGCATCCCAGCAATACACGTCTGCAAGGGCACTGGCGCCGTACCACCGCGCTGCTGGCGATCTACCCGACACACCTGATCACGCTGACGCCCGGCTACTTCTGGTATCTGATCCTGCAGCCGCGGGGCGTCGGCCGCGTGCATATCCGCTTCGGCGGCGGCCTCGCACCGGATTTCGTCGACGATCCGCGGGCCGCCGATTACATGGCTACGCTGAAGACGCTGCTCGACGAAGTCAACGCCGAGGACCGGCGCGGCGTCGAGGCCGTGTTTCGCGGCGTGCACGCGCCACTCGCGAAGCCTGGCCATCTGAGCCCTCTGGAACGGCCGAATTACGACTTCGCCCGCTATCTGGCGGGACGCCTGGGCGCGAAGTGATTCGCCGCCCCACGTGGACCGCCAACACTCTGCCGAGTTACTCATGTCAAGCCACCCATTTATTTCGTTCGACGGCGTCAGCAAGTCATACGACGGCGTGCATAGCGTCGTCGAGGGACTCGATCTCGATGTCGCGCACGGTGAATTCGTTTCGCTGCTCGGTCCGTCCGGTTCCGGCAAGACCACGACACTGATGATGCTCGCGGGATTCGAAGCGCCGACGCGCGGTGAAATCCGCCTCGGCGGCAAGCGTCTGGACGACAAGCCGCCGCATCGGCGCGATATTGGCATGGTGTTTCAGAACTATGCGCTGTTCCCGCACATGACGATTGCCGAGAACGTCGCGTTTCCGCTGTCGGTGCGCAAGATAAGCCGTAGCGAACAGAAAACGCGCGTGACGCGCGTGCTGGACATGGTGGAGTTATCGCATCTGGCGGGGCGGCGTCCGTCGCAACTGTCCGGTGGTCAGCAGCAGCGCGTTGCGCTTGCCCGCGCGCTGGTTTTCGAGCCGAGCGTGGTGCTGATGGACGAGCCGCTTGGCGCGCTCGACAAGCGCCTGCGTGAAACCATGCAATACGAAATCATGCGGCTGCATCGCGAACTGTCGCTGACGATCGTCTACGTGACCCACGACCAGAACGAAGCGTTGACGATGTCGGACCGCGTCGCCGTGTTTTCCGATGGACGCATCCAGCAGGCCGCCGCACCGACCGAACTCTACGAAAACGCAGCGAATGCGTTCGTTGCCAATTTCGTCGGCGAGAACAATGGACTGACCGGTCGCGTCGATTCCGACGGCGGGGAATGGGCTGCGATGCAGCTGGCCGACGGCAGCACTGTGCGCGGACGCCCAGGCGCGGGGCTCGCGTCGGGCGACACGGCGGTGCTGGCGCTGCGTCCCGAGCGCGCGCACATCGCGGCGACGCCGGACGCCGTGCAGGAAGCGACCCGGCAGAACATGAACATCGTGCACGCGCTTGTCGAGGAACTCGTTTACTGCGGCGATCATCATCGCGTGCATCTGAAGCTCGGCCATGGCGAAAGCATGGTCGTCAAGCTGCCGAACACACAGCACCATGACCTGCCCGCGCTCGGCCGTCAGACCGCCGTGACCTGGCGACGCGACGACTGCAAGGTGCTGCCAGCAATGGCGGCCGCGCCGCAATCCGCCGCCGCGTCCGGCGGCGCCGACTATTCCACTGTTGCCGTTCCCTCGTCCGCCTCGCCACTTATCGCAGGAGCCAACTAGAAATGAAGACCACACTCTCGTTATTCCGGACCACATTCGCGGCGTGCGCGCTCGGGGTGTTTGCCACGGCCACGGTTCACGCGGCCGAAACGATTTCCGTCGTCACCTTTGGCGGTGCGTATGAAGCTGCCGCGAAAAAGGCATGGTTCGAACCGTTCACTGCGAAAACCGGCGACCAGTTCTCCACCGAGTCCTACGATGGCGGCCTCGCCAAACTGCAAGCGATGGAACAGTCGAAGAACCCGACCTGGGATCTGATCGACCTCGAAACCAACGACGCAATCACCGCGTGCGACGAAGGCCTCATCGCCAAGTTCGACAAGAAGTTGCTCGGCAACACCAGTGACTTCCTGCCGGGCTCGATCAGTGATTGCGCCGTCGCGGCGATGGTATGGTCCACCGTCTATGCGTATGACACCAGCAAGCTGAAATCTGCGCCTACTACCATCAACGACTTCTTCGACCTCAACAAGTACCCGGGCAAGCGCGGCATGCGCAAGTCGCCGAAGGTCGCGATGGAATGGGCCTTAATCGCCGATGGCGTTGCACCCAAGGACGTGTACAAGACCCTCTCCACGCCGGCTGGCGTCGACCGCGCGTTCAAGAAGCTCGACACGATCAAGCCGAGCATCGTCTGGTGGGAGGCGGGTGCGCAGGCGCCGCAACTGCTCGCCGACGGCGCGGTCGTCATGACGCAGGCGTACAACGGCCGCATCGACGACGCCGTGCACAAGGACAAGAAGCCCTTCAAGATCGTCTGGGATGCACAGGTGTACGACTACGAATGGTGGGCCGTGGTCAACGGCGCGAAGCATGCCGACGCGGCGCGGAAGTTCATCGTCGCATCCTCGACACCGCAGGCCTATGCGGACCTGTCGAAGTACATCGCGTACGCGCCGCCGCGCAAGGACGCCATTCCGCTGATCGACAAGGCGCGTCTGAACGATCTGCCGACAGCGCCGGAGAACTTCAAACGCCCGCTGCAAATCAACGCGACGTTCTGGGCCGACAACGCGGATGCGATCAACAAGCGGTTCCAGAACTGGCTGGCGCAGTAGCGCCAGATCGAACGAACGTCACCCGGGAGATCGAGCACGATGAACACGCAGCTGCCATCCACCGCCCCTTTTGGCCGCGGCCCGCAGGCCGCGAACCGCGAGTCGTTTCGCGCCGCGCGCCGCAAGGCCGCGCTGCGCGCGTTGCTGCTGGCTTTGCCGTTGCTCATCTTTCTGCTGGTGACGTTCGTCGCGCCGATCGCGAGCCTGCTCGCGCGCAGCGTGCGAAACCCTGAAGTGCGCGCCGGCATGCCGCAATTGAGCACGGCGTTGGCCGGATGGGACGGTGCGGGCGTACCCGGCGAACCGGCCTTTGCCGCACTCGCGCACGACCTGAAGGACGCCAGCGAATCCGGCCAGCTCGGCAATATCGCGCGACGCATGAACTTCTCTCAACCAGAGTTCCGCAGCCTGCTGTTCAAGACGGCGCGTGCCACACGTTCGCAAACGCCCGCGCAATGGAAGCCCGCCCTGATCGATCTGGATGAACGCTGGAACACACCGGAAACCTGGCGGCTCCTCAAGCGTGCGTCGATCTCGCCCACGCCCGACTATTTGCTGAACGCCGTCGACGCGCAAGTCGCGCCCGATGGCTCGGTGACGTCCGTCGCGGCGGACAGCGCCATCTTCCGCGCGGCCTTCGGACGCACGGTCACGATCAGTGCGACGGTCACGCTGCTGTGCCTGGTGCTGGGTTATCCCGTGGCGTATCTGCTCGCGACATTGCCGGAGGACCAGAGCAACCGGCTGATCCTCTTCGTGATCGTACCGTTCTGGACCTCGCTGCTGGTGCGGACCACCGCGTGGTATGTGCTGCTGCAACCAGGTGGTGTAATCAACGGCGCGTTGCTCCGCTTTGGGCTCATCAATCATCCGTTACCGCTTATTTTCAATCGCACGGGTGTGTTGATCGGCATGACGCACATCCTGCTGCCATACATGATCCTCGCGATCTTTTCGGTGATGAAAGGTGTCCCGCCCGTGTACATGCGGGCGGCGAAATCCCTCGGCGCGCATCCGGCTGTGGCCTTCGTGCGAGTGTATATTCCGCAAACGCTGCCGGGTGTCGGCGCGGGATGTTTTCTCGTGTTCGTGCTCGCGCTCGGTTATTACATCACCCCCGCCCTGCTAGGCGGCGCCGGCGACGAAATGATCAGCCAGCTGATCGCGTCGCAGACCAACGATCAGCTCAACTGGGGACTCGCGGGTGCGTTGTCGTGCTATCTGATCGCATTCACGGCGGTGTTCTATTTCATCTTCAACCGGCTGGTCGGTATCGACCGCTTGCGCTTCGGCTAACGCGCCGCGCAACCGACGCTAATGGGTTGTCGCTCCTTCGTATGGTTGATCAACAGGCAGACTCAGATGAAAGACGGACGAACCCGGCTACTCTCGGAACGCATCGCGGGCGCGGGACTACGCGTGCATTGCACGCTCATTTTCTTTTTCCTCGTCGCGCCGATCCTCGCGATCGTGCCGCTGTCGTTCAACTCCGGCTCATTCTTCTCGTACCCGATGCAGGGCTTCTCGCTGCGCTGGTACGCGCAGGCGCTGAGTTCGCCGGACTGGCAACGCGCGTTGGCGAACAGCATCGGCATCGGCGCGGCGTCGACGCTGATCGCGACGGTGCTCGGCACGCTCGCCGCGCTCGGCTTGAGCCGCACGCAGTTTCCTTACCGCTCGATCATCATGCCGATCATCGTGTCGCCGATGATCGTGCCTATCGTTGTCGTCGCGGCAGGGTTTTATCTGGTCTTTTCGCCGCTCGGCCTGGTCAATTCGTATCTCGGCGTCGTGCTTGCGCATGCCGCGCTCGGTACGCCCTTCGTGGTGATCACCGTGACGGCTTCGCTTCTTTCGTTCGATCAAAGCCTGCTTCGGGCTGCCTCGGGGCTGGGCGCGCAGCCGTGGGTCGCGTTTCGTCGCGTCACGCTCCCGCTGATCACGCCCGCCGTCGCAACGGGCAGTGTGTTCGCATTCGCGACGTCGTTCGACGAAGTGATCGTCATTCTGTTCATTGGCGGCCCCGAGCAGCGCACCGTGCCGCGGCAGATGTGGAGTGGCATCCGTGACCAGATCGACCCGTCGATCCTTGCCGTGGCCACACTGCTGATGGCGTTCGCCATCGCCCTGTTCGCCTGCATGAACTGGTTGCGCAAGCGCGCAGCGGCGGCCAGCCGCTCGTTTGGCTGAGCCGGCTGTTGTGCCAGCGTGATGCCGTGGACATGCGACTTGACGACCTCCCTGTAACCGTCGACCGTTGCCAGCCTCGTTGCGGCAAAGCCGGAACCCTTGGCGCGGTCCGTCCTTGGCCGTTAGTTGCGCTTTTAAAAAGAAAAATATTGAGCGCCTGACTGTGTGGCGATATGCTTCGCATCGCCGCTCAACCACATGCAACGACCGAGGGTCGCGAAGGAAACGACAACATGCGATTGCGACGCATCACCGCACGACGCTCACCAGTGCATGGCATGGGACTGTTTGCCCTGCAGCCGATCGCCCCGGGCGAACGGGTGATCGAGTACAAGGGGGAAGTGACCAGCTGGCGGCGCGCCGCCGCCCGTCAGCGAGCCGACGCGGGCCACACCTTCGTGTTTGGGCTGTCCAGCGGACGAGTGATCGACGGCAGCCGCGGCGGCAACAGCGCCCGCTTTCTGAACCATGCGTGCGCCCCCAACTGCGAGGCCATCGAGACGGGCGACCGGGTGTTCATTCATGCGCTCGCCACGATCGCACCCGGGGAGGAGCTTTTCATCAATTACGGTCTGTCAGTGGACGGCGCGGTCACCGACGACATTCGCGCCCAGTACGCGTGTCATTGCGGCGCGCCGGCATGTCGTCGAACCATGCTGGGAAATGACGGACAGTCGTCGTAGTCCTGCCGCCGCGCAGACGCTTCGATGAGCGATTCCTGCGGCGGTTCATCCAACGCGCCTGCCGCGTCTGTGGTCCGCGTCGATGTCTGGAACATGGCCTCGGCGTCGATCGCCGCATGGTCGCCCCGTCGCGCCGCGTCGCATTTCAAGGTACAACGTCACAGCGCGAACAGCCGCCCAAGATGAGGCTCGCAATCTCCCACGCCGGCGAGCCGCAACGCGTGCCACGCCATCGCGTAGTTGCTCGATATCACCGGCTTGCCGATCGCCCCCTCCAGCTCCGGAATCAACCCGGCGATGCGCAAGCTCGTGCACGATACGAAAATCGCGTCCACGTCACGATTGCGCGCAAGTCGCTCAACACCAGTTCGCAATGACGCCGCATCGATCCGCGCCACTTCGTTATCGTTCGCATGCTCGAACGACGCCACGCGCGTAATGCCGTGACCGCGCGACTCGATATAGTCGCGCATGTATTCGTTGATCGAACGCACATAGGGAGTAAGCAGGGCCGTACGTTGGACGCCAAGTGCGCGAAGCGCCGCCAGCGCCGCGGTGATCGGCGTAGTGCACGCGGCGTCCGCACGCGCTTCGCGAATCCGCGCGAACACCTTTTCCTCCCCAATCACCATCGACGCGGACGTGCAGCCAAACGCCACCACATCGATACGCTCGGCCGGACGGATCAGCGCGACCGCCGGTGCAATACGGTCCTCCATTTCCGCTAGCCGTTCGGGCGTGATGTCCGCCGAGTTATACACACGGCTTTCGTAGAACGCCACGCCGTCCTGCGTCAGCAAGCCCCGCCACTCATGCTCGATCGTATGATCGGTGGCGAGCACCACGAGCCCAATCGCGGCACGACGGCCGATGCCGTCGTCCAGCGTGAAATCGAGCTTCGTGTACACGTCGTCATGCGGTGCAATCGCACTCATTTCGGAGTCGTCCTGTCATGTCGCGTTCGGGCTCGCGAGTCTCTGTCGTCACTGCCTCTTAAAGGTAGGGGATTGCCGGCGCCTTTGTGTAATGGTTTATACGCAAATACCCTATACCGTCCAACGCACACCGGCTTCTATCATGAAAGAAGCGCTTTAGTGTCAGCGCTCCGGTGAAACCAGCAGTCACGCCGTTGACCTGGTGGGTATGAATCACACGCAATCGCCCCATTTCCGTCCGCTTTCCGATGTCACCGGTATACCCGTGTGGCGGATCGTCCGATCCCTCTCACAATAAGGAGTCTCTAACATGTTTGCTCAGACGATTGGCTGGTCCGGTGCAAAGCGGGGCTCGCGGCAAACGGCCTTTGCGGGCATGGCGGCCGCCGTGGCCCTGCTTGTCGGCATGGCTCCCGGTTCGGCGCTAAGCCAGGGCGCCACCATCAAGATCGGCGTGCCCGTTCCGCTGTCGGGCAGCAGTGCCAATGCCGGCACGGATATTGTCAATGGCGCGAAGCTCGCCGCCGCCAGAATCAACGCGGCCGGTGGCGTGCTCGGCAAGCAGATCGAGCTGGTGCCCGAGGACGACGCCTGTGATGCGCAGACCGCGGTGCAGGCGGCACAGAAACTCGTCGATGCGGGCGTTGTCGCGGTAGCGGGCGGATATTGCTCAAGCGCGGCGCTGCCGGAATCGACAACCTTTCATCGCGCCGGGATTCCCTACGTGCTGGATGCGTCGACGAATCCGCAACTGACCGAGATGGGGTACGACAACGTGTTCCGCACGATCGGCCGTGACGACCAGCAGGGCCCATTCGCGGCAAGCTTCATGAAAGACGTTCTGCACGCGAAGCGCGTGGCGGTGATCGACGACAACACGACCTATTCCAAAGGCCTCGCCCAGAACACCGTGCAAGCCCTGAAGAAGGACGGTGTCGATGTCGTGTACGCCAATTCGATCACGCCCGGACAGATGGACTATTCACCGACGCTCACGCGGGTCTCCTCACTGAAGCCTGACGTGATCTACTACACAGGCTATTTCTCCGAAGCCGGCCTGCTGGTCAAGGAGGCGCGGCAACTGGGTCTGAAAATGACCTTCATGGGCGGCGACGCCACCAATGACCCCACCCTGATGAAGACGGCCGGTCCCGCCGCCGACGGCATGATCATCACGACGGCACCGCTCGCGCAGTTCCTGAGCGGCGCGCACGCCTACGTCGATGACTATACGAAGGCTTACGGGCAAGCGCCGGGACCGTACTCGGTCTATGAATACGACGCTGTCGGAGTCACGGCCAAAGCCATCGCGGACGCAAAATCGGCCCAGCCTGCCGCGATCACCGCGGCTCTGCACAAGATCTCGAACTACCCGGGCGCGACCGGAACGATTGCCTTCAATTCGAAGGGGGACCGCAGTAAAGCTGTGTACATCACCATCATCGTGCACAACGACAAGTTCGAGCCCTACCAGCGGCAGGAAGCGAACGGGCATTGGGTGGCGATGAAGTAGGCGTCATTGCGCGCGCCGCCCCGTCATGAGCGACTTCTTCCAGTTCGTCATCGAAGGGCTGACGACCGGCTCGTTCTATGCCCTCGTCGCCCTCGGCTACACGATGGTCTACGGAATCATCCGGCTGATCAACTTCGCTCATGGCGACCTGTTCATGGTCGGCGCGTTCATCGGCTGGACCGGTCTGATGGTTCTTGCGTCCGCGCATCTGCCGCTCGCCCTGGCGCTGCTGATCGCCCTTGTGGCCGCCATGACGGTCACAGGCGCGCTCGGCCTGCTGATCGAGCGGCTCGCGTATCAGCCGTTGCTGCGCGCGCCGCGGCTGTCGATTCTGATTACGGCGCTGGGCGTCTCGCTGGCGCTGCAAAATGGGGTGCTGCTGATCTACGGCGCGGGCTTTCGCACCTATCCGCACGTGCTGAGCCAGGCCGGCTTCGAACTCCACGGCGTGCAGATCACCTTCGCGCAGATCGGCATCATCGTGACGAGCCTGGCCCTGATGCTGGCACTGTATTTCTTCGTTCACCACACTTTCCTCGGCACCGCGATGCGCGCGCTGGCAATCGATCAGGACGCCGCGCGTCTGATGGGCATCGACGTCGAACGCCTGATCCAGCTCACCTTTCTGCTCGGGTCGGTGCTGGCCGCCGTGGCGGGCGTCATGGAAGGTCTTTACTACACGCAGATCAATTTCTTCATGGGCTTCGTGCTAGGCCTGCGCGCGTTCACCGCCGCCGTGCTTGGCGGCATCGGCAACATCCCGGGCGCGATGGCGGGCGGCATCCTGATTGGCCTGCTCGAAGCCTTCGGCGCGGGCTATGTCTCTTCGCAATGGACCGACGTGTTCGTCTTCGGCGTGCTGATCGCCGTGCTCGTGATCAAGCCGACCGGGCTGTTCGGCGAACGCGTTGTCGAGAGAATGTAGTCCATGAGCGCCAGTCAGGTCTCCGCGCGTTGGGCCAGGCCTCTCGGCGGTGCGCTGCTGGCCGCCGCCGTGGCGCTGCCCGCTGTCGTCAGCAACTATGTCGT